>NZ_AJLE01000001.1 GCF_000296775.1 Sulfurovum sp. AR | reverse complement strand
TTTGTAAGATGTATCGCACGTAAAGTACGATACATAGTAGATTACTACTTAGATAGCGTCAATGATCGCATTAAGCGTATCAGATGGTCTCATTGCTTTGGCAGCCAACGCATCGTTCGGGTGGAAGTATCCGCCAACATCTTGAGGCTGACCTTCTACTGCAAGAAGCTCTTCCATGATCTTCTCTTCGTTCTCTTTAAGTTCTTTTGCAACCGGAGCAAACTTTGCAGCTAGTTCTGCATTGTCAGACTCAGCAAGTGCTTCTGCCCAGTACTGAGCCAAGTAGAAGTGAGATGCTTTGTTATCTGGCTGACCTACTTTTCTTCCTGGTGCTTTGTTGTTATCAAGGTAACCTTGGTTCGCAGCATCAAGACCAGCTGTAAGAGCAGCAAGTTTAGCATCGTCATGTTTTTGACCGATCATTCTTAGTGACTCAGCCAATGCCAAGAACTCACCCAATGAATCCCATCTTAAGTGACCTTCAGCAAGGAACTGGTCTACGTGCTTAGGCGCTGAACCACCAGCACCAGTTTCGAACAATCCACCACCAGCGATCAATGGAACGATTGAAAGCATTTTAGCAGATGTACCAAGCTCCAAGATCGGGTACATATCAGTCAAGTGGTCTCTAAGAACGTTACCAGTTACAGCGATTACGTTGTTACCTTTTCTGATTTCAGCATTTGTAAATCTTGTTGCATCCGTTACTTTCATGAATCTGATATCTAAACCATCAGTATCATACTCTTTAAGGTACTCGTTTACTTTTTTGATAAGCTCTGCATCGTGTGCTCTGTTCTCATCTAACCAGAATACTGCAGGGATACCTTCGATTCTAGTTCTTTCAACAGTCAATCTTACCCAGTCTCTCACCGGAATATCTTTTGTTCTAGCAAGTCTCCAGATATCTCCAGCTTCACACTCAAAGCTCATCATTTCACCATCTACGCTACCTGTTACAGTTACTGTACCAGCTTCAGCCAGTTCGAAAGTGGTTGGGTGAGAACCGTACTCTTCTGCTTTTTGAGCCATAAGACCGATATTTTGCATTGCACCCATTGTAGATACATCGTATTGACCATTTTTCACGATATCAGCTACCATCTCTTCGTGGAACATCGCGTAAGTTGAATCAGGAACTACAGCAACCGTTTCACCAGCTGCACCAGTTCTATCCCACTGCTTACCACCTTCTCTTACTACGACAGGCATAGAAGCATCGATAATGACATCATTAGATGCGTTGAAGTTCGTTTCACCTTTATCAGAATCAACCATTGCAATTTTTGGTGCATCAGAATCAACTACTGCTTGGAATGCAGCTTTGATCTCAGCTTCTTGAGCGTGACCAGCGATCTTTTTCTCAAGGTCAGACATACCCATGTTAGGGTTCACACCTAATGCTTTGAATGTATCAGCATATTTAGCGAATACATCTGCAAAGAAGATCTCAAATGCGTGACCGAACATAATTGGGTCAGAGATCTTCATCATTGTTGCTTTAAGGTGTAGTGACCAGATAAGTCCTTTTGCTTTTGCATCTTCGATCGTTTGCTTATAGAATGCTCTAAGAGCAGCAACAGACATGAATGTACCGTCAAGTACTTCACCTGCCAGTGCATCGATAGAAGTCAACTCTTTACCGTTAAGCGCGATCGTTACTTTTTGGTCTGCAGTAGATGTTACAGATTTTTCATGACCAAAGAAGTCACCTTTTCCACCCATATGAGCAACATATGCTTGACAGTTCTCATCCACTGCTTTAAGTCTGTGTGGGTTGTTTTGTGCAAATCTTTTTACCGCTTTTGCTGCTCTTCTGTCTGAGTTCCCTTCTCTAAGTACCGGGTTAACTGCAGAACCAAGACATACATTGTATTTAGCTTGGATCGATTCTTCTTCAGCGTTTGCAGGCTCTTCTGGGTAGTTAGGGATATCATATCCTTGACCTTGAAGCTCAGCAATACAGTCTTTTAGCTGACCTACTGATGCAGAGATGTTTGGAAGTTTGATCACGTTCCCGTCTGGTTGAAGTACTACTTCTCCTAGTTTAGACAACTCATCTTCTGCAAGACCCATAGCTGCAAGTACTCTTCCAGCAAGTGAAATATCACTTTCTACAACTTCAACACCTGCTTCTTTAGTAAAAGCATTGACGATTGGTAGTAATGAATACGTAGCAAGTGCCGGCGCTTCATCTATTTTTGACCAAATGATTTTTGGTAAGTTTGACATATTTTTTCCTTGTAATATAATTGATGTACAAAAAAGTAACATATTATTTAAAAAAAAATCTAATTAATAAGATATATTTTATCTTATTTAAAATATTTGTTTCATAAATACACATAATTATAATAATAAGTGAACCATCATGACTCTATAATTTGAGTATTTTTACCAATTTCGATAAAAACACACAAATCTAATGAAATGCACTACAAGTTTTGAATCAAAGATAAGGGAACTGAACATCTTGTGAAATAAAAAAGATAACCTTATGAGTTTTTTAGCCGTGATATTTTATGTTGGATTCTAAGAGGTTTATATTGTTATTTCGATACTATTGCAAAATAAAATTTGAAGTCAGAAGTAAATAGGAATTGAATGATGTTAGAAGTTTTCTTACTGGCATTCGCTCTAAGTATGGATGCGTTTGCAGTGTCAATAGGCATTGGTGTTAAAAACAAATATTTTGATACATTTTTAGCTCTTAAAGTTGGATTGTTTTTTGGTTTTTTTCAAGCTTTAATGCCACTGTTTGGTTATCTTTCCAATATTGGTCTGGGAAGTGTTATAGAATCATTTGATCATTGGGTTGCTTTTACCTTATTAAGTATTCTTGGTGGGAAAATGCTTTATGAGAGTTTTGGTGAAAATATTGAAGAGGATATTGCAAAGATCACCAATAAACTATTACTATATTTAGCTATTGCAACAAGTATAGATGCAATGGCAGCTGGATTCACGCTAAATTTACTTCAGCTCAATCCTTATATATCTATGATCATTATAGGTGTGGTGACTTATATATTTAGCTTTTTTGGTGTTTATATCGGTTCCAAGGGTGGCGGTTTTTTAGAAGACAAGGCTGAAAAACTTGGTGGTGTGATCTTAATAGGAATTGGTGTAAAAATATTAATTGAACACACTTTATATTAATTAAAAAATAGAATCTATAGGTAATATATTGGTAAAAATATATCACATAATAATGCATATCAAAAGAAAATAGAAAACCTTATAATGTTCTATATTTTATAAGGTTTTTATCTTGAGTCATTTATCTGTGAATGATTCAAACATGTCTAAATTATTTCTTTTGAATTACGAAATAGATATACTCTTGTGTAGTCTCTTTAGGCGTAACATGGGTGAATTCTTCGCTCTCTATAAGGGTTAAATCTGAAGGAAGCTCTTCTAACATCTTTTGATGATTATATTGTACAATATCCAATCCTGCACATTGAATTGGGCCATTTACCTTAAATGTACTAATGACAGCTATCCCTTTAGGTTCAAGTGAATTCTCTAAAACCTTAAAATATTGTTCTCTCTCCTTTTTTGAAAGTAAAAAATGAAATGCTGCTCTATCATGCCACAGATCATATCTTTTGTCATTTTTGAAATGTAATATATCACTGCAAATCAATTGTACGTTCTCATTTTTTATTCGTGATCTCACTATCTCCAGCGCAGTTTTTGATGTATCGAGTAGAGTGATGTTTTTATATCCATTTTGGAGCAAATGATCTACAAGATAAGAAGCGCCACTACCAATATCAATGATATTTGCCTCATCTTTTACATACTTCTCTATCAATTCTACCGATTTTTGTGGTGAACTTTGATGCCAAAGTACTTGCGTGTAATCTGTTTTTTGAAATAAACCATCCCAATGATTTTCTCTTCTTACATCAGCAGGAATTTTTGTAGCACTAAATGTCGCACCTTTGGTTGTTTCAGCCGTTGTATAGTGCGTATGCCCTGTACACTCGACCTCTTTAAAGCCAGCTTTTTGAATGAGCTCTATAAGTTCGTTTTCATGTAGTGTTCCAGCTACACAGTTTGCCCAATCCTCTTCACCAGAACTTGCACAACATGAACTTTGTTCTATAGTACAACATGATGGCTCGGAAATATCTATCATATCAGCAAAATAAATTTTACCATTTGGTTTTAACACACGATAAATCTCTGTAAATACAGACTCTTTGCAGGAAGTGAGGTTAATGGCACCATTTGAAATGACTACATCCACACTCTCATCTTCAAGCATCACATTATCAAAACTACTCTCTAAGATTTCGACATTATCAAAGCCAGCCATTTTTGCATGTTTCGATGCAGTTTCAACCATCTTTGGAGTAATATCTACTCCATATACTTTTCCTGTTTTACCAACAAGTAAGCGTGCCACTAACACATCTACACCCGCACCACAACCTAGATCTAAAACAGTATCACCTTCTTCTATATCTGCTTCATTAAAAGGATTGCCAACAGCAGCACAATACTTCCAGATCTCATCTGGAAGCATATTTATCCATTCTTCTTTATAACCGTGCGCTTTCGCGTTCTCTAAACCTTTATCCCACCCAAAATCTTTATTAGGATTTTCTGCCAACTCGGTATAGAGCTCAATTATCTGAGTATTATCTGCCATGTTCTATTCCTCTTCTACTGTTGAGTATCCAGCAAGTTCCCAAGCTTTTAAACCACCTTTTAAATGGTATACATTTTTATAACCCAAATCTTTTAAGGTCGCTGCTGCAAAAAGACTGATAAGCCCTAACTTACTATATACGACAATCACTGCATCTTCATCTTGTAAAACCTTCAAGCTGTTAAAAAGTACTTTCCCATAAGTCATAGAATAACTTTCGAATGCATCTATGGTTTGCCCATTTTTATGCCCCTCTTCTCGAACATCAAGAAGTACAATTTCCTCTTCATCATCCAATAACTTTTTTAGTACAGGAGGAGGCATCTCTTCGATAATCTCTCTTTTTCCTACAATTGCATGATCCAATTTCGCAAGTCCTGTTCCCGTACATGCAACTTGTTTATAAGGTGTTGGGCTTGTACTTTCTCTCTTCATATAGTTAAACACTTTTAATGCCTGCTCTCCCTCAGGTACTTTACTATGTAGAGTGTTTTCAACAGTTTTAAATGGTTTTTTATCACAATCTGACTCTGTCTCACAGGCTGCCCCTTCTTGTTTAGAAAGTAGTGACTTTGCTTCTTTTTTTGAGCCTGCTTTAGTTTCGCAAGTGCCTGCTGCACAACTCTCTGCACTTGGTGCTGAGTCAAAGAACTTATCTCCCCATTGAGGGAAAGAGAGCATGATTACAGCAAACAGGGTGACCATAGCCAAAAAAGTTTTACTTGAAAAAAATCCTTCTTTCTCATCACACTCACACTCTACCTCTTTTGATGGTTTCAATTTATCATACCAGGCATAAAGTAAAACAAGAATAGTAAATACAACCAAATAGTTATGATAGGGTGCTAACCAAGAGATAGATGAAGCTAAAGTACTAGACCCTGCTAAAACAGCGAGTATAGGAGTAACACAACACAATGAGGCTGCAATAGTTGCACCAAGTGCAGTGATAATTTTTTTATTTAACATTGAGAATACCTTTTATATCTATTTAGCTTATTAACTAAATTCCTTGAGATTGTATATATACCCTACTTAAAATAAAGTTAATTGTCTAAATTGCTAAATTTAATTACTTTAGCTATAATCATTAAAAATTCACAAGGTAATACTATGCTTGATATGGATGCTAAGATTAAAATTTTTAAAGCATTGGGGAATGAAACACGTTTTAAAATCTTTAAAAACATCTTTACAGGTGGATATGCCTGCTCTATTGATGAGAGCCAACCCAAAGATGATATGATCGCTCAAGCTACATGTGTTACAAGTATCGCCGAACAATTTGATTTTGCACTGCCTACGATATCTCGGCATCTTAAAGAGCTGAAAGATGCAAAGATCATAACAATGACAAAGAGCAAAAATAAAATTTATATTGAGCCTAATATTGAAACAATGAAAGAGATAGCTTCATGTTTTAAAACGCTTGTTGAGGATTATGAAAAAGGTGTAGTATTCCAATTTGACAATACCAAATAAAAACTTTTCTATCTTTCCTCATCTCCTTATTTCCTCACTCCTATGAATATCTTATTCATCCCAGCTTGTGTACTTCCTATACTTCCATATTTTCTGAGCCATGTAAACTAGACTCCAATGGGTAAAAAAGCCTTTTAAAATATCAATTTATAAAATTTTCCCTTCGTTAGAAGGATAGTATAAAACAGTTCATCAATGCTCTTTCTACACACTCTTTGCACATTAACGTTTTATACTTTGTTATAGAGTAAATTGATAAAGGAATGAGTATAAAAAATGTTAGCGTTCCATTTAGTGTACTCTTGATCATAGGATTGGCAGGTTTCACATATTGTTCATAGAAAAACATTTTGTTCCTTTCATGAACAGTTAGATCATATTAAATGGTGTATAACACCCTAAGGAGGAAACGAATATGATAGCAGATCAACCTTGTATGTGGCATGGAGGTGGGATGTGGTTTTTCCCTATGCTTATGTTCCTAATCATAATTATTGTCTTCTTTGTACTTGCTGGACGTGGGAGAGGAGGCTGTAGATTACCGTGGTGGGGACCTGAAAGTTATTACAAAAAAGGTGAAGAAACGGATTCCGCGTTAGAAATATTGAAAAAGAGATATGCAAATGGAGAGATTACCAAGGAGGAGTTTGAACAGATGAAAAAGGATATCCTCAGCTCATAGTTTATAGCTTAGTCATACTGTTTAAAACCTGGCCATTAATTTTTGCCACGTCATAGGAATAAGACGACTGATGAACTCGTAAAAATAGGCGTCCGGTCCTACGAGGATACTAGGTTTATTTTTCTTAATGCCTTTGATGATTATCTTTGCTGCTTTGTCTGGAGAGATCCAGCATACGTATTTTTCAAACCTAGCTGCTTCATCTTCTTTGGAGACTTCGGGCTGCGCTGTCTTGTAGAACCTTTCGTTTTTTACTATGTTGGTACGAACACCACCCGGATAGACACATGAGACATTAACGCTCGAATCCTTTAGCTCCTGCGCCAGGGTCAGGGTAAATCCCCGTATAGCGAATTTGCTGGTACAATATGGCCCGCTGTTGGGATTCGTAAAGAAGCCTTGTACGCTTGAGATGTTAACAAGGTTGGCTATAGATTGCTTTTTCAAATACGGAAGGAACGCTTTAGATCCGTATATGACACCGTAAAGGTTGATACCCATCAACCAATCGAAATCTTCATACGTGACATCTTCCAGCGTCTCTTTCAATTGTACACCCGCATTGTTGATAACGATGTCTACCTTGCCAAAGTCTTCATTTACTTCCTCAGCAAAACGATAAACACGTTCTCGGTTAGACACATCTACATGGTATATTCTAGCCTCGGCATTTTCATCTTTAATCAGCTTAAGCGTTTCTGCTAAGCCTGATTCGTCTACATCAGCCAAAGCGAGAGAACAGCCTTCTTTTGCCAGGTTGACAGCCAGTCCTCGTCCGATGCCAGAACCTGCACCGGTAATAACGGCTACTTTGCCTTTTAGATCACGCATTTCCTATTCTCCTTTGAAGTCTGTCAGATTCCCCGTATTAAGATCATCATAGAGTTCAAACCGTTTTTCCGGTTCCACACCTTTGAATTGGGAAGCGATACGGGTCACATAGGCTTCCATTCCCCGGCCTGCATCTTCAGAGTTCATCGCTGTAAGTGCACCGGCCATCTCCAAGACTTGCCCCTTAGACCAGTCCATCCGGCTGCCTTTTCGTACCGATCTGCGGATGCATGCTTGCGCTATGGGTGCACCACGTGAGAGTTTCTTGGCCAGTTTCATGACAACAGGCATCAATTCATTCGGGGGAAGAACCTGGTTGATCAGCCCCATCGCTTCTGCTTTGGATGGAGGATAGATCCCACCAGTCATGAGCATTTCCATAGCTCTACCTTCACCAATGATACGTGGAAGCCGCAGTGGTGTGCCTGTTCCCCCAGGGGTAATACCCAGCAATACTTCTGGCAGTCCTATACGGTAGTTATCACCATCTGCCATATATCGAAAATCACAGCATAGAGAAATCTCACAACCACCGCCAAGGGCCAAGCCGTTGATCGCTGCAATAACAGGTTTTGGAAAGTTCTCGAGGATCTGCAGGCAACGGGTCCAATAAAAAATGCTTTGTTCACCATTAGAACGCTTTTGTGTATTTTTTAAGGCAATCCGCTCAAGCCAGGGCCAACGATCCATTTTATCAAACAGCCAGCAAAGCATATAGGCTGTCATGCGGTTGGTGGCAGGTGATCTTTTTTTGGCGATAGCGTTATGAAAGTTGATAAGGTCATCAACATCATAATGGGTAAGAAAAGTGTCTTCCAGTCCGCCGCTGAGTACCAAGACTCGTATCGAATCATCATCGCGGTCTTTCATAAGCTGAGTATATAACTCACGTAGCATAGTAAGGGTTATATAGTTATACGGTGGGTTGTAGAACTCAATAATCCGTACAGAGCCATCTTTTTTTATCTTGATCTGTTCGTTCATGTATAACTCCAAAATTAGATTTGTAATAAACACAACTTCAATACTTAACAGCCAGACTAAATATAACAGGAAATACACCGACTAACTATTGATTAAAGAAACAAAGTGCCCATCGATTTGTGTATATCAATATTAAGAGTATATCACAAGTATCTGCAACTAAATTAGCAAAGTATTCGTCTTCTGTCGTCTATAGTCCATTTTTCATTACATACAGCAATAAATATTCAAACATGTTACCTAAGTGGGATTACTTCATGAAACTTCCCACTTGCAGTCAAGTGAGGAGGAGCATCACTTTTTACAACTTTTACATCTACCAGTCCATTTTTTGAAAACACCTCATTGACTGACTGAATTATTTTGTCAAAAACCTGGTCTGGATTTGCTTGATTTAAAAGCTCAGCCCGAACTTCAAAAACAAATTCTGAAGTTTGAACCAATTGTACCCGTTGAGCACTTTCATGTTCTAAATCAAAAGCCAAAGGCGACAGAGTGACATTTCCCACCCGAACTACTGTTGCTTGCCGTCCTTCAATTTGAAAACTTCTAAATGGCGAGCCACATGGACAAGGGTCACGATAAAATCGTAAACGATCACCAATATCATAGCGAATAAAGGGCTGAACATCATTGGAAAGTACTGTTAACAGTGCCGTTGTCGATAATTCCCCATCAGGAACAGGTTGATGATTTGCATCTACTGCTTCCAATATGACCCAATCTTCAGGCACATGTTGACGACCACAATCACACTCAAAGGCCATAAAAAGAGACTCTGTACAAGCATAACTATCCATAATACCAAACTCAAGTGAAGGAAAGGCGTTTTCAACGCGTTTACGAAGCTCAGGCGTGAATGTTTCACCGGCAACTTTGATACGTTTAGGTTCTATTTTTAAACGGCCGACTTCTTGTTCTCTCGTCAAGATTGCCAGCATGCTTGGATAAGTAAGTATCTCAGCTATTTGTCCTGTTTCATTGAGTTGTTTAACTGTTTCTCCAATCACTTGTTCTGCTGGAATAAATGTAAACTTCCTTGGAATTGGCGGAGTCAAGTTTTGCCTAAGTATATCAAAACCAGCACCGGCAAAATGCCCATTCCCACCCGAAATAACAATATTGGTGCCTGCCTTTTGAAGTTTCATTTCCACTTGTAATTGCCTCTTGGAAAAGCGGGCCAAATTAATCCCAAAGATAAACTCAATGACTGATGACGGAATAACGATAACGGCAGGTTCACCCGAAGTTCCGGACGTTCGAAAGACAGCATATTGACCTATTGGGACACCAAGCTTATCCATACTGTCCATATGCTCTCTTACTTGAGCAAGCGTTAAAGATCGATCAGTAAGCCAATTTTCAAAGTCACCCATAAGGTCAATCTTGGACGTGGCTGGAAGATCATTTAGCGTAATAAGATCTGTATCAGGTAAATGGGCATAAAGTTTATTAAAATATGGAGATTTTTTACGGACCTTTTGTATGAGCTTTCGAAGATTTTTAAGCTGTTTGGCTTCAATCCTTTTACGACCTCCCCAAGCCGTCCAAATACCTCCAATCCAATATCCGAGTGTTCTAATGAAGCTAAAATGCATATTAATGACTCCTCAGTAGTAATAGCGGATGTCAGTATCATAAGTCCTATCAATACTAACAATATCGTTTCGTTTGAATGAATGATCCAAATTGAACACATTACTGTTTATTAAAATAACAAAATATCTTTAATCCCCTTTGTGGAAGTATAACTAGTATACAGAAAAAGTCCCACTATTTCAAGAAGTATTTCACTCTTCCATATTTTTATGTCTGGTATAACAGACTACGAGTAACGCATTTTTTTAATCCTCTCATTGACACTTCCGATCAATATTCTGTAGAAAAAAAGTGTTAATGCATTCGGTCTGTTTTTGTACTGAGGTGAGGTAAAATAATCCTCGGGGTTGTCAAAAACACCATGGTCATCACTTACTGCATCCATCTGAACGAACTGTTCTTTTTTAAAATCAAGCTCCATACTAGAGGCATTTTTCGAACATGCTACTGAGTAGCCTACCTTACAACCATTTTGAAGCAGTTTATTCTTTGCGGCTGTGTAGTATTCGGAATCAGATGATGCCTTCCCTTGGATGGGGGCTTTTTGGATTAAAAAGAATACCGAAAAAAAAACACAATACTTGCTCCAATTCTTACTCACATAGTTTACGGTATAGGATTGGGGTTGGTTATGTATATTGCTACGCTTTTAATTACTTAAGTTATTGATTTTTTACTAGGTCAATCGTCTATTTAATAGCAAAACATAAATAATAAAGTTCAGATACAACAAACTTGTAATCTATTCATTCTATTTTTCTAAGAGTAAAGTACACTATTAAGTGATAATGCTGCTTAATTTAGTTTGTGAGATAAGGATTAAAATCGATTTCTTATGCTTTTTAAAGATCATAGATCAACTGTAATACGTTTATGATGAATAACCCAAGATATAAACATACTAAAATAGACGATACTGGGTATAGTGTTAATTTAGTAATATAAAAAGTGGAGTGTTAAGACTCACACAACATGATGTGTGAGTCTATAGTGTTATAGTTGTGGACCTGCAGATGCGAAGTCAAACTCATCACCATTTCCATCATAGCGATGGAAATTCTCCTGGAACATACCGGCAAGTTTCGCTAACATTGCATCATACTCCGCTTTATCTTCCCATGTGTTTCTTGGGTTAAGTACAGCCGTATCCACACCCTCTAACGTTTTAGGAATAGCAAGATTAAAAGTATCAAGTGTTTCGAACTCTGTATTCAAGATAGCGCCACTTAAGATACCATCGATACATGCTCTTGTATTTTTAATACTCATACGCTTACCTGTACCGTAAGGACCACCTGTCCATCCTGTATTTACCAGGTAAACATTTACACCATGCTCATCTATCTTCTCACCAAGAAGTTTGGCATAGACAGTTGGATGCAGTGGTAAAAAGGCTTCACCAAAACATGCAGAGAACGTTGCAACAGGTTCAGTAATACCTCTCTCTGTTCCAGCTACTTTCGCTGTATAACCGCTAAGGAAGTAGTACATTGCCTGTTCTTTGGTCAATTTACTTACCGGAGGCAAGACACCAAATGCATCCGCTGAAAGGAAGATGATATTATTCGGGTGACCAGCCTGCAGGTCTTTTTTGTGGTTTTCAATGTGTTCTATAGGATAGGATACACGTGTATTCTCTGTTTTAGAACCATCCGTATAGTCAACATTACCATGTTCATCGGCAACAACATTCTCCAAAAGTGCATCTTTCACAATAGCACCATAGATCTCTGGTTCGGATTTCTCATCAAGATTGATCACTTTGGCGTAACATCCACCTTCAAAGTTGAAAACACCATGATTGTCCCAACCATGTTCATCATCACCGATAAGTGCTCTTTGAGGATCTGTTGAAAGCGTCGTTTTTCCTGTACCGGAAAGTCCAAAGAATAGACAAACATCACCATCTTTACCTACATTCGCTGAACAGTGCATAGGAAGTTTACCCTCAAGTGGTAACCAGTAGTTCATCATAGAGAAGATACCTTTTTTCATCTCACCACCATACCAGGTACCACCGATGATACCGATATTCTCTTCCACATTAAAGACGACAAACACATCAGAATTCAATCCGTGTTCTTTGTATTTTTCATCTACCGCTTTACATGCATTATAAACGGTAAAGTCTGGTTGAAATCTTTCCAGTTCAGATTCCGTAGGACGGATGAACATATTTTTAACAAAATGTGCCTGCCATGCTACTTCTGTCACAAAACGTACAGAACGCTTACTTGCTGCACTTGCTCCAGCATAGACATCTGTCACATAAATGTTCTTGCCAGAAAGTTGAGTTAACGTAAGATCAAGAAGTTCATCATATACTTCCTTACTGATCTTTGCATTGACATCACCCCAAGCAATATGTTCGTTTGAAGGTGCTTGATCAACAAAATATTTATCTTTAGGACTACGTCCTGTGAAGATTCCTGTATCACACATTGCTGTACCTGATGTTGAGATCTTACACTCTCCGCTGTTTACCTCGTGCGCTTGCAACTCGTCATAACTTAAATTGTAATAGATATCTCCAATATCTTTCAATCCTAGTTTATCAAGTCCGTTGGGCGTTTTAGTACTCATAAGTATCCTATTTCTTTCTTTTTTATTTTAATGTAAAACGAACCAAGTCCGTCTTTACTACGTTCACACTGAGTTCTCTCTTCGGTAGAGTACTCAAGCGGTACCGCTTCTTATGTTTATCATGCTAAAGCATAAGTGAGGAAATAGTCTCTATTTGCTCACTTATACTTCCTCAAAAGAGGAAGCACAAACTGTAATACTACGTTTTATTTAAAGATAGAGAGTAGTACACCTGCTGCTACAGCTGACCCGATAACACCGGCCACATTTGGACCCATAGCATGCATGAGTAGAATATTACCCGGTTTTTCTTCAGAACCAACTTTACTTACAACCCTTGCTGCCATCGGTACCGCAGAAACTCCCGCTGCGCCGATAAGTGGATTAATAGGCTCTTTTGAGAACTTGTTCATGATCTTACCCATGATCACACCTGCTGCTGTACCCGCAGCGAAGGCAAGAAGACCAATGATCATAATACCCATTGTCTCAGCTACCAGGAATGAATCTGAAGCAAGTTTAGAACCCACACCCAGACCAAGGAAAATAGTCACAATATTAATGAGTGAATTTTGCATCTCATTAGAAAGTCTGTCAACAACCCCTGACTCTTTTGCAAAGTTACCAAGTGCAAAAGAACCCATAAGTGGTGCTGCATCCGGTAAGATAAGTGCGATCATCATAATAACGATCAGAGGGAAAATAAGCTTTTCAAGTCTATTTACTTTTCTCGTAGTCTTCATCACGATCTGACGCTCTTCTTTTGTTGTTAACGCTCTCATTATCGGTGGCTGGATCACTGGTACCAATGCCATGTATGAATAGGCTGCAACTGCGATTGCTCCAAGAAGTTCCGGTGCCAATGCCGACGCGATAAAGATAGATGTAGGACCATCAGCCCCACCGATAATACTGATCGCTGCAGATTGTTTCAGTGTAAAGTCTACCATTCCTGTATACTGAGAAAGTGCTGCTGCACCAACCAATGAACCAAAGATACCGAACTGAGCAGCCCCACCAAGAAGTGCTGTTTTAGGGTTAGAAAGAAGTGGTCCGAAGTCTGTCATCGCTCCAACACCCATAAAGATCAACAAAGGGAAGAATTCGTTAGCAATACCCATATTATAGATAATACCCAGCATTCCATGATCGCCTGTCATATTGGCAATAGGTATATTGGCGAGAAGTCCACCAAAAGCGATAGGTAAAAGAAGAAGTGGTTCAAATCCTTTAGCGATAGCTAAATAGAAAAGAAGAAAAATGATAATAAACATAATAAGTTTACCCCAACTTTGGGCAAATAAACTCATCTCATCACCATGACCATTCTTGACACCCTCTTCTGGGTTTACCATTGCATTAAGACCTGTAGTTTCAAAAAAGCTCACAAGAAGTTGCGTGATAGATTTAGGTTCATAGGCTTGTTCTTCTTGTGCAGGTGCAGCAGGTGCTTCATGCACACTGGCTTGCACTGTTGATGTGAGTGCTGTAAAAGCGAACATCATCGAGAGTAAAAGATGTTTAAGCTTCATACCGACTACTCCATCGTGGCTAGAAGTTGTCCGTCTGCGACTGCATCGTTGACATTGACATTAATTGAGGCAATTTTACCCGCTTGTGGTGCAGCGATATCGATTTCCATCTTCATCGCTTCAAGGATCATGATCACATCACCTTCAGCAACAGTATCACCCGGGTTTTTCACGATCTTCCATACATTACCTGGAGTCTGTGAGTGTATCTCCACACTTCCTGCTGCACCTGGTACCAATGCCGGTGTTGCTGCTTCTGCTACTGCATTTACTTGTGCTGCAGGCGCTGCAGGTGCAATTTGGATATCTCCCTCACCCTCTGCTACTTGTACGCTATATTGTTTACCATCTACTACTACTGTATAATTTCCTGCCATCTCTTTTTCTCCCTTACAATTATTTTCTTGACCTTTTCTTACCATGAGAGGACTTTCACCCTTCAAGAACCCAATACCTTTTTCTGCACATGCACCTGCGATGAAGATGTTTTCATCTGAGGTTGACAAACCTTCATCTTCAAGTACTTTTGTCCAGTGTGCGATAGATTTTGTTTCATCTCTATCCGCAATATCCAAAGGATTTTCTGTCGTTGGTTCTAGACCCAATTTATCAGATGCAAGTTTGATGATCTCCTCATCTGCTTGTACCGGTGTTTTACCGAAGTAACCAAGTACCATACGTCCATATCCTGGAGCGATCTGTTTCCATGGTCCGAACATTACGTTGGCATATGCCTGCTGCCAGTAGAATTGACTTACTGGTGTTACAGATGTACCATAACCACCACGCTCTACAACCTCTTTCATTGCAGCGATCACTTGATCAAATTTCTCAAGGTCTCCCGCATCTCTCATCATTTGAGTATTGGCTGTCAATGCACCACCAGGCATAGGTGAGAATGGAATAAGCGGTGATACCTGTGTTGCTTCAGGCGGGATCATATAATCAGAAAGACACTCTTTAAGTCTCTCTTCATACTTAAGCACTTTATCAAGCTGTAGATCACCAAGGTTATAATCTGTTCCTTTTGTTGCATGAAGCATTGTAAGGATATCCGGTTGGCTGGTACCACCACTTACAGGTGAAGCTGCCATATCGATACCATTTGCTCCTGCATCCAATGCAGCAAGATATGATGCTACAGAAACACCTGCGGTTTCATGTGTATGAAGTCTCAAGTGTACACTCTCGCCAAGAAGCTTTCTAGCCATAGTGATCGTTTCATAGACTTTATGAGGGTTTGCTGTTCCTGATGCATCTTTGAAACAAACGCTGTCAAAAGAGATACCTGAGTCTAAGATATTTCTGAGTGTTTTTTCATAAAAAGCAACATCATGTGCACCTTTACATCCCGGAGGAAGGTCCATCATTGTTACCACTACTTCATGGTCAAGACCATGTTTTTTGATCATTTCTGCAGAAAATGCAAGATTGTTCACATCATTCAATGCATCAAAGTTACGTACGGTTGTTGTACCATGCTTTTTAAACATTTTTGCGAAGAGTTCTATCATTTCACGGCTACCAGTATCAAGCATTACTGTGTTGATACCACGTGAAAGTACTTGAAGGTTAGCATCCGGCCCTACGATCTCTCTAAAACCGTCCATCATGTCAAATGCATTTTCTTGTAAGTAGAAGAAGAGTGATTGGAATCTTGCTCCACCACCAAATTCGAAGTGATTAATACCTGCATTCTTCGCTGCCTCTACAGCAGGGAAGAAATCATCCATAAGTACACGACCACCAAAGACAGACTGAAATCCGTCTCTAAAAGTTGTGTCCATTACATCAATATATTTTTTAGCCATTTACGATACCTTGTTTTTATGATTGTTTGCGAAATTCTTTGATTGCTGCAACGATAGCTGCAACATGATGTGCTTCTTTCTCAGCTTCCTGTGCAGCATTGGTTGAAACAGGAGCTGCTTCAACTGCTTTATCAGGGAAGTACTTACTGATGATTTTAGCTTGTAGCTTCATTATCTGAACCAGGATAACTAGAAAGATAAATACGATCAGCATTCCCAGCACCATAAATTTTAAGCCTTCGCTTACTAAATCTATTTCCATGTGATTGACCTCACTTTATAAGTTTACAGATTTTAAAATAGTTTTGCTTGTTATTAGGTAAAAAAGAAGAATTATCTTCTCTTTTTTCTACGATTCTTATTACGCGTAACTTTTTGTTCCTCTACATATCCTTGAATCATCTGATCTACAGTATTTTGATCAAAACCTATCTGCGTTCCTATGTTTTGCTGTTCTTCTTCTATGATACGTGAAATGAGTTTTGTCAGAAGCAGCTCTTTGTCCATATCACCCATGTACTCCAATAATGTTGCTGCATCGTCATGTACCTGGATATTTCTGATCTGTTCAGCCAAATATTCACAGCTTGCATCATCCAGTCCTGAGCCACCTTGAATCGTAGCTAAACGCATCTCTGCACCTACTTCTTTTTGGATACGTTGAAGCTCTTTGAACTCTTCGGTTGTCACCAAAGTGATAGCTTGACCACTTCTTCCTGCACGTCCTGTACGACCAATACGGTGTACATAACTTTGCGGGTCAAAAGGAATATGATAATTAAAGACATGTGTGACATCTTTTACATCCAAGCCACGTGCGGCGACATCTGTAGCCACCATGATCTTTGTTTCACCCCTTCTATAGGCTTTAATGACCACTTCCCTGTCCATCTGTTCCAAGTCACCGTGTAAACCATTGGCATTAAATCCCAATGCCTGTAAATGTTCGGTCAACCTGTCTACTTCTCTTTTCATACGACAGAAGATGATACATTTATTGGTCTTTTCTGTTTCAAGGAGTTTGACGATCGCTTCATCTCTTTGGTGTTCATGGATCACATAATAGCGTTGATCAATGATGTTGTTTGTCGTCTCTTCATCACCTACAACAGAGATATACTCTGGTTGATACAAAATATTATTCGCCAACTCTTTGATCGGTTCAGGCATCGTTGCAGAGAAGAGCAGTGTTTGTCTGTTCTGAGGAATATATTCAAAGATCTCTTTGATCTCATCAAGAAAACCCATATCAAGCATTTCATCTGCTTCATCCAGTACAACGATCTCAGGGTTCAACACATCGATCTTCCCTTTTCTATAAAGATCTTTCAATCTTCCTGGTGTTGCTACGACGATCTGTACACCTTTATGTATCAGTGCTATCTGACGTCCATACCCTACACCACCATAGACTGTCAATGTTCTAATACCTGCAAAACGTCCCAAATGATAGAGTTCATCCGCTACCTGTGTTGCCAACTCTCTTGTAGGTGTGATGACCAATGCTCTTTCTATCTCACCTTTGGCAAGTTTATCCATCATAGGAAGACCAAATGCTGCTGTCTTTCCTGTACCCGTATGGGCTTGACCTACCATATCACTACCGTTAGAGATAATAGGTATAGCCATCTCCTGGATAGGACTAGGCTCTTTAAAGCCTGCTATTTTCACACCTTTTGCCAAATCAGCATGAAAATCAAATTCATTAAATTTCATTATTTACCTTTAAAATATGAGGCATACCTCATTCATGTCCAAAAAAAATCTTGTTTTGAACTTAAAAGAAACTCCCGCAGGAGGTTCTATAAATTCAGATCTGTTTTCAATTTAAATGTATATCAATAAAATCACTCCAAACACTATCCTATAGATACCAAACGCGACAAATGTAAAACGCTGAATAAATGCCAAAAAAAGCTTGATCGTGAGATAGGCTACAATAAATGCTGTAATGAATCCTACAATAAATGCTCCCCAGTTTGCATCTGTAAAATCCTGATAGTGTTTCAGCAAGTCATACCCCGTCACTGCTGCCATGACGGGAATCGCAAGTAAAAAAGAGAACTCTGCAGATGCTTTTCTGTCCATACCTACCAATAACCCGCCCACAATGGTGGCCCCTGCTCTGCTTGTACCGGGGATGAGTGAAAATATCTGGGCAATACCGACCCATAGAGCCTGTTTATAAGTGACTGCTTCCACCTCAGAGATATGCCACTCTTTTTCTTTGTAAAAATATTCGAGTAGAAGAAAAATAAGACCGCCGATGATGAACATCCATGCGACCACCTCAACAGTAAAAAGTGTTTTGATCTGATCTTTGAAAATAAAGCCTACGATGGCCAAAGGTAAAAAAGCAACAAAGAGTTTTTGCCAAAGTGCTACTTTCTTGAAAGTGATCTTTTCTTTGTAGATAAGCATGACCGCCATGATCGCAGCAAATTGGATGATGACCTCATACGCTTTTGTCAGCGCATCCTGGGAAACCCCCAAGAACTTGCTGGCGACTATCATATGCCCTGTGGATGAAATGGGTAAGAACTCTGTAAACCCTTCGATAATACCGATGATTATCGCTTGAAAAATATCCAATGTATACCTTTTTTAAACCATGCTGGAAAAATAACTCTCATCTTTTGCCAATAGTGCTTTTGGTGTACCACTATCAACCACTTCACCATCTTCCAACACATAAATGAACTCTGCACTTTTAATGGTACTGAGTCTGTGTGCGATGGTGATCACTGTCTTTTGGGACAAAAAGTCATGCAGTGCATCAAAGAGCTTTACCTCTGTATGCACATCCAAAGCCGAGGTTGATTCATCAAAGATCACCACTTTAGGGTCAGCTAAGATCATCCTTGCTATCGCAACTCTTTGTCGTTGCCCTCCACTGAGCTTGATACCGTCTTTCCCGACCAGCGTATCAAGTCCCAGATCTAAACGCTCTATAACATTCGTAAGCTGTGCGATCTCGAGTGCTTTTTGTACTGCATCCGCAGTGTACGTTTTGCCCAGCGTTAGATTAAACAGCATTGTATCATTAAAGAGTTTAGGATGTTGCAAGATGAGATGAATATTTTCTCTAATAGTGGAAAGTTTCAGTGCCTTGTTGGAAACTCCTCCATAGATAACCTCTCCCTCAACCAAAGGATAGAAGCCTACAAGTATGTTAGCAAGTGTTGTCTTTCCAGAGCCACTCGCACCGACGATAGCAACCTTTGACCCTTTCTTAATATGCATATTAATATTAGTTAATATTTTTTTGTTTTTCTGGTAGGCGAAGGAAAGATCCTTTACCTCTATATCAATAGCATCTTGAGAAGCAAAAGGATCGTGCGCTTCTTCTCTTTGTGGTTCCTGTTCCATCGTATAGATGCTGTTTATACGTGCACAGGCTGCCCTGGCGGTAGAGAGTGCATACTGAAAATTAATAATATCTTGTGTAGGTGTTACCATCACCCACAGATATGAAAAAATAGCGAGCATCAATCCCACGGAGAGATCCGAGTATGCTACCGCTAGGATACTCACTGCCCTGAAAACCTCATAGCCACTCAAAAATACCAGGTAAGAATACTTCATCGCTGCTTCACTCTTATACCCGTATGCAATAGCATGCTCTTTGAGTTCCCTGGCCTTCACTTCACTCTTATCAAAGAAGTAGGCTTCTTTATTTGCTGCACGTATCTGATGAAAGAGCTCCAACGTTTCATTCAATGCAGACTGAAAGAGTTCCACCGCTTTGTTTTCCTCTTTTTTAAGTTTACCGATATTTCGTGCCAGTTTGGCAGTAAAGAAGACCACGATGGGATTGGTGATCAAAATGAACAGGGCAAGCTGCCAATGGATCCACAGGAGTACCGCTGCAGAAAAAAGCAACACAAAACAAGCGATGATGAACTTAGAGATCGTACTGCTGACAAAACCGTCTATCGTCTCTACATCCGTGACCAGTTTGGAAGTCACCGCTCCGACACGCATCGTCTCATACTCTTTGAGTGAAACATATTTAAGATGTTTCAGTAAAGACTCTCTCATTTTATACGTAATATTTTTTGATATGATCGTAAATATTCTGCTTTGCATAATGCTTAAAAGTACGCTGGAGACGCGAAGAAAGATGATAAGGGCTAACACAAAGAGTACATACCCTTTGGTGTCCGAGGTGAAGAGGTGTACAGATATCCAAGTGATGAATCCATGGTCCTGTCCCAGTAAAAGCTCATCGACCAGTATAGGGATAAAGAGTGGAATGATGACGACAAGCAGTGTTGAGAGCAATGCAAGTACATTGCCTAAAAAGACATCTTTTTTATAGTCGAACAGTTGTCGTACAATGCCTTTGATACTACAACTGTTATTTTGCATTAGATTGAGTCTACTATCTGAAGTATCTGTGTGAGGTCTTTCTCCTCTACACAATGCGTAGCCGCCTCTTTCAGTACAGGTTTTGCACAAAATGCCACACGTGTCTCTGCATGGGCGAACATACTGAGGTCATTGGCTCCGTCGCCTACGACAAGGGTATCTTCACGACCTACACCAAGCAGTCCCTGCATACGGGTGATCATATCACCCTTGGCATTACTATACATCATCTCTCCGCCTACCTGTCCGGTAAGTACACCATTTTCAGCATGTAAGAAATTTGAGAAGTCTGCATTCACCCCCAGTCTCTCACAAGCTGGTTTTGTGGCATTTCTAAAACCGCCTGAGAAACAGACCACTGTATACCCTCTCTCTTTGAGCCCTGTGACTACTTCTTGCGCACCGGGCATCATTGGGAGATCGCTGCAGATCTCGTTGACCTTCTCCTCTTCCAGGCCTTCAAGCAGGGCTACCCTTGCTCTAAGGGACTTGTAGAAATCCAACTCGCCTGCCATTGCACGCTCGGTTATCGCTGCAACCTGCTCTTCAAGTCCAAGTGGGGCTGCAAGAAAATCAATGGTCTCGCCATCCATCAATGTTGAATCAAAGTCAAATACTGCTAATTTACTCATCCTAATCCCTACTTAATATTTGTTAATATATTATGCTTTGGTCATTCTGTAATAACCCTCTATGCATTATTTAGGTAGAATTATAACTAATTAAACTATAACTATAAAGAGTATATTCATGTTTGAAAAATTTTGCGACATTCTTTGTAACGATAAGAAGTTCATTACGGTGGAGATAAACCCTCCTCACGGTGCCTCCATAGATGGTATCATCGCTGACATTAAAAAACACGATCTACAGAACAAAGTCACAGGTTTTTCATGTACAGACAACCCTTTGGCAAAACTCAAGATGTCAGGTGTACTCTCTGCCATCAAAGTACAGCAGACATTCGAAAAGCCTGTCATTGCCACGATGAGTATGAGAGACAAAAACAAGCTCTCTCTGCAATCCACACTTCTTGGAGCGAATGACTTTGATTTACGTTGTATACTGGCACTAACCGGTGACCCTGCAAAGTATTCAGACCAACCGGAGGTTAAAGGTGTGCTCGAACGTGACTCTACCCTGCTTCTCAGTATCATCTACCACCTCAACAAAGGGGTTGACTACAGTAATAAGCCATTAAATCCTGCACCTAAACCTATCTATCCGTTTGCTGTGAGCAATGCCACTGCAAAAGATATGAACAGCCTGAAAAAACGTATGATCAAGAAACTCAATTACGGTGCACGTGCCATCATCACCCAGCCGGTATATACCCTGGAAAATGCCAAAGAACTCTTAGCGCTTTTTGAAGAAGCCAAAGCGCTGAGCATACGCGATACAGCAAAAGAAGCCCAGCTTGTCTTAGGTCAGTTCCCTATCGTAAGGGCTAAAACGGCCAACTTCATCGATGATAAAGTCCCTGGTATCTCTGTACCTAAAGACATTATAGACGAAATGAACCTCGCAGCAATGGACGGAGAAGAGAGAGAACAGGAAGTAGGATTTGCCCTTTCAAAACGTATCTTTGATGAGATGATGGATATCCACGGAAAAGTGCATTTAATGACACACAACCGTTTTGATCTGTGTAGTCAACTCATAGGTTGACCAAGCCCCGCAGAATCCTTATTCTTCAAACAGGATTCTACCTCTTTAAGCCTCTACTCCATCAAAGATCAACGGATAGAGTAATCCATACAGTGTCACAAATAACAAAGGGACTGCCCAAATGAGGCCTATACCGAGTGCTAATGCACCCAGTGTCATAATGAGACTGAGTAGCAAAAACAGACCAAAAACTTTAAACCAGTGTTTTGTGACCGTTTTTCTTGAAAGCTCCATCGCCTCCCAGACATCCATGCCTTTATCAGCTATAAGCGGTAAAGTAAAGATATAAGCGATACTCAAGTAGATACCCGGAAGAATAAGCAGTACAAAACCTATCACTGTCATGATATAGATGAGTAGCGCAGCTAATGACAGTCTACCCGTAAGATGATAGTAATTAAATATAGACTGAAATGCTATATGCTCTCCTCGTGCATAGTGGATGGCAAGCATAATAACACCTACGATAAGCGGCATAAGTACCGGATAACTTAAGATAGTAACGATCATCTGGTTCAGGTAATTTGGTTCAGCAGGCGGTGGTGGAGAAGGGAAAAAAGTACCTAATATGATCTGTACGATCACAGAGATAACAACATAGACAATAAATGCAGCTAAAAATATTCCCTTGACACCTTCTATACGTCTAAACCCCTCTTTAAGCATCTCGATAATATCAAAATCATATTCAGGTATGTTTTTTACAACTACATTTTCATTTTTCATCATGTCCCTTTTCGTATCAATAAATCATTATAGCTTAAAAACAATTATTGTTAAACTTCTTCTGATATACTCACAAAAATCTTAATTAGGAGACACTATGTCTGAATTACAAAAGTTCCGTTGGGTCAACAAAATAGAAGGGATCTCATTTATCATCCTGATCTTCATCGCTATGCCAATGAAATACAGTTTTGGCTATCCAATTGCCACTAAAGTCGTAGGTATGTTACATGGTCTGCTCGTGTTTGCATTCATCTATCAGATCATTGAAGCGAAAAAAGAAGCTGGATTTACTTTGAAAGAGACGGCACTCTACTCTATTTTTTCGCTTATACCATTTGGTTCATTCTATACAGACAAACTGCTTGCTAAAAAGATGACGATAGCATAACGTGTCCCTTTAGCTACTGCTACAATAGTTGCAAACCATTTGAACTTATAACGTAAAACCCCCGCAATAAAGGTCAATGGATCCCCGATGATCGGAACCCATGACAACAGGAGGGTCCACCCTCCATATCTGTCAAAAAAACCTCTTGCTTTTTCCATCTTTTGTGCAGAAAGATGCCCTTTCTCTTCTAGATAGGTTTCACCTTTTAACCCTAACCAGTAATTCACCATAGATCCCAGTGTATTACCCAGTGTTGCAAAGGACCATAAGAGGATAAGAGAGTTGTTTTGAGAGATATCGTAAAGAAGCAACCCTTCACTTCCTAACGGAAGTAGTGTGGCAGAGAAAAAGGCCACTGTAAAAAGTGTCATATAAACCATTAAAGTGTCTTAAAGTGCATTTCACCCTCTTCTATGACACCGACCATGCCCTGGCATGCCAATGAGGGCAAAGAGATGTATGTACCTACTGTCTTACACTGATGAAAATGGCCTTCGATCACAAGGTCTGCTTCACTGTAGTGTTCCAGTATCTCTTCCACTCTTTTCTCGAAGCCAGAAAAGGTAAAACAGATATGCTTTTTTGACAACTTTTTCATACGATGATCGATGATCGCCTTTTCAAAAGGTTTAAGGAATGTCAGTGTCTTTTTATTACGTAAGAGTTTACAGTAGAGGTCATACCCCAATCCTGTAGCATATTTGTCACCATGAGAGATCGCCACTTTTTTCTCTTCCAGATCAAACATGACCGGTTGCTCTTCTCTACTGTATACATGAATATCCGGAAACACATCTTTGAGGCAAAAATCATGGTTTCCTTCGAAGTAGTATATATCAAGTTTTTGTGAAAGTGTTTGCAGAAGATCTATGGCTTCTTTTGAAAAGGTCTGAATGTAATCATTATGTCCAAAGAGCAGATCAAAGTTGTCACCCATCAAAAAGAGCTGAGGGGTCTCTAGTTCTCCACTCTCTAGCTTTTTCAGTAATACTAAAAAAGCATCTCCGTGATGGGGATAATGTGAGTCGGCAATAAATAAGGCATTTTCCTTGATTATATACATTGCGACCCTTTCATTTCTAAAATTACCTCTTATCTTACTTGAGGTGTTGTTTCTCTCGTCATTTTTTTTAGAAAAAAACGAAGCAAAAAAATCGTCACTGTTCTCGAATCGCTTCGCTTTCAAGGGCGTTCACAGTGACAAAAACACACTTCGTGTGATTGATAAAAAATATCAATGAGTGATTTTTATGGGATATAGGCGATCGTCGGGATGCCCATACCTTCATCATATCCGCACATCAAGTTCGCAGCCACAAGTGCTTGCGAACTTGCACCACGCAAGAGGTTGTCTATGGCAGAAGAGACAAAAAGTGCATTGCCGTTTTTGGCTGCAAAGATGTCACAAAAGTGTGTGCCTGCCGTACTTTTAATATCGACCGGTGTTTCTCTGATACGGATAAACGGATCGTTTTCATAGTGTTTTTTCAACACTTCCATCGGATCGATATCTTCTTTTAACGTCGCATAGACAGAGACCAGTTCACCACGTGTCGCAGGAATGAGATGAGGCACAAAATTGACATTCATCTTAGCACCGTGTATTTTTTCTATCTTCTCTGCTATTTCGGGTGCATGTCGGTGTTTGATCGGGTTGTAAGCAAAGATATTATCGTTGATCGTCACGAAATGTGCCGTCTCGCTCAGTGTTTTACCTGCACCGCTCACACCGGACTTTGCATCGACAAAAAGAGGTGCAGAGGTATCAAGATACGGTATGAACGGTAAAATACCCAGCAGTGTTGCCGTTGGATAACAACCAGGACCTGCAGCAAGGCTTGTACCCTTCAACTCTTCTCTGTAATACTCGATCAGTGCATACGTTGCATCACCCAAATGCGCTTTATCTTCATGGGCACAATAGTGTGCTTCATATGTATCAAGCTCTAGACGGTAATCTGCAGAAAGGTCGACAACTTTGACCCCTTTATCCAAAAGCAATTTAGCAAAGCCCATAGAGGCTTTATGAGGAAGGGCCAGGAAAACAAGTTCACAGCGTTCAGCCACAGAGTTGGCATCTGCTTTTTCAACAGGCAGGCTAATGACATCTACCAATGAAGGATGCAGTTTCTCTATCATTGTATCTCCCTGCGTTGTGGCAAGATAGGTCAACTGAAAGCCACTGTGGGTCACCAACATCTTCACCAGTTCAAGTCCTGTGTATCCACTGGCTCCTACAACACCTACTTTTACCATCTTATACCTTCTTAATCTAGGATGATCTCTTTGTAAGAGATCTCTTCGATATCATATGTCTTTTTACCGCTAGGAAGTACCAATGAGACTTCATCTCCCTCTTCTTTACCTATCAGTGCACGAGCCATAGGAGACTGGATAGAGATCAATCCTTTAGAAGGGTTTGATTCTGTACCACCTACGATAGTATAGTGTACCTCTTCACCTGTATTTTGGTCTGTCAATTCTACTGTTGATCCGAAACTCACTCTTGTATGCGGCAAAGTCGAAGGATCTACGACCTGTGCACGACCTACTATATCCGTAAGTTCTGCAATACGTGCTTCCATCAAGCCCTGTTTGTCTTTGGCAGCATGGTACTCTGCATTTTCCTTAAGGTCACCGAGTTCTCTTGCCTCATCGATGACTTTGGCTATAGCACCTCTCTCTACAGATTTTAAATGTTCAAGTTCTTCTGATAGTTTCTTGTAAGTTGTTTGTAACATCGGCTCTTTTTGCACGATAGATCCTTTAAAATGATTCATTTATAGTTAATTGGAGGTATTATACCAAAAAGGTTATAATACCGAAAAAATAATGGACTTCTTTTAAAATTCATAAAAGAACTCTACATCTAAAGTATAAAGAATGACAAGAATTAAAATTCAGTACAAGCGAAGCACTAAATGATGAGTCGTAAGCAAATACTAATCACCAATGATGATGGTTTTGAGTCTGAGGGACTTATGGCACTGGTTGAAGCACTCAAACCTTTAGGTCATGTCAGTGTAGTAGCACCAACCACAGAGAAATCAGCGTGCGGACACTCATTGACATTGACCAGACCCCTTAATTTTGTCGAGGTCGAAAAGGATTTTTATAAACTGGATGACGGGACACCTACAGATTGTGTGTTTCTCGCACTAAATAAGGTTTTTACCAAAGAGAAGCGACCCGATATTGTCATCTCAGGCATCAATATAGGCGCAAATATGGGTGAGGACATCACATACTCCGGTACAGCATCCGCGGCAATGGAAGCCGTACTACAGGGAATCCCGGGCATTGCCATCTCCCAAGTCTATAAAGACAAAGGTGAGAGTATCAAGGAGTTCGGATATGAACTGGCACAAAAAAGCATCGTCACCCTCGTAGAAAAGATATTTGCCGATGAATTCCCTCTGCCCCCACGTAAATTTTTAAATATCAATATCCCTCCTGTACCAACTTCAGAGTGTAACGGCTTTAAAGTAACACGTGCGGGTAACCGTCTCTATACACACCATGCTGAAGTACATCATAATCCTCGGGGTAAAGAGTACTACTGGATAGGTCTACCGGCTCTAGGGTGGATGGAAACACAAGGACATCTCACAGACTTTGAAGCGATCAACGATGGCTATGTTTCCATTACCCCTGTACATCTGGACATGACAAGCTATGACGATATCAAATCTTTGGATGCATGGTTATGAGATTCCAACGCTGCCGTATGCTCTTTGGAGATGAAAATTTTGAAAAGTTACAAGAAGCAAAGATCCTTATTCTGGGTGTTGGTGGTGTAGGTTCTTATGCACTTGACTGTCTCTACCGCTCAGGTGTAAGTGACATTACCATACTGGACTATGATATCTATGATGAGACCAACCAGAACCGACAGATAGGTTCAGAAGCTGTAGGGATGATCAAGGTTGATCGTCTGAAAGATCTTTACCCCGGCATCAAGACCATACATCAGCATATGACCGTGGCCTGGGTACAAGAGTTTGATTTTGAACCGTATGACATTGTCATAGATGCCGCAGATACGACTAAAGTGAAGATAGAAGTGGCTAAAAAGTGTTACAAAAAGCTTATCATGGCACTGGGTTCGGCCAAGCGTTATGATACCAACAAGATCGAAGTCACTTCCATTTGGAAAACCCATGGAGATGCACTTGCAAGAAAAATACGCAACGAACTCAAAAAAGCAAAATTTGACCGAAATTTTACTGTTGTCTTTTCTCCTGAACAGGCGAAATGTATAGAGAAAGGTTCGTGTGTTGCAGTAACAGGCGCTGTTGGCCTTACTACCTGTTCGGAAGCGATAAAGAGGATCCTTAAATAGTTTTCGAGTCCTAAAGTAGCAAATGTCTCATCTACACTGTTACTTTGGGACAAAACTGGCATAATTTAACTATTTTAGTTAGACTTCTTGATAAAAAACAAAGAGTATGACCTATGACAACTTTCCCACTTGACAATGTAAAACGCTTAAGAAAAGAGCTTGCAACCCACCCCGTTTATGCATCGGTACAAGACATGGATGATCTCACCATCTTCATGCAACATCACATCTACTCAGTCTGGGATTTTATGTCCTTGGTCAAATACCTGCAACATCAAATTGCACCGGCAAGCACACCTTGGCTTCCTCATGGTGATGCGCAGGTGCAGCGTTTTATCAATGACATTGTACTAGAGGAAGAATCAGATGAAGGGATCCCTCTGGAAGATGGCACACCTACCTACACCAGTCATTTTAATCTTTATAGAACAGCTATGGAAGAGGTAAAAAAAGGAAGCAACAGCCTTATTAACGAATTTATAGACAAAGTGACATCAGATTCTTTGGAGAGTGCACTGAACACGGTTCAAATACCCTCTCCTGCCAAAGTGTTCATGGAAACGACATTTAACTTTATCCATAGCGATAAACCTCATGTGATCGCTGCAGCATTTGCATTGGGGAGAGAACATATTATCCCGGAAATGTTCCGTGCATTGCTGGATAAAATGAAAATATCACGAGAGGAAGCAGAAGTCTTTCATTATTATCTCGATCGTCATATAGAGCTTGATGGGGATCATCACGGGCCGATGTCTTTGCGTATGCTGGACCTTTTATGTGAGGGAGATGAAGCAAAGATCGTAGAAGCTGAAGAAGCTGCCCTCCATGCGATCAGAGCTAGAATAAAGTTTTGGGATGGTGTTTTACTGGCGATAGAAGAGAGTAAAAAACAATCAGCCTAAGCAGCATAAACCTTATAAAAGATATACATTGTTAAGGTTTTCTCAAACTTGAGCACATTCATCTTTGGCTCAAGTTATCCAAAATAGTATAGTGTCTATCAGACGTCCGTATTTCCGCAGTGTCCGCATTTTTTAGCCGCAACCGGGATGGTCTCAGCACATTCACTACATACTTTTGTTGTCGGTGCTTTAGCTGCTTCAGGCTCTTTGAGTCTATTATAGGCTTTAATGAACATAAATACAACAAATCCCAGGATCACAAATGAGATCACATCGTTAATGAACATACCGTACTTGATCGCTGGTGCACCAGCCTTATCCAAAGCAGCCATACTTTCATAACTGTTGCCATCAAGTGCGATAAAAAGTTGAGAGAAATCCACCCTCCCTATAAGCAGTCCGACCGGAGGCATTACAACATTAGCCACCATAGACTTCACGACTGTAGCGAAGGCCCCACCAAATATAAACCCCACTGCCATATCTACCATATTTCCCTTGATCAGAAACTTTTTAAACTCTTCTAACATGCTTGTCCTTTTTTGTAAGATAATAAATTATAATACAAAAGAGAAGAGATAACTCTTAATAGTCTCGATAATAGCTTCGTTTGGAATAAGGATAAAAAAGCCGTTAAATAGTGTATACTTCACTATGGCTATATATCAAGAGACGATCACACTATCACCAAAGTCCAGAGGGTTCCATCTCATTACCTCTGAGATAGAACAAGCGCTACTTTCGATGCCCTCCACTGAGACTGGGCTTTTACACCTGTTTATCAAACATACCAGCGCTTCGCTGAGTATCAATGAAAATGCCGATCCTACCGTACGAGAGGATATGGAAAACTTTTATACTGACATTGCTGATGACAAGTCCTACTATATCCACACGTATGAGGGGTCAGATGATATGCCAGCACATATCAAAGCTTCACTGCTTGGAAGTTCA
Source organism: Sulfurovum sp. AR (assembly GCF_000296775.1). Taxonomy (GTDB): domain Bacteria; phylum Campylobacterota; class Campylobacteria; order Campylobacterales; family Sulfurovaceae; genus Sulfurovum; species Sulfurovum xiamenensis. The sequence goes on along the minus strand of NZ_AJLE01000001.1, from coordinate 278,013 downwards.
CTGACTATTCCTATCACACATGGAAAGATGAATCTTGGTACGTGGCAGGGGATCTACCTTGGAGAACATAGAGATCACGGCGGGAGTCGCCGTATAGTAGTTACCTTATATAGTTAACTTAGCTTAACTTTCTATTTCTGGCAGCCAGAACTGTCAATACAAACAATCCTGCAACGGCATAATAGACCCACATAGGAATAGGCACCGGATCACCTGCTGCATAAGAGTGTAAACCTGAGAGATAATAGTTTACACCAAAGTATGTCATCAGTACTGTCGAGTACGCCCATGTGGCAGTGACATTGTAGATGAAGTTTGACTTCAATGCCGGGATGAATCTTAAGTGCAGTACGGTTGCATAGATAAGTATCGTCACTGCTGCCCAAGTCTCTTTAGGATCCCAGCCCCAGTAACGTCCCCAACTCTCATTTGCCCAGACACCGCCAAGGAAGTTACCTATGGTCAATAGGAAAAGACCTATGATCAGTCCCATCTCGGAAAGGTTTGTCAACTCTTTGATGGATCGGTCAATATTTTCATTGCCGTTTTTACCTCTCATGATATAGAGTATCAGTACCAATAGGGACAAGATAGAACCAAGACCGAAGAAACCATCACCAGAGATAATAGTTGCCACATGTATCATCAGCCAGTATGACTTCAGTACCGGTACAAGATTCGTGATCTCAGGGTTGATGAAGTTCATATGGGCTACTCCCATCGTCACACCTGCCAAGATAGCCGTACCTGCCAAGGCAAACGGTGAACGTCTGGCCAGGATAATACCTGCTAACACCGTAGAAGCTGCAATGAAGACAATAGATTCATAAGCATTGGACCAAGGTGCATGTCCTGAAATGTACCATCTAATACCCAATCCGACAATATGCAGAGCGAACCCGACGATAAGCACAGCGAGTGCTGCACGCATGATCCATTTCATAGAGAATGCAGGTTTTAGTACATTGATAAATGCAAAGATCAAAAGTACGATACCCAATAAAAGATAGAGCGGTACAAGCTTACCAAAGAGTCCAAATTTATTGTATTTGATCTCCATATCTATATGCCTTTTACTTGGTATCACTGCAGATCCGTATTTTTCCTGGTACTGACGTATCCCTGTCAGTGCAAGATCAGCCCTTGACCAATCACCTGATTTAAGTCCCTGTGCAACCATTTGGAAATAGGCAGCCGTAGCCATTCTGACAGCATCAGCCTGCTCCTTAGGAAATACTTTGATCGCATCCAGAGGTGCCATCCATTTGTTGTTGGCATCATTTGGTTTTGGGAAAATACGTAAAAGAGACCCCTGATATGCCATAAAGGCAACATTGACCCTTTCGTCTATCTTGATAAGTTCTTTATCATACTGCGATTTTTCCAGTGGCTTCTTTTGACTGGCCTCTGTCACTGCTGAAAAGATCCTATACTCGTTATCTTCCTCTGAAAAGAAATCTGTAAATCTTGCATATTTTGTATTCTCTGGCAGACCCAGTGTTACCGCGATCTTTTTATGCCCGACTTTGATCATCGGTACATTCTGATACAGATCCGGCTGCATGATCATACCCAGTAACATTTGTGTAGGTTCCAGATCAAAAAGGAGTGATCTTCCTGTGATCTTCGCGATCACATCATGGGCGACCGTATCCATAGGTTTCATACGTCCCTGATGGTCCTGTACTGCGATTTTTCCAAAGTTCTTTGCATGATCAGCATCATAGGATCGCATCGTTTTTAGCATTTCATCATCGATGGTCGGTGCTGCAGCATTCAGATGTTGCGGATTGAGTGCCAGCAGTGCCACAAAAGCCACTGCTGCAGCAGATGTCTGTAGTTTTCTTGCTCCCTTAAGAAGTTTTTGAAATCTTCCGCTAGGTGCAAAAAGTGACCATATCATTCCGATCGTCAGCAAGATATATCCGATGTAGGTAGGCAGAGTTCCCGGATCATGGTTCACAGAAAGTACGGTACCTTTTTCATCCTGGTCATAGGAAGACTGGAAGAAACGGTAGTTTCTATGATCAAGCACGTGGTTCATATATATCTTATACGGCATATTGATATTCTGTTCTTTGTCTATCAGTACGACGTCACTGGAGTATGATGCAGGTGTCATAGAACCCGGATAACGTTCCAGTTCAAAGTTTTCGAGTTTGATGGAAAACGGCAGATCGATCAGTTTGGCGCCTACACGCATATCGATATGTACACCATTAAGATCTATCTGCTTAATTTTTCCCATTCTACCTTGATATGGACGTGTAATAATGATCTTGCTTTGATCCCCTACACTGACTTTCCATTGCATATACTCTGCCTGACCTTTTTTTGTCTTAAGATCGTGAGATTCCAACTCCACGATCGCTTTTTCATGTATATCTTTCAAAACGATCGCATTCGATCCAAATCGGTATAACATTCTGTTCTTGAACTCATTTATACCTGCATTTAATTCACCTGAACTTCTATCGTTCATATTGAGTGTTTGAAGTGTAAACGGGAAATCTACTTTATAGCCTGCACCATCTTCCTTGATAAGGAAAGTCGGTTTATCGGTTGTAGGTTCAATGTCATATCCCAGGTAAAAACCGCCAAAATCTTTTCTTTCGCCTTTAGCGATATAGTAGATCTCACCTTTTTGACCTGTTGAGATCTTAAGTTCTAAAAGTTTTTTTCCTTTTTCAGACGGTATGACCTTCTCTTGAGCAGTCGGCAAATATTTGAGCAGTTCCACTTTTATTTCTTTATCACCAACCATGACACTCTCAGTTACCGTATTATGTGTCATCGTCGAGAAATAAAGTTCTTTTTCAAGCGTAGCACTCTTCTCCCCTTGTGTCACATGCACTTGTAAAACCTTTGCATCTGAAACCATGGTGTGACTTAATTCACCTTCACGTATGTGCATGATACCTTCATAGCCTATGTAACGTGTGACAACTGCACCTAGAGCGATAACTAAGAAAGAGAAGTGAAAAAGAAAAACAGCAGGTTTGGTTTTGTAACTTTTATATTTGAGGATATTGTAGATCAGAATAGCGATAAAATAGCCCAAAAAGACTTCAAACCATTGTGTTTTGTAGATCAGTGCCCTTGCAGTTTCCGTACCATAATCATTTTCGATAAATGTTGCAGTACCGATCAGCGCACCAAAAGCAAACAACATAAACACAGCCATTTTCATGGAAAAAATATACTTCATCTCTTAATATCCCCTTATACGATTGAGTAGAAGATTATAACGGATGTTTACTAACCGAACGTTAATCCTCAAAATTTCACGCCTATTGTAGGGACAATAGAAGGGAACTGTTACCTAAGAACCCTCACTCTGTAATTCTATCACTACACGAAATCCTATAAAATAGTTTCGCCCGCCAGAACCCAAATTGATGCGTGAAGAACAACGGCTGTTCTCGGCACTCCCGTTCCAAGAACCGCCACGCAAGACCCTACCCTTCTCATTGGGTATCTTATAGGCTGACCCGTCTGTAGGTGTGTTGTCATAGCTTTCACTATACCAGTCTGCACACCACTCCCATACATTTCCGTGCATATCGTACAATCCCCATGCATTGGGTTTTTTGGTACCGACATCATGTGTCACACCTTCAGCGTTGTCCGTATACCAGGCATAGTCACCAAATTCCTTCTCATCATCGCCAAAACAATAATTTCCGGTACTTCCTGCCCGGCAAGCATATTCCCATTCTGCTTCGGTAGGAAGACGGTAGGTCACACCATCTCTTTGTGTTTTCCATGCACAATATGCCTTGGCATCATGATAACGCACACGTCTTACAGGTACATCCAAACCAAGATGTTCATGCCTCTCTTCAGGTACTTCTGCGCCTGTAGCCTGTGCAAAGAGCATATACTCTTCCACGGTCACCTGTCGCTTAGCCATCGCAATATCATAGTTGATATGTACTTCATGTACAGGTTTTTCTCTCTCTTTGGCAAGTACGTCATCAGAACCCATAAGAAAAGAGCCTCGGGGCAACTGTACAAAATTCTCATCAAAATAGGATTGCATCATGTTACTTTAACTCTCCCCAGCTGTCGCCTACACTGACTGAACACTCCAATGGCACATCCAACTCCAAGATATTCTCCATCGTATGCACAAAACGTTTGGAGATTTCTTCTACTTTCTCTTCTTTGACTTCAAAAATGAGTTCATCGTGTATCTGTAAAAGCATAAAGGCATCCAGATTCTCTTCTCGTATCATCGTATCTATTTGATTCATAGAGAGTTTGATAAGGTCAGCGGCACTGCCTTGGAAAACGGTGTTGACCGATTCACGCATGTAGGCTGCTTTTTGCATACCGTTGGCATTTTCATAGTCAAAGATACGTCTTCTTTTCAGTATGGTTTCCACATAACCGTCTATCTTGACACGTTCCTGGATCCCTTCAAGAAAGCTTTTCACTGTGGGGAATGATGCAAAATAGTTCTTGATGATCTCCTTGGCTTCTGCTTGTGGAATACCGACATCCTCAGAGAGTTTTTTCGGTCCCATACCGTAAAGAAGCCCAAAGTTCACCGATTTTGCCAAGTTACGTTTCTCTTTAGCTTCCTCTTCTCCAAAAAGTTTGATGGCAGTCGCAAGGTGAATATCCGTTCCTTGATTGAAGGCATCCATTAAAGCGGCATCTTTGGAAAAGTGTGCAAGCAGTCTAAGTTCTATCTGAGAGTAGTCGATACTGACCAGTTTATAGCCCTCTTTAGCCACAAAAGCTTCTCTTACCGAACGCCCGAGTGCTGAACGTACAGGGATATTCTGCAGGTTAGGATCACGCGAACTTAAACGTCCTGTCGCTGTACCCGTTTGTACAAAAGAAGTATAGATACGACTGTGCTCATCGTTATTGGCCAGCTTAAGTAAAGGATCCACATAGGTAGATAGTATCTTCTGGTATTCACGGTACTCAAGGATCTTCTCAATAATAGGATGCTCACCTACCAATGCACTTAAGACTGCTTCATTGGTACTGTATCCTGTTTTGGTTTTCTTACCGCCTTTGAGTCCCAACTGCTGAAAGAGTACGACACCTAACTGTTGTGTAGATTTGATGTTAAACTCAGAACCGCTGAGTTCATAGATCTCCGAAGTCAAAGTAGCCAGATCTTCACTAAGCGTTTTTTGTAGTGCTTCCAGTTTGGAAGGATCGATCTTAATACCCAGGTTTTCCATACGTATCAGTACATTGATAAACGGGTACTCTACATTTTTAGCTTCCTTCAGAAGATGTGTCAAAGAAGAGAGTTCCATTTTCTTTTTAATCACACCATAGAGCAAATAGGTCATCCAGGCATCTTCAGCTGCATAAAAAGTGGCATCCTCTATGGCTACTGCTGAAAAATCCTCTCCTTTCTTTACCATCTCTTTAAAAGGTTTCATCTCATATTTGAAAAAGGTCTTGGCCAGTGTGTCAAGCCCCACTTTACTTCCCGGGTTTGAAAGCCACGCCATGATCATCGTATCGGCATAAGGTATGATCGGTTCCATGTTAAACTGGTTATAGAGTAATGAAAAGTCAAATTTGAGATTTTGTCCCACGACCTGGAATGTCATGAGCTTTTTGAGTGCACTGATCGCATCATCCAAGCTTACCTGTGCTTCTACACCCAGGTAATTATGCCCCACAGGTACATAGTAGGATCTTTGTGCATCGAAACAGAAGCTGAACCCTACCAGGTTTGCTGTTTTGGTATCCAGTCCAGTGGTTTCTGTATCAAAAGCGACGATCGCATCTTTCTCTATACTCTCTATCACACTGTTTAACTTCTCTTTGCTGTCTAACGTGATCGCTTCAAAACTGAGTGCTGCGCTCTTTGGTTTTTCCACTACCGGACAATCTGTCTCTTCAAGCCCTACTTTTGCTTTTTTAATGGCTTGCTTCATCTCATATTTCTCAAACTCTTCAAGTAGGCACGAGAGGTAGTTCTTGTCTTCAAAGACAAAACTTTCCACATCTAAATCTTTGAAGACATCTGATCTCATAGTCACCAGTTCACGGGACAAGAAAGCATTCTCTTTACTCTCTAAAAGTAGGTTCTGTATACGCGGTGTACCACAGTTTTCGATATCTTCATAGATCGCTTCAAGTGTGTGATACTGGTTGATCAATTTTGCTGCACCGACTTTTCCTATCCCTTTTACACCGGGGATATTGTCTGAACTGTCTCCGAGTATGGCTTGAAAATTGATGAAGTCTTTAGGACGTACACCAAATTTATCCACACATGCCTGTTCATCTACTTCTTGCTTTTTTACAGAGTCATACATGACCACAACGCCATCATCGATCATTTGGTAGAGATCTTTATCATGCGAGACAATACGTACTTTTAAACCTTTTTCTCTGGCAAATTTGGTGACTGTCGTGATCACATCATCTGCTTCAAACCCTTCTCTTGACAGATTGGCAAACCCCATTTGTTCTATCCACTCTATAGCTACAGGAAGCTGTTTGATCAGATCATCCGGTGCTGCTTCACGATGGGCCTTGTACTCCGGATAGAGATCATTACGGAAAGTTCTGCCTTTTGCATCCAGAGCAAAAACCAGGTAATCGGTACTGTGGTCACGGTGTAAAGAGTCCACAAGATTGGCAAATCCGGTTAACAACCCTGTCGGGAAACCTTCCGAATTACGTAGAGGAGGAAGTGCAAAATAGGAACGAAAGAAAAATCCGAATGTGTCTATGATCGTGATCGTTTTCATACTGTTTTTCCTTCCAATTCTTTGGCCAAATACTCACCGGTATAAGACCCTGTTTTTTTATACTCTTTTGCTATCTCTTCCGGTGAACCTGTAGCAATGACAAGTCCGCCTTTATTTCCACCTTCAGGTCCCATATCTATAATGTAATCTGCATTTTTGATCATATCCAGATTATGTTCGATGACGACCACTGAATTACCCAATTCGACCAAATGGTGTAATACACCTGTAAGTCTGTCCACATCAGCAAAGTGAAGTCCCGTAGTCGGTTCATCCAACACATAAAGGGTTTGGCCTGTATCTTTACGGCTTAGCTCTTTACTCAGCTTGATACGCTGCGCCTCTCCCCCTGAAAGTGTGGTAGCATTTTGTCCCAGGGTGATATAATCCAGTCCAACATCTGTCAATGTCTTCAGCTTGACCGCAATAGCCGGGATCGCTTTGAAGAATTCCAGTGCTTCACCTACACTCATACCAAGTACATCGGAGATAGACTTTCCTTTATACAACACTTCTCGAGTCTGTGCATTGTAGCGTGTACCGTCACAGGCATCACACTTTACCAAGACATCCGGCAAGAAGTGCATCTCGATCTTGATCTGTCCATCTCCCTGGCACTTCTCACAGCGTCCACCTTTCACGTTAAATGAAAAGCGGCCTATCTTGTACCCGCGAAGTTCTGCCTCTTTGGTTTGCGCAAAGAGTTTACGTATCTCATCCATAATACCGGTATAGGTTGCAGGGTTGGAACGCGGTGTTCTCCCTATCGGGCTTTGGTCCAGATAGATGACCTTATCAAGTTTGTCCAGTCCTGTGATCTCTACACCATCGACTTTATTCACCTTTTTTGCATGGTTCAGTATCTCTCTTGCCACAGGAAGCAGCGTTTGAAGGATCAATGAACTTTTACCGCTTCCACTGACACCTGTAACACACACAAAATTCTCCAAAGGGATCTTCGCATCAAGTTTTTCGATATTGTTGATCGTCACATTTTTGATCTCTATCCACTCATTTTGGGGCTTGTCATGCGTGTAAGAGATAACTTTCTTGCCATACATATAGTCTGCTGTCAGGGTCTTGGCTTTGGCCAATTTCTTTGCATCACCGGCAAATACTACTTCTCCACCAAACTCACCTGCTCCAGGACCGATATCTATAATGTAATCGGCTGCAAGTATGGTCTCTTTATCATGTTCCACTACGATCACGGAATTCCCTTTGTCACGCAAAGAGTTAAGTGTACGTATGAGCTTCATCGTATCACGTTCATGCAGTCCAATGCTCGGCTCATCCAGTACATACATCACTCCCGTCAGTCCGGAACCTATCTGGGAAGCGATACGTATACGCTGTGCTTCTCCCCCTGAGATACTTCTTGCATCACGGCTCAAAGTAATGTAGCCCAGCCCCACATCATGTAGGAAATAGAGTCTTTCATACAACTCTTTAAGTATGGATTCTGCTATCATCTTCTGCTGCTCATTCAAGTGGGAAAAACTCTTTTCATCTGCGAAATAGGCATACGATTTTTCGATAGGCATATCAATGATATCTGCGATATTTTTCCCCTCTATCTTCACCGCTAAAGAACGGGGTCTGAGTCTATGCCCATGACACTTGTCACACACCTTTTCAGTCATATATTCAGAAAGGTCTTTCTCCTCTTTGAACATGTCATGTGCGAACTTCACGACTCCGGGCCATTCACGTTTGAGCTTATGCCGTTTCCATACGAAATCTACCGTACTCCCATTTCCATAAAGGATGGCCTTTTGCTGGTGTGCTTCAAGTTCACCATAAGGGAGTTGGATGTCTATCTCATTTTGTTCACAGAAAGCATTGAGGAATTTGGTGTAATAACTCTTATTAAACCCGTACATGATCTTGACAGCACCCTTGTCTATACTGAGTTCCTGGTCTATGACCTTCTTCAGATCTATCGCATAACGGATCCCAAGGCCATCACAGGTCGGACAGGCACCCTTAGGTGAGTTGAAAGAGAAGCTTACCGGTTCCAAAGGTTCGAAGCTCAGTTTACAGTCAAAGCAGGCCAAGTGTTCAGAGTAATGGATATGCTGTCTATCAAGTTCCAACTCTTCATAATTGAGTACTTCGATCTCCATCTCGCCGTAACTCTCTTTGAGTGCTTTTTCCACATCCTGTCCTATACGGTCACGGCTCTCTTCTTTGACAACGACTCTGTCGATCACCACTTTAATGGTGTGTTTTTTTGTTTTGGAAAGTTCTATCTCATCATCAAGACGCACCATCACCCCATCGATCATCGCACGGACATATCCTTTGTGGCGAAGAGACTCCAGCATGTCTGCAAAGGTACCTTTTTTCTCTTTGACCAGCGGGGCCATGATCATGAGTTTTGCCCCATCAGGCAGTTTTAGCACCTCTTCTATAATATCAGAAGCGGACATCGAAGAGATAGGCTTTCCGCACTCATGACAATGCTGTTCACCGACACGTGAAAACAGTAATCTCAAGTAATCATAGATCTCAGTGATCGTTCCCACAGTGGAACGCGGGTTTTTAGAGGTGGTCTTCTGGTCTATCGCAATAGCAGGGGTCAACCCCTCTATTTTATCGACATCAGGTTTTCCTACACGCCCCAAAAACTGCCGTGCATACGAAGAGAGTGACTCTATATAACGTCTTTGACCTTCCGCATACAAAGTGGAAAAGGCCAAAGTAGACTTACCACTTCCCGAAATTCCGGTAACGACTACCAGTTGGTTTTTAGGGATGCTCAGATTTATATTTTTTAAATTATTTTCTTTTGCACCGTAAACGTGTATCATATCTTTCTTCATAATTATCCCTGTTTGACTTCACCTAATAGATGGCTATTAAAAAAGTTATTTTACAACAAAGTATCATTGATACCCATAAAGTCTATGGATAATATCAGATCTTTATCACTTGAGCAGGAACAGAAAAGACAAATTTATAATATTCATCTTCATACACAGATTCTATTTCACCTTTCAGTCTTTTGATTAACTTTATACTTAATTGCAAGCCATGTCTCCCTTTTTCATTTCCGGTTAACTTCATTTGTTTTAACACGGATTTGAACAAACTGTTTTTTTGGTACACAGTACTGCCAATCTCAATAGTTAGAAATTTATTTTTATAGGCAAAATGTATATTTACCGGTTTGCTATGTTCAGCAAACTGATAAAGATCCATTAGAAGGTGTAGAAATATACTCTGTATTTTAGGTGCATCAAATACTAAAGATGCAGGAATCTCATTCTCTACGACAATATTAAAATCCATCATCTCCGGGAAAATGTTATGTTTATACTTTTCTATGCTCTTCACAAAATCTTGAATCATACATTTTTCATTATGGACCTTAAGGTTTCCATTAAAATAATACCCTTCTAGCATGTCGGGTACCAACTTTGTTTTTCTTAATGTTTCCTCCAAGTCTTCCATACCTTTTCGGGAGGCAATTGAAAAAACCAATAGCTCAAACAACATATATGCATACTCATTTTTTTCGAAAAGATGGTGCACTTCCTCAAGTATAAATTCGATATTTTGATCGAGCTTTCCTAATCTCTTATTCTCTATCAAAGACCTCTTTAATTTTTCTTCTTTGATGTTTTGAACATTATTACTCTTATTAGCTTCCTTAAGCTCATGCTTTAAATGTTCATGATCTTCTTTGAGTATCTCGAGTTGTGTGGTTAACTCTTTTATCTGTGATTGATAGGCTTGTATCTCAGAAGAAAGTTCTAATGCAGATGTTTCTATTTGCTTACATTTTTCTTCTGATTTCTTTAGCTCACTTTGAGATTTGTCTATTTTGGTTTTATATACAGCTTCGTTTTTTCTATAGAACTCCAGTTCTTCCAAAGTCTCATCAAATTTCTTTTCCAGTGCTGTAAATTCATCGCTCACTTTACTTGGTATATCTTTCGTCTCTGGAGCTACGACAGACTTAGTATCAGAAACAACTTTATTCTCTTTAGTGTCATCTGTAAATGCGATGATCTCTTCTTTTTCCATCTTTTCGCACACTACCAATTTCGTCAATAGTGGCATAAATGATTTCAGTATAGATTCATCTTTTCTGGTAAAGATCTTTTTTTGCTTTAAGCCTCTCCATATACGTAATACCCCTATGACCCGCTTACCCTTTATAATAGGGAAGATCATTAAAGCTTTTACTTTTAACTCTAGGGGATTATCTATTTCAGGAGTATAATACTTATCACTGGTACTATGATTCGAAATCACAGGAGACTTACCAGTGATGGCTTGTTTTGTTAGACTTGGTACTAAAGAAACAGCTTCTTGATCGCCACTTTCAATTAAGTGCAGCATTTCATTCTTATCATCATATGCCCAAAGCTTTACAACCTCGGCATTGAAAAGTGACTCAAATTGCTTTTCTATTTGTTCTATATAGTTTAAATCTTTTGACTCAACATATTTATTTAAAGTGTTAGCCATCGTTTTAAAATTCGACTTTAAATCACCTTGCATTCTCTTCCTTATTCTCTATATTCATTTCTCTTGAGGCAGTGTTGTGCGTATCTGTTTTGGCATATAGTACTTAAACTGTTTAGGTTGTATGAAAAAATCTATTTCACCGCACTTTTCACTGATATCATTCCACGAGTCTATATTTAGATTGATTGCCAATACCCCCAACGTAGGGAGTTTAGAGAAATTTGTCTCTATCAAAAAATTTGCGAATTCAGTCAACTCCGGGTTATGTCCCACTAAAAATATCGTTTCATAGCTGTCATCTTGAAGGGTCAATATATTCATTAGCGTTTCAGGACGCGAATTATAAAGTTCCTCCATATAATGGATCCTACCTTCATAACCGATCTTTTTACCTAGTTGATCCGCCGTAGTCTGTGCTCTGAGTGCTAAACTTGATAAAATAAGATCCGGTTTCAACCTCTGAAGAGACATATATGAACTGATCGTATCAAGGTCTTTATGACCTTTTTTTTCAATCCTCTCTCAAAGTCACTAAGCGACCCATCACTCCAGTCTGATTTTGCATGCCGTATAAGATATAATGTTTTGATGCTCCACTCCTATGCTCTATTTTAATACAAAACCAAACCTAAACCTTTTTAGACTTGATTTCATATTAGGATGCGGTAGACCATAAATGAGCTTACAGCTCATTCATGGCTTTAGACATGCTTTGTACAGTCTTCTCCATAATCATTTTTCCAAGGGCTACATTCCCGTCATCCCTAAAAATGGCAAACGTTGTAAGTTTGGAAAAATTGTCTCCGCCTGCATCTCCAGAACTATTGATAAGGAAAACATGTCCATCTTCCGTTCTGGACTCTACCAAAGAGGCATCAGCAAACCCCACGTCCAAAGAAGATTCAGAGATCATTCTAAATGCATCATTAAAGATACTTGCTGAATATGCGATATCTACGCTTGTGTTCTCTTCATCCATATAAAGTGTTTCACCAGAAAAGTTCAATACTGCAGATCCTAAATATCCGTTTACAGAACGTAATTTTTTCATTGATTGGTCAAATTCGATCATTGTCTATCCTTCTATTAACTGTTTTGAATTTTTTGCATGGTTTCGTTGAATGTAGCTAAGCTTCCGTCATGATCTTTTAAAAATGCTTCTAAGAGTGCCAAAGATGCATCCATGCCACCGTTCTCTTCTGCAGCAAGCAACTCTTTATATAAAGGTTCGATCACAGATCTTGCAGATGCGGACATCCCTCTTCTGGTTGAAACATAATTTCTGAATGATTTATCTGGGTTTGTAGCAACTTTTATATGTGCGAATACCCAATAAAACCCTCCATCTTTAGAGAGATTTTTCACAAATGCTTTGACATCATTCCCTGCTTTGAGACTATCCCATAAATATTTGAAAATAATTTTTGGCATATCCGGGTGACGTACAATTGAATGCGGTTTGTCTAAAAGTTCTGCTTGTGTATAGCCTGCTAATTTAAAAAATATCGGATTTGCATAGGTGATATTACCTTCTGCATCTCCTTTTGAAACAACAATATCAACACTTTTAACTTCGTGTTCTAGATCTATTGGTTTCATGCTCATAAGATAACTCCTTGTAAAAATATAATGCTGACCTTTATCGGCACAGAGGTTGAAAACAATATAACTGAATGAAAAAGAATAGTAAGAATCTATGGTAACCTGGCGATCTCAAAAATAAGACCCATGGCTTTCTGCCCCTATCTCACAATAGGTTTAGCTTTTTCAATGAAGGTATATGGGCGCGAAGTATATAGCTACCTATCTTTTCAAATACTTAATAATTGCAGTATTTATGATAAATTGAGTGATTTTATTATAATTAATATTATTGAAAATATTTGAGGATAATCATGAATTATATTGATGATTTAACGTGCGATTTAAAGCGTCTTTAAAGTAGATATTAGGAGGAGGATTTTTAATGATAAATAGCGATTAAATGGACCCTTTATGTCATCAATTATATAAAAGATACGACTCAGAACCACATTTTTTTTATCAAAATGATCAATGCGAACATATAAAGTGCTAAAAGTGCCATCTTATGATGTTTCGAAGTCACATGATCTTTAAGCCAGATACCCATAGCTACACCGATCAGTGAAGCTACAGCGACCATCAAACCATTGTTAAAGTCTATCGTCCCGCTGCTCAATCGGCTTATCATCCCGGCTACCGAAGAGAAGACTACAAAGAACAACCCTGCACTGACCGCTTTTTTTATAGGGTAATGCAATACTCCTACTAGAAGAGGTGTGAGTATAATAGACCCCCCGATACCCAGTGTAATGGAAAATATCCCAATGCCAAGACCAATACTAAAAAGCAAGGCTTTATTCAATGTTTTACTCTTTCCATCATCCTCATGATGCTGTGAGAAAAAAAGTCGGAACAGAGCAAATATTAACAGCCCAAGAAAGAGAAACTGCAGGATGATATCTGAGATATAGTGTGTGACATACCCGCCGATGTATCCACCTATAAAGCCTCCAAATCCGACAAAGATCCCCTCACCGATGATCAAAGAACCTTTTCTGAAGTTAAGAAATGAGCCGTAAATAGAGCTAAAGACCATTTGAATGATGGAGATACCGATGGCATCTTTAGTATCAAAACCAAGCACTAAAAGTATAGGTACAAGGATCATTCCTCCACCTATACCAAAAAAGCCTGACATCGTACCGATAAAAATACCGACGAATATAAGTTCTATCATCATTTCCTCTGCTCCAAAAATTAAGTTGGAAGTATAACATTTTTCATCATGTTTACACTAATCTCGCTATACTTAGCGTATAGTATAGTAACGACATAGACAGATGTTTGAGTCTCTATCAAACTTCATGCAAAAAAGGCTGAGAAAAAAATGCTTCTATCACTGCTCTCATCTCTTCTGGATCTTCTATACGATTCACATCATTTCTAAATGCAGAAGCACCTTGATAACCCGCTTTTGAGTAGGAATGAAGGTTTTTTCTAAAAATGATCGCTCCATACTTGTCATAATGTTTGATCATTTGGTCAAAATGTTCTAAAACGACCTCTTTGATGAGTTCGGAAGTGGGCTCTTCCATGCCCTCTTTGATCTGTTTGAATATCCATGGCTTGCCTACCGCTGCACGTCCTATCATGATGCCGTCTGCACCTGTATGTTCCAGTACCCATTTCGCTTTGGCAGGAGAATCTATATCACCGTTGGCAATGACTGGTATCGAGACGGTTTCTTTTACCTCCCCTATCGCATCATAATCTACTGCTGCTTTGTATCTGCCTGCCCTGGTTCTTCCATGTACAGCGATGTAGTCTGCACCGGATTCCTGGCATACATGTGCTATCTCTTTATGGTTTTTTTCATTAAATCCCAAACGGAACTTGACTGAAGTATACTCTTTGTTGGAGTATTTTTTGATCGTTTCTATCACTTTACCCATTTGGGGCAGATCTGTAAGCAGGGATGATCCCTGAAGATTATTCACTACTTTGGGTGCGGGACAGCCACAATTGAGATCGATCGTCGTAATACCATCTATGGCATTGATAATTTCCACCGCGCGCTTAATGACATCCAGATCAGAACCCGCTATTTGGATAGCATAGGGGTCTTCTATCGGACTCTTCTCCAACATACGAAATGTTTTCTTTGAGTTATGGACCAAGGCATTAGAGCTTATCATCTCTGAAATGGTCAGGTCGACACCGAATTTCTTGACAACGGAACGAAAAGGGAGATCCGTAAAGCCCGCTAGAGGGGCTAAGACGTAAAGGGGTTTAGTAAAGTCTAGTTTCATTACAAACGGTTTGTATATCGATAATATCTTCTAATGTATATTTGGTGTGCTCTTGTTTGAGTTCCCAGAGTGCTCTGAACTTCATAAATTCGTGGTCTTCTTGTTCATTCAAGTAGGTTGCGACTTGCTCCAATAATTCATATTCGAACAGAAGATAAAGGTAAGCATTTTGTGCCTTAGGGTTTTCAAGTTGATACCCTCTGAAAATTGTCAAGTTCTCATCTGGATTAAAATATTTTTTAGTCACTGAAGCGATTTTAATATAGTCTTGACAACCCATATCAAGTGCCTCTACAAACTCTGAAAGTATCTCAGGTGTAAATTCAAGTCTGTTTTCTTCAGTCACTCTCTCAAGCATGGTAAAAAAGCTTTTCGTATCAAAAACCTTTACATATTTTCTGGCTTTTATAAAGTTCTCTTTGCGGGCAAACAAATCAAGTGCTTTAGCTTTTACTACCTCAGGATATTGTGTTGCAGCTTTGAGTACATCTTCAATGAATTTATCATCAGATTGTAGACGGTTCAGATAATTCTGTGTCAAAATTGGGTTATTAGTACCAAAGACTTTACTCATTTTTTCTTCTTTCAAGTCGACATACTCACCATTTTTTATTTTCTGTATGATATTGACAACACGTGTAAGTCTTGGTGTTAAACCTTCTATAGTATCAGTAATGCCGAGGGATGCTTTACCTAAAAGTGATGCAGAGCTTCTCACTGCATCCAAGCCATACTTTTGTTCTTTTGGCTCATTGATCAGTGACCAGTACAAAGCATCTTCTAAAGTACTGGCATCTTTTTGCCATTTTTTAAGTATAAAATAATTTTTTAAACCATAAATAAACATATGTAACAGAGTAAAGATGAATAAAAGCAGCATAGGTAGAACTATCCATACTGCTACTGGAAAACTAAAATTGATTCCCATCAATTCCATCGCATAATGGTCCGGGTTAACCGTATAAGTAAACGCAGCAATCACTGCCATAAGCGCAAAAGTAACAAAAATATACAGAGCAAGTCTCATTTTATCCCCTTATTTATATAAGCGACGCAAATAGCGTAAAGCTATATATCCACGTAAACACTATATTCCCTTTATCAGAGAGTTCACCTAAGCTGTTACTTTAAAATAGGAAATCTATTTCGTCTCTTTTTCAGTGATCTCTCGACATGTTATACAAAAACGTGCAAAGTTCTTTACTTCTAGACGTCGTCTGCCTATAGGATCCTCACACATTTCACATATACCGAAAACTCCTGCTTTTATTTTATCTAAAGCAAGTTCAATTTCGTTTAATTCTTTGCGTTGTTGTACTAAAATTGCACTATCTATCACAGCTTCTGCAGAAGCAGCTGCAAAATCACCTTCATCGTTCAACTCAAGTTCTCTCATTCCTTCTAACTCAAGGCTAGTACCTCTAAGGTTTTTTTCTATCTGTACTCTTCTGTCTAGCAATTTATTTTGAAATTCATTTAACTCTGTTTCTGTTAACATTTAATGTTGTCCTATTTATGATATGGGTGATTATGATTAATGGTCAAACCTCTAAAGATCTGTTCCATCAATACAACTTTCACAAGTTTATGTGAAAGCGTAATTTTACCAAATGATATTGAATTATTACATTTAGTTAAAAAATCCCTCTCAAAGCCGTATGCACCGCCAATAAAGAGGTTCACCTGAACGCTATCCTTAAGCAAATTTGCAAATTCATGACTATCTACTTCTTTCGAAGAGGGATCTAACGCTATATTTATACCAGAATCCAAATACTTTTCCAGTGCTTTAGTGTATGATTTTTGAGCAGCTTCAGGTGAAATATCCTGTGCCTTGGCTATTTCTTTGTCAAATACTTCGATGACTTCTACTTTTGCAAAAGGTTTAGCAATCTTTTTATAATGCTCTATCAAACCGGCATAGAGGTTATCTTTTCCTTTTTTATCGATAATGATGACATTGATCTTCATAGGAATACTCTTTCATTTTAGATGTATTTTTCATAATATTTTTGGTATTGTACACTATAGAGTTAAAAGGAGAAGTATGGATCGTATATTATTTGTATGCTTAGGAAACATCTGTCGCAGTCCTCTAGCACATGGTGTAGCGGAGCATATCGTCAACACTAAAAGACTTGAACTTTTCATCGATTCAGCCGGGACAAGTGATTGGCATAAGGGGGAAGCACCCTGTGAACACTCTATTAAGGTTGCGAAGCAGTACAATATTGATATCAGTCAACAACATTCCCGTCCTATAATACAAGAGGACATCACATCATTTAACTATATTGTAGCCATGGATAAACAGAACAAATCCGATTTGGAAGCCTTTGGATTTAGCAATGTCTATCTTTTAGGTGACTTTGGAGACTATCAGGGGGGAGATGTCCCTGATCCTTACTTCTTTGAAGGATTTGAAGGGTTTGATCATGTCTACAATATGGTTTCCGTATGTGTAGAAGATTTTATGGAAAAGGTAGAAAATGGAAGCCTCTGATTACTGTATCATCACGACTACTACAGATTCTCAAGAGAATGCCGATCTCATCACACGTCTACTCTTGGAAAAGAAACTGGTTGCCTGTGTACAATCTACAACCATACAAAGCGCGTACCATTGGGAAGGAAAAATCATGCAGTCTGAAGAGATACACCTTCAGATGAAAACCAGAAGATCCCTCTTTGAAACAATTCAAACAGAGATCGAGCAGCTGCATACCTATGACATGCCTGAGATCATCATGGTATCCATGGCAGGTGGAAACCTAGACTACCTTCAATGGATCGAAGAGGAAACCACGAACATTCAATCTCTTTGATAATAAGAGATCATAGAAGCTTTTTGGATCGTATGTTTGTTGATCATAAAACCCACCACTGCACTTTTACTCTCTGCTTTTACAGGTAAACTCTCAACATCCAAAGCATGTATCGTAAAGACATAACGGTGTGCTTTGTCTCCCTGTGGCGGACAGGCCCCGCCAAAACCTGCATGACCATAATCAGTCGTTGTTTCCAATGCACCTTTTGGGAGTGTTTTTTTCGCTGAAGCATCTGCAGAGATCTTATGGGTACCCGCTGGAATGTTCACGATCAACCAGTGCCACCATCCGCTGCCCGTAGGTGCATCAGGATCATACACAGTGAGCGCAAAACTTTTTGTACCTTTGGGTGCATGACTCCAGTGCAGTTCCGGAGAGATATTTTGACCATTACACCCAAACCCATCAAACTCCTGAGCTTTCACCAGCTGTCCTTTGAGCGTCTCACTCTCCAAAGTAAAACTCTCGGCCTCTAAAAATGAGCCTAGTATCATCACTATCCATAGATATCGCATCTTTTCTCCTTCTTTTTTACATATCATAGGGTAATTTATATTAGAATACTATTTAGCTTTTTCAAGATAAATCTTGATACTATACGCCTATAGAATAACCTATCACCCTAGATAAAAAAGGATAAACCATGCAAAATGATTTTACCAAAGCAATGCATTTCAGACATGCCTGTAAAGTATTTGACGAAAACAAAAAGATTAGTGATGAAGAGATGCATTACATCTTGGAAGCAGGAAGAAAATCACCTTCCTCTTTTGGTATGGAAGCATGGAAATTTCTTGTCATCACCAATGAGGATCTAAAAGCGAAACTCAGACCTTACTGCTGGGATCAAGTCCAGATCACCTCTTGTTCTCATCTTGTCATCATACTTGCAGGCATCGAAAATGTCAAAGTTGAGAGCGGTATACCTAAAAAGAGATTCATGCGACGCGACATGCCTCAGGAAACACTTGATTTTTATATGGATATCTATGCCAAACACTTGAAAAAAACACTGAGCACAGATGAGAATATCTATGCATGGACAGCCAGACAAAGCTACATTGCTTTGGGAAATATGATGACTGCTGCTGCTTTTATAGGGATAGACTCTTGTCCTATAGAAGGTTTTGAAAAAGAGAATGTAGAAGAGGTGTTAGGCCTGGATACAAGCAAATACCAAGTAGCTGTTATCGTGCCATTTGGCTACAGACTCAATGCACAATCCACTCAGCTAAGAGTTCCTTTTGACGAAGTGGTTGAGTTTATAAAGTAAGATCCTTTATCCACTCTCTTTAGAGTGGTCTCATATCAGAGATAACAAACAGTTCGTAATAGTTCTACATCGTCTCCACATCTTTAATGTCAATTCCCGATAGTTGTTCCATCTTTTTTTCAACCAGGTCTAAAAAAGTATCTCTGTTCTGTTCATCCATATTGGTATGCAGCATTTCCAATATATATTTGATACCGTTTGCATTGATTTTTTTAACACTAGCCAAATAATGCGTAAAAGCAATAAATTTTACATCATCGATAGAATAGAGCTTTTTATTCTCCTCTTTAGGTGGAAGTAAACCTTTCTCTTCATACATCTTCAGCGTTCTTATTTTTGTGGTTAAGAGTTCTGCAATACTACTCAATGGCAATATGTCTTTTTTATTATCTACTAATGCCAATGTTTTCCCCTTTTATCTGTTTATAATATTTTACACTATTTAGAATTAAACAGCATACACTTTATTATATATATTAACAATTTATTTAAGTATTTAGTAATATAAATATGTTAATATAGTACGTATTATATGTAAATATTTAACCTATTATTTGTTAAATATTTACATATAATGATGTGAAAAATTAAAATGAAATTATTTATCCAAAAAATCTAAAAAACTATTCAAATCTGTCTATAATAGATATATAGCCTATGAAAAAATAGCTGATAAATAATTCTAAAAAGGGAGAAAAACAACTTGAACATACCAGAAAAAATTGCACAGGATGTAAAAGAAGTTGCCTATCAATGGCAAAAGAAAATACAGGTTTCACGCAAGGGTCAAGAGCAAGATTTTCACGAGATGATGTTAAAAATGTTGAAAAATCCTGTGAACAAAATTTTCCTTATCGAACTACTGGACCAAAGCTTTCGTTCTAACGATCCTGACAGGGTTGCAGAGCAGCTGGAGTATATATTCGAAAAATATAAAAGCACAGACTTCTTTTCCCAGTTTGAACAGATCCTGATCTGGCTGTTTCGCGATGTTGGGATCTATCTTACTTCCATCTCCATTCCTCTTTTTGTCAAATACCTCAGAAATGATATCAGTGCCATTGTCATTCAAGGAGAGGATCCTGTGCTCTCAAAGCATATGCACAAAAGAAAAAAAGAGGGTACCAGAGTCAACATCAATGTGATCGGAGAGATCGTCCTAAGCAAGCAAGAAGCAGAAAAACGAGTAGAGAAATATATCAAACTGCTTCAAAATCCTGATGTCGATTATCTTTCTATTAAAATATCGAACCTTTTTTCACAGATCATTCCACATGCCCATGAGAACAACATACGTCACATATCCGAGCAATTACAAAAAGTGTATAGTGCCGCCATGGAAAATACCTATCTGGATAAGGACGGTAAGGAATACTATAAGTTTGTCAATCTTGATATGGAAGAGTATAGAGATATCCAGATGACTATCGATGCATTCAAAACGGTTTTAGAGATGGATGCCTATAAAAACCTTCATGCAGGCATCGTGATCCAGACTTACATGCCCGATGCTATGATACATATCAAAGAGCTCTATGCTTGGGCTAAAAAAAGAGTGCAAAGCGGTGGTGCACCTATCAAGATCCGTATAGTCAAAGGTGCAAACCAGGAGATGGAACTGACCGAAGCATCTCTCAGAGGCTGGCCGAATGTCACCTACGTCTCGAAAGCAGAATCTGATGCAAACTATAAAATTGCGATGAACTTTTTACTTGACCCGGACGTAGCACCTTATGTACATACCGGTGTCGCATCGCACAATCTGTTTGACCATGCATTAGCTATGCTTTTGGCCAAAGAGAGAAAAGTAGAAAAATATGTCACTGCAGAGATGCTTGAAGGGATGAGTGAGGCAGCCTACCAGGTGCTCAAAGAGCAAGGTTTGAATGTGATCCTCTATGCGCCGACTGCGACAAAAGAGACCTTTACCAATGCCATCGCCTATCTGGTAAGAAGATTTGATGAAAACACCGCAGAACAGAACTTTTTACGACACAGTTTCGGCCTTAAGGTCGATACCCCTGCATGGGATATTTTGGTCAAAAGTTACGACGATGCACTGGCACTTATGGCAACTGTTGATCAGAAACCCTACAGAACACAAGATAGGAATAAAGAGATCGTCAAAGAAACAATTGATGTGAAACGCTATCATTTTGAGAATGAGCCGGATACAGACTTTGTGCTCCAAGCAAACAGAGAGTGGGCAGAAAAGATCCGTAATAAGTGGCAGAATATCGGAGAAGTAGGTGGATTTAACGCATATCCCGTTGTTAGCGGTGAGATTGTGCAAAGAGATCTGCATGTGGATGTAATAGACAAGAGCCAGTACCACGAGAAGAAGCTGGCAGGACGCTATGCAGAAGCAACACATGAAGATATGAAAAAAGCCATTGCAACAGCAAAAAAAGACCCGGATGGCTGGAGAACACTGACAGTAGAGCAAAGACAAAAGATCCTGATGGATGTAGCACATGAGATCAGAGTCGCAAGAGCAGACCTTATAGGAGTGGCCGCTGCAGAAGTGGGAAAAGTGTTCACTGAAACGGACGTAGAGGTCAGTGAAGCGATAGACTTTGCAAACTTTTACCCTTACAGTGTAGCAAAGATATCAGGTCTTACAGGTGTTGAAGCCACAGGTAAAGGTGTGGGTCTGGTGATCAGCCCATGGAACTTTCCTATCGCCATTCCGGTAGGCGGCATCGCCGCATCACTGGCTGCAGGAAATACGGTCATCTTAAAGCCTGCAGAAGACTCTATTCTTTGCGGGTACCGTTTGTGTCAATGTTTTTGGGATGCAGGTATCAGTAAAAATACACTCCAGTTCATCCCAGGCCGCGGTTCTGTAGTAGGTGAACATATGATCCCCAGCAGAGATATCGATTTTACAATCTTTACAGGAGGTGAAAAGACGGCTTACAACATCATTAAATCCCGTCCGGATATAGCACTGAGTGCTGAAACCGGTGGTAAGGATGCGACGATTGTCACTGCTTTAGCCGACCGTGACCAGGCGATTAAAAATGTGATCGTATCCGCCTTTCACAACTCTGGACAAAAGTGTTCAGCCACCTCACTGCTGGTACTTGAAAAAGAGCTATTTAACGATGAAGCATTTAAACAGACGATCAAAGAGGCGGTCGAATCACTGAAAACGGGCTCTGTTTGGGATTTTTCCAACCGGATCGGTACCTTGTCAAATCTTCCCTCAGGTGAACTTAAAGAGGCCCTCTCCTATCTTGCTGAGGGCGAAGAGTGGCTGGTCAAACCGGATTACGCGGACAGAGGCAATCCTTATATGCTTACACCATCTGTAAGATGGGGAACAAAGAGAAATGATTTTTGTCATATGAATGAGCTTTTTGGCCCCGTGCTAAGTGTCATGTGTGCTGAAGACCTGGATGATGCCATCGACATAGTCAATGCAACAGGCTACGGTTTGACCTCGGGTATAGAATCCTTGGATAAAAGAGAGCAGGATTACTGGAAAGAACGGATCATTGCAGGGAATCTCTATATCAACCGTGTCACGACAGGTGCGATCGTAACACGCCAGCCTTTTGGCGGTATGAGAAAATCTGCAATAGGAAGCGGTAAAAAAGCAGGCGGTTTCAACTATGTCAGTCAGTTTATGAATCTTGAATATCATGAGACCAATCTTTATGAATCATGTTCAAGCCGGTTTTTAGATCAAATGAGAGTGCTCCTTACAAGAGATACAGTTTTTAATGATGAGTGTGAAGCTGCACTGAGACATATGTGCCACTTTACACATTGGTACGAGGTTGAGTTTTTAAAAGAGCATGACTATGCACATATCAGGGGAGAGAGCAATATTATCCGTTATCTTCCTGTGAAGAATGTACTGCTTAGGATCGAAGAGAAAGATGAACTTGATGAGATACTCACAACAATCATGGCCATCAAGATGATAGGGGCACAGCTTCATATCTCTATACCGGAAAGATCTCGTAAAGCCGAACTGATCTGGCTTGAATCCAAACAGCACTCTTTTATCGGGCAAGAGGACACGTTTGCCCGAGATGATGAAGATGCACTGATAAAGAAGATACCTGAAGTACAACGAGTAAGATTCCTGCATCCGGATAATGTAAGCGACACTATCTACAATGCGATCGCCGATAAAGCGATCTATATAGCCAGTGACAACTTTGTATCTCACGGCAGACTTGAACTGATGCACTACTTTATAGAGCAGAGTATCTCAAACTCTTATCACAGATACGGAAATCTTGGTATTCAAAGTATCAAATTCGAGGAGATTTAAATATGCAGATAGAAATAATCATATCATTTATAGGCTATATGCTGGTGATGCTGGCAATAGGGTTTTATTTTTACTTTAAAACCAATGATCTGAGTGACTATGTGTTAGGTGGACGCGGTCTCAACCCCAGTGTGACTGCCCTGAGTGCAGGCGCATCTGATATGAGTGGGTGGCTACTTCTTGGGCTTCCTGGTATGATGTATAGTGATGGAATCGTCGGTAGTTGGATCGCAGTGGGGCTTATTATAGGTGCCTATCTTAACTGGCATTATGTCGCAAAGCCGCTTAGAGTCTACACGCATCATCTGAACGATTCCATTACGATCCCGGATTACCTGGCAAACCGTTTTGAAGATAACGGACATATACTCCGGGTGGTTACTGCAGTGGTGATCTTGATTTTTTACACGCTTTATACTTCATCTGGGCTTGTAGGGGGAGCAAAGCTTTTTGAGGCAACATTTAACATCGCATATTCAGATGCACTGCTTATAGGAAGTTTTGTGATCGTTTCCTATACCTTTCTAGGAGGCTATAATGCCGTAAGCTGGACAGATTTTATTCAGGGTATTTTGATGATGCTGGCGCTTGTGATCACACCGCTCGTGGTTGTCACTGAACTTGGCGGGATCACCAGTGCCATCACAGCGATAGAATCCTTAGAACCATCACATCTTAACATGGTCAGCGGTGTCTCTCTTATCTCTGTGATATCACTGCTTACATGGGGGTTAGGCTATTTTGGACAGCCTCATATTCTTGTGAGATTTATGTCGATCAGAGATGAAAACGAGACACATAAAGCCAAAACCATCGGAATGAGCTGGATGATTTTATCCATCATCGGTTCTTTAAGCGTCGGTTTTTTCGGCTTTGCCTATGTCGCAGCGAACAGCATTGATCTGGCAGACAGTGAAAAGATCTTTATCTTACTCTCCCAGCTTGTTTTTAACCCTTGGATCGCAGGTTTTTTACTGGCTGCGATACTTGCGGCCATCATGAGTACAATCGACTCACAACTGCTGGTATCCTCTTCTGTGCTGACCAGAGATGTATACCACGCGATCCTACATAAAGAGGCCAGTAACAAAGAACTTGTCTGGATCGGGCGTGCCACAGTGATCTTGATCGCAGTTATCGCATGGTATTTATCCACAGATGAGAACTCCAGTGTCCTTAAACTCGTATCATATGCCTGGGCAGGATTTGGTGCCGCTTTTGGACCGCTCATTATATTGAGTCTCTATAACCGTAACATTACAAAGTTCGGTGCGATCGCAGGTATGGTAATGGGTGCTTTGACTGTCATCATCTGGAAAGAGTTAGAGGGTGGTATATTTGAGATCTTTGAATTGCTTCCTGGATTTGTTTTTTCATGGATAGCTATTTTGTTCTTTAGTAGATATGGCGCATCGAACCCGGATTCTATAGCTAAAAAGTTTGATGAAGTGCAAAACCGATTAGACTATGAATAGGAAATAATGAAGCGTATTAGCATAGATCTTCAAAACTGGACAAAAAAATTTTACAAAACGATAGATGTTTCAGTACAATAAGAGTACAGAACTATACCGTATATAAAAAAAAGGGATAAAAATGAAAAGGATAGTGATCAAGGTAGGAAGCAGTGTCTTAACAGAGACAACAAGTATAGCAAAAGAGAGGATGTTGAACCTAGCCTCTTTAATTGCTGAAGCCAGAAAACAATATGAAGTTATTCTTGTGACTTCAGGGGCAGTTGCTGCAGGATATACAGCAGTTAAATTGAACAGAAGTGTCCCTACAAGTAAAAAAGTGTTAGCTTCTGTTGGACAGCCTATACTTATGAGTTCCTATAAAAACAAATTTGATATTTATGATGTGCCTATTTCTCAGATACTTTTAACGGAAGAAGATTTTGACTCAAGAGTGCATACAAAGATATTTCAGGACATTATAGACAGAACACTGAAAAATGATATTTTGCCTATAGTCAATGAAAATGATATTTCAACAACGCCAGATCAACTCTTTGGAGATAATGACCAACTCTCTGCACACATCACCTACTATACCGGTGCTGATCTGCTTGTCATCTTAAGTGACATTGATGGGTATTATGATGATAACCCTAAAGAGAACCCAGACGCAAAGATCAGAAAAGTGGTCACTGAGATAAAAAAAGAAGAACTGGCACAGGAACATACACCAAACTCACAGTTTGCAACAGGAGGCATCGTAACAAAACTCAAAGCAGCTGACTACATTATGAGTAAAAAAAGAGAGATGTTTTTATGTAATGGTTATGATCTGACAACTGCTAGAGAATTTTTAATAGAGGGTGTACATAATAAAGGTACACTATTTACAACGAAAAAAGAAAAGAAAGAAAAATAATGAAGTTAACATTTATTGGCAATGGTAATATGGCTAAGGCGCTTATTGAAGGGTTAGTTGAACATTATGAGATAGAGGTTCTGGGAAGAAACAAACACTCTTTACAAGCGCTTCAAGAACAGCTTCCTCAAATTTCAACGAAAGTGATGGAAGCGAAAGAAGATATATCAAATAAACATATAGTACTTTGTGTCAAACCCTACTCTCTCCCTGATCTTGCTCCAAAATTAACGGGTGAAGCAGATGCCATTTATTCTGTTCTGGCAGGCACATCCATAGAGAGTCTCAGCGCACAGATCAAAGCAAAAAAATACATAAGAACGATGCCGAACTTAGGTGCGAGTCATCTTAAATCTATGACAACGATCACAGGAGATGAAGATCTAAAGGAAAGTGCATTAAGTATCTTTAACTCCATTGGTAGAAGTTTATGGCTCAACAGTGAAAACGAACTGGACATCGCAACAGGTGTCGCAGGAAGCGGGCCTGCATACTTGGCACTGATCGCTGAAAGCCTGGCCGATGGTGCAGTAAATCAAGGGCTTAAACGTGCGGATGCCCAGGTACTGGTACAAGGTCTTTTTGAAGGATTTGCATCCCTTATAGCACATGAAAACCCAGCGATCCTAAAAGATGGTGTGATGAGCCCGGGAGGCACAACTGCCGCTGGATATGCTGCACTAGAGCGTTGTAACGTGCGTCACGGTATGATGGAAGCAGTCAGTGATGCCTATGCTAAAGCCAAAGAGCTTAAAGAGAAAAACTAATGAAAAAGGAAAGAAAATGACAAAACTAGAAAACATATCAATGATCAAAGAAGCCAATGTATATTTCGATGGAAAAGTAGTAAGTAGAACTATTTTTTTACCCAATGGAGATAGACAGACCCTAGGTGTGATGCAGCCGGGTGAATATACATTTGACACGAATGAAGCAGAGATCATGGAGATGATGAGTGGAGAATTGGAGATAAGACTTCCGGGTGAAACAAAATTCAGGACATTAAACACCCCTGAGAGTTTCAATGTACCGGCCAACTCATCATTTGATCTGAAGATCAAAACAGTTACAGATTACTGCTGTAGTTATATAAAGGCATAACAATGGAAGCTTTTCTAAAAGAAGCGAAAAATTCAAGCAGGATTCTAGCGACCATCAGCGGACGTGAAAAAAACAGAATACTGAAGGAAATGGCTCAGGCCCTTAGAGATAACACCAGCACCCTAGTAGCACAGAACAAAAAAGATATGGAAGATGGAGAAAAGAACAAACTCTCTTCTGCACTGATGGACAGGCTTTTATTAGATGAAAGCCGCATCGATGCAATGGCAGTAGCCATAGAAGAGATAGCAGCCTTGAAAGACCCTGTAGGCCGTGTCTTGGACGGATGGATCACTGAAGATGGCTTAAACATGCAGAAGGTTTCTATCCCTATCGGTGTGATAGGGATCATCTACGAATCTCGTCCCAATGTGACTTCTGACACTGCAGCACTCTGTTTTAAAAGCTCCAATGTTTGTGTACTCAAAGGGGGTAAAGAGGCTCAGAACTCCAACGAAGAGATCGCCAGAATACTTCAAGATGTATTAGAAGCGAACGATCTCCCGCGTGCCTTGATCTCACTCATCCCGGATGCGTCAAGAGAGGGAGTTGACAAACTGATCAAGATGGATAAATATGTGGATCTTATCATCCCAAGAGGTGGTGCAGGACTCATCAAACATGTCACGGAGAATGCGACTGTCGCTGTGGTTAAACACGATAAAGGACAGTGTCATACCTACATCGACAAAGATGCAAAACTGGACAATGCCATAGCGATCGCGCTTAATGCAAAAGTACAACGTCCCGGTGTATGTAATGCTATGGAGACACTCTTGGTTGATGCTGCCATAGCAAAAGAGGCCTTACCTCAACTCAAAACTGCATTTGATGAGGCACACACCGAGCTCAAAGGTGATAGTAGAACACAAGATATTATAGAAGTTGCACATGCAACGGATGAAGATTATGATACAGAATATTTGGCGAATATTTTAAATATTAAAGTCGTTGATGGGGTTGAAGGTGCGATTGAACACATTGTGAGATTTGGTTCAGGACATTCTGAAGCTATTATCACAGAAAATATCACTACGGCTGAACTCTTTTTGAATGCTATCGATGCTGCAGCAGTCTATGTCAATGCCTCGACACGCTTTACAGATGGAGGTGCCTTTGGATTCGGTGCAGAAGTGGGGATCAGTACCAACAAACTCCATGCCAGAGGACCGATGGGCATAGAGGGGCTTACAACCTATAAGTTTAAAATTTACGGTAGCGGACAGGTACGTAAATAACCTGCTGCTTCTTGTCTACAGTTCACTGCAGCCCTCAAGGCTGTAGAGTACCTCAACCAATGACAACCCGTCACTTATTCCGAATACTCGATTTTACGCCTCCAGACAAGCACACCTAATGATGTGATGACAACCAGGAAAACCAACCCCACTACCACACTGAAAGTACCATTCGATCCCTCTGTAAATGGCAGACCGCTTGTATTCATACCAAAAAAACCAACGATCAGATTAAGCGGAAGAAAAACCGCTGAAATAATCGTAAGAAGAAAAATAAGACGATTCATTTTTTCATTGGTACGCGTATTATAAAAATTATAGAGATAATCGAGTTTTGAAAGCTGCAGTGTTGCAGAACGTAAAATACGTTCGCAATGCTCATGAATATCTATATAATGGTTCAAAGGAAAACTCCCATCCGTCTCATAATACTGGATCATATCCTGCATGACAGCTGAAGTACGGTGCATGATGCGTTCTACCCGTAAAATATCTCTTTTTAACGTAAGCCACTGTGTCATAAAGTTCGATTTTACTGTATCTTCATACAGTGTCTCTTCCATGTCGGAAATCTGATCCTGATAGGAGTGAAAGGATTTAAGGAGATAGTCCAAAAGTGTATCTATCTTTTGATGCGGCCCTTCAAATCGATTCCCTAGCTCCTCTAGTCTACTCTTTTCAGCATTGAACAGATAACTGGCATCTTTTGTAATGATAAACCCTAAGGAGATCGCTTCAAGCTTCTCAGTAATGACAGGAAGACGTATGATAAGCATATCATATTCATCATTGTCATCAAAAATAGAGGGGTGTAGAGGGTTGTCTAAATCTTCTAGATGCAGTGTATCGACCAAATGTTCTACGTGTGTCATAATTTTACCTTTTAGATGTCATTACAAACCATAGTGTCAACCTAATATTTCAGCCTCGACAGAGACTAAGATATTCTCATCAGCCTTCAGATCAACTGTGGAATCCTCTACTTTGAAATCAAGTTCTCTCAATATCAACTTCATCGCCTCTATACGTGCTTTATGCTTATCATTTGACCGAATAATATGCCATGGGGACTCAGGGGTATGGGTACGTTCAAGCATGATTCTCTTTTTTTGTGTGAACTCATTCCACATTGCCTGGGCCTGCATATCTATTTCACTGAGCTTCCACTGTCTCAAAGGATCGGTACGACGTTTTTCAAAACGTTCATTTTGTATCTCTTTGGAAACGCTCAGATAGATCTTTATCAGACGTGTACCATGCTTCGTGAAGGAATCTTCAAAGTTGGTCACCGTGTCTAAAAAAAGTTCATACTCATTCTGGGTACAAAATCCAAATACCGGCTCAACCATGGCACGGTTATACCAACTTCGATCAAAAAGTACCAATTCTCCCCCGCGTGGGAAATGCTTAATATATTTTTGAAAATACCATTGTGATCTCTCTTCATCCGTAGGTTTACCAAGCGCAACAGAACGACAGTGCTTAGGGTTCAGATATTGGGATATGCTCCCGATAAGACTTCCTTTTCCTGCCGCATCTCTTCCCTCAAAGAGTACGATCACTTTTTGGGATTTTTCCTCTATTTCAGTCAAGAGTTTCACCAACTGGGCCTGATATATTTCCAACTCTTTCATCTTGGCATAATAGAGATCAGCTTCCGTATGAGTTTGCCGTAAGAGCTCATTCTCTTTACGCAGTTTTTCTATGATCTCTTCATGCATCTGACATTCCTAAATACCAATACAGTCATTTTTATACGATCCTCTCATCTACCATTGGAATCTCCATCAGGGTCTCATCCTGATGGAAAGGTTCCATGCGCTCTTCAGCGATTTGAATATCTTTCAGTGCTGCGATATGAAACGCTGCATCCCCCTCATGGATAAGAGGAATTTGTGTTTTTCCTATGATAATACCATCAAAAGGTGCAGCCACTTCATAGCTTTGATCATCAAACAATGAATGAATACGTGCAATGATATCCCCCTCTTCCACTACATCACCTAATTGTTTAATGGTTTGTATCATACCACTTTCGTGCGCACGTATCCATTTGCTGTTTTTTGTCAACACAGGCTTAATGCGACTGCTTTTTTTGACACGCACCGGCAGCATCTCGTTAGCCCTGAGTACATTGATAATGCCTTTTACCCCGATCTTAATGGATTTTTCATCCAGTCTCAAAGCTTCTCCCGCTTCATACAGTAAGATCGGTATCCCTTTATCTTGTGCTACAGCACGTAAAGATCCATCCCTTAATTCCGAATGTAGTATCACAGGTGCTTCAAATGCATAGGCAAGTCTCAAAGTATATTCATTGTCGATATTGGTACGCACTTGGGGGAGATTGTCCTTATGAATACTGGCCGTATGCAGGTCGATCCCCAGATCACATTGGGATACGATCTCATCAAAAAAGGTCTTTGCCAGACGTGAGGCAAGCGCTCCTTTGGAATGACCCGGGAAACTTCTGTTCAGGTCACGTCTGTCAGGTAGATACCTCGAAAGGTTTATGGCTCCGTAAATGTTCACTATAGGAACAAGTATCAATGTACCTTTAAGTTTGGTAAGCAAATGCAGCTGACGAAGACGACGGATGATCTCTATACCATTGAGTTCATCTCCATGAATGGCTGCACTAATGAAAACCGTTGGACCCGCTTTTTTACCGCGGATCACATAGGCTGTAAGAGACGTAGGTGTACCGTAAAAACTTGGCAACTCTATCTCTACACGTCTTTGTGTACCTCTAGGTATCTCTTCACCACCTAAGATAAAAGGATTATGTCTCATTTATGCCCCAATATTATCTTTTCTGCGACGCGGTGGTTTTTTATTATCCGTAGGTTTAATGTTGGCTTCAATATAATCCATGATCTTCCCTGCGATATTTGCATTGGTCGCTTTTTCAATACCTTCAAGTCCAGGAGATGAGTTCACCTCCATCACCAATGGACCACGATCAGAAGGGATCATATCTACACCGCATACACCCAGTCCCATTGCCTTTGCAGCAGCGATCGCCGTAGATTTTTCCTTACGGCTGAGTTTATGTGCAGTTGCACTTCCTCCCTGATGAAGGTTGGATCTGAAATCACCTTCTGCACCTTGGCGTTTCATCGCCCCGACCACCTGGCCATTGATGACAAATGCACGGATATCTGCTCCCCCAGCCTCTTTGATGAACTCCTGCACCAAAAGACTCACATCCATGCCATAAAAAGCATCCAATACTGATTGTGCTGCTTTTTGTGTCTCTGCAAGTACCACTCCGACCCCCTGAGTTCCTTCAAGGATCTTAAGTACCAAAGGGGTCCCTCCGATGAGTTTGATCACATCTTTCGCATTGGCTTTATTGGATGCAAACACTGTTTTTGGCATATCAACATCATTGATAGATAACACCTGAAGGCTTCTGAGCTTATCCCTGGATCTTGCGATCGCAAGATTACCCGCCACACTGAAAGCTCCCATCATTTCAAAGTGACGCACCATCGCTGTGCCGTAAAACGTTCGACTTGCGCCAATACGAGGGATGATAGCGTCTGGTACCGGTAACAATTCACCATCATAAATCACTAACAGCTCTCCCTTCACGATCTCGATCGTACACATCAAATAATCTATGACACGTACATTCCATCCTTTTGCTTCAGCTGCCTCTATCAACCTTTGTGTTGAATAGAGATTTATATTTCTAGAAAGTATGTAAACGGTCATTATTTATCCTTTGTAATATATTTATGAGAAACATCTATCAAATAGTGATGTGATAGGAAACGTCTTCCTATCAGCATAGGATACTTCATATTTTCTCTATTGGTCAGTGAGATCTCAGCCTCATAGGTTTTACAGCCCAATTTCACCATTGATTTCACGAATATTCTCTCTTCAATACTGCCATTGGAACTTTTTACATTTTTGACCTTGTATATGGGCAAAGTAAGCCTTTTACCATGATAGGCAGGATGCACTTCATCATGCAGGGTGAAAATAACATTCTCACCCTCTACTTCAATGTCATCACAGTGCATAGAACAAGAGTCCGCGCCTGTATCGATCTTGGCATCCAAAGCAAAAAGTTCCAGTCCTGGAAGATCCACTCTTTCTATATATCCTATTACTTCCATCTTCTTTCCTTTTCTATACTTTCAAATAAATTGTTTCCAATATTTTCAGTGCTTTCTCAATGGATTCCAGAGAGACTGTTTCTGCCGTCGTGTGATACCCTGTCGTAGGAAGCTGAAATGTTGTTCCCTGTATGGAGCCGTCACTCGCTTTTGCCAAGCGTCCCATCTCCGTACTTCCTAGAGAATAAAGGGGTTTTCCTTGCGCCAAGAACTCTCTGTTGAGATCCTCTATAAATGCATCTTTGTATCCGTATTTTATCGAGAACTCATCACAAATGGTTTCGATCTGTTTCGTCAATGGTGAAACAAAAGTGGCATTTGCATCTTTATTCCTCAACACGATATGCTGTGCCTCTGCAGCAATCCTTCCGGGATATGGACTGGTATCAAGCACCAATAAGGAATCGGTTGAGAGATCATGTCCTCTGAACCATTCAAGTAAATACCGCCAACTCTTCCCTACCTCTTCTTGTGCAGTGAAAAAAGCGCGCCCCTGGTATCCTCTCTCATATAAAAAAAGAATGATCGCTGCACTCAGTACGTTATCGAGTTGTGCAGAAAGATACCCATCCTCATAAGTAAGTGTATCCACATAGGCTACAGGTGTACCCGCATACAAATGTTCCAGTCCTTTTACTTTAAAAAGAAGGTTCAATCTGCGTTCACACATATAGGCACTGTCTATCTCCCCTAACCCCAGGTACGCACCTGACCATGGATCATAGGCTTGAACACGCTGATTCATAAAACGTCCTATAATATCCTTATAGGTTTTTTCAGCCACAGAATCTCCTGTCAGATCTCCTCTGTTCTGTGCAATAAAGGCTGCATACTGGAATTCATTGGGACCGGTACAGATAAGACCATGACGGTCAATATGCGCAGAGATCATACCGTTATCAGGTTCAGATCCTTCTGCTACAAGTAAGCCTTCATACAGCGTTGCACTGATCCCTCTCTCTTCCAGTTCTCTTTTCAAGTAAAGGAAAAAAGAGTGTTCAGCCCCTACAACAGAAGGTGTTCGTATAAGCTGTTTCAGTATATCAAGAAAACGGCCTATCTCTTCGGGTTCCCCGCCAGTCTCTTGCATATGTTTTAAAAAGATCCTCTTAAACACAATACCCTGCTTTCTTTCATGAAATTAAAACTAATTATTGCATACATAAGCTTCTAAAAGCACCTATAACAGGCTAAATCTATATTTTTGCATGAAATCTACTTTATCATAGTAGGTAGATAATATAGTCCACACTGAATACACACATTCATTTTATACTATTCCAAATAGGATCTTTAAGTATGAGAAAAATGAAAAATAAAATTTTTTATAATCAAAGAGACAAGGACGATACGTAATGAAAGCATCAGATCTATTTATCAAAGCATTAGAGAATGAGGGGGTTGAATATATCTTTGGTATTCCCGGAGAGGAGAATCTGGACCTTTTAAATTCCTTGCGAGACTCCAGTATTCAATTTATTTTGACCCGTCATGAACAGGGTGCAGGTTTTATGGCTGCGACCTATGGACGACTCACGGGAAAAGTCGGTGTATGTATGGCTACTTTGGGACCGGGTGCAACTAACCTTGTGACACCTGCAGCGTATGCCAACCTGGGAGGTATCCCCATGTTGATGATCACCGGTCAGAAACCGATCAAGAAAAGCAAGCAAGGACGTTTTCAGATCATAGATGTTGTGCACATGATGAAACCCATTACAAAATGTTCCAAACAAGTGGTCAATGGCAACAACATCGCTGGGATGGTACGTCAGAGTTTTAAATTGGCTTCACAGGAGAGACCCGGTGCAGTACATATTGAACTGCCTGAAGATATTGCAAGAGAAGAAGTGGAGGAACAACTCTTTCCTGTGCGTAAAACCTATTACCCGATTGCCAGAAATGAAAGTTTACAAAATGCCTTAAAGATGTTATACGAAGCAAAAATGCCGTTGGTCCTCATTGGAGCCGGAGCCAATCGCAGGTGCATTGGCTCTGCTATGAAAGAGTTTATAGATAAACTCGGAATACCCTTTTTTATGACCCAAATGGGGAAAGGCGTTGTGAGCGAGTTCCATCCTTTATACCTTGGAACAGCCGCACTCTCTGAGAACGATTATCTCCATTGTGCAATAGACAGGGCTGACCTGATCATCAATGTAGGGCATGACATCATCGAAAAACCGCCATTTATAATGAAACAGGGAGGAACAAAAGTCATACATATCAATTTTTCACCTTCCAGTGTAGATGACACCTATTTCCCTCAGCTTGATGTGACCGGTGATGTTGCCCAAAATTTGGTCTCTTTGACCGAACTGGCCCAAAAACAAGCACACTGGGATTTTACATACTTTATGCGTATTAAAGATGAATCACAAAGACATATCGTGAAATATTTTAAAGATGAAAGATTTCCGATCTTACCGCAAAGAGCACTCAAGGACATTAGAGATGTTCTTCCAAAAGATGGCATTTTGGCTTTAGACAATGGTATCTATAAGATTTGGTTCGCACGTAATTACAAATGTTTTTTACCCAATACACTGTTGCTTGATAATGCATTGGCCACTATGGGTGCCGGTCTGGCTTCTGCGATGGCTGCCAAGATCGTACATCCCGATAAAAAAGTGATAGCGGTATGTGGGGACGGTGGTTTTATGATGAACGCACAAGAGTTGGAAACTGCTGTCAGACTGAAGTTGGATCTTGTGGTCATCATTTTAAATGACAGTGCCTACGGTATGATCAAATGGAAACAGGAAGGCATGGGATTTGATCATTTTGGATTGGATTTCAAAAATCCGGACTTTGTCCAGTATGCCAAAGCGTATGGTGCCATGGGGTATAGACCGGCCTCCTGCGATGAATTCGGTTCCATTTTAAATAATGTGATCGACCGTAAAGGTGTACATCTGATCGATCTGGCGGTAGACTATAGTTTAAACCATGCCATTTTAAATGAGTTACTCAAAAATAAAACGTGTTTGGCATAAGGCGTAAACCATAGAATAAATCAATCATTTTAGGAGTGGGTAGTATGAATAGTATTAAAGTAAAGTCACCATTTGACGGAAAGGTATTGGATGAGATACCCCTTTCAAATGAAGAAGATATTGATCTGGCTTTAGATCGTGCCCGTAAAGTGTATGAAAAGCAGGAGATGTGGTTGCCCAAATATGAACGTATTTCTATTTTAGAGAAAACGGTTGAGATCATGAGCAGCCGCATAGAAGAAATCACACTTATAGCAGCCAGTGAAGGCGGTAAACCTTACATGGATTCAAAGGTTGAAGTGGAACGTGCCATCAATGGTGTAAAACTTGCTATTGAACATATGGGTGTTTTTGAGGGGAAAGAGATAGCCATGGGTCATACGAAAAGTTCAGTGAATCGTATGGCCTATACTATGAAAGAGCCTATTGGTGTGGTTGCCGCAATTTCAGCCTTTAACCATCCCCTAAATCTTGCTGTACATCAAACCGTTCCGGCTATAGCCGTTGGATCGCCTGTTATTATTAAACCATCTGAGTCTACCCCTATGTCCGCGATTAATTTTGTCAACATTTTATATGAAGCAGGATTGCCTAAAGCGTGGTGTCAAGTAGTAGTATGTCACAGGGAAGCAGCGCAGTATCTCGCTACAAGCCCCAAGATAGACTATTTGACCTTTATTGGTTCAGGTGCTGTCGGATGGTACCTTAACTCAAAAGTCTCTCCAGGTACCCGTGTGGGCCTCGAACATGGAGGTGTCGCACCTGTGATCGTTGAAGCTGATGCCGATATGGAAACATTGATCCCTGCTTTGGCCAAAGGTGGATTTTATCATGCAGGCCAAGTCTGTGTCTCCGTGCAACGTATCTATGTCCATGAAGATATTTGTGATGAAGTGGGTTTGAAATTAGCTCAGGCGGCGCAAAAGCTGATCGTTGGTGATCCTCTGGATCCCAAAACAGAGGTGGGACCGCTCATTTCACACCAAGAAGTCAATCGAGTAGAGTCATGGGTCAATGAGGCGATCTCCGGAGGTGCAAAAGTTCTTTGTGGAGGTCAACGTATTTCTAAAAGCTGTTTTGAACCCACAGTACTTTTAGATCCACCACATGATGCCAAAGTAAGTACCTCAGAGATTTTTGGTCCGGTTGTCTGTATTTACCCCTATAGTGATATTGAAGATGCGTTTAAAGAAGCCAACCGTCTGGAATACTCTTTTCAAGCAGCCGTATTTACTAAAAATATTGACACAGCCTTGCTGGCAGTTAAGCGTCTCAACGGCACTACTGTGATGGTCAATGACCATACAGCATTCAGGGTTGATTGGATGCCGTTTGGTGGGGCTAAAGCATCAGGTTTGGGACTGGGTGGCATCTCTTATTCAATGGAAGAGATGAGTAAAGAGAAATTGATGGTGATAAAATCTTCAGTTTTATAAATTCAATTTTACTTTTACACATGCATTACACATAGCTTGAGTACTGTAAATAATACCAAAAAAAAGAGAAAGAAAATGCTACGAAAAATACTATTAAGTTTGTTTGTATTTACGTCACTGTCTATATGTGACACAGTTGCAAATAGTCCGGCACTGAGCTTTTCACATCATGATAAATCCCTAGCATGGGGACCTTGCCCTGCATTTCTCGGTGAAGCGTGCAAGATAGCCATACTCCATGGGGATCCTGCCAAAGAGAACCTGGATATTTTCTTTAAAGTTCCGGCTGATTATGCTATTCCGCATCACTGGCATACTTCAGCAGAACGGATGGTACTGGTATCAGGGAAGATGACCGTTACCTATGACAACCAGGAGAGTGAACTGCTCACAAAAGGTATGTATGCCTACGGCCCATCCAAGCATCCACATACAGCCTATTGTGAAAAAGGTGAGGAGCCGTGTGTACTCTTCATCGCATTTGAAGAGCCTATCGATGCTTTTGAAGTGATCAAAGAGACGAGAGAGTAGATCTTGGGAAGTATAGCTATGAATACTTCCAGAGATGGTACAAAACTTTACAAAAGCGCTTCTATCCCTAGTTATACTAAAACAAAAATGTTGTAGTATAGTGCAATGAAAAGGAGTTGTATTGTTTCGTCTGTTCCCTCATCTCTATATCAGGCTTATTGGTATGGTCACATTGACACTGCTATTGACTGCCTGTTCATTCAAGTCACGTACCTATGAAGCACCAAGTGTTACAGCGTATCAAAATGCTAAGGTTGCAGGGTATAAACATATACGATACTGGGGTGATAAAACAGCACAATATACCTATACAAGAGACAATATCAAAAGACTCGGAGCCAATAAAAATTTTCGTAAAAGAATAGATATACTTGCCCTTTCAGGTGGTGCCGAGGACGGTGCGTATGGTGCAGGTTTTTTGAAAGGCTGGAGTGAACGTGGTAACAGACCCGAGTTTACTGTGGTAACAGGTATTTCAACCGGTGCACTGATCGCCCCTTTTGCTTTCTTGGGACCAAAGTATGATAAGGTGCTACAAAAACTCTATACAGAATCTTCACAAAAGAACATCGTCTTATTATCGCCGATGGAAGCGCTCTTTGGTGCTTCACTAGGAGATACAGCTCCACTTAAAAAGATCCTCTCGGAAGAGATCAATGACGATTTTGTAGCAGAGTTGGCAAAAGAGGCAAAAAAGGGACGTTTACTGCAGATCGGTACTACCAATCTTGATGCACAGCGTCCAGTGGTTTGGGAGATCACTGAAATCGCTTTAAGTGGTCGTTCAGATGCACCAAAACTTATCAGAGATATCATGTTGGCCTCAGCTTCTATTCCAGGAGCCTTTCCACCCGTACTCATAGATGTTGTGATCAATGGAAAAAAATACCAGGAGGTACATGTAGACGGTGGTGTAACCAGACAGATCTTTGTCTATCCTCGTGATCTCGATATACGAAAGCTGCAGCGTATGTTACATATGTATCCTCAAAAAAACATGTGGCTGATACGAAATACCAAAATTGACCCTGAGTATAAACCTATTTCTCTTTCACTTGCTGATATTGCAGAGCGCTCATTTTATACTTTGACAAAATACCATGGACTTGGGGACCTGGTCAATATCACCTCACTGGCAAAACGTGATGGATTTCATATACATATAACCAATGTTCCAAAGAGTTTTGATGTACCTTTAGAAGATTTTTTTGACAAAAAATATATGAAAGCACTCTATCAAGTAGGCTATGAAAAAGGGCGTTCAAATTCAGCCTGGCAAACAACGCTTAAATTTTGATCATAAAGTTCAAAACTCTTTTTTGCATTTGGTCTAAAATATTGTATACTAAAAATAATGCAATGAATAAACATGATTATAGAAAGCCGAATGTAAGTGATAGCAGATACTTATATCTATGATGCAGATCATAAATCCCGGAAAAGCTTGAGAAAGCATCGCTCATTATCCTAGGAGGATAAGTTGACAGATTTTGGTAGTTGGCCGTTGCCATTCATAGTTTCAGCCTTCACTATCGTTACTTTAATTATCGGATGGTTCGGTATCAAGATGACCAAAACTGCCCGAGATCTCGCTCAAAGTACCGGATTAGGCGAAGCACTTATGGGCGCAGTGTTTATTGGTGCATCTACATCTTTGTCAGGTATTACTACCTCCGTCTCCGCTGCGGCTTCAGGATATGCAGAGCTGGCAGTGAGTAATGGATTAGGAGGTATTGCGGCTCAAACTGCATTTCTTGCTTTGGCCGATATCACTTATAAACGTGCTAATCTTGAACATGCAGCTGCATCCGCTGAAAATCTTTTTATGTCCTCCTTCCTTCTTACATTATTGGCCATACATGCATTAGCACTGTCAGTCCCTGCGATCAGTATCTTCGGCGTGCATCCTGCTACATTTGTTTTGATCATTATATATATATTTGGTGTACATCTTCTGGCTCGTACGCACGAAACCCCGATGTGGCTTCCCAAAAAAACAAGAGACACTTCATCTGAAGCCGAAGACAAAAGTCGTCGCCATGGTAATCATATTTGGAAACTTTGGATACGCTTTACCCTCTACGGAACAGTCGTTGCTTTGGCAGGTTGGTCACTTGCGCAGCTAGCCATACCTCTTGGAGAGAAATCTGGTTTATCTGATGGAATCGTCGGTGGTATATTTACAGCTGTGTCGACATCTATTCCCGAACTTGTGGTCGCTATTACCGCTGTGCGCATGGGTGCACTGAATTTAGCTGTAGGAGACATTATCGGAGGCAATGCATTTGACACACTTTTTATTGCCGCATCAGATATTGCCTACCGTGAAGGCCCAATTTATGCCGATGTTTCAAGTGCAGAGCAATTCTGGCTTGCCAACTCGATGTTGATGACCAGTGTACTTCTTATGGGACTCATATATCGCGAACGTCACGGGCCAGGAAATATTGGTTTTGAAAGTGTAGTGTTACTCATTCTATATTTAGGAGGACTTGTAAGCCTATCTTTAGTGGGATAACAAAATTTTGAGGATGATGGGCTATAATAACTCATAGCATAACAAGGAGAGTAGAAATGGTCAATTTCACTTATCAAAATCCAACAAGAATAGAGTTTGGAAGAGACAAAGAAAAAAATATCGGTGAGTATCTCGCTGCAGAGAATATCAAAAAAGTCTTATTGACATACGGAAGTGATCGTATCAAAAAAGACGGTCTGTTCGACATAGTTATATCCAGCCTAGAAGCAAATGGTATCGAATTTGTTGAGTTAGGAGGAATCGTTAGTAACCCGATCCTATCAAAAGTCTATGAAGCAACAGAACTGGCAAAAAAGCACAGTGTTGATGCCATACTCAGTGTCGGTGGGGGTTCTGTATTGGACAGTGCAAAAGCCATAGCGGCCGGCAGTCTGTATGACGGTGATGTGTGGGATTTCTTTATCGGAAAAAGTGTTATTCAAAAGGCACTGCCGGTATTTGACATTATCACCCTTGCAGCCACGGGGAGTGAAATGAACACTTTTGCCGTGGTGACGAATGAAGAAACGAAGCAGAAATTCTCTATCGCTTCACCGCACCTCTATCCAAAGGTATCCGTCGTCAATCCTGAACTTCAAAAGTCGGTCTCGAAGGAGTACCTGGTCTATTCTGCTTCAGACATTATCGCCCACTCTATCGAAGGGTATTTTACTGCATCCTCACATCCAGATATCATTGCTGCTTATATCGAAGCGAACATTGCCACGGTCATGAAAACCACTGAAACACTGCTGGCGGACCCAGATAACTATGACGCACGCGGGGAGTTCGCGTGGGCAGCGACCCAGGCGTTAAACGGTACAACCTATCTGGGAGTAGAAGGGTACAGTTTTCCAAACCATATGATCGAGCATACCCTTTCTGCACTCTTCAATGTACCACACGGTGCAGGTCTTTCGGTCGTCATGCCGGCATGGATGAAATGGTACCTTTCACAGAACGAAGCGCAGTTCGAACGTTTCGCGCAAAAACTGTTTGGACTTTCCGGTGCGATGGAAGGAATAGAAGCATTGGAGTCATGGTTCAACAAAGTCGGTACCCCAACCAGGCTTTCCCAACTCTCGATAAAGAAAAGTGATATTGATCTGATTGTGGAGAATGCTTGTGAGCATGCAGAAGCTTTCGGGTTGGCTGAAATGTATACGAAAGATGTGTTAAAAGAGATTCTTGAAAAAGCATTGTAGGTTGTGATCTGATTTACATACAGGAGTCTACTACTTTTAGCAGACTTCTACAGTATATTGATATTCTTTGTTTATAAGATTCAAGCGTTTCTAGTAGATTATAAATAATAACTATCGAATTATGTCTATTTTTTCAATTTCGGCAAACAACAACGTTTATATTTCACTCCGCTTCCACATATACATTTTTGGTTGTTTGTAAATTTTACTTTATCCTCATAGATCTCACCATCGACATATTTGTACATATCGTTTATTTTGATAAAAGTGGATCTTTCATGATGTAGATGTTGCACATGATCGAAAATATAATAGGCTTTAAACTCCACGATATCATCACTAGACTCAATGATCTCCAAGTGCTGCCACAGACTGTTATCTGCCCAGTCTTGTATAAATTTGAGTTCTTCATCACTCCATGTATGATCATGTGTTGTCGCCTGAAGATAGTTTACATCCCCCAAACAGTAGGCACTATAGCGTGAGCGCATAAGACTCAGAGCCGTCGTTGCCGGCTTCTGCACTCTTAAAATAGGTTCACAACATTCTGAAAAATCTAATCCGCTTTTACAATAACACTTCATCCTCTTAACCTTAAATCCTCTAGTATCTCTTGACCACTGCTGAGAGTGACCCATATGGGACAGCATCATACCATAAAACGCATTTTATAATATAAACTTAGTATACTACACTCTGACATGAAGCATCAATTCAGTGGAGGAAGCCCTAAAATGCCAAGAAATAAACATTTACCTCTAAACAATATCTTTATCCCCTCCAAGGTTCCTTCTAAAAAGCTTATGATCATTTTGCACGGCCGCGGGGATTCAGCCCGTGGCTTTACCTTCTTACCACCCTACCTCAGTCTTGATGACATGAACTACCTTTTACTCAATGCCCCCTATAGTTACTATGGAGGATACTCGTGGTATGATCTGCCCCCCAACCAGTTAGAAGGTATTACACATTCACGTGCACTCCTAACAGAGATCTTTGATGCCCTTTTTGAAGAGGAGTTCAATGCCGAGGAAAGCTTTTTGTTCGGATTCTCTCAAGGTGCCCTGCTCACCTTTGAATTTGGGGCCAGATATGAAAAAGTGCTTGCAGGGTACATCGCGGTAAGCGGGTATATCTACGATGTCGACACACTTTTACAAGAGATGAACCCAAATGTAAATACTTCAAACTGGTTATGTACGCATGGGACTTATGATGGTATACTCCCATTTAATACCTCAAAAACACAAATTGGAATATTACAAAATGGCGGGTTTGACATCACATTTAAAAGTTATGATAAAGACCATACTATTGCCGAAGATGAATTGATGATGATAAAAGAGTGGATAAAAAACAAACTTTAAGGACGAGGTTTTTGTAAGGATGTATGCTTAAGTATATGTTCTTTTTTTCTTCTATGTGCTACTTTGAGCATCTGCGTTTTTTCTTCTATATTTGCTTTGTTCCATTGACACATATCGTCAAAAGTACGAAAACACCCTAGACAGACATCATCTTCATTGAGACAACATTTTTTTATGCATGGTTTGTTTATATCTATCATCATTATTTCCTTCTAAGTGCTGCGATAAATGTTTTAATTTCTTTTCTCCATACCACCATCAAAGAAGTACGGTTGTATTGGTTTTCATACTACTTTGGGATCGCTTTAGTTTGGCTAAAAGGTATCGACATCATTTCCTTATGTTTTACTATCACTCCTCTTAAAAAATATGCTATTATCTCTGCAGTAAATAAAACAGGATCACACTATGCACAAGCAGGCTTTAGAAAAAATAGCTTTATGTAAAAAAAAGAAACTCACATACCTGGATCTCAGTGGTCTTGGACTCACAGAGGTGCCTTCAGAGCTAGCTGCACTCATTTGGCTTGAAACGCTTTCCCTCTCTGAT
This sequence comes from Sulfurovum sp. AR, assembly GCF_000296775.1. Taxonomy (GTDB): domain Bacteria; phylum Campylobacterota; class Campylobacteria; order Campylobacterales; family Sulfurovaceae; genus Sulfurovum; species Sulfurovum xiamenensis. The sequence continues at coordinate 235,128 of NZ_AJLE01000001.1, read as the reverse complement.
AACCATATCTCCGATATTACACCACTTTCATCACTGAAAAAACTGCATAAACTGTCGCTTTCCCACAATAGGATCTCTGACCTGAGCCCTTTGAGTTCACATGCAAAAATGAAATTTCTTTTTATTCAGGAAAATCACATCACAAATATTACACCTCTGCATCACCTTACAGCACTCAAAAAAGTGGTTGCACATAACAATCACATCCAAGATGTTACAAGTCTGACATCACAACAAAACCTTGTCTATCTGGATCTAAAAGATAATCCTATTCAAGATGTAAATATACTTAATACTTTTAGTAACCTGCTTGTGATAAAAATATAATTTCATATCTACCCAAAACTATAGACGTTTCAATAATCCAAGTGCTGAAGTGACTGCCCCCTCCAAATACCCACCTTCTACAAAGCTACTCTCTGTACCTGAAAAGATCAGCTGGCCGTCAAAATGTGTTGCATTGAATCCATAGGAAGGATGCTCACGCAAAGGCATAGCATCCAAAGGTGTTGACGTATAGGGCTCTTTTTTCCAATCTACAAGATGGAAATTAATAGGATTGGAAGCTTTTCTTCCATAAAGTCGAGTAAGTTGTTGAATGACATCTTCTTCAAAGTTTTCATACTTCGCAGTACTGTGTACAAAACCAAAGAGTGCTGCTTTCTCATGAGTACAGGCATCATGTATCTCACCCAATGGTCCCAGATGAGAAATGGCAAAACCACTCAAACCCTCATCTCTCCAAAAGGCATCAGCATATTCAATCACGCACTTGGCAGCATATCCCATCCATGTAGGTATGTTCTGCAGTTGTGTATGAAGTGTCTCAGGTAAGGCAGGAGCATATACCATGTTTTCTACAGCCAAACGTGGAGGCAGTGTCAAGATCACCCTATCTGCCTCATACGTTCTCTCTGTCGTCTCAACCACTATCATTTCACCTGATTGCGTTAAAGAGAGAACCTTTTCATTAAGATGGACAGGGGTTTCAAGTCTCTTTTGCAAAGCCATGACCATTTGAGTGATACCGCCTTTGATACGGAAAGAAGGCGCTGTTTGAGAGGGTCTAAAGTGTTGTACACCATCAGGGGCATCATACGAAGCAAGTCCCTCCGTATATTGTGAAAAGAGTGATAAATCCAATGTCTCTATGAGCTTTAGAATGTTTTTTTGATGTGGCCAAATCCAAGAGGGTCCCATATCATGTCCACCCATCTCCATGATCCGTCCACCTGTACGATGACGTGCTTCTATGATCGTTACATCATATCTATCTTGCAGCAGCACGCCACTCACTAATCCACTCAGCCCTGCTCCGATAATCACTAATTTCTTTTTCTTCATTCCGCCATTGTAACCAATGATCATGAGAGAGAGGTAAAAGCACCTTTTGGATGCAAGGTATTCTTTTTGTAAACCTCCCAAGAGCGATCAATATATAGATGATTCTATTTTTATTTCAAAAGTGTGACAGAATAAGTTATAATGATAAAAAGGAGACAAAATGAAGCAGATGAAACTATGGGGTCTACTATTTATACTTATATTGGCTACACACACCCTTCACGCAGAGACAAAACGTTATGAGATTCAGTCTGCTATCATTGAATATGCTACCAGCAGCAGTGGTAATGTCATGGGGATACAAACCCAAACTGAGGGCAAAAGAAAAATAGTTTTCAAAGAGTGGGGGAATGTAGAACTCCATGATGAGACCACCAAATCTGTGATCATGGGTAGAGAGGCATATAGCCGTCAGACTACAAAGATCGATCATGACAAAGTCTATATCGTGGATTATCAGAAAAAGAGCATTCAACAGTATGATCCTGAGATGTTGATACGTTCTCAGTATAAAGATCTTGCCAAAAATGCTAAAGAGATGATACGCTCCATGGGCGGTGAAAAAATCGGGAATGAGACCTTATTTGGCTATGATTGCGAAATATGGGAAACCCAACAGATAAAACTCTGGCTCTACAAAGGGATCATACTAAGATCTGTAACCCATATGATGGGGCTCACACATACAACAGAGGCCACGAACATTCAGATGGATGTTTCTGTTTCAGATGAAGCGCTGAAACTGCCTGATTTCCCCATCAAGACCATGCAACAGGACGATCCGTCCCCCATGCCTCAAATGACCCCTGAACAGATACAACAAATGCAAGAGATGATGAAAAACTTCACACAAAAATAAAAGGAGACAATGATGCAAAATGTACTGATTATCAACGGACATCAAAGATATGACAAGATTGCAGAAGGGAGGCTAACCAAACTCTTTGTAGACACTGCCGGCGATTTTTTTACCCAACATGGGTTCAATGTGAAAGAGAGTATAGTTGAAGGTGCCTATGATATCCAAGACGAGCTTGATAAACTTGCCTGGGCGGATTATATTCTATTTCAGTATCCTGTTTTTTGGATGGGAGTACCTTGGATCACTAAAAAATACATCGATGAAGTTTTCTCTGGAGGTATAAATACCGTCACCTTTGTCAGCGACGGCAGAAGTAAAGAAGATCCGTCTAAAAAGTATGGGAGCGGCGGACTGATGCAGGGTAAAAAATATATGTTAAGTCTCACCTATAACTGTCCTGAGAGCGAATTTGACAACAAAGAGGGTTTCTTTGATGGGCTCACATTAGATGAGGCGAATGTTGCCACACATAAACTCTTCCAATTTTGCGGTGCGGAACCGCTGGAAACCTATGCGATACATGATGTGTTTAAAGAGAACTTGGATATAGATGCTGAGCTCAAACGCTTCAAAGATACATTGGAAAGAAATTTTATAACCAGTCGATAGATATCTTTTTGGTTGTTACATCTCTTTGGGGTGTAACCCAACTATGCTCTTTTCATCTCCACTAAAAGTATATGTACATTGCTCAGAGCTTCAACATGCAGATCTTCATCTGAAACCTCAGCGGCATCACCCTCTTTAAAGTCTATACCGTTGATCTTGGCGTCACCCTCCATGAGTTTCAGATAAAGCTGTCTATTCTTTCCCAGTTCGAAGGTAAGTGTTTTGTTTTGATCTAACTCCGAAACATACATGTTTGCATCCTGATAGATATTGATGATGTCAGGCGTACCTTGTGGGGCTATGAGATGCAGCCATTTATTATGACGTGCTTCAGGATTAAAGACCTTTGAACCATACTGGGGTTGAAGACCTTTAGCGTGAGGGAGAATCCATGTCTGTATGAGATGTACCTCTTCATCACCCTCATTCTTTTCAGAGTGTGTGATACCCGTACCTGCACTGAGATACTGTAAAGATCCACGTCCTAAACTCTCTTTATTTCCCATACTGTCTTGATGTGTCAGTTCTCCACGTATCACATACGTAATGATCTCCATATCTTCGTGTGGATGCGTACCAAAACCTGTATGGGGCTGTATAATGTCATCATTCATCACACGCAGTACACCATAATGCATATTCTCCCGATTATAATATTCGGCAAAGGAAAAATGAAACCTGCTTTTCAGCCAGCCATGATCCGCAGTATAAAGTCTATCAGTAGCTATATGAGTCGTCAAAAAAACTCTCCTCTAAAAAATCCCAAAATGATCTACCTTTGATGTCTTTTTTCTCTTCATAGACCAAAGTAGTTTCAATGTCATTGAGGTATCTATCATAGACCATTTCTCTTTCATGCTTAAGTGGTGTCTCACAGTGACATGTCTGATACCATTCCAATGTCACAGGATCTGTCATTAACGCTCTTTGCATCGCATTGACAATATAGGAACCTTCAGGTTCTAGATCATCGATACTACCATCAGTCAGTGCCGTAAAAAAATCTTTCAATTTTAGTTTATCTATTTTCGCTTTAACCTTATATAACATGTTGGCTCCTTACACATTGATTATGTATCATATCAAGCACTCTGTGTACTATATATGTAATCATTGTATAATACCCATCACATTATCCTAAGGCAGACCATGAATATCACCTACCAACTCACCCAAGATGAATACCTACAGGCAGTCAATTTACATCATAAAAGAAGCAAAAGAGTATTTTCACTTGCAATCTATGTCATATTGGCTACTCTCATTGTGATCGTCGGAACTGACTTTTCAAATACCCGTGAGATTTTGACCAATATGATCGCTGCATTTTTTTCTATCTCTTTTTATATGCTTTTTGTACGTATGCTTTCTGCTTATCAGGCCAAAAGTGTCTATCAGAAAAGTTCTACTCTGCCAAATGAGGTCACGCTGCATATCTCAGGTAAAGGTATCAAGTTAGATAAAAAGAGTAAAAATGCTTCTATTCCATGGAGTACATTTTCTAAGTGGAAAAATAATGAGAAGTTTTATCTACTATATACGAATCCTCGCCAATTCAATGTCATTCCTCTCCGTGCTATGAGTGAAGTACAGAAAAAAGAGCTCGATGCATATCTGAAGAAATATATTCCTCAAACTTAACTTATAGCATCGGAATAGCCCATTTCTTATAATATGCGATCAGTCTAAGTACCATCCCCGCTGTAAAGACTGTGATCAGTGTATAATAAGAGATCATTTCGTACAGATTTAACACATAGAGCGTCAAACCTATCAGAAGTGCGATCGTCCCATAAAATCCAGTCTTGAGTACAAAAGGAATTTCATTGATAATCACATCTCTGATGATCCCTCCTCCCACTGCCGTCACAAAAGATAGGGCCAAAACACCTGTAAGATTCAACCCCGCTTCTATGGCTATCAGTGCACCCGTAATACTAAATGAGATCAGCCCTATGGAATCGCTCAGTATAAAAAATGATTTGTTCTCTATACTGTCTCTTTTGTTGAATCTAAATACGATCAGGAGGATCATAACGATAAGAATGGTAAGTGCAGGTGCATTGTGTGTAAAGGTATAAGGCATTTTATCTACAGCGACATCTCTGATGATCCCCCCACCCAGTGCCGTAAGAAATACAGAGATCAATGTACCCAGAAAATCAAGTTGGTTTCGTACAGCCACAAAAAAACCCGAACTGGCAAAAGCGATGATACCGATATACTCTGCGATCTCAAACATACAGTGCTGCCTTATCTATCAATTTCAAGATCGTTTTACTAGTTGGATACACAGGCATTTCCCCGTGAACCCCATTTTACAATGATGCCATGTTTGTTGGTCTCAAGATAGAGTTTACAGGTTCGTTGGACAACATCAGAGCCATAAGAGTACATACCGTAGCCACCATGATAATATGGCCAATGTCCATATCCTATGGACATTGAAGGGTAAGTGTAAATTCTAGATCTTTCATAGACATAGACTTTATTTTTATTTGGCAAGATATAGGTACTGTCCGGGTATCCTATCTTTTTAATTAAATCATTGATATCCTGTCCGACCCAGGCGTTATATTTGTTAACAAATTTTTGATGTGTTGCACATCCTTGCATCAACAAGAGAGCCATCGAAAAAAGAGAGAGTTTTAAAAAATATTTCATGACCTATTCCTTTCTATATTGATCCATGCATGTATGGATTATTTCTCATAGTATACACTGTAAATGTAATAAATGTGTAATTTCATAGGTCAATTCATATTTTATGGCTTTGGGCGTTTCATTATGAGAGTTTTATACGCTATCTAAATGCTATGAGGCACAACACGCATCTGAATCTGAACTACAACATGACTCATCATTTTTAGTCGGTGCACATGATGGTGTTTCGCTAAATTTACCAAATGTTGGTACACAACAACCATCCGCAGTATCAGAACCATCTATACCAAACACTTCCACATCATCCATAGAGTGATAATTTTCCCATATCATACCTGTAGGATCAGTGACCCAATATTTATTTGAAGATTTATAGCAGCAGACTGCACCCTCTTCCACTTTTCCTTTGATCCCCTTCTCCTCGAAGCTCTGCTGTGCATGCGATAGTGCATCATCACTCTCATACTGTACACCTAAATGATTGACACCTTTTTCATACCCTCTTGTTGATATAGCAAAATTAAGTGAGAGATCATCTACCAACCATTGGGCATAATCCTCTTTGACTTTGGTGGGTTCTGTTCCAAACTGAGTAGAGTAAAAAGCAATACTCTCTTCTATATTGTCTACTGACATATGTATATGCAGTCTTCTTTTTTTGTTCATTGCGTATCCTTTTGCATTGATTTATAGATGATAAGTGATAGTAGGAATGATTTATTCTTTGTAAGTATGTGGTACCAGTCTTGCATCTTGCCCCACATTTTTTCTAAACTCCAATTCTCTTGGATCAGATCTCATCACATGGAGAAACATAAAGACATATCCACCTACTACGACAAACAAAACTACAAGAGAGAATGATATAACAGGTAAAAGTTCCATAGTGACTCCAAATATGTAATGTATCACTCATTCTAGCGTATTATCAGACAAATTACAAACTGACATTTCATAGGAACATCCAAAAACCATTGTATTGAAAACGTGCGGAAAATATTGTATGGAAGGGAATTACATGCACATTTGGCATAAACTGCCAAATGGTATGAAAATAATTTACAGTAAACTATTTGGTCATTCTAAATCTAGGCAGATTTAAAAAATCAAACTTTTCACATAAGAGATTGACATCATCGTCTATAGATTCACCGATGAAGATCATAATCGACCGTTCCGTATAATTCTCTAGCTCTTCGTATGAATCATTACCGAATGCGTAGTTAATCACAATAGGGTTTGGAACATCTTTTGTTTTCACGACACCTTTCACCCTGTAAATACTTTTTGGAAGTGATTTTAACACTGCATCTACATCCGTGAATGCAATATCATCTTTTAAATAAACCACTTTTTGGGTGATTGAATCTTGTGCCGTATGGTCAAGACGTTCATACTCTTTTGCCAATCCAATGATCTCATCGACTTTGTAGACACCCTCAAAAACTTCTTTATGGACGAGACCCTGTTGGGCTTGATTGATCACATAGTTATTAAATATCTTTTTACCTGTAAGTGTGTTCTTGATATTGTACTTTTCTTTGATCTCGATCACATCTTTCTTTACCGCTTCCAATTCATCATCATTAACAAGATCGGTCTTATTGAGTACGATGATATTGGAACCACCTATTTGATATTTAGCCGTTGAATTCTCTTTATAAGAGTCAAAGTTTTTAGGATCGACAACACAAATGACACCCTCAACAGAGATACCAAGGTTTTGAAGCGATAAAAAGATAGGAAAAGGCTCAGATGCCCCTGAAGTCTCAACAAATATGATCTCAGGACTATATTTATTCATGATCTCCATCACACCACTTTCAAACTCTTGAGCCAATTGACAACAGATACACCCTTCTGAAATTTCAAGTACTTCACTGTGTACATTCTTCAGTATATTGCCATCTACACCAATATCGCCAAATTCGTTTACGATAATAGCCACTTTTTTATCGGAAAAATGTTCTTTGACTGTATTCGTGAGCATGGTAGTTTTACCAACACCTAAAAATCCCGTAAGTATAAATGATTGTATCATGTGTATGTACCTTAAAATTAAATTGTAATTGAGTGGAGTTTATTAATACGTAATGTATCGTATGTAGTGTTAAAGTAACAACTGTGCTTAAAGCACAGTTGTATGATTTGTATTACTTCTTTGGAGCTTCCAACATTTGTTCGAAACCTACTTCTTTACACCATTCAGCAGTTAAGTCGAATGCTGCAGATGCAGTATCAAGGTTTTTCTGGATTAGATCCATTTTCTTTTTAAACTTTTTCTCAATAACTGAGTCAAGTGTAGCTGTACCACCTGAAGCTGTATATTTTTTAAGGAATCTGTCTTTAATACCTTCTTCAATAGCAGGTTTACTAACAGTACCTAAAGCACCAAATAATGCACCCAACATTGCCATGTTTGTAGCAAGCTCAGTACCAGCTTGGTCGATAGCAAATTGAGTAAAGTCTCTAGTAAGAACTTTTACATTCAAGTCATCTAACGTTTTTTTATCTTCATCAGTTAAAAGATCTATATCAGAGTTGATGATAACAAGACCATTCTCTTTAATACCAGCGTAAAAAGGCATAGTATATGATTTACCCATAGTAATAACTTGTGGGTGATAGATCATGACGATATCAGGATAGATAACTTCCCCTCTATCATAGATAGGCACTGTACCGATTCTTGTATAACTCTCAGATGGAGCCATTCTTTTTTCAGCACCAAAGAATGGGTTAGATACCGCATAGTAACCTTCTGTGTCCGCTGCAGTTGCTGCGATATGTGCCGCAGTAACCGCTCCTTGCCCACCTAGAGCGGGCATTCTGATTTTAATTGAATCTTTTGCCATTATAAAAGTCCCTCTTTTTTACATTTTTTCAAGTATTCTTCTGCTTCTGGTGAAACATGTTTGTAAGATGCAAATCTATCTTTATCTTGATCTTTCATTTCACCAAGTCCTTCATTCGCACTTAGTCCGATCTCAAGAATACAAGGTGTATAGATATTGAGGTAAGTCGGTCCGATTTCTCTAGCAACCAAGATCGCTTCTCTAACTGCTTTAGCTACTGCTTTTGGTGCAGAACCAGTCATGTTTACAGAATAGTGACAACCAGAAGTTTTAGCAAGTTCCCACATTGGTACTTTATCAAACTTTTTACCAGTTGGTGCCATTTTAAATACTTGACCTTTAGCCGTCATACCAGACTCTTGACCACCTGTGTTTGCATAAACTTCGTTATCAAAACAGATAGTTGTGATCTTTTCTTGTCTAAAGAATGATTGAAGAGTATAGTCAAGACCGATATCAACAGTCGCACCGTCACCCGCTAGAACCACAACGTCTTTTTGCGTGTCCGGGAATCTCCACTCCAATACTCTTTTGATACCAGATGCAACTGCATTTTGGTTACCAAAGAGTGAGTGTACTGTATGAAGTGCAATGTGTGGGAACATCAAAGATGTACAACCAGTTGAGTTTACAATCACTGTATCCTCAGGCTTAGGCAATGCAGAAAGTACATATCTTAATGTAGCCGCTTCTGGACATCCAGCACATAGTGAGTGTTCTTCAAGTAACTCTTTTGTTTCTGGGAGTTCTTTAATACCACGAGGTCTTTCTTGATTTTGCGCCCATGTAGCGTTTTCTTCAAGCTCAATGATCTCTTTTGGCATAATGTCTCTAAATTCAGGATTAATTTTATAAATATCTAATGCCATATTATGCTCCTTTTCCTGGATTAACTACTTCCATAACTTCTTGGATAATAGCTTCAGCAGGTAAACTCATACCACCCGCAACTCTTGGTCCTGCGTGAATGTTAACATCAACTTTTCCATAAAGCTTAGCTTTAACTTCGTTTGCTAACCAACCAACAACGTTGAATTCTGGAACAAATACATACTTAACACCTTCAAGTGCTTCTATAAGCTCTTCTTCTGGGAAAGGTCTGATCGTTCTTAGCTTGATAACTTTAGATTTGATACCAAGTTTCTCTAGCTCTCTTTGACCCTCTTTTGCTTGGTTAGAAGCAGTACCACAAGTAACAAATGCGATTTCAGCATCTTCGTTACCAGTAATATGTACCAATCCGTTAAGTAGGTGTCTAGCGTATCTTTTAGATCTTTCAACTGCAGATCTAATCTCCCACTGCCAAGATGCATGCGTAGCATAAGAGATATAGTTAGACTTCATAACAAATGGATCTCTTAGGAATCTTCCTGGAGGCATCTCAGAGTCTATTGGAGGTAGTGGAGCCGCATATGGATCATACGGTTGAAGTGCGATATCATCATCTGGTAGTTCAACAGCTTCACGAGTGTGGGATACAAAGAATCCATCTACTGCGGTAATAATTGGAACGTGAACATCTGGTTGTTCTGCAACTGTGAACGCTGCTAGTGACATATCAAATAGTTCTTGTACGTTCTCAGCATACCAGATCATACATCCAGTCTCTAGAAGGTATTGTACTTCCAAGTTGTCTGGCTGAATAGTAAGTGGGGAGTTAATACCACGTGCCATTAGTACCAGTTGCATTGGAGCTCTTGTACCTGACCACTGTGCAAAGTTTTCCATTGCTCTAAGTGTACCAGGACCTGAAGTAGTTGTAATTGTTCTAGCACCTGCCATTGAACAACCTGCAACCTCAGACATTACACCAAATTCGTTTTCACCACGGAAATAAACACCAACATAACCTTCAGCCCAAAGCTCACCGATAAGGTGTGCTGCTTCAGATTGTGGTGTAATTGGGTATGATACAGAAGCATCAACCGTTGCACGTTTAACAGCTTCTTTTAAAACCTCAGAACCTGTCATAAAGTGCTTAGTTCTAGGAGCTTCAAAAAGCATATGGTCTATAGAAACTAGTTTTTGTCCAGACCAGTTGTGTGTTTTAGTCATATCAGTAATTTTACTCATTCTTATCTCCTACTTTCCCAACTCAGCTTTTACTTCTTTAGCGATCTTGATGAATTTTTCAAGTTCGTGAGAGTGCTGGTCTCTTAATGTAGCCATTGCATCTTCATGCCCTGACAAACCACAGATTGCGATTGTATAACAATCAGTCTCTGCTCTTACAATTTTTAATGCAACGTTTGCATAGTGACAGTGAACACCAATGAAAATTGCAGCTTTAATGTTATTATGCCAAATTGTTAAGTTCGGGTGATTTGGGTTGATCTCAACTTCAGCATCAATTTTTGGATACTTTGGTCTGTAATCATACATTGGGATCATTTTAGCGTTAAGAACTTCTGACATCTCTTTAATAAGTGTAGCTTTTTTCTTCGCTTCTTCATTCCAACCATATAATACTTGAGGACCAGGGAAAATAGTTGCATTTTCACTTGTCAACATCACTCTTGCAACTTCTCTCATTGCAGTTTCTTCATCAACCACATCTTCCAACAAAAGTGCTTTCCCTTCTGGTGGTGTGATTACACCTTCATACGTAGCCGCAGGATACGGTGAATAATACGCAGGACCTTGGTTTGCCATAACTTCTCCTAATTAAAAATTTAAATTAAATCTAGAGTCTAGATTTATTCTTCGTGACCAGCCATTTCCATCGTAATACAATTACGATCAAGCATATCAGAACAAACGTACACACAAAGTGCACACCCTTTACATCTGTTTTCATCTACCCAAGATGTGTTTCTGTCTTTATCGAACATAAGCGTATTCGCTTCTGGACAATATAGTGTACACGTGTTACATTTATATTCAGCACATTTGTCTGCATCGACTTTTGCTACATAATACATTTTAACTCCTTTACTCCATGATGTTTAAACATATATCTATTAATTTAGAAGATCTATTCAATCATCATAACCAATAGACTGCAAATGGAACTTCAAATAAACTTTACACAAAAAAACCTTAATATTACATATTAGTAATATACATATATAGGTAATAATTATGATAAATTTTTTATCAACTTCATTCATATGTTTTCAAATGGGAGTTTACTGTAAAAACCTTTGACTTATCTTATAATTTATAGAAAATATGAGTAATATAATATTCATTTATTTATTGTTATAACTACAATAATCCTGATATTTTTTCATATCACTGCTTTAAGCGATTTTTCTCTATTACATTATATAGGGTTAAAATATACTGCATCTTTATCTATACACTCCTCTATATTATTCTTGTATCTTTAGTGTTAAAACATTGATCAATGATAAAGATTATACAATTAGTTCATAAGTCATATCAATGTCAAATTGTGAAATAGTAACAATAGACTGTTAAATTTACTTTTTAGTACAACTTTATTTTTAATAAAGAGTATATTTTAAAAAATTCATCTATAATGGCTAAGGTTTTAAAGGGTGGTTTTGTCAACCTTTTTTGTTCAGATTTATTTTGATTTAGTCTTCTAACCATGAAAAATGGCGAATTCTAGACCAGCCAATAAAATTTTTTACGAACTAGTTTCGTAAATTACAGGAGTTTTTAGTGGAAAAGATTATATTGCTCATTCCAGCTATACCAATTGTTATAGCATTTATACTAATTTTTGTTAGTAAAAAGGAACATATCCCAAAAGTGAGTATCATGTTGTCAAGTATGATCGCATTGTTAGGACTCTATGGAACCTATCATGTGATCACTACCGATGAACCTATACATGGACTTGGCGGTCTGTTTGTTTTTAATGAGCTTTCTGCAATACTTGTACCTTATGTGGCTATTTTAGGTCTTGTGATACGTAAATATGCTACAAAATATATGTGGGATGAACCAGGATATAAAAGATTTTTTATCCTTTTAAATTTTATTTTCTCTGCTATCTACATGCTGGTAATGAGTAATAACCTTGTGATTCTTGCTATTGCTTGGCAGTTAATGAGTATCAGTCTGTACTTATTGGTATCATTTAATGTCGCATCAAAAAGTGCGGTAAAAAATGGTAGTTGGACCATGCTTATACATAAAGGGGCCGATTTACTCTTTATACTTGCAGTGATATTGACCTATCAGACGTTTGGCAGTGTTGACCTGGGACAACTGAGTCAAACATGGCTGGAGATGTCTAAAAACCCTATTGACAATCCTACTATTTTTGTGATCGGGTTGCTTTTCTTAGTGGCTGCCATGATGAAATCTGCGATCGTACCATTTCATATCTGGCTGCCTTATACATCGGAAGCTCCTACACCTGTATCGGCTTTAATGCATGCAGGGGTAGTCAATGTAGGTGGTATCTTGCTCAATAAATTGGCTTTCTTGCTTCTACTGACACCGGCCGTACTTAATATTGCATTTGTCATAGGACTCTTTACTGCCATTTTTGCATCGGTACTGATGTTGGTCGTACCTGATATCAAACGTTCACTTGGTTACTCGACAGCGGGTCAAATGGGATATATGATCATGGAAGTCGGGCTTGGTGCATTCAGTCTTGCGATCTATCACCTTATGGTACACGGTGTCTTTAAAGCAACACTCTTCTTGGAATCAGGTGGACTGATACGCTATGCGAGACATGACCCTAATATTCCACAACGTCTCTCTTACAAGTTGTTCTGGGAAGAAAAAACAGAGCATAAAAGTAACAAGACGTTTAATCTTATTGCACTCTTTACCATCCTGCCGCTTCTTATATTCATCGGTGTGAAAATGGTGCTTAGCGAAGAGTTCTTTGAATTTAACGCTGCTATCGTGATCTTGGCATTTGGTTGGCTCACCGGTACCCAGCTCTTCTTGTCCTTCTTTAAGGTTTCAAGGTCTGACTCGATCAAAGTGATCTTAGCGCTTGTAAGTTCATTTATTATTATATTATTTACTTATGAGTTTGTTGGATTGGCATTGGAGCATTTTATCTATGGTGAACATGCCCTGCTTTTCTATGGTGCCGCAACGCTGAATGTAACCATCATCATGTCAATGGTTGCACTGGCTGCGATTATGATCATCGGGTGGCTGTTTATGTATAAACAACACTTTGTGGATATACAAAAAAGTAAAATGCCAAAGAGAACACAATGGCTATTTTATAAACTCTTGGCAAAAGAAGCCTTTGTCCCAGACTTCTTTATCAAATACATTAAAATTTTCAAGAAAGGTTGAGTATGTTAATGAGCATCATTTTATTAATATTAGCTGCAGGCGTACCTTATTATCTTATTTTAGAGAAAAATAAAAAACTGAACAGTGAAAAGATCTTTTTAATAAGCAGTTTTTTAGTGCTTTGTGCCATTGTGATCTCTTCATTTGTCACAGGTACATACTCTAGTCTGCTAGTGATCATTTCATTACTAAGTGCCATATTTTCTATCTATAAGGCAACCAAAACAACCAATTTTTATAAGTTTGGTTACTATTTGCTCTTTATCAATGCACCATTTTTTATGTTATTTATAAGAGAACAGGGTGTACTTTACACACTCTCTCTATTGATCACACTTGGAGGTGTTTATTCTATAGCAAAACACTATGACAAGTACTATGGAAGTGCCAATTATCATGGTATCAGCGGTACCACCTTGGCGACTCCGTATGTGGGTGCTTTTTTAACCGTTTATTTGATCACCCTTGCACTCTATCCACCATTTCCTAATGCACTCTTTTTACTGAGCAGTATGATCAAAGAGGAACCAACACTGCTATGGTATATCGTGGTAGTGATAGTATTTTTGGGGAACTTCATGGTGGCTATGAGAGTGATGCCAAGGACTGTCTTTGGAACACCCAATACCAATCTACACTATGTGGATCTGACATCCAAGGAGAAGATCATACATTTTATTATTATCATCCTACTACTTATTCTAAGTATCATTGGATTTAAAGGGGCTATCGCATGAGTATATTAGAAAAACTGAATGCCGTTAAAAATACTGTTCCACACTATTGGCCTATCGGTTCATTCATTCATCATAATCCGCTCAAAGGATTTGAACATCTTAACTTTAAAGAAGGGCTTGATAAAGCCCAGAGTATCTTTGGCGGTAGAGTCTATATGGAGCCATCGTATTATCTAAAGCTCTATGAAGAAGGGAAGATCGATCCTACCATTCTAAAATCCAACCTGCAAGAAATTCTAGAGATCGACGGCCTGGCAGAATATTATGATCTGGCTGAAAAATGTCTTTTAGAAGTCAATCCGAAATGGAACAGTTTCAGAAGTTCTGCATCGATCAAAGAGCATAAAATCGATGAAGAACTTTTAGCCTATCTAGATGAAAAGTTCTTCTATCATAATAAAGAGAAATGGCGTAAAAAACTTACAAAACATATGACACTGTATGAGATCAATGACATTCTTTTTGACAGAGATGATAAAGAGATCATCGAAAAAGAAGTGATCGAATATATTACACGTTTTTTAGATGAAGAGCAGACGACACTCAGTATGTCAAATAGAGATCTGGGGATGTTTGAAACCTTTAAACACTATGAGAACTTTGACTATGCACATGATTCTGAAACTTTTGTAAGAGAGGCTCTAGAAAAGCTGGAAGTTGCCGATGAAGATATAGAGAGAAACCTTCTTAAACACATTCTGAAACTTCATGGTTGGGCAGGATTTATCAAGTATCGCTCCGAAGACCCGAACTATTATTCACAACAACAGAATCCTTCATCTTTAATGGATTATCTGGCAATCAGATTTTACTATGAACTCAAGTATTTAAAACATAGAAAGATCAGCAGCTACAAAGAACTGGCAAATTACATTCAAGACAATAGTGCGTATGTACTACTCAAAATACTTAAACATAAAGGTAGCTTGCCTGGAAAATTCATCGATGCGATGGAAGAGCGGCAAAACTATGATGATATCTTAGAGAGCTATACACAGTATGTGCTTCAGCTAGATGCGAAGCAAGTACACCTTGCAAGTGATCATCTGGGTAACACAGAGATACCACTGCCTGAACTTGCCAAGATCATGGAGACGCTAAGAGCAGAGGAAGGATACATCTGGCTTAAATCACTTGAAGACAGTTATATCCGTTCATATGTCGATGAGTTCACCAATGTACCACAAGAGGAAACTGAAAAAGCGGTAGCTTCTGCCACATTCTGTTTGGATGTAAGGTCTGAAGTGATCAGAAGACAGATCGAAAGCTCTGGTCCATACCAAACCTATGGTGCAGGTGGATTCTTGGGTCTTCCGATCGCATTTGTGGAATTTGATAAATCACATGAACTCTTCTTGTCTCCAGCGATCGTAAAAGCGGGAAATATCGTATTTGAAATACCAAAAGAGCGTTATGAAGATTACAGTTCCAAAAAAGGAATGAATAAAACGACCAAAAAAGTATTGAGCGATCTCAAAAACAACCCATATACACCTTATATTATGGTTGAAGCGATCGGCTGGATCTTCGGTATCAACCTTTTTGGAAAAACGTTTTCTCCAAGAAGAACACAGAAGCTTTTTTCAAAACTAAAGCCTCAAAAACCAAAGACAACCTATACTTTAGATAAACTCTCATCTGAAGAGATCGAGATGTATGTCAATAAACTTCATACACATATCATTAGTGAAGTCTTGTCAAACCGCTGCCCTAAAGAATGTACAACAGATGAGATCCAGGCGATAAGGGATCATCTTGTTCTAGGTAAGGAACTCACTGTGGAATTGTCCAGTGAACTGATAGAAAAACTCAAAAATGAGTACAAGATCACCGAAGAGGACTATACGTTCCAAAAACATAAACTTTCTATGGTTGGTTTCACACTTGAAGAGAAGGTAAACTATCTTCATAACTACCTGACAATGATAGGTCAAGTGGATCACTTTCCTGAGTTTGTGACCATCATCGGTCACGGAAGTATCTCTGACAACAACCCATTTGAGTCAGCACTTGATTGTGGTGCATGTGGAGGAAATATCTCTCTTCCAAATACAAGAGCACTTTGTATGATAGCCAATACAAAAGAGGTACGTGAAGCCCTAAAAGAAAAAGGCATTGATATTCCTGATAGTACTAAATTCATACCGGGGTTACACATCACCACTACCGATGAGATCAAATACTATGATACAGATATCCTCACAGCTGAAGAGATGCCTAGATTTTTCCAGATCATGCGTGACTTTAACAAAGCCTCTCAAATGTCTAGAGAAGAAAGAATAGAAGTGCTTCCATATACCCATACGCAAGAAGATGTCATGATCAAGTCAATGGACTGGTCTGAGCCTAGGCCTGAATGGGGACTGGCGGGTAATATGGGAGCCTTTGCAGGACCTAGAAGTTCAACAAAACATGTCAATTTACACAATAGGTTCTTTATGCATTCATATGACTGGAAGGTAGATAATGACAATGCTGATATCCTCACACGTATCTTCAACGGGCCACTTATCGTAGGTGAATGGATCAATATGGAGCACTATTTTTCTACCGTAGATAACGCCGTTTATGGTGCTGGTTCTAAAGTCTATCATAATGTGGTTGCAAAAGTGGGTGTCTATAATGGGAATTATAGTGATCTAAAGATAGGCCTTCCTACACAATCCGTTCTTTTAGAAGGTGAAGCGTATCATGAACCAGTTAGACTACTGACATTTATGGAGGCTCCTTTGGAAAAAGTAGGAAAAGCCGTAGAGAACTCTATAGCAAAAGAGTTTATTTTAAATGAGTGGATTCGTCCAGTGATCATTGATAAAGAGGCTAAAAAAGTCTACACCTACGAGTCAGGTGATTTTAAAGTCATTAAAGAGCTCTAATCGCTCTTTTTATGACATCTTAAGTTTTAAATGATATAAACCTCTTATAAATAGTATAAAAAAAGGAAATAGTATGTATACCCTAGAGATTGAAAAAGAGTGTAGCTGCGTTAAAAAAAGCGGATTTGAAAAAAGTATGACATTCGAATCAAGAGAAGATATGTATAACAAAGCACGCGTTCTAGAGTGTCTGATGAATCAACAGTTTTGTATGACACACTTTTTTGAAGCCGTAGATTATGGTGACAAAATTGTCATACATAGCAGTGTAAGACCTGATGATGAGGACGATGATGACATTGAAGATGCGAATACACTGGTAAAGAAAAGTGATGTTACAATTGGATTTGACGGCAGCCAAGTACCTCCAAAAGAGAGTGGCTCAAACTAATAAAGACCTGCGTAATCAATAATTATTATTCTAAGTCAAGGTAGAGCAAAAACCACTCCTTGACTAATCTAAAAAGTGACTCAACTGCTAATACGAATCACCAAGATGCATAGCAATCTTCGAATCCCATCTTGAAATATGTAATATAATTCAATGCTTGAACCCCTCCTCTATAAACCTTTGTACTTCTTTTAGACTTTTATAAAGAATGTATACTTTTCGGAGTAATTTTATCTTATTTAAAGTTTTACTAACTATACTCCCGTAAATAAATGACCAAAAGGAAAAAAGTTTATGTATACAGTACAAATGGAACACGAATGTGGATGTTTTAAAAGAAGTGAATATGCAAGTGAAAAAACATTTGATAATCAACAAGATGCGTACAATTATTCAAAAATAGCCGCAGAATTTATGAATGAGGATTTTTGTTCAAAACATCTCTTTTTTGCTCAAAAAACCTCTGATAATACATTTTTGATCAGGGTAGCTGAGAACCCTAATACAGGCGGTTCATGCGGAACAAGCAGTGCAGGTAGCTGTAGTACTGAGAGTGGAGGTTCATGCGGATGTTCATAGCCTCTGCACTTATTTGAAGAGGCAGGTCTATTCAGAAGCAGTACGCTTCATCACTGGGTAGAGATCTCTCCTCTCCACCCTCTTTTATTTTTCTTCAATAGTAATATCTGAAGCTATAATATACATCGGTGCATTATGCACATGTAACATAGCACTACCACGACCTACCGCAAAACCATAGAGATCATGCTCTTTGATGATGCTGATACCGCTCATCATATCAAGAAAAGCGAGTACACTGTTTTGCAGTATTCTTGACTCTTTAATATCTTTAAACGTTATATTGATCGTATGAAGATCTTCTCCTTCATCATCCTGTACCACAAGCGTCACCACTTTTGAAGTATCTGATAGTGATTGCACTGAACGTATCTGAGCATCTTTAAAGTGATGATACTTCTCTAGTAAGCTATTTATTTGTTCCATTTTTGGCCTTTTTGTAAGATATGACATCTTAGCGAAAGAAGACTTACTTATACCCTTTGCAAGACGCTCGTTGGATTTTAAGATTTATTATGACAGATAAGATATACAAGTAGAATGGGAGGGATATATTGATCTATAAACAAATCATATAATATTTAATAAAGAATAATATGCTATGCTACATTTAGAACTATCAAGAAAGGATTACACATGAGTAAATTAGATTTAAGACTGACAGAAAACGTACTGCCTGGGCTCAATAAGATCAATAATGATTTGATAGATGTTAAGAAAAGATCACATGGTGATAGCTCTAAACTAATGGAGTCTGATCTAGAGATCTGGCGTGAAATCTTTAAAGAAGACCAAGTAAAAATACACGGTTGTAGATGCGGGTGCAGATAAATAGTTAATAGGCTCAAATTAAAACTTGAGCCTCATCTTCACAATCAAATAAGTGTTATTACTCTATCTTATGAGTTTCGTTGGGGGTCGAATATTGCAATTTGTTCCAAAGCTTGATCAAAGTACTCTGGTGTCAACTCAAAGGCATTGATCCCTAAGTCAGCTATACCGTACAGTTTATCTGTATCTTTGGGTGAAACCAAGGCAAATATTGTCTGTTCAGTTTTCATGTCTTTCATCTGTTTTAGAAGACCGGCACCCTCAGGTTCAACGCTCAGATCGCAAAGGACAATATCATAGTCGTTCGCATCAAAAAGTTTTAAGGCCTCTTCTTTTCCTGAAACTTTATCGACCCTATTGAACAATGCATTGAACATTTTGGTCTCTGCATCAAACTCCGACCTCTCATCCTGTATGAAAAGTAAATTCCGTTTTTTATCTCTATTCATTCTTTTCCTTTCATTCAAAACATATCAACTATGAAAAACGTATTTAGATCTTTTTCTTGGTGTTGAGAAACTGTTTGGAGAACTGCTCCCCTTTTTTCTTGAAAACATCAGCGATCTCAGCTACATAGACTTCATCAGCCGTTGTTCCAAAAAGTTCTAGCCACCTGGTAAACGTTTCTCTTTTTAAATGGGGCATCTTTACATGGGCACCTACAAAGTTTCCATAATAGGTATTTTCCCCCAGCATTTTAGCCAACCAGAAATCTGCTAAAAGATCTATATGTTCAAACCAATCTTCACTGCTTAGATCATCGCCAATCTCATCGATGAAAAAAGGCGCTAGTATTTCATCCTCTATCGCTTTTTTATAAAACAGGGTCATCAAGATTCTAAGGTTCGCTCTAGTAATACTGTTTTGAAGTTCTATTCTTGATCCTTTCTCTACAAACCATCTCTAAACACAAGTATTATCAAGGTAAAAGATGCTTTTTTTGAAATGGAATTATAGCAGGATTTATCAAAAACTGGAACACTCCTTTCATCTCTATCTGCTGTGTCCAATAGGCACCATAGCACTCCTATAGGTTTTTTGGGTATAATAGTAAACGATAAATTATCTAGAGTAGATAGGAACAGTATGCCAGTAACGATTAAAAAACCCAAAACACTCAAAGCTTACTTGAAAACAGAGTTCGATACACCTAAGATCTGCCTTGTTTCAATCATCAATGATAAGCATGTTTCATGGGAATTCTGTATGAGAATGCTCAAAGAAGTGTTTCATAAAGATCAGGAAGAGGCAGAAGCCATTGCCCATGAGATCGTAACCAATGGTGAGGGTTTTTGTGGCGGGTATATGTTTGAAATAGCCCAGACCAAAGCAGAGATGATCGAAGAAAAAGCGAAAAAAGAGGGTTTTTCTCTTGTATGCCTGATCGAGGAAGTATAACGCCTCATCTCTCTTCTTCTCTTATTTTACACTTTAACTACTGCAATATATTGATATCTGTCAGTAACTATAAACTTTTATAGCTATAATCTTTTTTGAAAACCTAATTGTATGGAGATAAAATGCTAATTCAACAACAAGATGTACAACAAGTGGCAAATGCTATGATGAATATGCTGCATGAAGATGAGATGGAAGTGATCAACAACTTTTATGATGCTGTGAAAGCCAAAGATGTTGATAAAGTTGACGAACTCTTCCCGGAATTCTTGGCTGAAATCGAGACTCACTTTAAAACAGAAGAGGATATGATGGAACAGAGTGCCTACTCCGATATGCAGATGCACAAAAGTGACCATGATCTCATACGAAAAAAATTAGAAAAGTTTCATAAAAGATGGGAAGTCCTGAAAGGTCCAAAAGAGCTGCAAGGTTTTTTGGAAAAAGATTTTAAAAAGTGGTATACACAACATATTACGAAGTGGGATGCACAGACTGCTCCGAACATCGGCTAATAAGGCCTATTAAAAGTATGGATCCATACTAGGATGGATCTGTGCTTGATAGAGTAAGACTTTTAAAGTCTCTACTTCCATAGGATATTAACTCGCTACGATCTCATCCAATTCATCTGCATAGATGATCTCTTTTTTAAGAAGTATTTTAGAGAGTTTTTCTATAGTACTCCAATGTTCATTGACTAGATGAACCACTGTCTGTTGACCTTCAGTCATCCAGCGTTCAAGAGCAGAGTCTATTTGCTCATGATAGTGTTCTGTATCTTTATTTGCAATAGATTTTTGTTGTGCATCCATCACACCATTGATATTGATATACCCAACCTCTTTATCCATTCCATAATGTGCGATAGCCACGTAAGCATCACGTGTGGCCTGCTGTAGGTCATTTGAAGCACCAGAGTCCATTCCTTCTATATCACCGAACTGTTTGATCTGAGCTGCTCTTCCTGCCAATGAGACACATATTTTGTTTTTAAAATCTTTAACCGTCATATTCTCTTGCACATCACTGTAGTTATGTGAAATGAAATGTTCATTATTGTCTTTAGGTGTAAGACTGACATGTTCTATATGAATATGAGGCATTAAGACCTTAGAGATGACTGCACGTCCTGCTTCATAGACCGCTGTCTCTTCAAACATCTGTTCAAGAGAGAGATAAGACTGTCTCTCTCCATATTTGATCGTATTGATCTGCTCAATGAGGATATCCTGGGTGATCGCAGGCAATCCATGACGCAAACAGTAGTATGAGGCTTCTTTTCCTAGCATTTCAAGTTGGGAACCTGTAAATCCTGTGGTATACATCAGCAGTTTTTTCATATCAAATGTACCGCTTGTAGGCTTTTCATTGATCACTTTATCCAAAAAGTACTGCCTTGCATCTTTATCAAGATTGTTGATCTCTATATGGATCTCTACCCTTCCCGGCCGTATAATAGCTGGATCGATATTTTCTTTGTAGTTGGTTGCAGCAATCACAAAGATATCTTCACCTTTTCTCCCTGAAAAACCATCCATCTCTGACAAGAGTTTATTGATAGGTACTTCCCTACCGTTTTCTGCATCACGTCTTCCGATAGTATCTATCTCGTCAATAAAGATGATAGCCGGTGCATACGCTTTTGCCCTGGTAAAGATCGACTTTGTCTTTTCAGGCTGGAGCAGCTCCAATCCCGTAGTCGAGATAAAAGGGAGTTCCGCCTCTTTGGCAAAAGCCTTTGCCAGCATCGTCTTTCCTGTACCCGGAGGTCCATACAAAAGCATACCTTTTGGCGGTGCAATATTAAAACTTTCCAAAAGTTTTGGCTCTTTAAAAAAGTTAATGACCTCACCTAGTCTCTGCTTTGCCTTATGGTGGCCTGCAATATCATTAAAAGAGACATTAGGAATGTCAAAGACCAAACCATCTTCGCTAAAATCCTTGATCCTCACTACCTGTGAAAACTTACATGAATTGACTTTATAGGTAATGATGCCATTCTTCTCAGTGATCGTATCATTGATATCAAGGGTAGTGTTTTTTCTAAAGAGTTCTCTTACAAGGGTCTCATTTTCTATAAGCGGTGTTACCCGTTCTTTTAAATATGCTACAGACTCTTTAGAGAGAGATACCTTGATCTGCTTGAAATACATGATAGGTTTGTCTGAATCTTGCATGAATTGGGTGATTCTATTAAAAAAGTAAGTACTTACCTTCTCTTTAAGACGTCTTGCATCCAGTTCTGGAGCAAAATTAAGCATCTGTATTTTCAAAAAGTTATCAAAATTCTTACCTACAACAAACTCGATCTTATATTGATCATTGAACTCATCTTTATAGCCCAGGAAGACTCTTTTGGATATTTTCTCAAAGGCATCATACTCAAGCTTGTTAAACAGAACAATGTGTGCCTTAGAGAATCTCGAAACGAGCTCAGGGACAATGGCTTCTTGGACACCACCGCTTCTGCTTTCTCTCTTCTTTTCTCTCTTTATAGCCTCAAGGATCATTGATTCAGCTTGTACATAGTCTTTTTCAACTAGATCTTGAAATCTGTAATCTTGATAAAGCTCTTTACCGACACTCGTCGTAATGATAAAAATGGCCTCTGTAAAATCCACCATATAGTTTGCATTTTCATCGTTGTAGATGATATCAGGATCTTCATTACACGGCTCATCTGTGATCTTATCCCAACCACATGCATCACGCATCTTACCACCTTCAAAGATGGAAAAAAGGTTATTCTGGATGACATTGTCACACTTTTCAAAAGAATCAAGTACGATGACAGCCTTAGGATTTCTATGTACGAAGCCTGTGAGTTGACCGACGCCATACCCTTTCCACCCGGCAGGATAACCATACAACTCTCCACCGTTTTGCTGATGGTACTGTGTCATATCGAACTTCATGATCTTATACTTAGGTATATGTTCTGCCATCAGTTCTGCAAGGAAGGTCTTACCGGTAGCCGGAGGTCCTAAAAAAAGATAGGTTGCCTTAGGTCCTTTTTGATCTTTGACAGTGGTTTTCATACTGTTGGCAACAACATTGATCGCTTGTTCTTGTCCAAAGAGTTCTTTAGAAAGTACTTCTTTAAACTGCTTAACAAATTCTATATTGTTTTGCGCCTCTTGGAGGGCTTCATCGTCCCATTCGCCTTTATCTAATTTCTTGTATTTTTCAATATTGGCTTTGACTAATGCTTCTGTTTCTGTCATCTTTTTACTCTTATTGTTTAGATCTATTCTATCTCTATCATTAATGAAGTGAATTGTAGCTTTTCTATCTTAATTATAGTATCAGGTGAGTAATGAATAACTAGCCGTTACTCTTTGCTTTAGCAATACGCGCTAACATATCATCCAGGCTTCCAGTAGAACGTACCTCTACTACTGCTGTGACTACGGCATGCAATGCAACATATTTTAGATATTCTGTAAGCTCTTCACAACCGCTCTCTTTCATATTCTCTTCTATTTTTGTTTTTTGTGCCTCTGTGACTTTAAATCCAAGTTCTACCGATGCTTCGCCAGTGGATGAACCTGCAGGTGTAAGTGTGAATGCCTGCGTTTTGAGTGCAACGACTTTTAGATAGGCAGAGGTGTTATCAAACCCATTTTCTAACGCTCTTAGATCTATTGTCTTTTTTTGTTCTTGTGTTACATGAAAGTGTATATCAATCGTTGTATCCATGAATCTTTTTTTCCTTTAGGACTTTTGTAGGCCATCATATTGTAAATTCACTTAAATCCCTATTTCAAACCTAAAAGACATGATGTGATGCTTTAATATTTAAGATAGAAAAGCTACAATGCATCCAAATAATTCATTGCTAAAAAAGATGAAAAACGATAAAGGTAACGATAATGAATACAGATGCATTAGTACTATTACAAGATGACAATACATCCGCAGATATCTTAGATCAATTAAGTACAGATGAGAATCCGTTTGTACGCGTACGTGTCGCTGCACATATGAATACATCAGCAGAAACACTGGTGAAACTGAGTCAAGATGAGATTCCTCTGGTCAAACAGTTTGTTGCAGAACATTTAAATACACCTGTAGATACTTTAGTTGAACTCAGCCAGGACAGTGACTTTTCCTATTGGATCGCAGGAAACCCGAATACACCTTTGGAGATACTCACTGAACTTAGTAAACATGAAGATGAAAATGTGCGATCCTCTCTTGCTGTCAATCCAAGTATACCAGGTGAAATATTGGATCAATTAATGATAGATGAGAATGAAGATGTCCGTGCCGCTGTTATGAAAAATCCAGTGATACAGGCCAAGACCGGGAAATAGCTTTTCTCTCTTCATCACTTAGATAGAGAGAACGTAAAAACCATGCCATCAAATGTGTAAAGATGAAGATCCTTCATCTTTGCCCTATTGCCACTAAGATTTACACTTTGATGCATAGTCCTTTTTTACCTCTGCGATAAATGCATCGGTAAAGAGGTCTATGTACTCCTCATCTTCATCATGATAAGCTATAAACCCAAAAAAATCCTCAGGTGTGATCTCACACTCACACATTTTGTCTATAGCTTCCATATAATGGTCAGTAGCGAAGAGTCCTGCTATCTCTTCTCCTCGATACTCATACGCTTCATGATCGATCTCTTGATAACACTTTTGTTCATGCAGTAAGGCTTCAAGTTCATCGATCCTATGACCTTCCGCTTCTGAGGCAGCTCCATTTTTTAGAATGGTCATAATGATCTCCTGAAGCTCTGCTAATATTTTTGCCTGTTCACTCATTTCATCTCCTTTTAGTAGTCATCATCTTCATCGTCGTCGTCATTGATGCCAAGGTTATCCATAAACTGTTCTGCAAGGATGTCGGCTTTTCTATAAAACTTATCAGCGATCTCAGGAACAAAGAGCCGATAGACCGTTGCATGAAAAAGTTCTAACCATCGTTCAAAGGTTTCACGGTGAAGCGGCCCTAGAAATGCATGCGGAGGAAAAGGGTGGCCCTGATACGGTGACTCACCTGTCATCATCTGCATCCAAAAATTATAGAGTGTATTCAAGTGTTCATACCATTTACCGTTTTTCAGATCATTTCCCAAAGCTTTAACAAAAATAGGACCTAGGATATCATCTTGAAGTACGTCCGTATAGAACTCACGTACCATTCTCTCTATGGAAGGTCTGTCAACTGAATCATAAGGCATTATCTCTCCTAATATTAATGCTGTGAGTATAGCTAAACTATACTACAAATGTATTTACACGTGTTGTACTTTACAACATTACACACTGACTGAACACTCTTTGGCGAGTAAAGTCTCTAGCCACTCAATATGCTCTTTTGTCAATTCCAGTTTATTGTAAATACAATCCAACTCTGTCAGGTTTACAAGGTGTACAATCTCTTTGGGTAGAGATGTTAGTTTATTTTTCCAAACGGTTAATTTACTTAAGTTGGTAAGTTTTCCGATCTCTTCAGGTAGAGATGTCAACTGGTTCCCGCCAAGTTCCAAGGTTATCAGATTTTGAAGTTCTCCAATCTGCTTTGGCAGAGTTGTGAGTCGATTCTCTTGTAAAAGAAGCAGTTTTAAATTATGTAATGCCCCTATTTCCTTTGGTAAGCTGCTTAATTGGTTACCGGGGAGATAAAGTTCTTCCAAACTTACAAGTTGACCTATCTCAGAGGGCAAATGCGTAAGCTGGTTGCCTAAAAGATAGAGCTTTTTTAAATGTATCAGATTACCTATCTCTACTGGCAGTTCAGTCAGCTGGGCACCAAGAAGGTTCAGCTCTGTTAAGTTCAGTAAAGCCTCTTTGCTTCTTGGCAATCCTTTGAAGTAACCGCCTTTTAGATATGAATCATGTTCTACCCACTTTAGATCAGGAACAGCATTTTCATCTGCCCATTCCCAAAGTGTCTGAATCCAGAGTTCCTCTGTGTTATTCATGGCTAAGGAAGGGACTTATGCTTTATGGAATCCAAGTATATGCCCAAAAAGTTTATCTTCTGTGAGTCCCATTTTAGCTGCTGTCATCAAGTTATTATCTTGGTAATATTTTAACAATGCCTGTGGATCTTGACCTGTCATTGTAGCCTGGTACCCCAGTGCAGCAATAACCTCTTGCTCATGTACATCAATACCCTCTCTTTTCGCCAAGGCTTCAACAATAAGCGCTAACTTGATACTTTGTCTTGCCTCTTCACGTACAGATTCTCTAAGCTCTTTGAATTTTTCCTTATCTTCTACATATTCTTTATGTTGCTCTTCACTGAATCCTCTTGACTTTTCACGGACCTTCGCATCGATCTCTGTCTCTACAACATTGTTTGGCAAGGTAAAGTCAAATTTTGCGAGTAACGCTTCTACAATTTTCGGCTTAAGATCACGCATATAGATCTGTGAAAGCTCTTCAGCTGTGACTTGTTCTCCGAACTGTTTCTTCAGTGTCTCAACCGTTGCTGTATTATTGTTCAATACCTTTTGTGCAAAAGCGTCATCGATGGTCACCGGCTTTTGTTCTTGAATTTCATGCAATTTAACAACAAATTTGGCTTCTTTCCCCGCTAGATCATCAGCAGAATAATCTTTTGGGAAAGTCACGATAACATCTTTTTCTTCCCCATACTCCATGCCTACAAGCTGTTCTTCAAATCCTGGAATAAACTTGTTGGAACCTACTTTAATATTGAACTTCTCAGCACTACCGCCTTCAAAAGGTTTATCATCTATATACCCTGTAAAATCGATCACAGCGACATCACCAACTTCGATCGGCTTTGGTGTTTCAAGTTTGGTAAATGGCGCTTGTTGTTGAGCGAACTCTGCAAGTTTTGCTTCTACCGCTTCGGGACTTGCAGTAGGTTTTGTGTAAGATGGCGCGATCTCATCGAAATCAATGTCATCAACATTGATCTCAGGGCTTACAGCAACTTCTACTTCAAAGTAAATACTATCTTCTTGTTGCTCATACTTTTTAAGTCCAGGTTGACCCAAAATGTTTTCAACATCTAAATTACCTTCTTTAATTCCAGCATTAATGAAGTCTTGAAATACTTGACCTGCGGCATTTTGTTCAATATTCTCATCTGTGGACTTTTCGTCCTTTGGTGCTTTTTCTGATTCTTCTTTAAGTTTAGCGACTTTCTCTTCGATTACGCTATTTTGAACTGAACCACTTATAATGTAGTTTATATCATCTACTTTTTCTACTGTAACTTTCACTACAATCCTTTCGGTTTTAAATTGCGTAATTTTAGCATTATTGTCTAAAATTAACAAACTCATAGTTTTAAGCTATGAAACTATTTTAATTTTACGATTTGAGCTTTATAAGTTGGAGATTTAATTGATTTTATTGCTAAATGATCAGAGAGCATTTAGCTTAGTCACCCGAGAGGGTGACCAATGGGGTTGAAGAGACTACTCTTCGTGACCAGCCATTTCCATTGTAATACAATTACGGTCAAGCATGTCAGAACAAACGTATACACAAAGTGCACACCCTTTACATCTGTTTTCATCTACCCATGATGTGTTTCTCTCTTTATCGAACATAAGCGTATTCGCTTCTGGACAATATAGTGTACACGTGTTACATTTATATTCAGCACATTTGTCTGCGTCTACTTTTGCTACATAATACATTTATTTCCCTTCCTTATACGTCAAATCTGACAATTAGTTCTGAACCAGAGATATCTACTTGATCAGCCATCTCGAAAGTTTTATTGATAACTTCCATGTTTTTAGCAAGTAATTCTTCTTTTTTCTTAAACTTTTTCTCAATAGCAGAATCCAGCATTGCTGTACCACCAGAAGAAACGAATGAAGTTCCTAAGAATCTTTCTTTTACCGCTGCTTCGATGTTTTCTGTTGTTACAAGTTTTGTAAGACCAAGAAGCATACCCATCATTGCCATGTTCGTAGCAAGTTCAGTACCAGCAATGTCAAGTGCCAATTTTGTTGCATCAAATTGTACAACAGTTGCATTAAGATCTTCAAGAACTTTAATATCGTCTTCGTTAAGAACATCAAAGTCAGTATTGATAATGATCAAACTGTTTGGTTTTAGACCTGTATAGAAAGGCATTGTATATGATTTACCATGAGTAACAACTTGTGAATGGTAGATCATAATAATATCAGGGTAAACAACTTCACCCACTTCATAAATAGGCTCTGAAGAAGCTCTTACGTACGCTTCAACAGGTGCCATTCTTTTTTCAGATCCAAAGAATGGTACCAAAGATGCGTATTTACCTGCGTTATCCATAGTAGAACCAAGGATGTGAGCAGTTGTTACAACACCCTGCCCACCTAGTCCTGAAATCCTAATATTATATCGTTCTTTTTTCTTTTGCTCAGCCATATTAAACCACCTCTGCTTTTTTTGCTCTTTTTGCTGCTTTTTCTTCAGCTTCTACACGATCAATTACAGCTTTAGCTTCATCAGTCATGTACTCTTCGAATTGGAATCTTGTTTTCTCTTTCTCTTTTGCATCCGCAAATACATCTTCTGTAGGGATAGAGTACTCAATGTTACATGAAGTATATGCATGAACAAATGTAGGACCAACTTCTCTAGCAACAAAGATCGCTCTTCTGATCACTTTTGCAGCTTTCTTGATGTTTGTTGGAGAAAGTCTTACTGTATACACACAACCAGCAGCTTGCGCCAATGCTGTTGCAGGCATTTTCTCACCTTTTTTACCAAGTGGAGCCATCTTAAGGATTGCACCTTTAGGAGACATACCAGACTCTTGTCCACCAGTGTTTCCGTAAACTTCGTTATCAAGCATGATCGTTGTGAATTTTTCACCACGGATCCATGAGTGCATAGTCATAGAGAAACCGATATCCATAGTACCACCGTCACCAGCGATAGTGATAACATCTTTGTGTTTCTCAGGGAAACGTAATCTGAATGCACGTGTAAGACCAGAAGCCATGGCATTTTGGTCACCGTAGTTACCATAGATGAATGGAACAGCTGCTTGAGAAATAGCCAAACGACCACATCCTGCTGTACCTAATGTAACAGTCTCTTCAGGTTGTGGCAATGAAGCGAAGATCAATCTAATGAAATACGCCATCCAACAACCAGAACACATTGGGTGTTCTTCCATCAACTCTTTAAACTGACCCATATTTCCTGGACCAGCTTCATCTTGAGTCTTTCCAAACGGACCGTAGTCAACTAACTCAACATAATCTTTTGGTAAATATTTTTTAAATCTCTCTGCTGGAGTTATATATTTTAAGCTCATTTTATCCCCTTTTTATAGTTTTAGATCGTACTCTAGACCAAGAGCAGTGTGAATTTCTTTCATGATCAATTCCACTGGAAGTGTCATACCACCATATACTCTTGGACCTTCTACAACAATTCCACCATTTGGAATAGCTGCTTTAACTTCTTTACATAACCAACCAATGATGTTGTGCTCAGGAACGATTACCGCTTTAGCATTTTTCAATGCATCTCTGATCTCTTGAGTTGGGAATGGTCTGATTGCTTTTACTTTAACGAAACCAACACTTAGTCCATCTTCTTGAGCATATCTGTGTGCTTCTCTACATTGTGCTGCAGCACAACCAGAACCAAGTACAAATACATCTGCTTCAGGGTTTTGAACTTCGATAGGTCCACCAAGGTACTCATAGATATATTTCATCGCACGTTGGTTTGAATCCCAGATCTCTTGCTGCCATACTGAGTGAATCAAGTAAGACATGAAGTTTGACTTTTGAACTGGAGCATCACGCTGGATTCTAGCTGGTGGAGTTTCATTATCCATAGCTGGAACCGGTGCTGCAACTGGATCAAAGTCATTTAGACAAAGATCATCCGCTGTCATATCAACATAACCCTTAGCGTGCGTTACGAAGAAACCTTCTGTTGCAACAGCTACTGGAATATAAACATCAACTTTTTCAGTGATAGCAAATGCTGCCAATGTATAGTCGAATGTATCTTGCTGGTTTTCAGCATGAAGCATTACCGCACCACAGTGCATCATGTATGCCATTTCGATGTTATCTGGCTGAATTGACAACGGTGCATTTACAACACGAGTCAAGATACCAAGTAC
The DNA here is from genome assembly GCF_000296775.1 of Sulfurovum sp. AR. Lineage (GTDB taxonomy): Bacteria > Campylobacterota > Campylobacteria > Campylobacterales > Sulfurovaceae > Sulfurovum > Sulfurovum xiamenensis. The sequence goes on along the minus strand of NZ_AJLE01000001.1, from coordinate 204,649 downwards.
AGCTGGAACTCTGTGTCCAGACCATGATACAATCGCCTCTAGACCTCTAAGAAGTCCTGGTCCTGATGTCGCTGTAAATAGACGAACACCTGCTCTTGCCGCACCAGCGATCGCTGACATAGTACCAAGCTCTTCTTCAGCTCTGTAGTACTCTTTAATGTGACCTTGTGCATAAATATCACCAACAAGGTGCATTACTTCTGATTGTGGTGTAATAGGATAAGCAATCGCCATATCAACGTTTGCTCTTTTAACAGCTTCCGCCATCGCCTGTGCACCTGTAATAAAGTGCTGCTCTCTTGGAGCCTCTTTTAATATATAATTTATATCTGCTTTTTGTTTTTCTAATTGTGGTCTTTGACTTGCATCCATTGATTTTCTCCTTTATTCAACGTCAGTAACATGCTCACCTTTTTTGGTCATGATGAGACTTCTATACTCGCCATAATCAGCCGGTGATAATGTTGCATAATCTTCTTTTTCTAAAGATGGATTTTCAGGTGGTAGAGTAGTTTCCCACTCAATGCCTAATTTGTTTCTTTCTTCAATTACGATCTCTTTGAACTTTTGAATGTCTGATGCATGGAGATCTCTAATAGATGCCATTGCTTCTTCATGTCCCATATAAGCACATAATGCTGTAGTATAACAATCAGTACCAGCACGGATCATTCTAAGTGAAAGGTTTGCGTAGTGACAATGCACACCAACAAAAATACAAGCTTTGATTCTGTTATCTAAGATTGTTAGATTTGGGTGATTTGGATTGATTTCAGCCTTAACATCAATTTTTGGATATTTTGGTCTGTAATCTGGCATTGGAATAATTTTACAGTTTGGAATCTCAGATGCAAGATCTAAAATAGCTGCAGCTTTTTCCGCAACATCATCTTTCCAGTCCCATAAAACTTGTGGTCCAGGGAAGATTGTTGGGTTGTCTCTTGTGAGTAATGCTCTAGCAGCATCTCTCATTGCCTCTTCAGGCGTGACAACATTACCATAAAGTAAAGCTTCACCCTCTTTTGGAAGCTCTACCCCCATTGCCGGTGCTGACTGTGGCATATACCCAGCAGGACCTTCTGTTACGATTTTCGTCATAGTTGACTCCTTATATGTATGAAGTTTCGAAAAATACACCAAAAGTGTATTAAAACATTTTTAGGTTCCAGTGTATTAAACATTTAAAATTCATTATCAATAGATATAAAGTTTTTCAAAAAGAACATACACTATAGGTACATTCAAAGAAAAACATGAATTTGTGTCTTATAGTATCCAATATAATTTAAATAAAGAAGATAAGACCACGAATAAACGGTATACTTATCACAAATAGTTACCATATGATGCAGATATTAGTCAAATAGTTACCATATGATGCATAAGTCATAGGTAGAAGTGATAAAAGTCATTCATAAAATAAAGTAAAAAGAGATATCTGTAGCGTTAATGGTTAGACTCTTCTCATACATATATAGTTAGTAACAATATCTATTACCATGAAGCGATAAAAATAGAATAATAAAGAGTTGTATATGGATGTTGCCACTTCTGGTGGCAGTTTTAGTTATTGATCCTATCTTAGTAAGAACATGAGAAGGATATAGTTGTGAATAAGTCTAAATCTCTGTAGACCTATTCATAGTATCTGTCTATGCAAATAGATCACTTTTTTCTGGGTTTTTTTCCTGATACTTAACGATATATGAACATTTAGCTACAGCTTTTTTATTGGCTTTTCTGATCTCTTCTAGTACATCTTCTAAAAGCGTCTTAGCAAGACCTTGACCTGCTAATGCTTCTGGTACTTGAGTCTCTGTCAAATGCATATTTCCATTTTGATCATCATACGTAATATATGCGATATGGTCATCTATATGGTATTCATATTTACATTCATCTTCATTGTGAATTAGTGTATTGGACATGATATCTTCCTTTTATTTTTTGCGTATTTTATCATTTTTTTCTCTGCAATTTATTAAATAGCTCTATTTGTAGATTTTTAGCCTATTTTCAGACCTGTCAATTATCTATTGAATGATCCCTCTGAAACTCTTTTATCCCTTTGTATATTTGGTACCATTATCTTCCAGTGAAGTTGATTTCATTCCTGAAATTCATTCTTTAATTTGCAATTAAAAAACTAATGCTAGAATACACAAAAATCATGATGGGGTATTGATCATATGGATGATAAAAATACAAAGCGTTATTTAGAATTACAAATGGAAGAGCTTAAAGCTGCACATGCAGATGCAGTTGAAGAGAATTCTGCTCCCAAAAACAACGATAAAGTGAACAGTAAAAATGCTGAGATCGCAAAAATGTATGAAGATGCAGCAGAATATGAAGCAAACTTAAAAGGTTTTGAAGAGGAGTTGGAAATCGTCAATGCCAATGCGCTTAAAGATATCGCTGCAGCATTGATCCAAAAGTTTCCAAACGAAGAGAGAGATTATGCGCAAGAGTTAAAAAGCATATTGGAAACGGGTTGGACACATCTTGTAGAGGTCGAAAAAACACATCCGAAAGAGCAATTAGAGTTGATCAAAGAAACAGAGTTTGGTGATGTTGTGGAAAAATTAAATGGTGCGTATCCAGAGTATAGCGGTGATTTTGAAGCGGATGTGAGAAACTTTTTGGTAAAAAGATGGGAAAATCTCATCGCAATTACACAAGAGCATATCAAACAAGAGCTCGCAGAGATCAAAACGACAGGTCTTAAACCAAAATATGTAAAAAGGGTGTATGAGCAATTTCATGGAATTGCTTAGTAAGCATGGCAGGCTAAAAATAAAATTTTAGCCTAAAGAGAATCTCTTAACGAGATTCTCTTTTAGCCCATCTCTACAGAATCTATCTCTGTTTTAAATTGTTCAATAGAGAAAGTAACCAGATTAGCTATCGCTTTTGCTGTATTGTTTAGATATGTAGGTGTTAAACGGATTTTACGTGTTGGTTTTGTGTATTCACTCACAACATATGTCACTAAAATATAAGGATCTCCAGAAATATCACAACTGTCTGATGTTGTCGCTACATCAGGTATACAATATTCAATATCGATATCTGGGTCTACCATCACATTATTCACAAGTGATACAACTGCTTCCAATTTCTCTTTAGTTTCTTGTTCCGTTGCAATGTCTTCTGGATTATTCAAAAGTGCGGAAATTTTTTCCAGTTTCTCTTTAATTTCTTTATCCAATACTGTTTCTTCCGGATCATTCATAAGTGCTACAATTTCTTCCAATTTAGCTTTGATTTCATTTCTCATTACAATTCTTCTCCTAAAATTATATAGCTGATCATTATCAATGAAAAGCATGAAGATATGATAGTATTTTTTTCTTAGAAAACTCTATCAAATCCCATACTTCAATTGTATCATAATAAAACGGAAGTATGTACAAAAAATGACAAAAAGTCCTCTAAAAAAGGGAAATTATCAGTAAAACGTTTCATGAGGGGATCAAGATAAATGATGATGACGAATAAAGAAATATGTTATCTCATCATTTCATTTTTTTTATTTTGCCTGAAAGGGAACTTCATCTAAAGAAAACGCTTTCAACCTATCGATGATCCATTGATGTTCACTGGAGTTTTCATTGAAATAGAGAAATATCCCTCCCCCATCTTCTTCATTTTGTATCAGTATGCTCTCTTCGCTTTCCAACTCCCAGGCACTCAAAGATCCATATTCTACATACGATTTTTGTATCACATAGCTTTGCAGTGTGATCTCTTTCTCCAAAGAGTAAAAAAGAAATCTTTTTGAAGCAACATCCTCTATCTTTACTGGTGTAGCAGAGTGTAAATGATGTATGGTATATCCAAAGTGCTCTAAAAGTTCAGATAAAAAACCCTGAGTCCAAGTAAGTACTTGTTTCATACATTTGGTGGTTGCAGGATCTTTATTGTCTCTATCCAAATAGGAAGTATTATAATCTTTACAGATATTGCTATAGTCTATGCCGATACCTATTTTTTTCATATTTAGGCCTCTTTTATCACGCTGACTTCATCTCCAACTTCGATTCTTCCATAATCTATTGGAGTGATGAAAAGACCACGGTTTCCTTGAATGAGTTCTGGAAGCTCAGGGGCAAAGGCGTAAAGATATCGATAATCTTCACACGGTCCTTGCACTTCAAACATGATTTCTCCTATCTCAATGATCGATCCTTTTTTCAGATGATAGAGGTCAACATCTACATAAATATCTTCCATCAAAAGGCCTCGTTCAAAAACAAGTTCTGCTTCTTCTATAATGTCATAACTCTTTTTTGAGACAAGAACCATCGGACGTTCAGTTCCATTTTCATAGTCCCTACTTCCCATGATACCATTTTCATCACACTCCATGTCGTCAACCCTCATACGGTGACCAGATCGCATCATATCGGGCATCGTCATATATAACGATAATACTTTTCCACTTGTCATCTGTTATCCTTTTTTATAATCATACAAATTTTGTGTGATACTAGCATAATTTATCTGTAATCTCATTACTTTTATAAATAAGACCAATAAAACACTAAGCTACTTGGTGATTTGGAGACCTAAAAAGATACTTGTCTGTTCTTACGTTCTCATCTATTTCTGATGCTTTAACGAAAGCTCCACAAGACGTGAGGATAACTCGTGGTTTGAATCGACAAAATCAATATTACGCATCACTTGGAAATGCTGTCTCTCCTCATCGGTATCGACTTTTATGATGATATTAGCCTCGCTGTAGTAGTCTATGACTGCTTGACTGATAAGGTCTTTCGTATGTTCATCCTGCATCGTAATAATAATACCGGAACTCTCTTCCACCTTCAGTGACTCCATAACGGGACGTTTGTTCAAGTGTCCAAAATACGCAAGGAAATTGATTCTTCTTGCCAACAAAACATGTTGTAAATTGTCTGAGATAATAATAAAATCGATGTTTTTGGCATAAAGCTCTTTGGCAACAGCTCTTCCCAGCGTACCGAACCCCACGATAATAATGTGATTTTTCTTATCGATCGGGGTAATCACATCAGATTCATAAAACTCTTTTTCAAAATAGGACGAGAGTTTATAGATATTGTTGAGTACAAACGGGGTGACGATCATAGATACAAAGGTGACTAAAAATAAAAAGTTTGCCATATCGTGTGTGATCAGTTGCTTCATTGCAGCCAGATCAAATACGACAAAAGAGAAACCTCCTATCTGTGCTAAAGCAAGTGCTGTTTTCATAGAGGTATTGGTATCTGATTTTCTTCTGATAATGAGATAGATGACCCCCATTTTTACCAAAGAGACCAATGCGAAAATAAAGAAAACCATATGAAGGTTTGAAAAGAGATAAACGATATCGATCTTTGTCCCCACACTAAAAAAGAAGACACTTAAAAGCAGATCCTTGTAACTTAAGATATCTGATTCTACCTTAATGGCATATTTCGTATCAGCGATCAGAACACCGGCTATAAAGGCTCCAAGAGAGTATGTAAAGCCTATAGAGTGCATCAATACTGCCATACCCAGTACAATGGTAAAAATAGCCCCAAGAAAGATCTCTTCCAGTTGTGTTCTTGCTGCGAACTTCAGTATCATATCAACGATCTTATCACCCACATAGCGAATAAACAGGACTATGAACACAAGTGCCAACACCGTTTTCAATATCACATCCATAATAGACATATCTGTTCCTGATGCGCCATAAGATAGAAAGGTGATCAGCAGCAAAATAGGAATGACTGATATATCTTGAAAGATCAAAATACCGACCGATTTTTTCCCATACGGCGTGTAGATATCTTTAGACTCTTTCAGATACGGAAGCACAATTGCCGTTGAGGATAATGAGAATGCCAGCGCAATAATAATAGAGCTCGTAACATTTAAGTTAAACGCATAAAAAGCCAAAGGGAAAAAGAAGAGTACACTTAAAAAAAGCTGTAAGGCCCCGTTAATAAGCAGTGTCTCTTTCATTTTTTTGATCTTCTCAAAACTGAGTTCCAAGCCGATGGTAAACATTAAAAAGACGATACCAAACTCCCCTACCAATTCAAGAGAGTCTATTTTCAGGGTATTAAAATCAAAAAGATAACTAATGATCGTACCCGTAAAAATATAGCCAAGTATATGCGAAATATTTTGTCTTTTGAATATGATGTTGAGTAGTGTTGCAATGAAAATCGTTGCAAAAATTGCTAATAATAAAGTTTCCATGAGCAATTATAATCAGAAATTTTATGCTTAGTATCAAAAAATTGTATATAAATTAAACATTAAAGACGTAATATAAAAAGTGACATGCTAAAAATGCAAACAAAATAAGGATTTTAGGGGGATTGAGTGGTGGGTCGGGGGAGACTCGAACTCCCGACCACTCGGTTATGAGCCGAGTGCTCTAACCAACTGAGCTACCGACCCGTAAGAGCGCTATAGTTGGTCTTTGGAAATCATAGTGATTTTCGCGTCAGAATTATATCTACTGTAGTCTTTAAATGCAATTAAATTTTGTAAAATTCCAAAAATTACAGCAAATATAATAAATGAGGTCCCTCCATGGCTGAACATAGGCAGAGGGAGCCCTACTACAGGGGCTAGACCGATAACCATATAGATATTGACACCCATATAGACAAAGAATAAAAATGCCAATCCTGAGGCGAAAGCTTTGATCAGATAATCGGTGGCATACTTGGCTGAAATATAGAGTAAGTTAAATATTAGAAACATATAAAGTACAATCACAGTGATCATTCCTTTGAAACCAAATCTTTCCCCCAAATAAGCAAAAATGAAATCTGTAGAAGAGACCGGAAGAAACTTCAGTTGCGTTTGTGTCGCCTCTTCTTTGCTTTTCCCTTCGACTCCACCTGAACCGATGGCAATCAGTGCTTGTCTTACATGGTAGCTTGGTTTCCCGATAAAGTCCGTCACACGCTTTTTTTGATAGGGTTTGAGTTGACTGTAAAGCAGTGGTGCACTAAGCCCAAGAATGATAACTATCGAAACCCATATTTTCCAGTTAATGCCTACTACAAACAATACACCATAGCCAGTGATGAGCAATACAAGTGCCGTACCCAGATCCGGTTCTTTAGCTATGAGTAAAAAAGGGATAATGATCACAATAGAAAGTTTAATAAAATTTAAAATCCCATACCCTTTTTCACCTGGAGGGTTCCTGCTTATAAGGTACCCAAGCATCATGATAACACTGACCTTAATGAACTCAGAAGGCTGGATGGTAATGCCTATGCCAGGGATCTCTATCCATCTTTGTGCACCTAGGATTTTTTTTCCTACAAACTCCACAGCAATAAGCAATCCTAGATTACCCAGATAAAAAATAGGGACAAACCACCAAATGATCTGTCTCCAGGGAATAAAAGCAGCAACAAGAAAGGCAATGCCTGCAATGAAGTAGTAAACCATCTGCTTTGTAAACAGATACGGGTTGATCTCATTCACCAGATAGGATGAGATCACAAGAAGTGGTATGATCTGTAACACAAGGAGGTAGGAAAAATGTTTAAAGATACGTTTGTCAAAGTCCAACCATGATTCCATGCAAGATCCTATTTTTTAGGGTATTATATCAAAAAGGATATAAGGTAGCATCATGCTAGATTTTTTCACATTTACACACTTTAAAAAATCTCCTTCCCTGCTGCATGCAGTGACCAAAAAGTCCAATGATCTTCCTTATGCATTCAGTCTCGCTTTACATACGGGTGAAGATGCTGACAACATCATAGCTAACAGAAAAAGACTCTCAAGCCTTCTCCAAAGCAATGAACCCCTACATTATATTGTTGCCGATCAAACCCATAGTGACAACATCAAGATCATTACCCAACAAGAGACCAAGGGATGGAAGAGTCTCTCAGATGCCATAGAAGATTGTGATGCACTGATCACAGATCTGAAAGGTGTAATGCTCAACATACTGACTGCAGACTGTGTTCCCATACTACTCTATGACGAGAAAAAAGAGGTTGTCGCGGCTGTGCACGCAGGATGGAAAGGGACCAAAGCACAGATCGTATCTAAAACGGTGCAGAAGATGATAGAAACGTATGGCTCTGATCCAAAAGATATCATCGCAGGTATCGCACCCTCTATAGGGCGTTGCTGCTATGAAGTAGGAGAAGAGGTTGCAGCACATTTTTCAAACATGCCTGAAGGTTTTACCCCTATTGGTAATAAATATATGTTAGACCTGCCTTTGATCAACAAACAACAGCTTTTGGATGCAGGTCTTCAAAAAGAGAACATTGAGATGAGCCATGTCTGTACTGCATGTCATGTAGAGCGGTTCTTCTCTTACAGGAAGGAGCAAGGATGCTCCGGTAGGTTCATGAGTATGATAGGCATGAAAAACAATGATAAATAAAAGCCATTAAACTAATTGTTTTCTTATCTTTGAAGAATTTTCAGAATATCCTGCAATAATTACATATCAAATAAAAAGAGAGAGAATGCATACACTTCAAATCGCAGAGTCAGTACTAGATGACTATAGAAATAATAAACTCACTGAAGAAAGAATCAATTTTTTAATCACACAAGCGAATGAACAACTTGATGAAATATCTCAAAACAAAGAGATATATGATAGCTTTTTAAACAAAGTGAATGCTCCCCAAAAGATAGACAATATCATACTTTGGATACTTTTGATGTCCAATGAAGATATCTGTGAGGAGTATATAGATGAATTCGATAAAAATTTTAGAGAAATAATCCCGGTGAGTGATCTAGCTGATCTATTGGTCTATGTGATTCACTTGAAAAAAATTAAAAACATTGAATTAGATGGATATAACTATTTATTAGAATATAAACATGAAGGTATAGATGAAGTGGATCAATATGCTTTTGCAAATGTCTTACTCCATGTTCAAAAATCAAAAGAAGTAGATATTGAGTTTTAAGGTGAAGATACGGGTCTACTACGTGTACGCTTCTTTTTCTATCATTTCAGTAAACTAAAGGAAATAAAGGCTTATTTCTTAATGATTTTCCTATATATCTAGGAAATTAATCGAAATTATGTGACCATTTTGGGATGGCTGAATGTCATAGATGAAAAAGGGAGGAGTTACGCTGTTTTGTCTAGTCTGATCAGCAAGCGAGAGCATGACTGCTCTCTACTCCTACTGATTATTCCCCATAGAGATACTGTCATCCTCCAAATGCTCCGATGTTTATATCGATGTAGACTTCAGTTGGGGAAACCCACACGCCGTTTGCGACCGTCTCGTTGATAGAAGTGTTGTTCGTTGTCACTGCTGATATTGGTGACTCGCCCAACGTGAACGTGATCCGCCATGTTCCCACTGACTCTTCCGCACTGATATTATCTTGGTCGAGGTCCCACACGAATCCGTACGTAAAATTACCGGACACAGTGACTTCAGCCCCAAAGCAGCCCGGGCCGTCGCAGGTCCAAAGCGGCTGGTGGTCGACCACCATCTGGCCTGCACCTACTCCATCCAATTTCTCAATAGTCAGTCGGGCATTAGTGGCAAAGACAAAGGCTGTCGTAGTATTTACCTCCGCGCCATTTGTCCCCCATAACTCAGTCGGTCCACTACCATAGAGGTACTCCATATTGTAAGAGGTCATGTTGGTTTCCAGCTCTTTGGTAAGCACCATTTCGACTCTGACGACGGAATTAGTGGTCAAATTAGTCTGGCTTACCAGGTTGTCACCCCATTTTGCATCAACATTCTGCGTGCCAGTCCCCACTACCCATTCACCCTGCCACGTACTGACAGTCTGCTGCTTGTAGTAGGTCGTATCACCTATCACAAATGTCGTGTTCTCATCATAATACGGAAATTCCGGCAGTGTCGTCAACTCTGTTGTAGATGGGCGAAACCCAGTGTTAACACAGATGTCGGAAAGGAGATCTATCGGCTCATTTGTCCACGTCCCGGTAATCAGCTGTCCTGTAATACCGTAACCGTCGGCAAAGATCATCGCACCTGAAAAGTTGTTTCCAAACCCTTCGACCTCACCTCCACCAGCAGAGCCCTGTATATATGCTTCTGGGTCTGTCGGTGTTTCACCACCGGCATTCTTAGCAGCTACAACCCAGTAGCTGGTGTTGTCTTCCATCCCGGCATTCTCTGTGAACGTAAAAGTATCCGCCGATAGAGAGACATAGTGATTCTCCGGATCAAAAACACCAACATTTGAATCGCTACGATAGATCTCGTAAGAAGCCACCGCACCACCTGTTAGTGGTTTCTCCCAGGTAAGCGTCAAGGTCAACATCCCTTGGCCCTTTGCCCCTGAAACTTGAAAATTCTCAGGTACTCCAGGAGCCGCGACACCGCCACCGCCCCCACCGCCACAGCCATTAGCCATAATACCAAATAGAACCGTAAAGAACACAGCCATTATTGAGACAAATTTTTTACTTCTTGATTGAATCATCTTCATGTAGAACTCCTTCTGGTTTTTATATGTTACATTTCTATTCTACTCCTGTAAATATTAATTAATTATTAAAGATAATATTAAATTATTATAGACAAATGAAGCTTGATAAGCACAAAGTCTCTTATCTGGGACTTCATCGGTCCTTATTTTAATGTAAATATGATTGAAGATATGGTTGATCATTATTTGAGAAAAAAGATCAAAAAGTTTATTATGAACCACTGGTTAAAATAGACTTTTGATTTGGTTATCTAATATATTTCTGTACAATACCAAGAAATATAATTAAAATGGCTTTAAGTTTTAAAACATTTAGTGTCCATTTTAGTGACCGTTTTAATTTTAAGAGCTAGAAATACCGTAAATAAGGGAGTTTAGTATGAAGATAAGAGTCTACTACGAAGATACAGATGCAGGTGGCATTGTCTACCATACGAATTACATCAAATATTGTGAACGTGCCCGTTCTGAGATATTTTTTCAAAAAGGGGTGAAACCTACATTGGGTGATCAGAGTGGGTTTGTGGTACGTGACATTAAAGCCGGTTTTTTAGCCACTGCTGCACTGGGCGATATGCTTGAGGTGAAAACAAAGATCTTGACGATGAAACGCTCATCTGTGGTACTCCTACAAGAAGTATGGAAAGAAAAGGTGAAACTCTTTAGTATGGAAGTGGTTCTAGTCTATGTAGCTGGTGGGAAACCCTGTCGTATCCCCGAAGAGTTCGAGGATATCTTTAAAACATTTTAAGTGAGGAAAAGATGTGAAGCAGCCACTGCAAATGCAGAGGCGCCTATATATCCTGCGCCGAACATAAATGAAGAAATGAGTTTTAGCAGAGGTTGAAATCTCCATTTGACCAATAAAATGATCAGTGACCCGATCAGTGCCGGTAAAAATACATAGGCCATGTCAAATCCTAAGCCAAAACTATTTGGTATAAGAATTTGTGTTGAAACTACTAATCCAATAATAGCTACAATAGCAACATACATAGCCATATATTTAATGGTACCGTATTTTGATAGACTCTCATCCAAACTAAGCTCTTTTGTAAAAGCATCCTTAATATCAGAAAAATCAGAGTCTTTTAACGACATCTCTTCCATAATAAGAAAAGCAGCAATACTGCCAAAATAACCTATAGCAATCGCAATCATTAACATACCCATTTTCACTCCTTTAATTTATGATTCAATTTATTGTAACAAAATATTATAACATAAATTTTAATTATATTATGAGTTAATAAAATATTGTACATATTCTAAAAACAGGGTGTTTGATAAAAATGATAAAGGGGAATTTAAATTGGTGTGTAAAGTTTCCTACCTTCAAGAGGTAGGAAATTGGAGAGAATCGTGACGTTGACTACTCAACCATCGCTTCAAGATCTTCTTTAGAAACCTTGTTGAAGTTTAGGTATTTATAGATACTGTCAGTCATTTCTGGCTTGATCTTATTTGAAACTACTTCTAAGTACTCTTCAGCTGTTGGGATCTTACCGTTAAGTGCAACCACCGCAGCAAGCTCAGCAGAACCAAGGTATACTTGAGATCCTTTACCAAGTCTGTTGTCGAAGTTTCTTGTTGATGTAGAGAATACCCATGCATTTTGCTTCACAGCTGCCTGGTTACCCATACATAGAGAACATCCAGGAGGCTCGATACGTGCTCCGGCCATTCCGAATACTGAGTAGTACCCCTCTTCTGTCAATGTTTTCTCATCCATTTTAGTCGGAGGACAGATCCAAAGTCTTGTATTTACTTGACCTTCACCTCTAAGTACTTCTGCATTCGCTCTGAATAGACCGATGTTTGTCATACAAGAACCAACGAATACTTCATCGATATCTGTTCTTAGACCAGCTGCATGTACTTCAGAAAGTGTTTTAACGTCATCCGGGTCATTTGGACATGCTACGATCGGCTCTTTGATCTCAGACATGTTAATTTCGATCACTGCTGCATACTCTGCATCTTTATCAGCTTCCATTAACTCTGGATTAGCGATCCAGTCTCTCATTTTCTGTGCACGTCTCTCAAGTGTTGCTTTATCTTCGTAACCTTGAGCGATCAACTCTTCGATCAATGCGATGTTAGACTCTAGGTACTCAATGATAGGCTCTTTGTTAAGCTTTACAGTACAAGCTGCAGCTGAACGCTCTGCAGATGCATCTGAAAGTTCGAACGCCTGCTCAGCTTTAAGATCTTCAAGACCTTCGATCTCAAGAACACGTCCTGAGAAGATGTTTTTCTTACCAGCTTTTTCAACAGTCAAAAGACCATCTTTGATCGCTTGGTAAGGGATAGCATTAACCATATCTCTTAGTGTGATACCTGGTTGCATTTCACCTGTAAATCTTACAAGTACAGACTCAGGCATAGTAAGTGGCATCATACCTGTAACTGCTGCAAACGCAACAAGACCAGAACCCGCTGGGAATGAGATACCGATAGGGAATCTAGTGTGTGAATCCGCACCAGTACCTACTGTATCTGGAAGACACATTCTGTTCAACCATGAGTGGATAACACCATCACCTGGTCTAAGTGTGAAACCTTTTCTCTCAGTCATAAACTGTGGAAGTGTGTGGTGAAGTTTGATATCTGCTGGTTTTGGGTATGCAGATGTGTGACAGAATGACTGAAGTACGAAGTCTGCACCAAAGCTAAGTGCTGCAAGGTCTTTTACTTCATCTCTTGTCATCGCTCCAGTTGTATCTTGAGAACCTACAGTTGTACAAACCGGCTCACAATATACACCTGGTTTAACACCTTCAAGTCCACATGCTTTACCAACCATTTTTTGTGCTAAAGTATACCCTTTACCGTTGTCAGCTGGTTGCTCAGGTGCCATGAATGCATCTGATGCACCAAGACCAAGTGCTTCTCTAGCTTTAGCCGTAAGACCTTTACCAATGATAAGTGGTACACGTCCACCTGCTCTCATCTCATCAGGAATCGTGTTTGGCTCAAGTTTGAATTCAGATACTACTGAACCGTTTTTCTCGATCACACCGTCAAAAGGCTTCAATGTGATCACATCACCAGTTTCTAATTCACCTACTGGAGCTTGAATCGGTATACATCCTGAATCTTCTGCAGTGTTGAAGAAGATCGGAGCAATGATACCACCGATAACAACACCACCAGTTCTTTTTCCTGGAATACCTGGAATATCTCTACCCATGTGCCACTGTACTGAGTTGATACCTGATTTTCTTGATGAACCAGTACCTACAACATCACCAACGTATGCTAACGGGTTACCTTTTTTCTAAGTTCATCCATAGTCTCAAGTGGATTATCCATTCTGTTCACTAGGAAAGAGTTCGCGTGAAGCGGGATATCTGCTCTAGTAAATGCTTCTGATGCTGGAGAAAGGTCATCCGTGTTTGTTTCACCAGGGATTTTATAGACTGTAAGTGTGATCTCTTTTTCCATCTCTGGCTTGTTGTAGAACCACTCTGCATTTGCCCAAGACTCTACGATCTCTTTTGCTTTTGCATTACCCGCATCCATCATTGCTTTAACATCGTTAAATGCATCATATACAAGGATAGTGTTTTTAAGTTGCTCAGCAGCTGCGTCTGTAACTTCACCACCGATCTTAAGTGCTTCAACTAGTGGAGTAACGTTGAATCCACCTAGCATAGATCCAAGGATCTCACATGCTTTTACTGCATCGATAGCATCACAAGTTACATTACCTTGTACGATATCGTTGAGGAATGCTGCTTTTACGTAAGCTGCATCATCCACACCCGCAGGTACTTTATTTTGGAACATATCCATTGCGTAATCGACATCAGCGATTGGGCTTGCTTTTAATAATTCAACAAGCTGTGCTGTTTGATCAGCTGTAAGTGCGAGTGGTGGAACACCTAACTCAGCACGCTCAGCCGTATGTGCTTTATACTCTTCTAATAAGGCCATTCTGGTCTCCTGTGTAATTTTTGTGCTGTATATTAACAAAAAAATAGTTGATTTAGTGTTCTATAAGATGAAGATATGTATGAGATAATTTATTTGTATCGTATGGTTACATGAAAAGAGACCATTTAAGTCTCTTTTTAGGTTCAAAGAAGAAATTAGACGATTTCTCTGTTACCTTTTGCGTTTGGTGCACTCAATACACCCATCGCTTCAAGCTGTTCTATAATGTTTGCAGAACGGTTATAGCCGATCTGTAGTTTTCGCTGTAGGTAGGAGATAGATGTTTTTTTGTCTGTCAATACCACTGATTTCGCTTCTTCATAGAGAGGATCAAGATCTATATCACCCTCCTCGCCTTCACTTACACTGACACCACCGGCCACTAAGTAACTTTCATCATATTCAGGTTCACGTTGGGCTTTAAGGAATTCAACGATCTCTTCTATCTCTTCTTCTTTATTCCATGGTGCATGTAAACGTACCAGTCCTGTCGCACCAGGAGGCGTAAAGAGACCATCACCGCGTCCCAGTAGACTTTCCGCGCCCATAGCATCCAGGATCACTTTAGAATCTATACGTTGGCCAACACGGTAACTTAGCCTGGATGGAAGATTGGCTTTGATGAGGCCTGTCACAACATCCACACTTGGCCTCTGCGTTGCAACGATAAGGTGTATACCACTGGCTCTTGCCATCTGAGCAAGTCGTGCAATAGAATACTCTACTTCTTTACCACCATTCATCATTAAGTCAGCCAGCTCATCTATGACAATCACAATAAAAGGGAAAGGCTCTGCAGAACCGTCAGCTTTTACTTTTTCATTGTAATTGTCTATATTTTTTGTACGATTCTCTGCCATCAGTTTATAACGACGTTCCATCTCTGTTACCATGTTTGCCAGTGCAGCGATCGCCTTTTTCGGTTCAGTGATGACCGGTGTGATCAAATGCGGTATATCATTATAGATCGAAAATTCAAGCATCTTAGGGTCAATAAGCATCAGCTTCAACTGATCGGGATCATTCCTATAAAGCAAAGAGAGGATCATCGCATTGATACCTACAGATTTACCCGATCCCGTGGTTCCTGCTATAAGCAGGTGTGGAAGTTTTTTAATGTCTGTGATAAACGGCTTACCTACAATATCTTTACCCAAAGCGACCGTTAAAGGTGAGCTTGAGTTTTTAAACAGATCACTCTCAAGTATCTCACGAAGATAGATCGTATCTACTGTTTCATTTGGTATCTCTATCCCGACAACATCACGCCCAGGTATTGGTGCCTGTATACGGATCGTTTCAGCTGAAAGTGCCATCGCAAGGTCATCCTGAAGGTTTAAGATCTTAGAAACTTTAACATTGGGAGCCGGTTTGAATTCAAAGGTTGTTACCAAAGGACCACTGTAGGTACGTACAACATCACCATCTACGTTAAATTGCTGCAGCTTTGCAAGTAGCTCCTCTATCTTTCTGTCAATTTCTGCCTCATTGACCTTTTTTGTCGTTTTAGGTGCTTTTTGCAAAAAATCCAGTTTAGGCAGTTTGAAATTTTTAGGCTTGACGACTTTTCCTTTATCTATCTGTTCCATAAGTTTGGAGTTTTCTTCCAGTTCATTGATGATCTCTACATGGGACTTGCCTGCGGCAGTTTTTTCTGTGGAAAGACTCGTTTCCATCTCATGTTCAAGTTCGAGTATTTCATTAAGCACAGGATCATCCGATTCATCCAATGCATGTACTGTCTCTGATTCTGTCTTCGTTACAACTTTTTTGGTATCCGGTTGTCTTTTTACACGTGTTCTCTTTGGCTTTTCTTCAGCTACATCCATTACAGGCATCATTTCATCTTCAAGAGACGGTGAAGCAAAAGGGTTTTTAAATATCTTCTTTAAGACTCTTCCCAGTATAGAGAACATACTTCCTATCCATGCAAAAGAGAATGAAACCTCAGATCTTTTCATTTTAAATCGGGAGAAATCGAACTCATCATCAATAATGAATACCAAAGAGAGGGCCATGATCATCAACCAAAAGAGCCAGAGCCCTGCTTTACCGATGAGCGGGTACAGGAATTCCACGATCTGTGTACCTATAAAACCTCTGTCCTGACCTTCCAGTACCAATGCGCTAAAGAGGATCAAGGAGATGAAAAAGAGTATCCATCCTAAATAAAAATCGATATTTTTTCTTACACGAGGATCACTGTAAAGTTTAAAGAGAGGATAAAATAAAACAAAAAAATTGATATAAGCTAGGTAGCCAAATAGATAGAGATTGGTATCTCCTATTGTTTTCCCGATATCACCCACCAATGCTGTTTCATGAAAGATAGTAGAAAATGCAGCATAGATAAAAAGTATAGCCGTAATAATAATTGTGATTTTCAATTTTATTCCTAAATTAATATTAAATAATGAAGATATTATAACAAATTAAAATAAAACCCTATAAAAAAGGGTCAAAATGACATATTTATTCTTATCTAAGCGCTGAAGACAGTGTCATCTTCTGTACAATGGCCTCTATCTGTTACGATTTTTAAATCCTGTATTGATACGCAAGCGTAGTCCCAGATAATATGCATGTGTGATCGCTTTTTTAAGTACATATGCAACATACCCTTTCACTTTGATATACTTGAACATTTCACCTACTGCATACTTTCCACCCAATGCGATAAAAACACCCGAGACATCAGCATCAAATGGCTTGGATTCCACACCGTCTATGCGTTGTCTAATGGTTTTTGCCACATACTCTGCACTTTTTTCGGCAATCTGTGCTGTGGGAGGCAAAATGTTACCTTTTGCGTCTTTTATCTCCACACAGTCCCCTATGGCAAAGACATCTTTTTGACCTTGAACATTAAGCTCTGGAGTGGTAATCAGTTGATTGATACTATTTTTCTCATTATCGATCGTATCATTGAGTGATGATGCTTTGATCCCACCCGTGAAGATCATGAAACTATAGGGCAGTTTTTCACCACTTCTAAAGTGTACGTGTGTAGCGTCAACCGTGTTGATAAAAGTACTTGTGAGAATCTTGACACCCAGTGCCTCCAATCTCTTTTTGGTATTGTCAATACTGTATTGTCCCATACCTGGGAGTATGGTATCACTTGCATCTATGAGATAAATATGTATCTCTTTGGCTGTATCTCCGATCGTTTTACTGTAACTGTCCAACACATAAGCCATCTCAGCAGCGACTTCCACGCCACTAAGTCCCGCGCCTCCAACAGCAATATTGAGTTTCCCTTCTCTAGAATCCTCTTCATGCTGCAATTTTTTGTAGATAATATTTTCAAACTTTATTCTAAAATTGTGTGCTCTCTCCAGATTTTTGACACCATAACTGTTTTCTCTTAATCCCTCAATAAATGAAAAGAAGTTTGTTTTTGCACCTGTAGCAATGATGAGATAATCATAAAAGAGATCTCTCCCATCCAAGTGTACGCTCTTCTCCTCAAAATCAATAGAAGTAGCTTCTTTATGGATGAATGTTACCCTCTCTTTAAATCCTTCACACCAATTCTGCAGATCGATCGCAACGTCATGCATATCAAATTGGCCTGCGATATAGCCATACGCCTCAGTTTGTAGATAATGATAGGGATTTTTATCGATCAGTGTGATAGCTATATCTTGATATTTAGATAGTTTTTCGACAGCTCTCAGTCCACCATATCCTCCACCGATCACCACTACTCTTTTCATGATACCTATCTCCCCGCGTTGCTTTACACTCCATTTTACACTCTTAATATAAATCTAACGGCTTGAACGGACTATTTATAGATATTTTATCTGATAATATTTGTAATGTATAACCCTTCTTTAAGCTCCCTAGGAGTAAAATCCCTTCTGCGTTTTATAATGCAGATGCCGCAGTGATGGAACTGGTAGACTTGGTAGACTCAAAATCTTCTGCCTTCGGGCGTGTCGGTTCGAATCCGACCTGCGGTACCACCAAAATATACATAAATACATGCGGGCGTAGCTCAGTGGCTAGAGTTCCTGCCTTCCAAGCAGGCTGTCGAGGGTTCGAATCCCTTCGCCCGCTCCACTTTCACAAATTATTTTACACACATGATCAATATGCGGGCGTAGCTCAGTGGTAGAGCATAACCTTGCCAAGGTTGGGGTCGACGGTTCGAACCCGTTCGCCCGCTCCATAACTATCCAATCTTGAAACCAAGTCCTAAACTCTTAATTTCTTTTGCTATAATCCCTTTTATAAAAAATAAGGCATAGATAGTATGAAACTCGTTGTGGCAATTACCGGTGCAAGTGGTGTTCAATTGGGTAAGAAGTTTGTCGACTTTTTACCTGAGCACATCGATGTCCATGTGATCGTTTCAGATAATGCCCTCACTGTAGAGTCTTTTGAAAACAAAAATGTGACCTTACACTCCAGTGAGAATATCGCAGCGTCTGTCTCTTCGGGTTCATTTAGAGTGGATGCAACAGTGATTATTCCTTGTAGTATGAATACCTTAGCGAAGGTAGCCTGCGGGATCAGTGACAACCTTGCCACACGTGTCGCAGCTGTAGCGATCAAAGAGCAGAAGAAGTTACTGCTTGCACCCAGAGAACTTCCGTTTTCTGCCATAGCATTGGAGAATATGCAAAAACTGGCCACACTGGGAGTCATCATCGCACCTCCTGTGATGGGATACTACTCTGAATCCTCTTCTTTGGAAGATATGGAGAAATTTATCATTGGAAAATGGTATGATGTATTAGGTATTGACAATAATCTATATGAAAGATGGAGTGAACATGAGTGAAAATAGACGTGCAATATACCCCGGAACGTTTGATCCTATAACCAATGGGCATATAGACATTATCAGTCGGGCATCTCACATGTTTGATGAGATCATCGTCGCCGTAGCAGACTCAGAGGCCAAAAAACCGATGTTCACACTTGAACAACGCATCAATATGGTAAAAGCTGCAACAAAAGACTTTCCTACAGTAAAAGTCATAGGATTTCGAGGTTTGCTTGTGGATCTTTCAGATGAATTAGAAGCAAATATCATTGTAAGAGGACTGAGGGCAGTCAGTGACTTCGAGTATGAACTTCAGATGGGGTATGCGAATGCTTCTTTGAAAAAAGAGTTAGAGACCGTTTATCTTATGCCGAGCCTGGAACATGCTTTTGTCAGTTCATCCGTGGTTCGTTCTATTTTAAACTTCGATGGGAAGATAGGACATCTTGTGCCTGCTGAAGCATTTAAACTCATAAAGTGTGTCCTTTAATGTATGTACTTTTTGAAGGTATAGACACCTGTGGGAAAAGTACGCAGATCGAACTGATCTCACAAAAACATCCTGAGATCATCGTCACACATGAACCCGGAGGCACGGCATTCGGTCAAAAGGCCAGAGAGATCCTCCTTTCTGATTCATTAGCTTCCAAACGTGCTGAACTCCTGCTCTTCTTGGCAGACAGAGCGGAACACTATCAGGAAGTGATCTCCCCAAATCAAGATAAGGTCATCATCTCTGACAGAGGATTTCTCTCTGGTATAGGGTATGCATTGGCAAACGGTGACTTTGATTTTGATGAGCTTGTGAGTCTGAACCGATTTGCACTAGAGGGGCATTTCCCGGACAAGGTCATCTTGTTTTTGACCGATATGAAAACACTGGAAGAACGCACTTCGGCCAAAAGTTTAGACGGCATTGAACTGAGAGGCTTGGAGTATCTTTTACAGGTACAGGAGCATATGAAAGAAAGTATACTCAAACTTGGTATCCCTCATCTTTTTGTAGATGCGACAGAAGATATAGAGACCATACACACACATATAACAGACTATTTAAGGAATACACTATGATCAACCCGCTACGTGGAATGAAAGACCTCACTTTTGAAGAGAGCGAACGTTTTGAACATATCATCAACACTGCTTCAACTATCGCAAAGCGTTACGGTTATGGATATATTGAGACACCTATTCTTGAAGAGACCGCACTCTTTAAGCGTTCGGTAGGAGAAAGCTCTGATATCGTAGGGAAAGAGATGTACCAGTTCATCGATAAAGGTGAAAATGATGTCTGTATGCGTCCTGAAGGTACAGCAGGTGTGGTTCGGGCCTTTATCTCTGCAAAGCTTGACCGCCAGCCGGTCAAACAAAAGTTCTACTACTATGGACCGATGTTCCGTTATGAAAAACCGCAAAAAGGCCGTCTAAGAGAATTTCACCAGTTTGGATGTGAGAGCTTTGGGGAAGGGTCTGTCTACGAAGATTTTACTATCATCACCATGATCGCACAGATCTTCGATGCATTGGGTATAGGCTATGAACTACAGATCAACTCACTCGGTTGTAAAATATGTATGCCAAAGTATAAAGAGACACTGGTTAGCTCGTTAACGGAAATCAAAGAGGAACTTTGTGAAGATTGTAACAGAAGAATAGGAACCAACCCTATCCGTGTTCTTGACTGTAAAAATGATACATGTCAAACATTGCTTGTAGAGTCTCCTAAACTTAAAAACTACCTTTGTGAAGAGTGTGACCCGGACTTTAAAAAGCTTAAAGAGCTACTGGATCAAGAAGGTATTAAATACACCGTGAATGACAATCTAGTAAGAGGTTTGGACTACTACTCAAAAACAGCCTTTGAATTTGTAAGCAGTGAAATCGGTGCACAAAGTGCTATCGCAGGTGGTGGACGTTATGACAGGCTTGTTGAGTTCCTAGATGGGAAACCGACTCCTGCCGTAGGATTTGCTCTAGGTATCGAACGTATTATGGAACTTGTGAAAATGCCTGAAAAAGAGGCTGAGGGTTACTATATGGGTGCGATGACTCCAGAGGCTATCCCCTCACTGCTCCAACTTGCAACAAAAAAACGTCTTACGGATAAAGTAACAATTGAGTACAACTCCAAAGGTTTTAAAAGCCATATGAAAGGTGTAGACCGATCCAATGCTAAATATGCTGTTCTCATTGGAGAAGATGAACTGAAAAATGGAACTCTATGGATAAAAGATCTTGAAAGTAAAGAAGAGCGAGTCATTACTATCAATGAACTCTAAATGATAATACGAAACCTATAGGTTTCGTATCAATTTTTACTTCTTAGAAGTTATACATTACACCTGCAAGGATAGCATCTCCATGTGGTCCTTCTATTAGTGAATGTTCATACTCAGCGAGCAGTTTATACTTTTTATTGAGTGCATATTCAATACCTGCACCAAATACAAAATCATCTTCTCTCTCATCGATATTAAGTTCTGAGATCTCTTCCCACTCGAACTCATATCCTACTTTACCGAAAATACCCAGTTTATGTGTCGCTTCATACGTATACACGATGTCTAATGCTGATGTGTGGTATGTTGATGTGGCTTTTACTTCATCATGCGCTGTGATCTCATACACCGTATTCTTACCATAGGTATAGTCATACTCAAGTGCAAACCCATTACCCAGTCTGTACCCTATATCGATACCAAAGCCATAACCATAGTCATTATCACCATCAAGGAGTGCTTCACCATGTTGGATCTCATCACCCAGCAACATCATACCGGCAACTACAACATAAAACTTTGACTCTTCATGGTGTCCATGTGCTACTTCTTCTAAAGCTGGTTCATTTACCTCAACAGGAGCGATATCTCCTCCGGCAAAAAGTTGTGTTGTCAAGTGTGCTGAAAGTGCAGCTGCTACCAACGCTTTTTTCATCTGTTTTTCCTTTTTATGAATACTATCAAATAATTAATATTATAAATGTTAATAGGTATTTACTTAAAAAAACAATTTTTACTGGATAAAAAATAATTTTTGATCAAATTTCCTGATAATTCTAAGATTTTTCACTTTTGCACTCAATAAAATACATGAGATGTATCAATATTATTTAAGCCACCTCAAGAGATCTTGACTGAGTTTGGCAATGATTCTATTGGTTGCAATCGCATAGCCTTTAGCATCTGTGGTTAGAGTAGGTTCCTGGTAAGAAAATCTTTTACTTTTTACCAGTCTGCCCCTATCTTCATCAATAAAGGTGAACTGTATGGAAACCACAGCATAAGAGTCTCTGCCCCGTACCTGGTGTTCAAAATCAAAAATAGTACTTTCTAGTCTATAGTTCTCTTCAAGGGTTGACATATCTGAAAGTACGACTTTAAAGAGTCTGCTGCTATCTAACACTTCTATGAACGTACCTTGCAAAAGCCTGCTCATGTTATTGGACCATTGGGAATTTTGGTAGGTTCCTCTATCATTCATTGTATAGGAAAAGCGCATTTTTTCAGACATCGGTTCTTTGATACTTTGTGGGAATGTCACTTTGATACTTTTGTCTTTATAGGCATTAGCACTCTCTATAGGTATCTGAGGTGCATTGAGACTATAGACGTTAATTACAGGTGCTTTGCTACATCCTATGAATCCTGCTACTATCATCATACTCACTATATGGGTAAGTCTACTTTTTCTCATTCCCCCGGTCCCTTTCTTAAAGTTCTGGATTTAAAAAGCAAATCACTAGGATTTTGTTCGAGTTGTCTTGATACTGTATTGAGCTGATTGGTCAGTATGCGTATCTCTATGAGCATAGGTTCAAAGATCTGTTTGAGATTATAATCCCCTCTTTCTATGGTATTCTCCACTTTGAGTGTTACACGATTAAAATTCTTACTTGTTTCCATCAATTTATCGATGGTAGGTATAGAAACTTGCTTAATTTCTGCAAAATCTTGTTGTATCAATTTAAAATCCCTATTCATACTTGCCAGAGATTCTCTAAATTCATCCAGTGTCACTATGACTTTATCTTCCAGTTTTTCACCTTTGGCTGTCATTTGTTCTATATTATCAAAAATCTTTCCCAACGTTTCAATGTTCTCATCTGAAAGCAATTTTTGACTCTGTACTAAAAGCGATTCAATTTTCCCACTGGCGCCACCGATGTCACCTGCTAACTGTGTAAGGAATGAAGGTCTTGTTTTAATCAGCGGTATATAGTCATCCGTAGGAACCAAGGTTTTAGCTGCATTTGTACCACCTTCGATCTCTATTGACAAAAGTCCCGTCACACCAAACATGGCAGTATGCGCTACCATATCCTCTTTGATGGGTATGCCTTTTTTTATTTTGACGAATATTTCAACTTTTTCGATATCTTGAGGATTAATTCGTATATTGCTGACACTCCCGACATCTACACCACGTAATTTTACATTGGAGTCTACAGAAAGACCTGCAACAGACTCATATATTTCAAGTTTATAGATATCAAATTCTTCTTGCAGATCATATTTGGCAAGCCAAAAACCAAACCATACCATACCTGCGCCAAAGAGTAGTACGAAGATACCTACAATGGTATAATTGACTCTGCTATACATCTTTAACCTTATCCTTGAATCTCTCTTTAGTGTACTCATTCTTAAAGAATTCTTCTACAAAGGGATGTTGTGATTGTAACACATTTTCCAGCGAACCCTGTGCAACGACCTTTTTATCTGCCAAAACGGCCATCCTATCTACAATACTGAAAATACTCTCAAGGTCATGGGTGATCATGACGACAGTGATACCCAGAAGATCACGCAGTTCCACGATCAATGCATCAAAATTGCGTGCACCTATGGGATCCAGTCCTGATGTAGGCTCATCTAAAAATAGGAGCTTCGGTTCCATTGCCAATGCTCTTGCAAGGGCAGCACGTTTTACCATCCCTCCACTAAGCTCGGAAGGGTATAAACTGCCTACATGAGGCTCTAATCCAACAAGTGCCAACTTGGATCGTACCAGTTTATCTCTCATCTCTTTTGAGATATCCGTATACTCCTTAAGCTGTACTTCTATATTTTCTGCGACCGTCAAAGAGGAGTAAAGTGCCCCGAACTGGAAAAGCACACCCCAGTCACTTCGTAAGGCCTGTGCCTCTTTAAAACCTATTCGGCTTAATGATTTACCCAAAATACTTATTTCTCCTGCACTGGGTTCGAGTAGCATGATCATCTCTTTCATCAGTACGGATTTTCCTGAACCACTTTCACCCAAGATCGCATAGATCTCATTTTCATCAATATGAAGGCTCACGCCATCATGAACTGTTCTTTCTCCAAACCGTGTAACGACATCATTTACCTGAATAACTCGTTTCATAGTCCAAGCTCCGTAAAGATCACAGAGAAAAGTGCATCAAATGCGATCACTAAAAAGATCGAGTTCACCACTGATGCTGTCGTATGAAGTCCTACACTCTCTGTATTATAAGAGACTTGAAATCCTCTAAAACATCCTACAGCAGCAATCAGGAATGCAAATACCGGTCCCTTCATCATACCGAGTAGATAGTGTTTCACTTCCAACACTTCATAAAGCCTTTGGGTAAAGAGTCCCATAGAAATATCCAGCTGCATACTTGCAGCTACCATACCACCTAAGATACCTATAAGGTCGGCAAAGAAGATCAACAATGGCAGTGCTACCATTAAAGCGAAGATACGCGGAAGTACCAAAAAAGTATAAGGATCAAACCCCATCGTACGCATCGCAGCTATCTCCTCTGTAATTTTCATCGCCCCTATTTCAGCCGTGTAGGCAGAACCGCTGCGCCCTGCAATGACAATCGCAGTGATCATAGGCCCCAACTCCCTGGTAATAGATATTGCAACGGTATCTACGATGAAAATATCTGCGCCGAACTTGGCCAACTGAACAGACCCCTGATAGGAGATGACCATCCCTACTAAAAATGATGTCAAGGCGATGATGATCAGGGCATTGAACCCTGATTGGTGAATATGGTATATGGTCTCTTTAAAACGTATATCTTTAGGTTTTACAAAAGTATGGAACATCGCATAGAAAAGATGTCCCAAAAAGGTAATGAAACTCTTTATTTCATCCAATATTTCATAGGTTCTTCTACCCAAGTTTTCGAGCATACCTTTTTTTCTGGGAGGTTCGATCTTCGGGATATGTTTATGAAGCAGCGTATACATATCTTTTTGATTCTCTGTATACCCTACAATCTCAACCTCTGTCTCTTTTTGAAATCGTTCATAATAGTCTATAAAAAGCAAGACACCAGCACTGTCAAAATCACTGATACCTGAGACATCCCAAACGATCTTTTTATCATAAGGAATTTGAAGTAGTTCTTTTTCTATTTGAAGTACAGTACCAAGCATCCATTCTCCGGTAGAGATGAGCTTAAGTTGATCTTGGTCTGTTTCATACGTTAAGAACTCTTTCATCATAAGAAATATTATAGGTAAGATTAGATTAAGTTTGGCTATAATTATCATAATAAAACAACAAGGCACTACTATGAAAAATTTTGGTCTAGACATTTGGGGTGATGAAAACTTTATCATTCAGGGTGATACTATCAATATCAATCATGCCTCGAAGCCGTCACTGCTCTCCATTACCCAAGAGATACGTGAAAAAGGCTATAAAGGACCACTTCTTCTTCGTTTCCCTCATCTCCTGGAGAAACAAATTTCCACACTCTTTAAGACGTTTGAAAAAGCCAAACAGGAATTTAAATATAAAGGAAACTTTCAAGCTGTTTTTCCTCTCAAGGTCAATCAATTCCCGAATTTTGTGCATGCACTGATGGATGTTTCCAAAAATTACAACTATGGCCTCGAAGCGGGAAGTAAGGCTGAAATTATCATTGCGATGACCAAAACCCCTCTGGGTGCACCTATTACAGTCAATGGGTTTAAAGACAAAGAGATGATATCACTTTGTTTCATTGCTGCAAAGATGGGACACAACATCACAGTTACTATAGAAGGTCTGACAGAGTTAGAGACGATCATACAGGTCAATAAAGAGTTTAATGAGGATGCAGAAACACCTATCTCACCTAAGATTGGTGTACGTATACGTCTCCACAGTTCAGGTATAGGTATCTGGGCAAAAAGCGGAGGATACGGTTCCAAATTCGGTCTTACCTCTACAGAGCTTCTTGAAGCCTATGAAATGTTGAAAGAGCATGCGCTTTTAGACTATCTCTGGATGATCCATTTTCATATAGGTTCACAGATGGGAGACATTGCTCCACTTAAAAAAGCATTGAGAGAAGCCGGAAACATTTATGCAGATCTCAAAAAACGTGGGGCAGATGCACTTGGTGCGATCAATCTTGGTGGAGGTCTTGCTGTTGAATACAGTCAACACGAAGATAAACAGGAAAGAAACTATTCTCTACGAGAATTTGCCAATGATGTGGTTTTCCTTATGCAGGATATCTCTAAAAGAAAAGGTGTAGAAGAACCGGATATTTTTACCGAGTCAGGACGTTATATTGCCGCTTCACACTCTGTGCTTGTTGCACCTGTACTCGAACTCTTCTCTCAAGAGTATACAGAGAAAGGACTGCGTCTAAAAGAGGTCAATCCTCCGCTTATACAAGAACTCTATGACCTTTACAACTCTTTAAGCCGTGCTCGTGCAAGAGAGTACCTACATGACGCACTGGATCATATGGAGAGCCTTCTCACACTCTTTGATCTAGGTTACATTGACCTTGAGGACCGTTCAAATACAGAGATCCTTGTAAACCTTATCATCAAGAAATCTATCGCCTTGCTCAAGAATGAAGACAGTGATGAACTTAAAAAACTGCAAGACCGTATACAGGAAAAGTACCTTGTCAACTTCTCAGCTTTCCAGTCACTGCCTGATTTTTGGGGATTGGAACAACACTTTCCTATCATGCCTCTAGACCGTTTGGATACCAAACCGACCAACCCTGCAAGCATTTGGGATATCACTTGTGACAGCGATGGTGAGATAGGCTTTAACCGTGATCTACCATTGTATCTACATGATATCGATGTGGACACAGAAGAGTACTTTTTAGCCTTTTTCCTAACAGGGGCCTACCAAGAGGTCTTGGGGATGAAACACAACCTCTTTACCCACCCTACTGAAGCGGTGATAAACTTTGATGCAGAGGGGAATTATACGATAGATAATCTGATCGAAGCACAGAACATTATGGATATTTTAGATGATCTGGATTATGATACCTATCTCATGGATAAAACACTCAAATACAATATAGAAGAGTCTGTACATCTTAATAATGAAGAGAAACGTGAACTTTTAGGAAAACTTTACCTTTATTTAAGTGAAAACAGCTATCTTAAGACGATACAAGCCATTGACGAGGAGCGTTGAAATTGAACCCATTTAGTCTTATCAAAGAAGATTTTCTTAATGTAAAAAGGAATGACCCTGCCCTGCACTCAACCTTTGAACTCTTTTTTAACTATCCTGGGTTATGGGCACTTTTGTTTCATCGTATCGCCCACTCGCTTTACAAAAAAGGACTACGATTCCTTCCACGACTTATCTCTGCTATCGGACAATTTCTCACAGTGATCGATATACATCCCGCTGCAACCATCGGCCGCAGGGTTTTCATTGACCATGGTGTTGGAGTGGTTATAGGAGAAACAGCGATCATCGGGGATGATGTGATCATCTATCAACAGGTCACGCTTGGTGGGGTCAGTCTTACCAAAGGCAAAAGGCACCCGACGGTAGAAAATGGTGCAGTCATCGGTGCAGGCGCTAAAGTGCTGGGGAATATTACCATTGGGACCAACTCCAAAGTCGGTGCAAATTCTGTTGTGGTGAAAAATGTACCGGCTGATTCAACAGCGGTCGGTATCCCCGCACGTGTCATTAAACGCGGATTCGATAAAACCCCGCTCAGTCACGATAAGATCCCCGATGTCAATAAAGAGATATTTCAATATCTTCTCAAACGTCTTGCAGTACTTGAAACCGCAATTGAAACCGGTGACAATGCACATATTAAAGAAAAAGACCATGAGCTCGATGCACTTTATGACAACTTTATCCATTCTATGGATTAGAAAGTTCGACGGCTTTTTTTAACGCATTTTTTGCTACAATTATCCAATTTATAATCAAAGGTTTTAATATGCTTTCAGACCGTATACAAACACTGTCTCCTTCACTGACTATTGCTATCTCTTCACTTGCTCGTGATTTAAAAGCGCAAGGAAAAGATATTCTTTCTTTCTCTGCTGGTGAACCGGATTTCGGGACACCTCAACGTATCAAAGATGAGGCTATCAAAGCGATCAATGATGGGTTTACACAATATACTGCTGTACCGGGTATACCCGAGCTTTTGGAAGCTGTAGCATCCAAACTAAAAAGAGACAATAACCTTGACTACGCACCTTCAGACATCATTGTAAGCAATGGGGCGAAACAGTCCCTTTTCAATCTTTTTCAAGCGGTGCTGAATGAAGGTGATGAGGTCATCATTCCTTCACCTTATTGGGTAACCTATCCTGAATTGGTTAAATATGCAAGCGCTCTACCTGTCATTGTAGAAACTAATGAGATAAGTGGATTCAAAATGACTGCTGATCAGCTCAGTGCTGCTATTACACCTAAAACAAAAATGGTCATATTGACTTCTCCATCCAACCCTACAGGTTCAGTCTATTCTAAAGAAGAACTTGAAGCACTGGCCGCAGTACTTGAAGGTACGGATATCATGGTAGTCAGTGATGAAATGTATGAGAAGCTTGTCTATGATATTGACTTTGTAGCTGCAGCAAGTATCAGTGAAGATATGTTCCAAAGAACTGTCACCGTGAATGGTCTCAGTAAATCTGTAGCGATGACAGGATGGCGTTTTGGATACTTGGCAACACCGAACAAAGAACTCATAGCTGCCATGAACAAACTTCAAAGCCAAAGTACATCAAACATCAACTCTATTACACAAAAAGCGGCTATCCCTGCACTGCTTGGTGAAGTCGATGCCGAAATAGAACAGATGAGAAGAGCGTTTGAAGGAAGAGCAGAAGAGGCAGTGAAACTCTTTAATGAGATCAACGGTCTTTCCGTACTTAAACCACAAGGTGCATTTTACCTCTTCGTCAATATCAAAGATATCTCGAATGACTCTATAGAGTTCTGTAAAGAACTGCTTCAGTCAACAGGTGTTGCTGTCGTTCCAGGTATAGGTTTCGGAGCTGAAGGTTACTTCAGATTCTCATTTGCTACTGATATCACAACGATCCGTGAGGGTATCAGACGTATCGAAAAGTTTGTACAGAGTAAAAAGTAAGACCCTTTTTATGCTGTAGATCAAGAGAACATCTTGGTCTACATTCACTTTAAACTACTTTTTCTTACTATAAACTACTTTTTTTCTTGGTCATATTTTCCATAACAAACCATACAGCACCTATAATACTAAACAAGATCACCGGTGCGATCCATGGATTTATTTTAATATACTCAAACACTGCAATGATAGCCTCACTTGAATAATACGCACTCAATCCTATCGTCAATACAAAGACAATAGAGGCAAAAACGTTATAGAAAGCGAACTTTTTAAAGTCATATTTGGCAAGTGCCATAGAGAGCGGTACAAGGGTTTTGATCCCATAAAGAAACTTCTGTATGAAAATGGCCCATACTCCATACTTACGCATGATGAGCGTTGCAAGGGCTATTTTACGTTTATGTTTTGCAAAATAAGGCTGTATCTCTTTTTTCTGGTATTTTCCCAGATAAAATAAAAAGATATCTCCTAAAAAGTTTGATACTGTTGCCACAGCCAATGCAATACTTAAGTCCATATTACCCATAAATGAAAATACACCTGCTGCTGCAACGATAAAGAGTGAACCGCCAAATGCAAAAAATGCAATAGCCAAATAACCCCAAGTCTCTAAAGAAGAAAAATCCATAAAAAATCCTAAATATGTTATTAAAGAATCATACCCAAAATAAGTTATAATCCTTCTCATGATTGAAACACTAATGAGCATACTCTTTGTCTATGTTTTTATACTTTTAGGCTATATGGCTAAACGCATCTTCAAAGAAGAGATGAATCCAAAAACGCTGACACTGATGTCTGTCTACTTTTTACAGCCCTTTGTCACGATTTGGGGTTTCAGTACAGCCAGACTGCACAGCGAGCACCTCTATGTTCCGCTGATCTATCTTGCCATTATCCTTCTCCTGCTCTTTCCTACGATCCTGCTGGGTAAAGCACTTTTCAGTGATCCCAAGGAAAGAGCCATCTTTTCCATTGCCGGATTTGTAGGAAATACGGGCAATATCGGTATCCCATTGGGTATCGCCCTCTTTGGAGAAGCCTCTGTCATCTACACGACCCTGATCAACATCGCCAATGTATTTGTCGTCTACATCATCGGTGTCTACATCTACTCGCGTGGTTCTTTCAGTATCAAAGAATCACTTCTGAACATTATCAGGATCCCTATTATCCCGGCTTCCATTGTAGCGATACTTATCAATATCTATGAAGTGCCTCTGAGTACGGAGATCATTGAGTTTTTCAAAATGGGGGCGTATGCTGGTATCGTCTTACAGCTTTTCTTGCTGGGAACATTCCTGCAGGGTATATGCATCAAAGAGCTGCATCCAAAGCTCTTTATAGGTACGATAAGCCAGAAATTCATCATTGTCCCGTTGGCTACTGCTCTCATACTCTCTTTGACAGACTTGCCGCTTTTTGTACAGGGTGTGATCTTTATGGAGATGATGGTACCTTTGGCCGTTGCCAATATCAATCTGGCTTCCCTCTATGACTGCAAACCTAAAGATGTCACTTCACTTATACTGCTGAGTACACTTTTGTTTATGCCACTCTTATTTGGACTTAGCTATGTCATAAATCACTACTATTTGTGATAAAATAACCAAATAACTTAACTAGGAGTTCTTATGTCTAAAAATACCCTTATCATCGGTGCCGGTGGTGTCGGAAATGTTGTTGCTTTTAAGTGTGCAATGAATGACGATACCTTTGGGAATATCACGTTGGCAAGCCGTACGCTCAGTAAGTGTGATGCCATCGCTGCAAATGTCAAAGAGAAAACAGGCGTGCAGATACAGACACGGGCAGTCGATGCAGATTCTATACCTGAACTGAAAGAACTTATTGCTGCTACGGGTGCAAGTATTGTGATCAATGTGGCACTTCCTTACCAGGATCTTACCATCATGGATGCCTGTGAGGAAATGCAGGTAGATTACCTCGATACAGCGAACTACGAGCATCCTGATACGGCTAAATTTGAGTACAAGGAACAGTGGGCCAGACATGAAGAGTTCAGAAAAGCGAACATCATGGGACTTCTTGGATCAGGTTTTGACCCTGGAGCCACCAACGTATTTTGTG
Organism: Sulfurovum sp. AR; assembly: GCF_000296775.1. Classification (GTDB taxonomy): domain Bacteria; phylum Campylobacterota; class Campylobacteria; order Campylobacterales; family Sulfurovaceae; genus Sulfurovum; species Sulfurovum xiamenensis. The sequence continues at coordinate 173,042 of NZ_AJLE01000001.1, read as the reverse complement.
CTTATGCGCAAAAACACTATTTCGATGAGATCCACACCATAGACATTCTTGACTGTAATGCAGGAGATCATGGCTATCCTTTTGCCACCAATTTCAACCCTGAGATCAATCTTCGTGAAGTCTCCGCAAAGGGACGATACTGGGAAAATGGAGAGTGGATAGAGACAGAACCTATGGAGATCATGCAGGTGTGGGATTATCCTGAAGTGGGACCAAAAGACAGCTACCTGCTCTACCATGAAGAGATGGAATCATTGGTCAAACATATCAAGGGGCTCAAAAGAATCAGATTTTTCATGACATTCGGACAAAGTTATCTGACCCATATGAAGTGTCTGGAAAATGTGGGAATGTTGGGAATCAAAGAGGTCGAACACAAAGGTATGAAGATCGTTCCAATGGAATTCCTTTCTACTCTGCTGCCTGACCCTGCAAGTTTAGGACCACGTACGAAAGGTAAAACGAATATCGGTATCTTTGCCAAAGGACTCAAAGATGGTAAAGAGAGAACCATCTACATTTATCAAGTGAGTGACCATGAAGAGTGTTATGCAGAAGTGATGAGCCAGGGAGTCAGTTATACAACGGGTGTACCTGCAATGATCGGAGCAAAACTGATGCTCGAAGGCAAATGGGAAGGCAAAGGTGTCTTTAACATGGAAGAACTTGATCCTGATCCATTTATGGAAGAGATGAATAAGCAAGGCTTACCTTGGAAAGTCATGGAACTTGGTGCTGATGAAACAAGGGCCGTTGAGTAGATAATGGATTTTTTACTCAAAAAATTTATCTCTATGTTTTTAATGCCCCTTCCTCTTGGGGTATTTTTCATCGTTTTGGCTTTACTCTTACTCAGCAGAGACAAAATAAAACCAGCAAAATGGATGCTTACATTGAGTATCTTATGGCTATTTTTCTTCTCCTATCCACCTGTTGCTAACACGCTTTTATACAGTCTTGAGTCAAATACTCCGACACTGAATAATGCGCCTAAAAATGTCAAATATATCTATGTTCTAGGTGGTGGTCACTATTCGGATGAAAGTTTACCCATTACATCTCAGGTACGTGATGCCTCTGTTGTTAGGTTAAATGAAGGGATACGTCATTACCTGAAGCTACATAAATATGCAAAGATCATCCTTTCTGGGAATCATAGTCTATATGACACTACAGAACATGCTGTAATACAACAAAGACTGGCTATATCACTAGGTGTCAATAAAGATGATATCATTTTATATCTAGGTACTAGAGATACGGAAGAAGAAGCACAAGCAAGCAAAAAGTTATTGGCACAGGAACTATTTATATTGGTTACTTCAGCATCACATATGACGCGTGCACTAAACTTTTTTAGGAATGAAGGGCTCAATCCCATACCTGCGCCAACGAATCATTTGGCAAGTATACAGCACTTAAATTATACCGACTTCTTTTCATCTGAAGCACTCATGAAATCACGTATTGTATTTCATGAATATCTAGGCCTACTCTGGCAAAAGATCAAAGGAATCTAATGGTTTTCAATGGTTTTCCCAAAGAAGGACTAACCTTCCTCAGTAATATTATTATCAACAATTCCAAAGAGTGGCTTGATGACCATAAAGAGGAGTATGAGAAGTATATCGTTGCACCCAATAAAGCGTATGTGGAAGAGATGGGTGAGCATCTACAAGTACTGGTGCCCCATATTCACGCCATACCCAAAATAAACAAGTCTCTCTTTCGTATCTATCGTGATGCAAGATTTCACAGACTTGACCCGATCAAAGAACGTATCGGGATCATATTTTGGCAGGGTGCAACGCATCGTATGCAAAGCAGCTCTTTTTATATGCATTATGACCCTTTTGAGGTCTTTATCACAACAGGTATACGGAATTTCAAGCCGCCCTTACTTGCAAAATACAGAGTGTACATCAAAAATAATGCAAAGAGAGAAAGTTTACATCACATCCTAAAAGAGCTCAAGAAAAAAGGCTATACAGTACCCGAACCCCAATTCAAACGTTACCCTGTGGGACTGGACAAAGAGGATACCTATGCCTATCTCTACCTCTATGGTGCAATGTATGCATATACGACCTTCCCGCCTGATGAAACATTCCACTCTGAAGCGATCATAGAGAGAAATTTCAAGATCTATGAAGATATGCTTGACCTACACCAATGGGTCTATGAACTGACTTGTGTGACAGAGAGTACTTCAGAAGCACACTACCAAACTGTACCTTTTTCTATTTAAAGATAAAAAATGGGACTCACCTATCCTTCTTATAATCCCAGCTGGTTCAAAGTTCAAAAAAAGAAGAGGGTTGTTGTCTTCGATGGAGTGTGTTTTTTTTGTAACAAGTGCATAGATATCCTCATGAAACTAGACAAAAATAAAACTTTAAAATACACCTCTTTACAGGGTGCATTTATGAAAACGCTGAATGTAGAACAAGATCTACAAAGCATAATCTTGTATGAAGATGGAGCACTCTATTATAAGTCCACTGCTATCTTAAGAATACTAAGAAGTTTGGGTGGCATATGGATCTTGACAAATATCTTTTATCTCATTCCAAAAGTAATAAGAGACTATATCTATGACCTTATAGCTAAACACCGTTATAGGATATTTGGAAAGATGGAGCATTGTCGGATGCCTAAAAAAGATGAACAGGATTTATTTATCGATTAATGCTATTTAACTACACACTCATTACACACAAATTTGTTACTATATGACAGTGACAATAAGCCTAAAGTTTAGGCGATAGGTAATGGGTCTTCATGTCTCAAACTTGGTAAGAGTTACGGAGGCATCGCAGAAATGCGACGACTAAGTGAAAATCTGGAAATCCAGGTGACACGCATAGACCAACGTACTTATCACGTTTTGCACACAGAGAGCTACGAAATCATTTCTAGTAACACTTCCTTCAAGGGGGCTACTATTTAGTCTTCCTTCTCTGTGGATGCACTATGTAACTGTCACTTTTAAGATCGTGCGCTTACGTCTCTTGTTTTAAGCAGAAAGTCATTCTTCTGTTCAGGAGAAAAGCGTACGAGATAAGTATCAACTCTCCCAAATCTATTATCATAAAATTTGTATGTGGTAGACGACTATAGATCTATAGCATATTGTTTCAACGTTTCCAGATCGATCAGTTCAAGCATTTTTTTATGTGTTGCATGGATAAAGATCTGTGGTGCCATACCATCCAGGTGTGCTTTCACAAAACTATGACCGCCCAGACACCAGCTTTGTCCGGGTTTAACCCCTGCAAAATTATACTCCGGTATGGGCGTAGAGAGATCATTTCCCACTTTTTTGGAGTATTCTAAAAATTCCTCTGTCGCATAGATACACACCGCATGCACCGCAGGATTATGATCACCTGTATTGCAATAGCCATCTCTATGAAAGCCAGTGAGAGGCTTCAAACTGCACGGCTCTAAGGGTTCACCCAAAACATTTAATGATTCTTCCATCATGATCTGTCCTTTGTTCTTATTTGAAAAATTATAACTAAAATGCACAGTCACTTGGCAACAATACCTCTCTTTCCAAAACATTTACAAAGAGAGGTGTACATTTGATGCGTTTGAAACCTTTTTTACTCTGCTATAAGATCTAATGTATCATAAAATTCTTCAGGTTCTTGATACCCGTAAAACTTTGCATCTTTTATCTCTTTACCATTAGGACCGATGAAGACAAAACCTGGAGGTCCAAAAACTTGGAACATTTGTTTGATCTCTTCTATCTTTATATCTGTTTTCTCACTCATGTTGACACTCACGGCTACATAGTCTTTTTGAAGTTTTTCTTGTACTCTTTGGTCTTTAAAAGTCGTGTCCCTTAAGTGTTTACAGACCGGACATGTATCGGTATGGAAAAAGACGACCATCGTTTTGTTTTCATCCATCGCCTGTCGTCGTTTTATATCATAAGCTGTAATATTGGCGATCTCCTCAAAAGGCAATGCACCGGAGAGTTTGACCTTACCATCCTGCAGATATGTTACAGAGGTTTTAGGAAGAGGATAATAGATATCTTGTTCTCCATACCCTGCACCTACCATCAGTATGGTACCCCATATCAGTAACACTGTAGCCAATGCTTTTTGAAGTTTTTTCCATCCGCTGCTCTCACTGTCAAGTGCCTGTGTCGCACCAAGATAGATACTGATACCCACGGCATAGATACCCCAGAGTAAGAGGGTATTCACAAGTTCAAGCGTAGAAAATATCTCTATAGCTACACCAAGAAGCAGTGCCCCGAAGACATATTTCACCTTCTCCATCCATGCACCGGATTTAGGCAGTATATATCCGGCACCCACACCCAATAAAATGAGCGGTACTCCCATACCTAAAGCCAAAAAGAACATCGTCATGGCACCCAGTACAGGATCACTTGAAGAGATCGCTACAGATAAGAACGAGATCAGTATAGGTGAGACACAGGCACCCAGGATCAGTGCTGAGATCATTCCAAGCAGGAAGACCATACCCAATTTTCCACCTTTGAGACCTTGTGACTCTGCATTTAGTTTAGACTGTATGAAGGAGGGAAGCTCTATCGTAAAAAGTCCGAACATGGACAATGACATAACAACAAAGACCATACTCATCGCACTGATAGCCCAGATATTTTGAAAATAGGACTGTAACTGTTCACCTGTCGCTCCTGCCAGTGCACCCATAAGCGCGTAGGTCACTGCCGTACCCAGAACATAAGAGACAGAGAGTATCACCGCTTTTGTCTTGGTAATATTTTCCCCCTGACCTGCAATAACACTGGAGACTATCGGTACCATCGGTAGAACACAGGGTGTGAAGGTCAGTAAGATCCCCGCGACAAATGCACTCAACATCATATGAATCGTACTTTGTACAAACATACTCTCTCCGGCAAAAAGAGAGGTACTAGAGAGTAGAAAAAAGAGAATGAGAACCGTTTTTTTAGAATTTTTCTGATACATATACCCTGCCTTGATGATTTATACTTATTATCTTACTCTATTTAGGCTGTACTTTATGTGTAGTAGAGTTTCGATACAATAAGTTAAAAAACAAAGGGAACAGATGACAAAGGAAAGAGAAGGTGAAATACTCATGGTTGGCCTTGCTATACTTGAGTCCTGGTTTCCCATATTCTCTATCGTCGCTATGTCCTACATAGGGGCACTGCATACCTATACCTATTCTCTTTTCATCGCTTTAATCTTTTTTATCGTAATCATGTTCAAACGGGATAGATTTAAAGAGCTTAAGAACAAAGAAGCCTACAAAGACCTGCTGCTGACAAGCTTTTGGATCACTTCACTCTTTGCATTTGTTTTCATAGGAATGCGATACACTACGGCTGGAAATATGGCAGTCATTATATTCCTGCAGCTGCTTTTCTCTTACCTCTACTTCAATCTCTTTGGAAAAGAGAAGATGCATACTTTACATCTATGGGGTGCTTTTATTATGGGGATTGGAGCGCTCATCATCCTCATTCCTGATGAACTGAGATTCAATAAAGGTGATCTGCTTATCTTGGTTGCAGCTGCCATTGCACCTATTGCCAATCTCTACCAGAAAAGAGCGCGTGAATTTTGTTCTTCAGAGACCATTCTGGGATTTAGAACATTCGTTGGTCTGCCTTTTATAGCCCTTATGGCATGGGCCTTTGAACCTGCTGTAGAGTACGATGCATTTGTGGCGGCTCTGCCTTCATTACTGTTTATCGGTATTTTGATCTATGTCGTTTCAAAGATCATGTGGATAGAAGCCTTGCACCGTACATCCATCACCAAACTTTCTGCCATGCTGGGACTGGTCCCTATGATGACGCTTATCTTTGCCTACTTCTACCTCCATGAAGTGCCAGAACTTCGTCAAGTCTTAGGTATCATTCCTATACTTGTAGGTGGGTATCTTCTAACGAAGCCGTTAAATGAAATATGAGCATTCCGGCACTAAGGATGATGCACTTGTTTGATGAACTTTTCAACCTCATCAGCCGTTCTTTCAGGATCTTCCAGTATCGGTACATGTCCTATCTCTTGCAAAATGACCAGTTTACTGTTCTTAATGGTCTCATGAAACAGTGTTGCATTGTCTATATGTGTCATCCTGTCTTTGTCTCCCCATAATATCAGTGTGGGGATATCGATCTTTTTTGCAAGCTCATTGAAACAACAGACATCTTTATACATATCCTCATAGAGTATTTTTTCCAGATCACGTCTTTCACACTTCTCTTTGAGCATGGCCTCTTTAATGATATCCGGGATATAGGGAGGCTTGTAGAGAGAATAGCGTAAAAGTGTTTCCAGCCGCTCTTCCGTGCAGACATCATAAAGCGGGTTTTTATCGGATCTTTCTACGAGTTTCACACCGTCGCTTTTTGTTTTCACCATACCCATAGTATCTATGAGGATAAGTGCTTTGAGTGTCTCTGGATGGTTTATTGTATAGTGTAGAGCAATGGACCCTCCCATAGAGTGACCAAAAAGGTAAAAGCCTTTCAAATGTTTAGCCTCTATAAAGGCATACACTCTTTTTGCCTGCTCCGACATCGTATATCCCAACGTCTTTTCTGAAATACTCTCCCCATGTCCAGGAAGGTCTATCACAATGACATGATACTTTTCATCCATTGCTTCGATCAGTCTGTTCCATGTATCCTTGTTCCCGCCAAAACCGTGAACGAACAGCAGTGTTTTATCACTTTTGACACTATTTTCAAGGTAGACTATCTTTCCAAAATCCAAAGTGATACATTTTTTCTCCAACTCTGCAGTGTAACGTTCATAATGCATCACCATACTGTAGAGTTTTGTTGCACTGTCCGTCGTCAAACTCAACACTGCAATTAGGAGAATAAGGATGATCTTTTGGATCGACATGTGTTATCCTATTTTCTGTACAGTGCACAACACTTATAGGGTGCTACGGGTTTACTCTCTGTTTCTTTCTCAATATACACTTGTTCCAGCCCTTCTTTTTCAAAAAGCGTAAATTCATCTGCATACAATGGCCATGGTGGTCCACCATAATTATCTGTATCATCCTGTGCATGCGCATAGACAAACAGTTCTCCCTCTTTGGCCACAAGAGAAACGATGATACCCACCAATTTTTCTCTATCTGAAGGAGGTAAAGACTGAATGGTCAGCCCTTCATAAACAAAATCATATTTCCCCACAGAAGATGACGGCATATCATAGATATCGCCTACATGAAAATCAACCTTGCTATCAGAGTGTCTCTTCTTCGCCAGAGCTATAGCCGAAGGAGAGATATCCAATGCTTCTACCTCATAGCCATATTTTTCCAAGATCAGTGCATCATCACCTAACCCGCATCCGATAACCAGTGCTTTTTTACCTACAACAGGTCCTTGCATGGCTAAGTGTTTTTCCAAATAGACGTTAGGCGCAAGTGTCGCCCATGGGATAGATGAAAGATCATCATGGTCTGCATTCTCATAGACAGACTCAAAAAAGTTTTTCTTTTCCATTTTTACCTACTTTAAAATATAAAATGATTATATCGTAAAGATATTTTGTTCAAGTGCCAATAGCTTTTTCTTTGCTTCCAAACCACCAGCATAGCCCCTCAAAGAACTATCAGATCCGACAACACGATGACAAGGTATGAAAATAGACATAGCATTGGCACCTACAGCTGAGGCTACAGCTCTTACTGCTGTTTTGTTGTCAATATTTTGCGCCAAATCCTTATAAGAAACAGTGGTACCAAAAGAAATTTGAAGAAGTCCCTTCCAAACAGACTTTTGAAACTCTGTGCCAACCAACAACAAAGGAATATCAAATTTTTGACGTAAGCCTTTAAAATACGCTTCCAGTTCCTCTTTAGCCAAATTCAACACCTCACTCTCTTCTTCGACAAAAATGGCATGAAGACCCTTTTGCACTCTTCTATCTATACTTTCTCTACCCTTTCTGTATCGCCAGTCAGCCATACAGAGTTTATCGTCATAGGAACCTAAGATCATTTCTCCGACAGGTGTTTGGAAGTATTGTATACTTATCGTATTCATCTTTAACCCAGTAAGGCTTTTTGTTTCTTGGTCAATTTCTCATACACCAGATCATAAGAGTGGTCTATCAGCTCTTTCACTGTTTCATCATCTACATCGGAATCCTCTACTGTTACTGTGTTCCAATGCTTTTTATTCATATGGTACCCTGCTATGATACCTTTATAGAGAGAACGTAGCTCTAAAGCATAAAGCGGGTCAAATTTGAGATTGACTGATATAGGTCTATCCTCTGAGGTCAAAGCAAACATTTTTTCAGCAATGCGATAAACACGAACCTTTTCATCAAAAGGATAATCAAAAGTCACACCCTGCTTAGCACGTATATATGTATCTAACTGTTCAAAGTTCATTATCTACTTTTCCCATCTGAAAGTATTATCTTTATAAATGATACCATAGATAGAATATTTTATGAGATTTTCATTACAACTTGGACATTCTTTCATAAAATTATTCCTTTTAAATCAATTTATTGTTAAAAAACCATTTTACTAATGCAACTTATAAAAACAATAATCAAGCCACTCAATGTAGATACTTTTGCAATTTTCTTCCCGAACCTTGGTATATTTAAATTAACCCTATCTCCAAAACTAATATCTTTTTTATTCTTCAGTGCAAGATCTTCTAACTTCTTTTTAAAAGCAGGAGCATTTCTAAGATCCCAATAAATGGTTGCATGTAGCCACAGACCAAATATTATTAAAATAATCCCAACAACACATAAATACCGTAGGTCAAACATCAGTATCCTTTATTTTATAATGTAATCAAACAATAACGCTAAACCCAATAATGGTAGTCCAACTTTATAGCCAATATTCCTAACCTTTGTAAAATAGTATCTAGCCCAACTATCTTTCATTAGTTTTTTTTCATCTTCTGTACGTATATCTAAAGGTTTTTTAGAAATGTTTTCGTAATCTTTAAACTGAGTGCTATTTAAGTGACAACCAGCATAAATTGTTTGAACAACAAATAAAAATACTCCTACCCCTATAAAAAGAATACCAATAATTCCTATGTAATGCATTACTTCCCTTCTCCATTCCAATTATTATTTTTGCATTGTCTTATACAATGGTGCGTACTCTTCTTGCTTGTTATATGGGATACTTTCATTAGATAACGGATCACATTCAAGACGCATATATTCTTTTAGAGATAAAACACGTTTGAGCTTATATCGGTAATTATCCCTTATTTTATTGCAATCTTTGAATTGATTAAACATATCTATAACTTGTAAATGAATTTCTTTGCTATTTGTATTTAATAATCTACCAATATATTGGTAGTCTACATATCCATTGTCATGAAATTCTTCTAAGATACTTTGGATCATTGCTTTCTGAACAAAAGGATTTTTTTCTATATCGGTTATGAGGTAGTCTAAATGTTCATGTAAATATCGATTGTCAGAAGCAATTATTCTTGATTCTAATTGCAAAAAATATTTTGGCATGGTTTCTAGCATGCCCTTGTGAATTGCTTTTATTTTTGAGTTTTTATCTCGAAAATAACTACTGTTCCAGTATTGCTTCCAGTCAGTTTGAAAAATTGCTTTTTCTAAAAAGTCTTTAGTTGATTTTATTAACTCTTTCTTTTCAACTTCATTACTATACTTTGCATAAAATTTTATATATTGAGCATTTATTCCCCATCTATCAGCCTCATTATCTGCATAAAATGTTTTTACCTTTTGTGCTGTAATTCTTTTTAATGGATCCAAAGGTACAGCTGTTTTATCTGTTATTAAAAAGTCATACAGAGTGCTAATACGTGTCCTAAAAGTTCCATATGTTTTCATCTCAAAGTCATCCTGACAAATATTTGTATTTAACTGATCCTCTTTACACCCCAATTGATCAAGTTTCTTTAACAAGTTTGTTAATGATTGAACTGCTAACTTCTGAGCCCTTAAAGGGTTTTCTTCATATAAAATCTCCAAATGTTCTTTTGTGATATAGTCTTCTTGCTCCCACACATCCCAATAAATTGTTGTGTATGCTTCATCAGTTTTACGCATTGATGCAATCATAAGTTTAACACGCTCATTATCCTTATATTTTGTCCAAATACTTTCAATTAATATTTCTTTCTTTTTCCTAAATTCAGGAGTTTTTTTATACACCCTAAATCTCATGAGATACTCTAGTAAGGCTGGAACTTCATTTGAGTATGAAGAAAGGTTCTCTACCCGTTTATCTAGAAAACTAAAAAGCTCTGGTTGCTTGTGACGAAACTTTTTGACACTCAATGCTCTATAAAAGTAGAAATAACCTTTTTCATCATTTGGAATGGCATCGACAATTTGACTGATCTGATCAAGAGTTGCTAGTTTCAGTAACTGCATAAGTCTGTCGTAATTATTCCCAGTTTTAACTCCTTGCAATATACTTGCAAAATACTGATTTGTAAGTTGTGATTTTTCAGGTAATTTAAAATTTGTTTTTCTTTTCGATAGTTCTTCAATTATTTTATTTGATAATTTTGCTTGAATGATATCGGGTCTGTACCATTTTTCTATGTCTTCATCTGTGAGTGCTTTATGGTCTTTATGCAGTAGGGAAAGAGCATCTTTGCTGGAAGCATTAAAATACCCGTCATTATTACTAATGACCAGCCATTCTCCTTGGCTCAAAGCATAAAAACTTACCCCGTTATGAGTAAAACTAAACTCTTTTTCTAACCACACCTCGCCACTTCCAGGATCACATATGATTGATTTACCTGTAGATTTTTCACGTTTTTTGTTTCCCTGTTCTATAAAGGTTCCATTCTCTAAATTCACTCTTAACTCTTTAAAAGCACGTTGCCCATAGGGTTGAACAAAGGCAATTTTGTCATCACTTTGCATCTTTATAAGGTAACTTGCATTTTCCCAATGACTTCGGTTAAATTCAGGGCCTATTGAGTACCAGAGCATCTGACCCTTTTCTACATCCCAGCCATACATAGTGTTTACCCACAAACTGACACCATATGATGCATCTGTACAGCTGCCTATAATAGGCATCACTTCTAACGAACGGCTCACAGCATTTTCTATCTTGTTTGCATCTTTAATGTTATAAGCCTGCATCGATTTTCCCCACAGAATTAAAGTGTCATCATACAAGAGGCAATTACGTGTTTTAGATGTATTAAGATTCCGTGGAAGTGAAAAAATCGGTTCGCTTTTATTTATATCATATACATAGACAGGCTCATTTATAGTCAGAATAGCAAATCTTTTTCCTGAGGGGTCCATGCATCCAAATTTAAAACGCCCTGCTGGTTTAGTATAGGACTGAATCACTTTCTTTTGTGTAATATCTTGTAGAATGAGCTCTTTTGCATCAATAATTTGTTTGCCATTTGGAAGAATATTTTCACCTGGGAAATCCTTTACTTTTGTTCCAGTGAGGACATTGATATAGTCATATGTATGACTTCCAGTTGAAATTTTTAAAACATTATCTCGTATGTCATTGAGATAATGTTTAGCTTTGAAATCTGTCTTGTAAATTGTCTCTTTGTACTCTTTGGTTCTAAGGTTTAATGTTACAAGCCTTTTTTCACTCTGATTTAAATGCGCTATATTAGCTGTGTTCCCTGTTCGCTGCATTTCTAAAATACGTTTGACGATGTCATCTTTTTTAGGCCTGTCTATTTCTTTGATAAGATTGACAATGTAGCCGTTTTTACGCATATCCATTTTGGCTATTTGTCCACCGTCCCTTCGCTCTGTATAATAGAGACGATTTGTACCTGTATCATCATAGTAAGTAAAATCATGATGGGTTAAAAGCACAAACCCTTCTTCTGCAAAGTCACAATCCCAAGCGCTACCTTTAAAAGTTATCTTTTTAATCACTTTGAAATTTTTTGCATCCATGAGACTCACAGAGTTATGACGCATTACCAAAAGGCGCTTTTGATCTTTACTCAGTACTATTTTCTTAATTCTATCGGCATCGTCCGTTTTTTTAAAAACAGTATAAACCTGTGGAAAATCTACCGATCCAAACAAAGTTGAAATCAACAAAGCTAAAATCCATAAAATCTTTTTAATTAACATACACATTCCTACTTCTATAAATATTTTAAATTCATCATTTGTAAAGTTTTTTATCACAAAAATTACAACTGTGCAGCATATACTATTCTTGAAACACGTTGATTCTTAAACCAGTATATAACTCCATTTGATCGTTCTATTAATACTTGGTGAGTACCTTCAACATTTAAGTCCTTACTTATCACATCATATGAAGTACCAATCTTATATCCATTAACATCTACATAATCTTCATCATAAATAATAATCGTGTTTATATGACCTGTAGCATCTTGAATCGTAACATCTACTTTATCAAATCTATAGTTTACGTTGTTACTGTTATTAATCTTGGCTATTATTTCACCTAAAACATTGACAACATCAGATAGGGTTGAACTCCCAACCCTAAGTCCTCTATACTCAGTAGAATAGCTATGAATTTGTTTATCTCGAATTGGCGCTTGAGTATTTTTTAAGAGTTTGTTTTGTGTAGATATTTGATTTTGGTTTGAGTCATTACAAGTTACAGTAAGCCCTAACGTATTCTCAAAATTTAAGTGAGAGTTTTTTGTATCTAAACTATTAGGCATAATAAGATAAGAAACCATTCGGCTTGTTACCTGTTTTTGTTTTGATTTTTTGGAATGAGCTTTTAAAAGCTTTTTATACTTTCTAATACCTTCTTCCTGATCTACCAGATACTTCTTGTCTTTTGCACAATCAAATAGCTTATTATTCACTTTATAAAACAAGATAAAGGATGAAAGAATAAACTTGTTGTCAATGAGGTTTCTATAAGGACTATACCAGCCTTTATTGGGATCAAGGACACGTTTGTATTGATTTTTGTGTTCCTTAGCATAATGTTCTACTAAACTATTTTGCCATTTATATATATTTTCAAACCGTTGATATAGATTAAAATCGGTGCTGACTTTTTCCATATTTTCTTTATTAAACAAAAATCCTTTAGGATGTAAATGAAAATCATAAATATATAGATGAATGAGATCTATATAAACTTCTAAGATGTCTTCACTGATATCGGGTGTATTCTTGTCACTCAACTCATACAGTGATAACAACTTGATATTCTCATACACTTTATCGATAAAGTTTTTTGAAACCTCTTTTCCATATATTCGAGCCATAGAACCATATCTTGCACGGACAGAAAAGTTGTAGGGTCTTACTTCAAACATATCAAACCATATCGCTCTTTCCGCTTCATTGTCCGGAATCTTATTTATGCCCTTATGATAAAAATGATCTCGGGGAGCCTTTAACGGATACAGTATGGGGTTAAGAAAATCTATACGTACGGTTTTGACAAAAAATGTGTAATACACATGGAACATAGTTGCATTTACAAGATCTGTTCTTGCTTCCTTTAAGTTCATAGGAGCATGTGAGACATATCGCGTATAAACATTTGTATAGACAACTACATTAAGAAGTATGAAAATGGTTAAAAACATGTAGAAATACTTCTTAATCTGTTTCATGTGTCCCCTTTTTTTAGTTTTTTGATTCTATCGATATTAAGATTTAATTAAGCTTTCTCATATACTAATCCTATATAATAATTTTTTTTATATATAAAACTAAAAAGATAAATGATATTTACTTCTTTTGTTTTCAAGGATATAGAATGATTGATAATCTGTATGCACTATCGCAAGGTACGCAAGTTAGGCATTATTGGATAAAGAGTGTAGTAGCAAGCAGTAACGATACAATTACATACCATGTCGAAGATATGCGTTTAAATCGTCATATGTTTTTAACTGAATTTTTTCCAAAAGATATTGCTAAACGATTTATGGAAGAGGATGATACATTTATGGTTTATGTTCATCCAACAAAAAATAAATCCTTTAATAGTCGTAAAACAATATGGACAGATACTGCTGGTAAACTTAAAGACTTTAGCCATCCATATATGTCGCGCGTAACTGGTATTTTTGAAGCTAATGGAACTGTATATACAGTCTCAAACTATATTGAGGGACAAGTACTGCAAAAGAGCTTACAGGATAATGTCACCTCTTCATATACAGAAGAGCAAATTTGTAAGTTTGCTACATCGCTCACAGAACTACTTCTAGCATTACAACATAATGGAATAATGATCAATAGCATACAGGCGGATATGCTATACATCTCGAAAGATTTTAAAGTACTGCTTGCCGGATATAATGAGTTTGTTCCCTATTCCAAAGATGGTACTACTCAAATAATATATGGGCTTGGATTGTTGATGTACACTATGGTAAATAACAATGTACCTGTAACAGCAAACTCCATTAAGCTACTTACGCCAAATAGCAGTTACTCTATACTTTTATGTGAGCTTATCAACAGTATGGTATCTACTGATCTTAATAATAGACCCAAAACACTTCAAGAGATCAAAGCACTGCTTCATAATATTTTTAGTGAACCTGTAGAGAGGGTTCAACCTATAGTTCCAAATAAACCAAAAACAGATTTAATTTCTTTAAAACTAAGATTAGGAGCACTTACGGCCATCATGCTTTTTTCTATCTATCTACTCTTTACGCAACCTCAAAAAATGCGTGTAGAAGATGTTACAGTATTTGATACTTTTCGTTACCATTTGGTTGCATATTTTGGAAATTCTGAAGCACTGCGGGCACTTGGACAGATCTATGAAAGAGGTTACAGTGTTGAACAGGATAAAGCCAGGGCCTTAGAGTGGTATGAAAAGGCAGCTAAAAATGGAGATGTTTTCTCACAACTTCATCTTGGAGAGATCTATCATAAGGGTTCTATCTCTATAAAAGATGATCATCGGTCTATTTATTGGTTAACCAATGCTTCTAAACAAAATAGTAAAAAAGCCAAAATAGAGCTTGCCCAAATATATATTGAACAAAAAAATAAGAAGAAAGCACTTGAACTGTATCTTGATCTTGCTAAAAATGGAGATGCATATGCCCAAAAGCAAGCAGCATATCTTATGGTCTTTGCTGAAGGAGAAAAAGACTTTAAAAGCGGATATAACCTCTTCCTTAAAAATGCCCAAAAAGGTGATGCCTCTTCACAATATGCATTGGGATTTATATATGAAAATGGTAAAGGAGTTCATGTTGATCATCAAAAAGCACTTCACTGGTATGAAAAGGCCGATCAGCAGGGTTATAAAGCTGCAAAAGAGAGAATATCCTATTTAAAAAATAAAAATAATACCAATAAAGTTCCTAAGTACAATGAGACATGGGCTTCAAGATCCTTTGATCCTGTTACTTCTCAACAAATTGATGCAAGTGAACAATATCATATTGCCAGAAGTCTGGAATACGGTATAAATGGGATACAAAAAGATGAAAAAAAAGCATTACAACACTATTTGAATGCTGCAAATCGAGGTCATATTCAAGCACAATATAAAGTTGGAAGGTTTTATCAACAAGGTAAAGGCACTCAACAGAATCATCATAAATCTTTGTATTGGTTCAAAAAGGCTGCTGCACAAAACGATGTATACGCTTACTATGAAATCAGTAAATTGTATTATGCAAATAAAGAGATACCAAAAGATGAGAAAAAAGCTTTTATGTGGTGTGAAAAAGCTGCAATCGGCGGACTGGGTGTAGCTCAAGGAATGCTAGGTGCACGTTACGAATATGGATGGGGAGTGGGAATAAATTATAAAAAGGCACTTTACTGGTATGAAAAATCTGTAGTGCAAGGATATAATAATGGTAAAACAAGATTAGAAAAGCTCAAAAGGAAGTTGCATATACGTTAATAGTACTTTAGGTGTTCCCTATCGAACAGTCACTTAACTTAGAAACATTGACTTGATTAAAAAGTATGAGCATAATAACCCTATAAAATAATAATAAGAAATTGAAGCAGGCTTCTTATACTCAAAAAATAACTGTTTTCAAATAGCTTCAAGCAACTTTAACATTACTAAGGTAAAGTAACAAAAAATAGATCATTATGAATGTTCAAAAAGGATAGCAGATCATGAGCCCTACAAATAAAGAGCTACAACTACGTAAGAACTGTCAGCTATATGTCTATCTACTGGTATCACAAGGTAAAGAGGTCCCAGAAGAGGTCCAAGAGTGTGCAGATTCGTATGATTTTGACTTTCTTGTCGACTGTGTTCCACAATTGTCTAATGAGATCGAAAACTTGGATAGTGACACTTTCGATAAGATAATGAACAACAAAGAGTCAGAAAAAGCACGTGAACTTGCATACTGGTGGGAGATGCACCAAATGGCTAACAACCTTGGGGAGAAGATCGTCAAAACCTACTTATAGGGTTTGGCCGGATGCTAACTTACGTCTCCATGCGGTATATGCTGAATAGGATGGATTTTCCTCAACCATCATGTCGTATGCATGTTTATAGCTGCAGTTATTCTTTTCCTTATAGGCATTAAGTACTTCTACCACCATCTCTTTATCTTCTTTTTTATACGTGCCTCTCAATGACTTCACTAGATTGATCGGCTCCATATGCATACTCATATCCATACTTATCCTTTTTTGTAGTAGTCTACATCAATATTCATTAATCATCCCCTTTTATCCTTCAGAAGCCATCCGTTCAAAGAAACCTAAAACCTCTTTGATGACCTCGGTTTCATCGTCTGACTTCGGACAAAAATCAAAATGCACTTTGATACCATGTTGTTGACAGGCATCTACAAAATATGCCGTTTCCTCTTCCAAAGTGTTCTCATCTTCACACAGGTAAAACACAGGAAAAGGATCGGTGGCATTTAAAAAATTGGTAAGATCATGTTCCCTAGTAGATGTGTCGTTATCACTTGTTTGTGGTAATCTTATACGGGGTGCATCTGCATAGACTGCATTGGCCCTGCACAAAATACCCTGCAAAATAGCATCATAGCCACCCATACCGCTCCCATAGAAATAAATATGATCTTCACACTCATACTCTTCGGCGATTTTTTCTATCAACTCTTGTAAAAGATCTTTATTTTGAGATCCAAAATGATCCAAAGGTGTGAGTACATTCCACATCTTGTGTTCAAAGTGTGTTGCTTTCTCATCTAAGATAACGATCAGGGGCACAAAATTAGAGATTAAAGCTGCAGGGGTGAAACGATAAAAGAGTTTTTCATTGTTGTCATCTTCAATAGTTAAAATCGCTTCATTAGACATCATTGTTAGTTGACTTTTGTATTCTCTTCCAGTTTGATATTCTCAGGGTTGATAAGACTTTCAATGTCTGCATTGGTCAGTGCTTTTTGCATGAGGGCACCTTTGTCAAGATCAAGCGACTTAAACGTGTGATCTTCCAAAAGTTCAACAAATTCAAAGATCTCTTTGGTGATGGCAAACTCACCTTCGGTGACTCTCAGCTTCTTAAAATGTTCCAGAATGGTCTGTGTTGTTTGATTTTCACTTTGTTCTATATCCTGATTACCGAATGCAATCACATAGACACCCGCCTGGACAGCAGATTCTACAAAATTCTTGATTCTTCTCAACTCAAGTTCTTCTGTGGGGAAGTTTTCCAAATTGATCAGTACCAGATGATAAACCTGTTTCAGTTTTGATTTTTGATTATGTTCGCTTATCGTAGGCCTGTTGCAGCACAACAGCTCTTTATGACGGGAGATGACCATCTCTTCAAGCTCCTCAAAAAGCGCTGACATCAGCTTAGGATCATATGCTGTTCTATAGAGTTGAACATACTGTAAAGGAGAAAGATTGTAAAACTTCTTTCTACCAAAATCAAAAAGATCTACTTTCAAACTCTCATGTGGCATGGTTGAGAGAAGTTCCAGACAAAGACTCTCCAGCAACCTATCAGCCTTTGCTTCAGAGACACTGTCATACAATAGACAGAATCCACCGTCACTGCTGAGCGTATATAAAGGGAGGCTCTCATTGTCTTTGTATAGATCTCCTATATGAAATCCCCATGGAAATGCATAATTCTCATCTTTATCTGTCATACTCTTACTCTCACTTATTTTTTTCATTATATTACTGCCTGGATCAGGAGGCGCTCTTCTTTACTCTAACATATCAATCTGAAATATTCTCAGAGACTACTTTATACCGTCGTAAAGTCCACTTCCTATCACTTTATAGACAATCGGTGCTTCAAACACATCATCCATACGAACACCTCCTATGATACCCACAGGATGTTTAGATAATTTCGCTGCCTCAAGGAGTGTTGTCCCTCCGACATGGGCTTCACTTTTCGTGTCAGTCGCTCTGTAGGCTCCTAAACCTATATAATCAAGGTCCAAAGCATTTGCCGAAAGTATCTCTTCTTTATCATGGGTTGAAAGTCCGAGGATCTTCTTTCCTATCTTTTGACGTACCAGGTCAACTGCTTCTTTCAGATCATGACTGTACTCTCTAAGGTCTTCCTGGCCAAGATGCAATCCGTCCGCATGGGCAATAAGCTCAATCGTATCATTGATGATGACTATACCATGATAATATGCCCGGATAATCTCAAGATCTTCTTTTTTCTCTTCAATAGCAGCCAATTTATTGCGGTATTGGAGAATAGGTATATTGGGAAAAGTAGAGATATGCTGAAGAAGTACTTCTAAAGAGACACCCTTTTGCTTCAGTGTCTCCTTGTCTACAAGTGCATAGATCATACGCTGTTTTAACTTGCCTTCTTGTTAAAAAGTTTAAAGAGATCAGAAAGCGTTTGATGCATATCAGGACGATCTACGATCATATCGATGAGTCCATGCTCCAGTAGGAATTCTGAACGCTGGAAACCTTCAGGAAGATCCACTCCAACAGTCTGTTTGATCACCCTTTGACCTGCAAATCCTATAAGTGCACCCGGTTCCGCCATGATAATATCACCCAGCATGGCAAATGAAGCAGATACACCACCCATCGTAGGGTCTGTCAAAATAGAGATAAAAGGCAAACCTTTTTGGTGCAGTCTGTTGAGTGCTGCAGATGTTTTGCTCATTTGAAGCAGTGAGTAGGTACTCTCTTGCATACGTGCACCACCAGAAGCAGAAACGATGATAAATCCACACTCTTTTTCTATCGCTCTGTTGATACCGCGAACGATCTTTTCACCTTCAACTGAACCCAAACTACCCCCCATGAATGAGAAGTCAAATACTACGATCTCAACGGGTTGACCACCGATCGTACAAGAACCGCTCATGACAGAAGAAGTTTTCCCTGTTTGGGCTTTGGCTTCTTCTATACGCTTTTTATAACTTTTTTTATCTGAAAACTTCAATGGGTCTATAGGTGCCAAAGTAGCATCACACTCTACAAAAGATCCCTCATCTACAATGGAGGCTATACGCTTTTCAGCAGATATTCTGAAATGATGGTTACATTTAGGACATACATTTTGCTTGGCTTCTACCTCTTTATAATACATCAAAGAGGTACATTTTGGACATTTAATCCACTGATTAGGTGTCTCTTGTGTTGATCCTGTTGTGGCTTTTTTAAAAATATTTCCAAACATTCTTACTCCTGCATGCCTATAATTTATTGATTAACGACTCTATTTGCATTGCTATGCTTTTTTCTTTCGATACTATAACATAATCCGCCTCAACAATTACTTCTAAGCCCTCACAAAGTGCTAAACCTGCGGCAAAATCGTAAATTCGAAACTCACCCATAAAAAGTACATAATTCACAGTATGGGCATATGCCAATGAGAGTGCTATAGCGCCAGGGGACCTGAACTTCAGCTTTTCCTTATCCAATGCTGCAACCAATTCAGGATTTGCATAGGCTTTTTCGAAAAGTCCTATCTCAGCCTTCTCACTGCTATGAGGGTCATGAAATGTATTTGAAAAAAGTTTGCCTTGTTGAACTTTACACGTAGAAGACTTGAAAAAGATATCTTTATTGGCAAGATTACAGACAACTGCAGCATCTAAAATACCTTCAGCGTTCACTTTTGCAACAGAGGTACCGTAAAAAGGAAAAAGGGAAAGGGCATTGGCTGAACCGTCTATAGGATCAATGATGATCTGTTCCTCACCCTCACCTATAATGCCACTCTCTTCAGACTCTATCTTTCCAAAAGCACTTAAGTGCTTTACAAATATCTCTTCGGCAAAAAGGTCAAGTTTAGAACTGATATCACCACCCGCACCCACTTCGGTCTTTTCAAACCACGAGGTATCAAAGCCATCTTTTAAGGTAGAACTGATCTCTTCGTTCGCTTTGATACAGGCTTGAATGAAAGGGGTCATAAAGCTTTTATTCGCCTTTTGCACCCGTAACGATCGTAGGTTTTATACCACGTGGCGCTACCATCCAGAACTTGCGTATTTCACTTCTGAAGTTATTCAAGATATAGGCTGCTCTCTTAGATCCTGTTTTTGCGACATAGTCTTTCAGAAGTGCTTTAAGTTCAAACATCTCTGTATCCCACTCATCCGTATCGATACGTAGTGGTTCAACAAGCTCAGGGTTTACTTTCTCATAGAATTTACCTTCCATGTCATAGACAAATGCCTTACCACCCGTCATACCTGCACCAAAGTTCACACCGGTCTCACCAAGGATCACGGCAACCCCACCGGTCATATATTCACATGGATGGTCTCCCGTACCTTCAACCACCGTTGTTGCTCCGGAGTTACGGACACAGAAACGCTCACCTACTTTACCGTGAATGTAGAGTTTTCCGCCTGTTGCACCATACAGACAGGTGTTCCCACCAAGCGCAAACTCATGACCCGCATTATCAGAAGAGATCACGATCTGACCACCGCTCATACCTTTACCGATATAGTCATTCCCTGCACCATGTACATTGATGTTAATACCTTGTGCCAGGAATGCACCAAGTGATTGTCCTGTTGTACCTTTCACATTCAATGTGATCGTACCATCCGGTAGACCTGCATTTCCGTGAAGTGCAGCAATTTCTCCTGAAATACGTGTCGCAAAACTTCTATTGAGGTTTGAGATCTCTTTGTTCAGTACGATCTTTTGTCTTGGATCCTTGATCGTTTCTATCAACTCTTCAAGTATCTCTTTTTCATACTCATTTTGATCATATGGTTCGTTGAACGGTACCTGGCAAGTGTTATCACCCTCGATATCATAAAGCAGTTCTTCAAAATTGAACTTCTTGGCAAACTCATCATCTATCACTTTAAACAATTCGTTCTTACCGATGATCTCTTCGAGTGATCTATATCCAAGTTCAGCAAGGATCTCTCTTACTTCCGTTGCTACCAAGGTAAAGTAATTGACGACTTTTTCCACATTTCCTGTGAATCTTTTTCTCAAGTGTTCATCTTGTGTTGCAACACCCACACCACAGGTATTCAAGTGACATACACGAAGCATAATACAACCTACAAGTACAAGTGCACCTGTACCAAATGCATACTCCTCTGCACCCATAATAGCCGCTTTAACGATATCCAGACCTGTTTTAAGTCCACCATCGGTCTCAACGGTTACCTGACCTCTTAAATGGTTTGCTTTCAATGCATTATGTGCTTCGATAAGACCTAGTTCCCAAGAGTTACCTGCAAATCTTATAGAACCGATCGGTGCAGCACCTGTACCACCATCTGCTCCTGAAATAATGATCTTATCTGCATAAGATTTAGCAACACCTGCTGCGATCGTACCTACACCCGCAGTCGATACAAGTTTCACTGCAACCCTTGCATGCGGGTTCACCTGCTTCAAGTCAAAGATAAGCTGTGCCAAATCCTCAATAGAGTAAATATCATGGTGTGGCGGTGGTGAGATCAGTGTCACTCCCGGCTTCGTAAATCTAAGTTCCGCGATCAACGGAGATACTTTACTTCCTGGAAGCTGTCCACCTTCACCAGGTTTTGCCCCTTGTGCTACTTTGATCTGAAGTTCTGTCGCAGATCTCAAATACTCCGGTGTGACACCGAAACGTCCTGATGCAACCTGCTTGATACTCGAGTTCTTCTCTGTACCGTAACGTAATGGAGACTCTCCACCTTCACCAGAGTTTGACTTCGCGCCAATTCTGTTCATCGCTACTGCAAGTGTCTCATGCGCTTCCTGGGAGATAGACCCCATAGACATCGCCGCTGTAGAGAAACGTTTAAAGATCTCACTAAGCGGCTCGACTTCATCGATACTGATTGGTTCTCTATCACTTTTGAGTTCATAGAAGTCACGTATGAACTTTTTGTCACGGCCATTGACAAGCTTCTTTACCTCTTCATAATCTTCAGCTTTTCCGCTCTCTGAAGCTTTTTGCATAGCAGAGATGGTCGGACGTGAGAAGTCATGGAACTCTTCACCTTTTTTATACTTGTAGAAACCACCCTTGTAAAGTGCATTTCTTTTACCATCAAATGCATCCGTAAAGGCACGTTCATGGTTTGAATTCAGACGTGCATCGATATCTTCATATCCAAGTCCCGGGAGTAATCCTTTGGCACCAGAGAAACAATCATCAACGATCTCTGTACTTAAACCGATCACATCAAAGAGTCTCGAGTTTCTGTATGATGCAAGTGTAGAGATACCCATCTTGGACATGATCTTCATCAATCCCGCACCCATTGATCTTCTAAATTGCTTTAAAAGTGGTTTGATTGCTTCATTCCCCTCTTCCAACTCTTCCACTGTATGGTAGAGTAAGTAAGGGAAGATAGCTGCAGCACCAAAGCTAAGAAGACATGCTGCAGAGTGTGGATCAAATACTTCACCTGTCACTGCCACTATGCTGGTCAAATGTCTGATTTTCGCTTTGAGAAGCTCTTGGTTCAAGCGTCCCACAACCATCAGCATAGGAATCACTTTATTCTCTGCATTGAGATTTCTGTCATCTAAGATAATGGTTCTAACGTCATTTCTTCTTACATCTTCGATGATACGCTCAGTCAGTGCATAAAGACTCTCTTTGAGATCACCCTTATAGGTTGTATCATATTTCTCACATTTATAGCTTGGATCATACTTCTCATTCCCTTTTGTACCAAACTCTTGAAGCAAACAGAACTTCTCTGCAGACATGAGTGGAAGTACCGTTTTCAGACGCTTTGCATGTTCCGGACTATCACTTAAAACATTGTGGCTCTCTCCAAAACCTGTGTTAAGGCTCATCACTGTTTTCTCACGGATCGGGTCGATCGGTGGATTGGTGACCTGAGCGAACTTCTGTTTGAAAAAGTCAGTAAAGTTACGTTGCTCTGTTGAGAATGCCGCAAGCGGTGTATCATCACCCATAGCACCTGTTGTCTCTTTCCCCTCGTTGATCATAGGTCTGATCACTTCTCTGATCACCTCAGATGTAAAATTAAAATAACGCTGTTTAGCATTCATATCTCCATAGTTCACTTCAGAAGTACTTACATCAGTTTCAGGTACATGTTCCTGTAAATAAGAGAGGTTTGCGGTCAACCACTTATCATAGGCATTACCTGCTTTGAGATAATCATTGATATCACTGTTTTTAAGCACCTTCCCGTGCTTAAGATCAATCCCCATCATCTCACCGGATTGAAGTCTACCACGCTCAACGATCTCTTCATCAGGCAACTTAAGTACACCATACTCAGAAGAGATAAGTAGCCTGTTGTCTTTTGTTCTAATGTATTTTGAAGGTCTCAATCCGTTTCTGTCAAGTACACAACCGATGTAACGACCATCTGTCATACTCACAGCAGCTGGACCATCCCACGGTTCAAATGTTGCACTCGCATACTCATAGAATGCTCTGAGTTCAGTATCCATCTGTGGATTATTATGCCAAGGTGCCGGTATAAGTGAACGTGCTGCTTTAAAGAAATCGACACCATTCACACGTAGGAACTCCATAAAGTTATCTAAACTCGCTGAATCTGACATATCGTCTTGAATCACATTTCTGAGTCTATCCATCTCTTCATCTGTATAGATGACAGATTTTGCTGCTGCCATTTTCGCTTTCACGTTAAATCTGTTCGCAGTTACAGAGTTGATCTCACCATTATGGGCGATCATTCTGAACGGCTGTGCAAGTTTCCATTGAGGAAGGGTATTGGTAGAGAAACGTTGATGGAAAAGACAGAAAGAGATCTCAAAATCTTCATCGGCAAGGTCTTTGTAAAACTCTTTGATATGGGTAGGCATGACAAGCCCTTTATAAGAGATCACAGAGGTTGAGAATGAAGGGATATAGAATGTTTTATCGTCTATCAGTGCTGCTTCGATCTCTTTACGGGAAAGATACACTAGTGCCTCAAAACGGTTGATCGCTACAGGTGAATTCGGTGCAACAAATACTTGCTTCATGGTTGGAAGTGAAGCAAGTGCCTGCTTACCGAGTGCATTTGTATCAACCGGTACCGTACGTGTGTAAATGATCTTCAGGTCATTGTTATCACAGATCTTATGGATCACATCAAAATCAGTTGGATTGTTTGAGAATACCATTGCAACTGCATAATTCTCTGGAAGGTGTACACCATTGGCTGTTGCTTCTTTTGCAAAGAATGATTTTGGCATAGAGAGAAGCAGACCTGCACCATCTCCTGTTTTACCATCCGCAGCTACCGCTCCTCTGTGCATCATACGTGAAAGAGATGTAATCGCATCTTCCAAATTTTTGTGTGAAGGTGTGTTATCGATAGAGGCTAAGAGCCCAAACCCACAGTTGTCCTTAAAAGAAGTAAATAAATCTTGCATATACCAACCTTAAAAATGATCTAATCGGAACATCATATAGCGCTCCTCGTAATTGGAGGGATTATAGCTAAAAGGTTGTTAAGCTTAGTTTACCAACTCTACCCTCAAGAGGGCGATATTTGGATATTTTAACTTGCTTTTGCCTATAATTTAGGCAAAAATTAAAGGAATTACCATCAAAGGTTTTATACTTTCTGTCAGAAAAGCTAAAAATGAAGACACGATAGCACTGGTACTGAGTCCCACAGAAGTAAGAACCTATTACCGTTTTTTTGGCGCACGACACTCCATTTTACAACTAGGTAACCTGATAGATTTTGAAGTAGAAGGTGAAGGAGGCAGCTTTCTTCCCAGACTGCGTTCACTCTCTCATATGGGATTTCCTTGGCTCTTTGACAAAAACAGACTTCTGCTCTGGCACAACTTTATCAAACGCTTTGAACCGCATCTCAAAGATACAGAAGAGATAGACTCTTTTTACTTTGATCTGCTTCTCTCTGCAGCCCAAAAATGGGATAAACAAAACCCTAAACGCATTGTCTGTGAGTCGTATATCACGCTACTCGAATATGAAGGCAGATTGCATCATGATGAGCACTGCTACATCTGCGAAAACCGTATAGAAGAGGAGATAGCGCTCATGCAGTCGTTCATCCCTGCACACCCTGCATGCCTTTATACTGCTGCACTTCCTACCAAAAAAGTACTAGACTTTTTTAAAACCAAAAAGACGGTATTTTTAGAAGACCATGAAGTGGATTATCTCTTTGAAATTGTGATGAAAGGCTTGTAATACCTTTATAGTCGGGAATAAACCCTCTCCAGCGCTTCAGAAAAAGTGGGATGTGCCATAATGGTCTGTTGGGCCATGGAAACCGTCATTTCACCTGCAAGTGCCATAGCCACAGATGAGATGAGCTCTTCGGCATTAGGGGCAAAGAGCTCTGCACCCAGTATAAGCCCTGACATATCTGCATAGACGATCAATACGCCGTTCCCAGCCTGATGGAATGCAGCAGGTTTAAATTGGCTCAGCATGATGCTACTCTCTTTAAACTCCATACCGTCTTCTTCCAGTCTCTGTCTGTTTTGTCCCACGGTTGCATAGCTCATAGGCAAGGTGTGTATAAACCTTACCACATGATCAAGGTTCAATTTGCCAGGTTGTTTGCCCATGATCTGCTTTGTCACGTTCAAAGCCTGTACTCTCGCCGCATGGGCCAGTTGCAGTTTCCCATTACAGTCACCGATCGCAAAATGTTTTTCCAGTGTTGTCTGAAAAAAATCATCTGTCTCTATGCCCCTCTTTACAGTAATCTGATCTGTTGCTACCACATCCGTATTTGGCTGACGTCCAGTCGCAACAAGCATCTGTTCATACATGCTTGATGCACCATTCTCAAAGGTGATATGCACCCCTTTCTCTGTAGGTTCAGCTTTGGAGATAGCATGCTCTTTCAAATAGATGATCCCCTGTCTCTCAAGCTCTTTGGTCATGGCATTCTGTATCGATGAGTGTGTATGAGGCAAAAGTCTGTCATGACGTGAAATGAGTGTTACTTCTACACCTGCAGAGGCAAAAAAACTTGCCATCTCCAGACCGATGGCACCATCCCCGTAGATGGCTATAGTTTGAGGCAGTTTCTGCAGATAAAGCAGCTCATTGCTGGTGATGATCGCCTTTTTGTCATACACTATGCCTTCTGGTATGAAAGGGGTAGATCCTGTCCCTATCACAATGTACTCCCCCTCATAGATCTTCCCTTCTACCTCCACTTTGTGCGGTGCAATGAGCTTTCCTTTACCTTCGATCAGTTCCACATCTTTACATTGTGCCCTTATCGATTTGGATGCACTGGCAAGGAGTTCAGTTTTTTGAGCTGTCAAAGTCGGCATATCCAGTACGAGTTCACCTCTAAACACGCTCTCGTTGCTTTGCCGTACCGTATTGGCATGATGCAAAAACATTTTGGAAGGGATACATCCTTCATGCAGACAAGTCCCGCCCAAGTGTCCTCGTGAAGTTTCAACCAGCGCTACTTTAAGCCCCTGTTTCGAAGCCACAATGGCTCCTGCATAGTTCAAACCGCCACCGATATAGATAATGTCATACATGTAATTTCCTCAAGATGATATTTTTATATGATTATACTCTTAAACTATTATAAAGAGTAATTCTTAACCCCTTACAGATCCTATAAAAAGAGCTGATACTTGTATGAACTTTACTTTCACAGATATGTTATAATCTGAAAAAAGTGACAATTTCATGAAATCCTTCTTACTCCTGTTCTCTTTCTCTCTCTTTTTGTGCTCTGCTGAAATAGACACAAAACTCTATGACGGCAACAATACCATAAACTATTATAAAGAGATTTCAAAACGTATTGAGACGGCACAAACATCAGATCAGAACCAGACAAAAGAAGATACGGAACGTATTGCAACAGAGCGTATGATCTTAGGCAAACTGTCAAATATGCTCTCCTTTACTTTAAAGGTGGATCCTATGCCGGATTCACTTTTACCTGATGATAAAAATATAAGCACAGAAAACTATCAGTCCTATTTGAATGCACTTACAGATACCTATGCAAAGATCGATACGTTGAAAAAAGAACAGTCTGCGATGCAATCCAAACGGCATTATTTGAAAAAAAGTATCAATGACATTACCGTCGAAGATAAAAAAAACCTGTTGCTTTACCAATTGCAATACGCCTTTTATAAACTCAAAGGGGACAATCAGGAACAAACGATACAAGCCTATGAGACTTTAATAACCAAAGGCGAAGCACGCTTCAAACAAAAACTGAATCAAGTCACCTTTGATATTCCCGCACTCGAAAAAAAACTTACACACATCAATACAAAGTTTGCTCCCGTAGAACAAGAAGCCGTCGCACTGAAACTGGCGAAAGAGCGTGAACTGATCGTCCGTGAAACGATTTCAGAGTCTTTAAGTAAAAAATTTCTATCCAACGATATGGATATGATGAGTCTCCTCACCACAAAGATTGATCTAACACTCATGCTTTCTCTGGCCTATCTACAAAAAAATGAGACGCAAAAAGCCCTCGACCTTTTCAATGCCGATACAGAAACGTTGCAGGGACTCACGCCGGATCTCATAGATTACTATACTTACAAGCGTACGATCCTCAAAACAGTATTCAAAGAGGTGGCAGGGAATGTCGCACTGGCACTCTCAAGTGTAGAACAGAGTGCTGAAAGTATCTATGATTTCACCTATAGCAAGCTGACTGAAGCCCTGTTTGTATTCAATGAAAAGGGTATTTCCATTCTTGATATCCTCAAAGTCATTTTGATCATTATTCTTGGATTTATGATTGCTTCATTTTACAAACGAAAGATCATTAATCTTGCTACTCAACGAGAAAAAATCTCACTCTCTTCAGCTAAAGCCATCTCCAATGCCGGCTACTATATTCTTGTATTTATCACTTTACTTGTTGCACTTAAAAGTATCGGATTGGATCTTTCCAATCTTGGACTAGTTGCTGGAGCACTCTCTATAGGTATCGGTTTTGGTCTCCAAACACTTGTTTCCAATTTTGCGGCAGGAATCATCTTAATGTTTGAGCGTACTATCCGTTTGGGAGATTATATAGAGATCTCAGATACTATCCGGGGTACGGTCAGTGATATGAGAATGCGTTCAACCACTGTCACCACCAATGACAACATCGATGTCGTTATTCCAAACTCCTCTTTTATCCAGAACAATGTGATCAACTGGACATTGGAAAATGATATCAGACGTATACATATCCCTTTCTCTGTTGCGTATGGAACAAGCAATGATAAAGTGGAAAAGGTCATTCTGGAAGAGCTGAGAAACAGTTCTATCAATTATGTGAAGAAAAATGCCAAATATCCTACGCTTATCTGGATGACCGCTATGGGGTCAAGTTCGGTAGATTATGAACTCATCGTCTGGGTCAGAGGGCAATCCACCCTCAAACCTGCAGGAACAAAATCAGATTTTCTAAAATTCATTTATGCGACGCTCAACAAACACCATATTGAGATACCTTTCCCTCAATTGGATCTACATGTCAAACGAAATGAATCCCCAAAAGAGCACAATGAAGAAAAAAAAGAAGAGACGGAGCCAAAAATGCTCTAACTCTCTCTTCCTGGTTGGATCTTATTGACCACCGCATACAGTGACGGCAGGTAAACGAGGTTCAAGACTGTACCCCAAATAAGACCAAATCCTATCGAAATGGCAATAGGCTGAAGGATCACTGCCTGTCCCGTTGCATAAAAAATCAGGGTAAAAAGCCCAAGGAAGGTTGTGATCGAAGTGATCAAAATAGGACGGAGTCTTAACTTCGCCCTTTCATAGAATGTCTCTGCATTATGCGTGCCATGCAGAAAATCAAGCATGATGATACCATCATTGATCACAACCCCGGCGAGTCCCAACATCCCTATGACCGAAGGCATGGAAAGGTTGATTCCAATCAGCATATGCCCCACTAATGCACCCAATAAACTGAATGGTATGACGGACATGACCATCAATGCATAACGAATTTTCGGAAAAATAAACAGAAGTGTGATCAAAATCAAAAAGACTGCAATGATCAGAGAGCGTATCATATCATTTTTAAATTGCTGGTTTTTTTCCTGTTCTCCCAAAAGACTGACGTCAACTCCCTCATCCTGTATCGTATCTAGTAAAGGCTTGATCTTCTTAAGTACAGCCACAGCTGTGGTCTTTTTCTTGTCGATATTGGCAAAGACCGACTTGACTGTATTTCCATCCCTTTTTTCAATCTTTTCATAGGCTCTTATCTTTTCGATATCCACAACATCGGTCAACTTGACCACACTTCCAGAAGGTGTAGGGATCATAAAATTCATTAACGTCTTTTCAGAATCTTTAACGATGGATTTGGTTCTGATCTCCATCACACCATTCTCACTAAAGGTCATCGCTTTACGGCTGTCAAGGAAATAGCCCGAAAGGGTCTGTGCTATTTCTACCTCACTCATACCCAGCTGTTCACCATAGGCATTGATACGTAACTTGTACTCCATCTTTCCAAGCTGTGCATTGTTACCTACATCTTTCACATACGGAATAACCGAAAGATTGTCTTCAATTCTCTGCATTGCATCTGCTATCTGCTCACCATCTTTTCCTGAAAGGTTGATTTGTATATCATTTTTGATCAAACCCGGTTTGTCTTCACGTACGCCAAGCTCTTCAAGCTGATACTTTGTCATCATAGGTGCGATCTCTTCTCTCAACTGCTGTGCAAGGTCATAGGTATGTTTCTTTCTGACCTTCTCAGGATCATTGAACATAAAACTAAAATTCAAAATAGGATTGATATAGGCATCGATAAAACTCTGCGGTTCCATATCATAGAGTTCCATGGTGATGTAGAGCATATTGTCTCCATTTTCATCCGCACCAGCAAGTGATTTTCGGTATCCAACAACGGTAGATGTAGATTTAAGTGCATAGGTCTCTTTTTGTGAGATCACATACTGTTCTATCTCCTTGGCTATCTTATCTGTCTCTTCAATGGTCGTATCCATATTGCTTTTACCTGTGATGTAGAGATAATTACCGTCAAAACTAGGGAAAAACTGAAAATTGAGCATCTTGATCGTAAGTACCGTTAAAATAGGTATCACTATGACAAAAGTAAATAAAAAGATATATTTAAAACGGATCACAAGATGCAGCAGGGCTTCATACTTCTCCTGCAGTGGTTCCCAATTGATAACATTCTTCTGCTTTTTGAGAACCTCATCTGCATGTAGAGGCAGAAAGAAAAAACTTTCAAGAAGAGAACCCAAAAGGATCATGATTACAGTAATAGGAATGAGTATAATAAAATTTTTAATCTCTCCGGTGAGCATGAACAGAGGAAGAAACGCAGCGATAGTTGTCAATGTTGCCAAGGTGACAGGCAAAACCATCTCTTTTAACCCTTGATAGACAGCCTCTTTTCTCTCCATACCCTCATTAATATGACGTTGGATGTTCTCTGAAACAACGATCGCATCATCCACCACGATACCGATCACGATCAATCCTCCAAGCAGGGAAACAATATTGATCGAATAGCCCGTAAAATAAAGGAACATGATCCCTATGGCAAAAGAGATAGGAATACCCATCGCTACAATAGATGCAATACGCACATTGATCAGCAAGGCCATGGAGAGGAATACCAAAACCAGTCCAAACATCAGGTTTGAGATAACCGTATTGAGCCTGTCCTTAACAGGCTTAGAGCTGTCCTGATAAAAATCGAAATAAACATCAGGAAACTCTTTGGAGAGTTTTTCTTTAGCATATGTTTGCAGATCTCTGGAGATATGCATAGAGTTTCCTTCAGGCCCTTTTGAGATCACCAATGTGATGTTATTCCGTCCATTAAATGTCGAAAGTGTCGTATCTTGAGGATAGGTGATATCGACTTTGGCAACATCACCAAGCCTTACTTGCTGTTCACCGATCTTAATGAGCACTGATTCCCACGCTTCTTTATTTTCTTTACCGTTTACCGTAGAGAGGAAAATATAATTCCCACTTTGTTTGATATCTCCTATAGGATAGATATAAGAGGTTTTAGAGATGGCAGTGATAACAGCAGCAGGATCCAACCCGTACGCTCTTACGGCCTCTTCATTGATCTGTACAGAGACTTCCTGATCTGCATCACCATAGATCTGGACTTCACTGACATAAGGATTTCTGGCAATTTTAGCTTTGACGTCTTTGGCCGTTTCTATCAATTGGCCTTTGGTCATATGTTCAGAAGAGAGAGAAAGTCTGATCAGAGGTCGATTGTGCATCAGTAACTCTGCCGTTGGTTCCGTCATATCTGAAGGAAGATATTGTCTGCTGCGTGCTATTGCATCCTTGGCTTTATTGAGAGCATCTGTTTTGTCTGCTCCCTCATTAAGGTCAATGACGATGGAAAACGTACCTGATTTGATCACTGTCTCTATCTTCTCAATACCCTGTATATTGCCCAGTTCATCTTCGATGTCACGCACTGCCATTTTATCAAGATTATCGGCACTCGCACCGGCATACGAACCCCTGATCGCAATCTTATCTAAGGCAATTTCAGGGAAAAGTTCTTTAGGAATATTGTAATAGGAGTTTATACCCAAAAAAAGGATAAAAACAAGTAACACATAATTCAGACTTTTATTCTCTATAAAGTAGTTGATGATCCTCATCATGATATATCCTTGTTGAACGTCTTAAATGATGTGTTTGTGATGTAAATCATAGTCATATAAATAAAAAATACTACAACTTCTTTAAAAATGCCGAAATAATAAAGATCATTGTTCCATTGACACGACCTTGTATATGGGTAGGATCACCTGGTACCATACGGATATTTTTCACAGTCGTTCCCTGCTTTGCTGTAAAACCTGCACCCTTTACCGGCAGGTCTTTGATAATGCTGACAGAATCACCCTCTTGTAGGATCGTACCATTGGCATCACGTGTAGGCTCTTGTTCTTCAGTGGCTAAACCTTCCTCTGCCCATGCACGTACATCATCTTCAAGATACATCATATCAAGCTGGTCCTGTGCACCAAGTTGTGTAAAGAGTCTGAATGCCATAACCTGTACTGCAGGCTCTGCACTCCACATACTGTCATGAAGGCAGTTCCAGTGTTTTTCATCCTTTGTCGGATCTTCTATAGAGCCTGCACAAGTACTACAGATCACAATAGCCTCATCTTTTGGTGATACTACGTAGGCAGTCAGTCCCTCTTCAGAACCACATAACTCACATTTCCCACCACTTCTGTCCATTAATGCTTTATCTATACTCATATTTTTCCTTTACTCTATAAGTATCGATATTTTACTCTATTAGGTTTAATATAGCCCAAAAAAGCTAGATATTACAGACTCTAAACATTGTCATCTACAACCTTTTCTCTATTGTATAACTTTAAATCAAAAATTAAAATGATCACTTATAACTCTTTTTAAATCTTATCTTAGTATAATCCATGAAGGTAAAAAGATTGAAAAGCTAAACTTGTTGTGAAGCAAGGACAGAAAGTCATGGGTCTTGATGAAAAAGATCGCCAGACTGCACAATAGAATATACCTTTGGACTATTCTACGTAATTCTATACTACACTTTAATGCTTCAATTCTTTTAAAAAATAAAGGGGCTTCCTATGGATTATCGTGTCAAAAACACCATAAAAGATCTATTTCAGTTCTCTTTATTGATACGCATACCACTAACGCTTTATCGTAGCAGAAGCTGCTAAAAGGATTTACATGAAGATATTAAAAAACAAACTGATACTTACTCTGTTCATGCTAGTCATTATAGGGATATCAGCAGTGACATCGTATTATACTTATCTCTCTTATCAAAGATATGTAGCTGCACAAAACAATGCACAGGTTTCTTTATTTATGAAGCATTTTGAGTCTGTCATGAAAAATATTATAGATGAAAGAGTACAAAGTGCTACGTACTTGGTCACACATAATAAAGATGACTTGAGAAAACTCAAAGAGTCAAGAGTTAAGACCGATCAGAATCTCTTGGAATTAGATGCATTTAACAAACAGAATGAGCATTTTACACGTTATCGTACCTATAGTAAACAAGCTACTGAGGCGTTAGAGCTTATTCGTAGAGATGTAGATGATCTGTATGATAACTCTAGCGAAATGTACCATGACAAGGTCTTTATCCCATTATTCACAATCTTGCAAGACGTTACAACGGCTGAACAATCTGAGATAAAGAAAAGCTATCTGATGATGTATCAAAACTATACACTACTTAAGGAGAATACGGTTCAAGAAAATATACTGATCTCCTCTATCTTACTTGGATCCAGAACTATAAGCTACGAAAAGAGAGAACTATGGGAACAGTTTATAGACAAAGATACCTTACCCCAGTTTTATACACTGGCAGACAATGACATAGCATTAAAACTCAGTGAACTGTTTTCGGTTGAAAAGTATAAGAGTATCATGTCTGATGAGCGTGACATGATCTCCTATGAATCAAGATCAGGGAAATACTCTGTCTCTCCTCTTGGTTGGTCAAACCAGATAGATATAAAGATGGATTATTTTAAGAAAGTACAATCCCTACTGCGTGACCAGATCCAAACGATCAATAAAGAAACAATTACACAACAAGGAGAAGTTCTGGCATGGTATGGAGGAGCGACATTACTCCTAGTGCTTGTACTGCTTAAACTTTTCAGTTTATTTTCCAAGATCGAAGATAATACACAGATCTCTGAGGAGACATTAAGAGATATCAAACTGGTATTGAATGAAAACCAACAAAGTGAACTTCAAAGATTGATTCGTAATGGTAAATTTGATCATATCTATCGGTTTTTGCTCAAGACCATTAAAGACGGGAACCAGACCAAAGACCTCTTTCTTGCTAGTATGTCCCATGAGATACGTACCCCTCTCAACGGTATCCTTGGATTTACACAACTGCTCAAAGAGACGGATGTGTCAGAGGAACAAGCTGAGTTTATTTCAGTCATAGAGAAGAGTTCTGAAAACCTTTTGACCATCGTCAATGATATCCTTGACCTTTCCAAGATCAAAGCACAGAAGATAGAACTGGAAGCCATAGAGTTTGATCCTGTAGATGCCTTTGAATCTGCTGTCGAATCTTATGCGGCAAAAGCGGCAGAAAATCATATTGACTTTAATATCTTTTTAGACCCGACACTACCTACGCTACTGATAGGCGATCCTACGAAGATCTCCCAGGTCATCGTGAATCTCGTTAGTAATGCCATCAAATTTACTTCCACGAATGGTGAAGTGAGTGTATCTATCAAGAAGCTTTTTGAAGATGAGAATAAAGTAAACGTCAATTTTGAAGTGTCTGATACAGGTATCGGTCTTACCAAAGAGCAGCAGGGAAAAATATTTGAAGCATTTTCACAGGCAGATGTCAGTACAAGTAGAAAGTACGGAGGGACCGGTCTGGGACTCTCGATATCTGGTAAATTCATAGACCATATGGGAGGAAAATTGAGCATTAGAAGTGTCAAAGATGAAGGCTCTACCTTCTATTTCACCCTGGCACTTCAAAAACCTAAAAGTGCGACAAAAAGAGAAGTGAATGATATGAGTGCCTACACGGTTGGTATTCTGAATTCGCATATCGATACAGAGTATTATATTAACGAAAACCTTGAGACCTATATCGCTTACACCGGAGCCACTATCAAGCGTTATACCGATGATTCACTCTTGGCGTTAAAAGGCACCTCTCAACTCCCTGATATCCTTTTTGTTGATCATAAATTCCGTCAGAGGGATGATGAACTTAAGCCGTTCCTGGACCTTGATACAAAGATCGTTGTGCTGTCAACAGGAGACCAGAAAAAAAATCTAAAGCGATACACATCGCAGATAGATAAGATACTCTATAAGCCTGTGAACTTTACAAAAACACTGCGCATGCTGAATGAGAAAGAGGATAGTTCTGAGACAAAAGAGAATCTTACCTTTAAAAATGTACATGTACTGGTTGCAGAAGATAATAAAATCAACCAAAAGCTGATACTCAATGTACTCGGTCGACTCGGTATAGAGGTCACTATCGCTAATAATGGACAAGAGGCACTTGAACAGCGTATGAAACATGAGTATGATATGATATTCATGGATATCGAAATGCCTGTTATGGGTGGTATGGAAGCAACGGGTCAGATCATCAGCTATGAAAGGAAGAACCATAAATCACATATACCGATCGTTGCATTGACCGCAAACGCACTTGCAGGAGATAGAGAAAAGTATATGAGTGCAGGTATGGACAGCTATCTTTCAAAACCTATAGACCTGGGAGCATTGAATCATCTCTTTGAAACCTATTTTGAGGATAGGATCATCCAGCAAGATGCGTAGTATCTAAAAGTATACGCCCGCAAGTCTACTCTAAATACCTTATACTGAAAGTGTATACGTTACAGTAGACGTTTTGCATAGTATCTCTTCCGGAGTGCCATCAGCTATGATCTTTCCATGGTCAAGAACCAGTATACGATCTGCAAGATGGTAAGAAGCATCGGTATCATGGCTTACCATGATCGTTGTGATACCAAATGTCTTATGTAGCTTCAGTATCTCATCTTGTAATTTAATCCGCATCTTCGGATCAAGGGCAGACAAAGGCTCATCCATCAATAGAAGCTTGGGCTGTTTCATCAACGCACGACAGAGACTGACCCTTTGTTTCTGACCACCACTGATACCTTTTACATTACGGTGTGATAATCTACTCAGTTCTGTCATCTCAAGAAGTCTTTGGGCCAGCGCTTTATCATCATTCACAAAAAGCAAGTTTTCTTCTACATTCATATGATCAAACAGTGCATAGTCCTGAAATATAAACCCTATCTCTCTTTGTTGTGGAGGAAGCTTTTTTTGATCACCTAACCAAACCACATCTTCCACATTGATATCACCTTCTGCATTTTCCAGACCTGCTAAGACTCTAAGAAGCGTTGTTTTACCAGAACCGCTTTCACCCATCAATGCAATGAACTCACCTTTTTGTATCTCTAGAGTGACATCAAGATTCATCTCACCATGAGCACCATGCAGTCTTTTATGTATATCTATCTCTATCATTAAAGTACACCTATTTTACGCTGACTCTGGTTAAAGATATACACTGACAAAAGTACTATAAAACTTATCAAAACCATGAAGGCACTGTATATATGTGCTGTACCATACTCCATCACTTCAACCATCTCATAAATAGCCACTGAAGCAACTTTCGTCTCACCGGGGATGCTTCCCCCAACCATGAGCACTACACCAAACTCACCCACTGTATGTGCAAAAGTAATGATCAGTGCCGTGATAAGTGAAGGTTTGATATTTGGTAATGCAACCCTGAGAACAGTCTGTAACTTACTCTTTCCTGCAAGGTAAGATGCCTCTAGCATATGCTTGTTCAAAGACTCAAACCCACTTTGTAAAGGCTGCACCATAAAAGGAAGTGA
This sequence comes from Sulfurovum sp. AR, assembly GCF_000296775.1. Taxonomy (GTDB): domain Bacteria; phylum Campylobacterota; class Campylobacteria; order Campylobacterales; family Sulfurovaceae; genus Sulfurovum; species Sulfurovum xiamenensis. The sequence goes on along the minus strand of NZ_AJLE01000001.1, from coordinate 136,239 downwards.
GTAAAAACAACTTGCCACAACCAAACCGGTAAAAGAGAAAACCAATTTCACACCAAAAAGGTCTTCAAAAAAAGCTCCCACCGTAGAGTTCGGAGAGAGTACGACTAAAATATAAAACCCCAACACAGAAGGAGGAAGCACGATCGGTAATGCCGTAATGGCTTCTAAAAAAGGTTTTGTCTTTGCAGTGCTTTGAGAGAGGTACCATGCCAAAGGCAGAGAAAGTATAAACAGTATCACTGTGGTCACACCTGCAAGTTTAAATGAAAGGATAAAAGGTGTCAAATCCAGGTTTTCTAACATTTATTCTACCTTATACCCAAAGTTTTGCAATATCTCTTTGGCTTTTGCACTTAAGACAAAATCATAAAAAGCCTTTACTTCAGGATTACTTTCAGCTCTTTTCAAAATGACCATTCCCTGGTCAATAGGAGTGTAAAGGGTCTCATCCACATCACTCCAGTTTACCCCCTCTTTAAAATGTGCCATGTGTGGGCTGAAAAGTGAAGATTTTGCTATAAACCCGATATCTGCTGCAGTAGTTGCATAGGTAACGGTCTGTGAAATGGATTCCCCATAGACAAACTTCTTTTTAACTGCATCATAAAGATGAGCATTTTTCAGAGCTTCTACAGCTGCGACACCATAAGGTGCCGTTTTAGGATTTGCTATGGCTATTTTCTTGATCTTATCATGTGTTAAAAGCATCATACCTTGATCAAACTCCTGCGGATTTACCGACAAGTAAGCCAATGCACCCTGTGCATATACAATCGGTTTTGTAACAGCTATACCCTCTTTATAAAGTACTTCTGGGTATTTCATATTTGCCGACATAAATAGTTCATAAGGGGCACCATTCTTTATCTGAGCCGTAAGTTTTCCAGAACTCCCAAGGATCACTTCTATGTTTGTCTTTGGATATAACACATTAAAAGCTTTTTTGAGTGGTTCTATGGCATAACTAACATTGGCAGCAACAGCGATCTTGATCTCGCCTGCTCTTAACAGAGCGAAACTTAGCATCATAACTAATATAATTTTCTTCATAAACATTATTTCCCTATCATAATATCATTGGCTTTGATCATAACGATCACAGAACTTCCTTCGATAATTTCCATCTTTTCTACAACAGATGTAGGCATGACAGATACAAGGGTGTCATGATTTCCTATATCCACCACTATTTTAGTATTCTCTACATCTTTATCTATCTTTCTAATGATACCTTCGAGTCTATTCTCTTTGCTTCTGTCATCTGCTTTCTTAGATAAGATCACTGCACTAGATTTAAATATCGCTATCACAGTTTGATGTTCCTCGATATGCAAATCTTCTACTGCTTCTTTGGTGATCACAGAAAGCAATTCTTTTCCGCTTTTGAATTTTAAACGTATTTTTGCATTGACATTTTGAGACTCTACGGAAACGACCTCTGCTTGTATCTGATTGCGTGCAGAAATTTGCATGGCTAATCTTCCAATGGTCTTAAATGCACCACTTTGAATATCTGTCAGTTCTGATAGCTTTTCCAAAAAACGTCTGTGCTCTTCTTTGAGAACTCCATAGTTTTTTAGGAGTTGTTGACCATACGCTGTGATCGTCGTACCGCCACCATCTCTGCCTCCTGTCTCTCTGCATACGATGGGTTCAGGTGAAAGTGCATTCATGCTATCTACTGCTTCCCAGGCACTTTTGTAACTCATAGGTACAGCTTTTGCCGCTTTAGAAATGGATCCGTGTTCTTCAATGGCATGAAGCAGTTCTATACGTTTCTCAAGCAAAAAAGGTTTACCTAACATTTCTAATGTAAGCTTTGATGAAAGTTCCATCTCTTTCCTTATATACTCATATATATAACGAGGATTATAGCGTTATATACTTAAATATATAAAGAGGAGAAACTCTATATACAAGAATGTATCATTGATAATGGATGTAGATATTTAGCGTAGTATAGTGAAGGGGAGAGACACTCGCTCCAATGCTTATAAAGAATTGGAGCGGGTGGATACTTTAGTATATTTTTTCGCCTGCTTTGTCTTTGCTATCTCCATAGAGTCCGCCTGCCACAGCACCTATAGCAGCAGCTGTCGCAACGGATCTTCCGGAACCACCGACCAATGCAGTCACACCTGCAGCACCTGCAGCACCAATGAGAGCACCTTTTTGCGCTTCAGGACCTGGCTGAGCACATCCAGTTATGAATGAGAACACTGCAGCAACTACCAACATATTTTTCATAGTGAATCGTTTCATCACACTACTCCTATTTGTTTATTTAATCTTATTATAACACAAATTCTTATCTGTAATAGACTTCTTTATACATTAACATTTATTATTGTATCCATTCCATCCGTGCTAACAATCCTGCAATTGTCATATACCCTACTTCAGTAAACCTCAACTTACCTTTAGCATCATAAATGAATGTCGTAGGAAATACTTCTATTTTAAACGCCTTTGACCAAACACCCTCTGTATCATTGAGCACTTTGAAACTCAATCCATTCTCTTGCATATAGGCTTGTACATTTGCATTGCTTCCTGAATTGATAGCAATCGTTAATACTTCATACTCTTTAGATACGGTTTCTATATTGGAGGCTTCAAGTTTACAAATCGGACAGGAGATAGCCCAAAAGTGGATAAGTAACGGTTTCCCATTTTCAGTACTAAAAGTACTGCCGTCTATAAGCCTTTCTTTTATCTGTGGCAACTGGTTTGATCCCAGATCAGGCGCACGAATATAACTGATGAGTTGACTCACTATAACCAAGAGTACCAAGGCTATAGTGATCTCTTTGATAGTAGATCTTATCTTCTCTCTATTCATATCTTTAACCTTTTGAGTGTACGTTCAAGCGCTCCTATATAGCTTCCACCATATAGTGCAACATGTACCAAAAGCGGGTATATCTGATAGATCAGTTCTTTGCTTTCATAAAAATCATCACTTAAAGGGTGTATCTCCTGATAGGTATTGAAGAACAACTCTCCAAACGTACCAAAGAGCCGTATGAAAGCCAATTCCATCTCTTTGTCCCCATAGTAAATGGCAGGATCGATGAGACAAGCCCCCTCTCTTTCAAAAAGTATATTCCCGCTCCAGACATCTCCATGCAGCAGTGAAGGATAAATGGTACGCATATCGATCCGCTGATACAGATCTCGACACAAACCTTCCAATCGGTCAACCATCTCTTTTGGTACCTTTCCTTTATCATAGCAGTGACGTGCCATGGGCATAATACGCATCTGTCCTAAGAAAAGTGTCCAATTATATTGGGTTTGCTCATTCTTTTGGGGGAAAGGACCGATGGTCGTATCGTAATAATAGCCATACATACGGCTTTCATTTGTCACAGAATGCAATCTGCTTAAAAGTTTAGCCGCTTCTCTCTCTTGTGTCGTTTTGTCTTGATCCATGGTTTCAATATGTTCAAGTACCAAAAAAGACCCTTTAGAGAGGATCACATTTGGCACACGTATCTTAGATTCATACAGATCCTTAAGCATATGTGCTTCAATGGCCAGTTTTTCTTTCTCTTCAGAAGTCTTTACGACGTATCTTTGATCTTCAACTCTAGCCATGTAGATATCGCCTATCTGACCTTGTTGAAGCAACTCTAAACGCTTGACATCCTGGCCTAATGCTTCACTGAGTTCTTCTTGCACCTAAATATCCAGATCATCCCAAAATTCATCAAAGTCCAGGTTCGTCATCGCATTCTCATCGAAAAGATTTTTCTCCATGAGCTTCTGCTGCTGAGATTCGAAGTACTCTTCCAGTGCTTCTTCGAGCATTGTGTTGATGTCTTTTCCCAGTATCTCTGAAAAACTTTTGAGGTTTTCCACCGTAGTGTGCTTGAGTTCTATTTTTATATTCTGTTCCATATTTGTATTTTACTCTAACTACTCTGTTTTCTTCTTTTTACAGATCGTACGAATATTTTGCTATACTGACAAGAGTAGAACTATAGATACAAAGGGATAGTGTGAGCGCAAAAAAATTGATAGAAGAAGCACACAAAATACTTGGAGAATATACGCTAAGTAGTGACCATTATTCTGCAGGGTCCGTTGCTGCTGCACTTTTAACAAGTCAGGGAAATGTCTACACGGGGATCAATATCGATATCGCCTGTGGTATTGGATTTTGTGCAGAACACTCGGCCATTGCAGAGATGCTAAAAAACAGAGAAACACAGATAGAAATGATCGTTGCGGTCAGTGTTGACTCCATCAGACCGCCATGCGGACGATGCAGAGAACTCTTATATCAGGTTGATGCCCAGAACATCCATACCAAAGTCTATCTCTCTGAAGAGCACTATATGAGCCTGGATGAACTCTTGCCTCACCGTTGGAAACCAAGAGCAGGATAAGATAGTGGTCATGGTACCAAGAAAGCATAAGTAGAATAACATATGGAACTTACAGATACAAATTATGAAAAGATCATAAAGAACAATAAAATACCGGTCTTAATAGACTTCTACTCACCGACCTGCGGGCCTTGTCAAATGCTCATTCAACTCATAGATGAGAGACTGGAAAAGTATGGAGAAGAGAATGGGGTGAAGGTGGTGAAGTGTAATGTATCAAAAAATCCCAAACTCGCATCTGCATTCAAAATACGTTCTGTACCCTTTACCATTGCAGTACTCAAAGATGAAAAATTCAAATACCCCGAAATAGGACTCAAGCACGAAACATACTATTTTGAATTGATAGACAAACTCTCAGGTAAAGGATCATTCTTCAGTAGGCTCTTCACTTAAACTATTTTGGGAGCGGTACTTGTTCGAGGATAATATTGATGATGCCCTCTGCAGTTCTTTTATTCTGTAGGGCATGTTCACTGATGACCAAGCGGTGATGAAAGACATCATGGATGACAGCTTTTACATCTTGTACTGTCATTTCATCTCTGCCATGCATCCATGCATTGGCCTGTGCACATTGAGTCAATGCCAGGGTTGCCCGCGGGCTTACCCCGACATCGATCATCACATCAAGCTGTTTACTATATCTGAGCGGATAACGTGTCGCAAATACAAGATCTACCATATAATGCCCAAGGGCATCACTGAACTTCACTTTTGCCACCTCACGGCGTGCAGCAAAGATCAACTCCTGAGAGATCTTTGCCTGAGGTGCAGGTTCACTGAACCTCTCCTCTTGTATCATTTTGATCATTTCAAACTCTGCATCCATCTTCGCATAGTCGATCTTCACATGCATAAAAAAACGGTCTTTCTGTGCTTCAGACAAAGGGAAAGTCCCCTCCTGCTCCAAAGGGTTTTGTGTAGCCATCACGATGAAGAGTTCAGGAAGTTTATAGGTTTTCCCTGCCACGGTCACCTGTCGTTCTTCCATCGCTTCAAGCATGGCCGATTGTATTTTAGCCGGGGCACGGTTGATCTCATCTGCCAAGATAATATTTCCGAAGATCGGGCCCGGGTGAAAATGGAATGTCTGTTTACCCTTCTCTTCCTGTAACAATTGAGATCCTATCACATCTGAAGGCAGAAGATCAGGCGTGAACTGTATACGTGAAAATTTACCTTCTATCGCATCTGCCATCGCACGTACAGCCCTGGTCTTAGCCAGTCCTGGCAACCCTTCCACAAGTATATTACCATCAGCAAGCAAGCCCATGATCAGTCTCGAAACGATATGTTCCTGCCCTAAAACAGCTGCATTCATTCTATCTTCTAATATTGTAATGGCTTCTCTTGCCGTCATCTTTATCCTTCTCTCTCATTCTTCATCATCGCATACCCCTTCTCTACTTCCCAAACAGATAGATCAGATCGGGATAAAAGATGATGATCAACAGTGCTAAAAGCTGTAATCCTATAAACGGTATGACACCCTTGTATATGGCTCCTGTACTCACTTTTTCACCCGCAGCACCCTTGAGATAAAAAAGTGCAAAACCAAATGGCGGCGTCAGAAATGATGCCTGCAGGTTCATCGCTATAAGTATGGCAAACCATACAGGATCTATACCCAAAGATGCCACGATAGGCACCAATATAGGTACCACCACAAAAGCGATCTCAATAAAATCAATAAAGAAGCCCAGTAGGAAAATAACCAGCATAGCAATAAGAATGAACATCCATTTATCATCCATCTCTCCCAATCCTCCATCAGATGAAAAGAATGCCATCGCCATATCTCCGCCACCCAGCTCGTTAAATACCAGTGAAAAGGCTGTGGCTCCTATGAGTATCATAAAGATCATTGCCGTGAGCTTGACTGTCTCTATCGCTGCATAACGTAGTGTTTCATAAGAAAAGTTCTTTTTACCCCACGCCAATATCATCGCACCCAAAACACCTATGGCCGCTGATTCTGAAGGTGATGCAATACCTGTAAAGATAGAACCCAGCACTACACCTATAAGCAGTAAAGGAGGGATGATCTCTTTAAACGCTTCTTTACACACCTCACCATATGCTTCCTCTGAGACAATAGCAGGTGCAATCTCTTTGTTCAGGTATGAGATGAGAAAGATGTAAATGATATACAGACCGATCAGTAAAACCCCTGGTACTACAGCCGCACGGAACAGGTCGCCCACAGAGAGATACATTTGATCGCCTAAAATGATGAGAATGATAGAGGGAGGAATAAGCTGTCCCAGTGTACCGCTTGCAGCAATAGAACCAGAAGCCAATGCTGGTGAATAATGATGTTTAAGCATCAAAGGAAGCGCGATCAAACTCATCATCACCACGGATGCACCGACAATACCTGTACTTGCAGCGAGTATAGCTCCCACCAACACTACAGAGATCGCCAGACCGCCCCTGATCGACCCAAAGAGTTTACCCATAGAGAGCAGCAGACCCTCTGCCATCTTGGATTTTTCCAGTATCAACCCCATAAAGATGAAGAGGGGAACAGCCATCAGTGTAGCATTACCCATGATACCATAGGTTCGGTAAGGCAGCATCTCAAGTACGCTCAAGCCTACTTCATTGGAGATAGTGGCAAAAAGTAGTGCCACTCCGGCAAATACAAAAGCGACTTGAAAACCAGCCATCAACAGAAACAGTGTCAAAGCGAACATCAGAAGTATAGGATCGAACCAATAGGCCATATCATAGTGGTCTGCAGTATAGACAAGTCCCCCAAGAACCATCACGATTCCCAAAATACGTAACAATGTTTTTTTACTCTCCAGTCTGCCAAAAGCTTTCAGCACTTCGCTCAGTGCCTGTAGCATAAGCAATACGAAGGAGAGGACCAATACTCCTTTGATCAAGTAACGATGCGTCAATCCGCCCGGATCACTTGATATCTCATGTTGCAGATAACTCTGCATCAGCATATCGATGGCATCAGACAAAAAAACCAGAGAAAAAGGAATCACCAAAAGCAGCATCGAGAGTATCTGTACAATACCCCTGCCCTCTTTGCTGTAACGTTCAAAAAAGATATCTACCCTTACATGTTTGTCATGTTTGAGCGCATACGTCAATCCCAGGAGGAATATCACATCAAATAGATGCCATTCCACTTCCTGAAGTGCGATCGAACCTTCTGAAAAAAGGTAACGCATCACTGCATCGTACGCTACCAACAAAGAGAGCAGTACCACTAGAAATGCCGCTATAGATCCTGCATATTTAGAGATACGATCCAGATAGAAGGAAGATTGTAGGTACATTAAGGTGTCCCTTTTTCATATTTTTTTAAATTTTATCTTTTTTGTGATGAGGGATTGCTTGACTTCAGCTATATCCCTCATACTCACTCTATGAGGTCAATGTATCTCTGATAAATTATGATACAATTGAATAAAAAAGGATTTTTATGTTACAAGCACATATGAAGAGTGTCATTAAGTACGCGATTGAGCTTGACATCGATTATATTGAGAGTTTCCTAGGATATGAAGGTGACAAAGTGCTTGAGTTCATCACGAAAAAAAAAGATGTCGTTGAACTTATAGAATCCTATGCTAAAAACCTCGGTCTAGAGTGTAAACATGAATATGAAATCTCTGGAGAGCATGGTCCTGCTTATAATATATTTATAGGAGTTGAAGACCCTTCTGTGTTTAAATTAAAAAAGTGAAATTATATAAGCCTACCCAGGAAAAGAAGTGAAAAGATAGAAATAAAGAGAGTCATCTGAAAAAATTTCACAAGACCCCCAAAAATGTATACTCTATTTCCAAATGAAGAAATCCGGCGCCAAACAAAACATGAATGTATGTTCACAGAATTTTATGTTGATCCCATAGATGCACTCAGAACGGTTAAAGTTTGAAAGTGCTACATTAAAAATATATAACTATATATACTATAAAAAATGGAACTTTTTGTGATCTTTTAATATAAAGGTTGCAGCTTTTCCCTGACAAAAAACCATTCTATGGATTGCGTACTTTTGATGAGTTTGATGGGAACATAAAATAAACTTAATCAACATAAAGAGGGTGATACTATGAAACTACGTAAAATCATCGGAGTACCTTTAACCATTGCTGCTTTGTTCACGGGCTTGTGTGCTCAAAAGGAAGACAATGCTGCAGCCCAAGCCAACAACCCCTTAGCGAACTTGACCGTATTCAATCTCCATGATTACTATATGGGTGATCTTAGTGGAACAGATGAGACTTCCAATCAATTTTGGTTTCGCTATGCAAAACCGTTTTCTATTGGAGAAACCAATTGGATTATGCGTGCTTCATTGCCTATTAATACCTTCCCCACATTTCCAAATGGAGATAAAAAAACCGGTGTGGGTGACTTTAACATTGTTGCAGCGTATCTGATAGATACTGGAAAACCTGGATTGAGCTTTGGGATCGGTCCTCAGATCACTATGCCCACAGCAAGTAACGATGCACTGGGAAGTGAAAAATGGTCAGCTGGTTTAGCGAATGTTCTTTTTAATGCCACTTCACGAAAGTTTCAATACGGGTACCTATTGACCTGGCAGGGCAGTTTTGCAGGCGATGATGACCGCAGTGATGTGAATGTCGGAGCATTCCAGCCCTTTGCATTTCTCCAGCTCGGTCAGGGAAACTATCTTCGTGCAGCGCCTATCTGGATATATAATTTTAAAAACAACGATTACAATGTACCTCTTGGCATTGGTATGGGAAAAGTGATCAAAAAAGACAAAGTCGTCTATAACATTTTCATAGAACCCCAGTTTTCTGTAGCGCATGAAGGAGACAGACAGACACTTTGGCAGGTATTTGTCGGTCTTAATATGCAGTTTAAATAAGCCGTGTATGCATGTGCAATGATAATAAATAAAAACGAAAGTAAAGAATTGATATTAGGTTGCAGTGAGGTTTTTTACCTTTAAATGGAAAAAGTAAATTTATAAAAGCTTACCCAAGGAAACGAGTGAAAAAGATAGAAAAAGAGTATCTGCTTGATGATTCCGTCTTTAAGGAGCTTGAGGCAAAAAGCATGCAGGAGCTTGATGCCTATTTCATCTCTGATCTCTCACCCATTGATGCGCTCCGCGTCATCCTCTACAAATATCTCCTCTCTATACTCTTTTACAAAGAACGCATCATTTTCAATGATGAGGAAGAGGACCTGCACCAGTTTAGAGTCAATATCAGAAAATCCAGAGCTTTTTTAAAAGAGTTCGGCTTTCTCTTTCCCGAAGATCAATTTACATACTTCTATCAAAATCTAAGCAATTTTGCAACACAGACGAACCGGAAACGTGATCTAGATGTCATCAAAGGACGTTTAAAAGAAGTCGATACAGATCATGATGTGATTCAAGAAGACATTCAAGCACAGCAAGACCAAGAACAACATCTCATAGAGGAGATGTTAAAAGGAAAAGCATTTGAAGATTTTGTGCATGCGTACCAACTTGCTCTGCAAAGTGAAACCCTTTGTACGCCGGAGAATATGAGTGGAACCATAAAAAAAACCGCCAAAAAGGTGATCAAAGAGCTACACTTGAAGATCATACAAAAAATCGATACTTTGGAAAAGGAATTTAGTGATAAAAAACTCCATAAGATCAGAATATCACTGAAAAAACTTCGTTATCTCCTTGAAGAGTTCCAGCATATCTTTGGAGAGAAAAAGATTGAAAAGATGATCGAAAAAGGTAAAAAGCTACAAACGATACTTGGAGATTTCAATGATATGGTGAATCAGAACACACTGCTACACGATTATTTTAACACGAAGAAAAAAAGTATATCGCAGTGCCGGGAACTAGAAAAGAGACTTCTAGGTAAAACATCCAAGAAGCAAAAGAAATTACTGCATAAAGCTCAAAAAAAGCTGCATAAGTTTAAAAAACATACGATCGAACTCTAAGCTATTTCCAGTAAGTATCCAGCCGAACATTCCACCCTTTTCTCCAACGTTCTTCGCCACGTTCAGGGGGAGAATTTTTGATACGTCTGCTTAACATCGATTTGGCAGATTCGGCAAATGCTTTCAATCTGTTCGGTTCTTCAGGGTCCATATGTTCAAGCACCTGGAGAAGTCCCCATCCCTGACCTTTGTAACGTTCACTCTTGAGTGTCCCTTCACCTTTAAAGTTGGTATAGTCCAAAAGGACATAGAGCCCTCTTTCGTTGACTGAGCCATCTTTGTTGTACATCACTTCATAAAACCGTTCTTTGATATATTCCTGCTTTTCAGGGTTCTCAATCGCTTCTAGCATTTGAGGCAAGGCTTCACTTAAACGTTGAGCCATAAACGCTGCCTGTTCTGGCATTGTAGTTTTAAGAAATGTAAACAACTCTACATACTTTTTACTCTGTGTCCTCTTTGCCTCGTAAAATGCTTCTTTGGTATCCCACGGCAGGGGTGTTTTGGAGTTAAGCCACTCTGGCATCATGACACCCCCTTCTTCCATAAAGGCTAGTACCATCGGGAACACCTCTCTGAAACGTTCTGTATGCCCTTTAGAAAACCAGATAAAGTGTCCTATCCCTACAGAGGCAAAAGCTTCACCTTCATTCCAATGTACCAGATACTTGTCAAGCCCTGCACCTTCATTTTGCCATACTTTCTGGGCAATGTAATTGGCTTGTTTCTCTGTGAGCTTGATATCTGCGGCAAAAAGTGTCGACTGTAATAGCGATAACAGTAAAATAAAATATAAAATCGTTCTCATACATACTCCGTTAATCATTTCAATGTAAAATTCCATTATACTATATAATATGGGGAGTTATCAATGCTTACTAGTAAAACACTTATTACTACACTATTGGTATCATTATGTACCAGTTATCTCACAGCTCAAACGAAGAGTGTTGATCTTGATGAGATAGATGGAAACTGGCACTTACGTACTATGGATGGTAAAGAGGTACGAAAGGCAAGAGCTATTTTGGATTTTGATGCAAAGCACATGAGATTGAGCGGATTTGATGGATGTAACCCTATCTCAGGTGAATTAAAAAAAAGTGCTGACACACGCATCTTTTCAAAACTTTCTACAACACCAAGTGAATGCAGACAGTCTATACACCGATACGTGCGTAAACGATTGCATAAAACCGTAAAAGAAGGTTTTACGGTTACCAAAGCGAAGCAAAACGGTGTCGAAGGCATCCTTATAAAGAGTGCAAGCCATGAGCTCTTTTTAAAATGGATGAGCTCCTAAGCGGTTAGACGAAACTCGGCGCATCATTCGCAAAGAGTATCAGGTCTCCTGGGCGTGTTTGTTCTACAAGCATCGCTTCCATCTCGCTTTTACTAACAAGTTTTACTAATTTGTCAGGATCTACATACTCTTTAAATATCGCATAGTTCAAATCTCCTGTCACCACGACGACATCAAACACTTCATTGGCTCTTTGTGCCACTTGAACATTCAGATCATCATCCACTTCCACAAGTCCTGGAGTGATCACCACTTTACGTCCTTCGTAGGTAGTTGCCAGATCAAAAGAGGCCATCATACCATCGATATTTCCGTTGAAACTGTCATCAAGGATCACCTTTCCGCCGGCATCGATACGCTGTAGTCTATGATCAACCGCTTTGAGTGTAGAAAGGCCTTCTTGTATCTGCTCATCACTGAGGCCCAGTTCTTTGGCTACAAGTACTGCCGCTGCTAAATTCATCGCGTTAAATGCCCCAAGGATACTTGCAGAGTACTTTACCCCATTCAGTGTAAAACTTGTACTGTCCAGTGTTGCCTGGACATCTTCTACGATATACTCAGGAGCAGCTTCTTTGGTTCGTATGTCCAAATTCTCTTTCGTACCGAAAGTATGTACATTTGACTCGGGTTTGACTCTGGCACTTTCATGTACCCACGCCTCTTTGAGCCTCTCTGTTTTGAGTATCTCCATCTTTGTGTTACGGATATTTTCCATCGTTTTAAAGTACTCTATATGCGCAGGGCCTATCTTACCCACTACCACATAATGAGGGTTTACAAAAGTACTGATCTCGCCGATATCACCTTCACCTCTTGCACCCATCTCAACCACATAGACTTCAGTATCAGCAGGCAGATCATCATTGACATCTTTCATCACACCGCCAAGTGTGTTGACTGAGCGCGGCGTGGCATAGGTTTTGTACTTGGCTTTGAGCAAATGCTCTATATAGTTTTTGATACTTGTCTTTCCGTAACTCGCTGTGATACCCACTACGATAAGATCTTCCATTGCTTCTATCTTCTTTTGTGCTTTCACTTTAAATCCGTTAAAAAGCATCTTTTCGATGAACATAGAGACAAAGTAGGCTAAAAAGAGCGGTAAGACTACAGCGAAATGCTTGAATACGACAGCGATGAAAAGTGCAAAGAGAAGTAGTGCCGCATAGAAACGTTTCACTCTTCCAGTAAATACCAAAGGTTTATCCAATCCTCTATACCACTGGAACAATAGTGCCAGATAGGCAATAACCACAACAAAACCATAATTTCCCATACCATCCACAAAAGCATAGAGTGCGAACGGTACAAGGAAATAGACAAAGTGCCACCAGGTTTTTGTATGATGGAAAAGTACACGGTTTAGTTTATAGCTGTACCACTGCAGGTTGGTAATAAAATAATAGCCTATCGCTACAATGAAAAGTGCGTAAAAAATAGAGTTCAGTAGTATCATTTTGTCATGTCCTTACAGTGTTCAGTGATCGCTTTAGCGATAAAATCTTTGTGTGTCAAGAAAAAATAATGGTCTCCATCCAGCGGATAAAACACACTGTTCTTTATGAGTCCTGCTATCTTCTCACCTGTATAAAGCGGTGTTGCCGTATCTTCTTTCCCCCAAAAACAGAGTGCTTTGCTTTGACTTTTGGCAAACTCGGCTTCAAAGTCCTCATCCACTACATTTTTAAAGGTCTCATACATCTCATGGCTCATACCCTGTGCATCGGGAGCCACAAAAAGTTCACGTATCTTCTTCATACCCAAAGGCTTGAGAAGTTTAAAGGTAGCGATCTTCACTTTGACAGACCAAGGCTTGACCGTCACAATACCTGCAGAGGAGAGAAGAACCAAACAAGGTGTCTTCAAGAGTGTAGCAACTTTCCCGCCAAAAGAGTGTCCCATGGCTATGGTAGCTCTGACGCCTAGCGTATCTAAAAAAAGCTTTACGATATTTGCATAGTCAGCAGTAGTCAATATCATTTCATTGCTACTTTTCCCAAAGCCCGGCATATCCAGATAGATATGTTTGTAATCGGGTAACGTAGTAGCAAAGGCCTGTTTCATGATCTCTTTTTTGCTTCCCCATCCGTGAAGTACGAGCAGTACCTTATCCTGTACAGGATTCACTAGTTCATAAGCGAGTTTGAAAGTCTGTTCCTTGTAGCGTATCTCTTTAGATGCCATGTTTCACCATTCTTAAAAAATTGATTTATTCTAACATAAAGCTACTATTCATTGGCTTCAGATCAATCAGATCATATTACGGAACACACCCTTGAGTGATCTCGTGTCGTGTGGATTTTAAAATGGCTTGCATCCGGGCATCATCTGTCTTTGCCTTTTCGATCACGCTCATAGCCTCTTCAGGTCGGCCTATGCTGCATAGAAGGTCGGCTAAATTGTTCAGTGCCATAGTGTGTGTCGGTTCAAGAGACAAGAGCTTACGGTAGCCTTGTTCCGCTTTAGTGAACTGATGTGTATGATAATAGGCATTAGCCAGTGCAAAATAGGTATCAATATTTTTTGGCCAACGCAGCAATGCGGACCTGTAAGCGATGATGGCCTCATCCCTCATACCTGTTTTTTCAAGATCATAAGCAGCACGCAAGAACTCTTTCGGTGAAGCTGATGCCGGGAGTTTTCCAGGCGGCAGAAGTACAACTCCCCAGTTACCGCTCCGTTTCCAGAGTGCCGTAAATGTAGAGATAGACATTGCTTCATTCGGACTATCCGAATAATGCATCAAAACAGTTTGATTCTTTTTATCATATCCAGTCACAGGTGCATAATGCCAGAGTGGATACCATGAGTAACCACGATTCACCAATACGATAACAGGATGTTCTCGCTCCAGTTCTCTAAGAAGTGCATCAAACGTCGGTTCCAAAGGATAGACGAGAAGACCATTGGCCCGTGCGGTGGATACAAGTTCTACCTGCAGTGTACCGCCTTTTTCGGGGATGAATGTCCGTTTATCCAGTTCACTCCGTGATAAACGTGGGACAAAAGATGTTGTTCTCTGCCAATACGAGGAGACCATCTCAATGGATGTAGCACCGCATAGATCAGAACGAGGAGGGACAAAAGGAACTTTTATCATTGAAGATCTATAGTACTTCCCAAAAGACGAAGGCTCTTTGGGTGTACAACCGCTCAGTAGTATCCAAGCGGAGCATACAAAGAGTAAGAAGAGAGAGTTGTTCAATCCCACTTTAACGGACAGAACGGGTAAAGTCAAACACTTTTGTCAATCCTAGAATATCAGTGATCACCAAAAGTACAAAAACAAAAACAACCGCACCGATCAAAGAGCCCACCGCACTACTTCCAGCCGGCATTGTGTCGATCTTTTGAGCGATCTGTGATGCCTCTTCATCCGTCATAGATGCAACTCTTGTTTCGATCATTTTCGGATCAACATCCATCTGTTCCAATATTTTGGCTACATCGTCACGTGCAGTAAACTGCATGACCTTCTCTTTTGGAGACAGTGTTACCGGGTGCTCAAAAAGTGCTTCTGTGGAAGCCATCTGTGCCCATGATGTTTGAGTCAGCAGTAAGATGCTTAAGATAACAGACAAGAAAAGTTTTGAAATACGCATAATAATCCTCTTTAGTATGAATTTTGATATTTTGTAGATTCTAATTTTATTCATGTTAAATGCACCTTAATATTTTCATACTGAAAAGGATAGATAAGTGTCAGTTCTTTATAGTGTATCTCTTTGAAATACCATGTTTCATTGTACATTTTGAATTGAATGATTTTAATCTAAAGCGGGGGGGAGTATCTTTAGAAGTCTTATTATTAAACCTGTACTTATTAAAGAGATAGACTATAGATATCTATAGTCTGTACTCTGTAGCGCACTTTCTACTGTGCACCGTTCTCAACAGAATCAATCTCTTCAATAAACTGCTCGATATAGAAAGTAACAAGATTTGATATATCTTCTGGTGTCTTATTTAAATAGTGCTGTTTAAGAGGTAGTTTTTGTTTCATTACATGTGTCCCACCAGCCGCATATTTCATCTCTATATAAGGATCTCCAGAAACATCACACGTCTCTGATGTTGTTGCTACTTCAGGTATACAATATTCAAGCTCAATGTCTGGATTGGCCATTGCATTATGCACGAGTTCTATAACTTTTTCCAGTTTCTTGTTATTTTCTTGTTTTTCTATTTCAGTTTTTTCTGGATTATTCACAAGTGACAGAAGGTTTTCTAGTTTCTCTTTCACTTCTTTTATCAGTACAGTTTCATCCGGATCATTCAGAAGTGCTACAATGTCTTCCAGTTTATCTTTATATACTTTTTCCATTACTACTTCTCCTAGAATTATATAGCTCACCATTGTCAATGATCAGCATACAGTATTACTATGATCAAGATACGAATCTAGAGTCATATCTCATCACACCTCTAGCCCATTTCTAGATTGTATCACAAAAACTTAAATTATTAAAATAAAAAATACAAATAAAGTATGATAAATTTTAATCCATCAAAATGTTCTTCATTCCGTTCATCTATGATCTATGTTTTCTTCTATTTTTATATGGGATGGAAGTTTTGTATTGTCAAGCAGTCGTACTTCCTCTGTCAAAATATGTTACGTTGAAAGAGGTAAAGTATAAAAAAGAGAAAAGAGATGAAATGGGATATCAGCTAAAATCAGCCATATCTTCTCATCATCTTATTTTTAGAAGTTAAGTCTTTGTGTCTTGTCAAAACCATAAATATCGTTAAATACCAACAGCTCTCCACATTCATCCACATATGTCGTCAAATAAGCTGTATGTACAGGTAATTTCTTACTAAGTCCCATATGGTGCGTTTCCAAAGAGTCATACCACTCTTTTACCTCTTCATTACTCTTGTTGGTATAATTTTTTGAGATATGTTCCAACATCGCTATAGGTTTCTCGAGTCTTACACATCCATGACTGTAGGTACGTACTTTACGCTTAAAGAGGCTTTTTGCCTGTGTATCATGCATATAGACAGAATGCTTGTTCGGAAAGATGAACTTGACACGTCCTAAACCGTTTTTCTTTGAGGGGACTTCTATAAACTTATAGGTCATCTCTTTTTTATCTTCTTCCTCGATCAGATAGGCTTCCCAATCTACAGAATCCTGACTTATTTCCGGTGTATTCAGATCATAAGATTTACGTATGACCATATTGTGGTTTGCCAAATAGTTTGGATCTTTTAAAAGTTTTGGGATCACTTCGTTTCTGGCGATACTGTCTGGGACACCCCACTGAGGATTAAGCGTTACATAAGAGAGATCTGCAGAAAAGACAGGTGTTTGCATTTTTCTTTGACCTACTACAACCGCCATTGACACAGCTGTACCGTTGGCATCGATCACACGAACTGTATATTCAGGGATATTGACCAAAGCATAATTGTCTCCAAGACCTGGCTTCATCAGTTTCAATCTTTCTATATTGAGACGAATTTTACGAAGTGTCTTTTTTGAAGTGTTTTTGTCACCCCCTAAAAGCTTATATCTTTTTTGAAGATCAAAAAATTGCGCATACTCAGGTACATAAGGTTTTAATATCTCTTCTGTGCTCTGTCCAGCTTTAAGCTTTCTCATGATGTCCGATGCTTTGACTTCCTGCAAATATGTTTCATAGTAGGTTGCGATCTCCTGCTCTACCCTTTTCTCCTGAGATGCATTGAAACTTTCCAAGTCTATACAACCATTGGCAAGATTCTTAGCATACGATACAAGTAACTTTGACATCAGTTTGGAGTTTTCACTCTCTTTCACTTTCTCATAGAGTGCTTGCTGATTACATATGGAAGCATATTTATCGGTTTCCAATATCGTTAAAAACTCTTCTTTTTGAGAAGGCTTCCACCCCTCTGCATCAGGTGTTTCCACACCACATCCACTCAATACAAGCGCTGATACTCCCGAAAGTATCAACATCAACATTTTTTTCATTCTAAATCCCCTAACATTTAAATTCAAAAAATAATATGCAATAATCGTGTTAAATTTGTGTTAATCCTATTATCACTCTAAAACTTCTCTTATGGATTCCTTGCTTCACAACATTGTCGTTTACGAAAATGTTCTTGATAAATGTTTGGCACAACTATAAGCACTTGAAAATGCCCACTGAAAATTGTACCCTCCAAGTCTGCCTGTCACATCCAGGACTTCACCTATGAAGTAAAGCCCCTCCTCTTTTTTACTCATCATGGTACTACTGTCTACTTCAGATGTCTCCACACCGCCCTTCGTAACCTCCGCTTTTGCATAACCAAAAGTTCCTGCAGGCGCAAAACTGTAATGACTCAACGTCTGAAGTGTTTCCTGTTCTTCTTTTGTACATTGATGGAAAGGTTTGTCTTCGAGCTGGAATTGTAGCAAAAAGGCCTTGGTAACACGCTTTGGCATAGGCAAAAGTGAAGAGATCTGTTTTTTACTTCCCTGTACATTTTTCCAGGAAAAGTGAGGTAAAAAATCGATCTCGATCTTCCCTTTCTCCCAGTACAAAGAGGCATCCAGAACAGCAGGACCGCTCACCCCCTTGTGTGCAAAAAGTAAAGCACCTTCACACACATGATCTCCTACGAGTATCTTCACATCTGTCGAAACGCCTGACAGTTCTTTAAAAAAGAACTGCTCTTTTTGTACAGTAAATCCTACCAAAGCAGGTGCTGTTTTTACAACAGTATGTCCGAATGATTTTGCTATCTTGTACCCTATACTGCTCGCACCGATCTTAGGGTAACTCAATCCGCCCGAAGCGACGACTACAGCTTTGGCGGTATGTGTTCTTTTGTTTGTCTTGACATAGAAGATCTCATCACGCTTTGTGACTTCCAAAACCTCTTCAGAGGTACAGAGTGTCTGTTTTTTACTCTCTTTTAGAAAAATGTCCAGCAACTCTTTCGCTGAGTCTTTACAAAAGTACTGTGTCTCTTTTCTCAGTACAGGATGGAGATTTTGTCTCTCAAGCCATCGTAAAAGTGCTTTTTCATTAAATTTTTTTAAGGGTTCTTGTACAAAGTTTGTATCACCAAGAAAATACTCTGTTCCCATACGACTATTGGTAATATTACATTTACCTCCCCCGGAAACGAGTATCTTTGCACCAGGCTTTGGGTTAGACTCTATGATAGTAGCCGTATTTTTAGGCAGTAGAGATGCAAGCATCAGTGCACTTGCGCCTCCCCCTATAATGATTATATGATGATCCATGGAGCGTATTATATCCTATTCGTACCATATATATACTCACGACTACACAGACAGTACACAGACAGATATTACAATACGCATAAAAAGGTCTTTTTATGAAAAAAATCATTGTTCTACCACTTCTCATTGCTTCTATTGCATCTCTCTCTTTTGCTGCAGAAAAGTATGATACAAAGGCATTCCGAACTGTACAAAAACTCTGTACCTCCTGTCATGGTACACCATTTTATATGGCAAAACAGATAGATGAAGATGATTGGGATTTCTATTTTGAGACACCTGGTAAACTTGAAAAAATACATAAAAACAAACCAGAAGCACTCACCAATCTAAAAAATTCACTTTTCCAGAAGCGTAAAAAACGTCTTCTGAAATTCTTTATCGACAACTCCAAATTTTCCGGTGCTGTCAATGGCTGTGATGCAAACTTTTGCGGAACAGTGCATTAGAAAACATTCATTCATATTTTTGTACTGCAGTATCAAAAAATATGAATGAAACTTCCGGGAATCGATAAAAATTTACTGTAAAAGCAAAAAATCATCTCACATTGTTTCTTATTCGTCATTTGTTAACCATTCCAAGTTACGATATTTCATCTAAATATCTAAAGGTTATAGATGTCCATTTCCAATACAAAGCAAAATCGCTTTTCATTCCTGCTGTTAATGATCGGAATATTTGTTACAATCAGTTTTATTACCAGAACTATTTTACTTTTGACAGACTTCCCTGAAGTCGATATAGGATTCATCTCTCTGCTTAAACTCTATGGAGTGGGATTATTTTATGACCTTGTGGCCTCCTTTTATTATAGTATCCCGTTGGTGATCTATCTTATGGTCATCCCAAATAAGCTCTTCAACATGAAAATACATAAACTTCTTTTCCTGACATTCTTTTTTGCAGCGATGTATCTGTTGATCTTCAATGCTGTCTCGGAGTGGTTTTTCTGGGAAGAGTTTGGGAAGAGATTTAACTTTATCGCTGTTGATTATCTGGTCTATACCCATGAAGTGATACACAATATCCTAGAATCATACCCTATACCGCTCCTGGTAACGGTTATTTTGGTGATCAACACTGTCGTATTTTTCTTTATCCTTAAAAAAAGTACGTTTATCACGAAAACCTTTGGCGGGCATCAGACCTTACTTCAGCGATTCAAGATAGGTACACTGTTTCTAATCCTTCCTATACTCTTCTTTATTATTTTGGAAGCACAAAATCTCTCAAATATATCCAACAACCAATACAACAATGAACTGGCAAAAAATGGATTTTACTCACTCTTTTCTGCTTTTAGAAACAATACTTTGAACTATGAAGCGTTTTACAAAACCAAAGATACCGATGTCGTCATGAAAGATCTGGACACTTTGGAACACTTTAATGACAAACATCTCAAAATGGTACATGGTAGAGATAATACTGAACTCAAATATAATGTGATGTTAGTGATGGTAGAGAGTCTCAGTGCTGAATATATGGGTGCTTTTGGTGACGACCGAAATCTCACACCTCATCTAGACAAATTAGCGCAAAAATCACTCTTTTTCAATAATCTCTATGCCACAGGAACACGAACCGTAAGAGGTATGGAAGCTGTTACCCTTTCTATCCCACCTACGCCGGGGAGGAGTATTGTAAAACGACCTGACAATCATGATATGTTCTCAACAGGATTTGTCTTTAAAGAAAAAGGATATGACAATAAATTTATCTATGCAGGGCATGGGTATTTTGACAATATGAACGACTTCTTCTCCCATAACGGATTTAATGTGATCGATAGGATGGATTTTAAAGAAGATGAGATCAGTTTTGCCAATGTTTGGGGCGTGTGTGATGAGGATCTCTTTGCTAAAGCCATGAAAGAGTCCGATAAATCCTATCAAGCAAATAAACCATTCTTTAACTTTATCATGACCACTTCAAACCATAGGCCTTATACCTATCCGAACGGAAAGATAGATATACCTTCACATACTGGAAGAGCGGGTGGTGTCAAATATACGGATTATGCCATTCATAATTTCTTGAAAAAAGCAAAATCCAAACCATGGTTCAAAAATACGATCTTTGTCATCGTTGCGGACCATAATGGCGGAAGTGCAGGGAAAAATGCACTTCCGCTTTGGAGATACAAAATCCCTCTGATCGTTTATGCCCCAGATATCATCCAACCAAGGGTCATAAGTAAACTCTCCTCACAGATCGATACGATGCCTACACTTTTTGCAATGATGAACTGGAACTACGAGAGTGAATTCTATGGTAATAATATCTTGGATCCAAAGTTTCAGGAAAGAGCATTTATCGGTAATTATCAAAGATTGGGTCTTGTGAAGAATAAAGATCTTTTTGTTCTCGAACCAGATAAGAGCATTCATCAATACCATATTCTTGATCAGGGTCTTAGAGATGTAAAATACCAAAAGATTGATACTATTTCATCAAAAGATGAATTGGATACGATCACCTATTATCAGAGTGCAAGTTATTTATATGCACATCATCTTAACCGATGGCATGAAAATCTCCACTAGTTCTAGATGAACTGTGACTCATAGGATAAAGCAAAACATATTTCATGTTACAATAGCAAAATATAGTATGAAGGGACATCAAAAGTGAATATCAAACCTGATTGCCTATCCTGTTTGTTTGATCAAGCTCTCAGAGTGACCAAACTTTTGAAGCTTGATGATGCCACCAGTAAAGAAGTGTTCGACAAAACTGCACAGGTTTTAATCGAGCATACTATGTCAAGTACCCCTCCACAGATCGCAAAGGATATTTATCAGGCTATCTCTGATGTCACAGGAGAAAAAGATCCTGTAGCCCTTGCAAAAGAACAGGCTACAAAAGAAGCATTAAAAATAGATACCTCTCGCATACACACGATTCCCGATGTACTTAAAATGGCTGTCATAGGGAATGTGATTGATTTTGGATCACAGAAACAGTTTGATCTGAACCAAATGATCCAATATCATTTACATAGAACATTTGCTATCGATCATACTTTAGAATTCATGGAAGAGTTACAGCATGCCAAAGAGATGGTGCTCATCGGCGATAATGTCGGAGAACATATTTTTGATAAGCTACTGATAGAGACCATTAAAAAAGAGTATGATATCACTGTCCACTATTTTGTCAGAGGCACCCCCATCATCAATGATGTCACGATTAAAGAGGGACAATTGCTCAAAGATTGTGCCCACATCGTCGATGCAGGTGTGAAAACACCGGGCTATGATCTTGAAGAAGCAAACAGTGCTTCAAGAGAGATCTTTGATCGTGCAGATATAGTGTTGGCAAAAGGTATGGGTAACTTTGAAAGTCTCTATCATGTGGCCACACGTCCCATCTATTATCTTTTTGTCGTCAAATGTTCTGTCGTCGCAGAAGAAATAGGACAAAATGTCAAAGAGTTGATCTTTAAAAAAGCATAAAGACATGTTTATAATCTCTGTAACTTTTTCAATCCCTCTTTAACCAGGGTACTTGTATCCCCTGTAGCCCCTAAAAGTGCTTTTTGAATCACATCTTTTTTAAATCCTAGACTCTCAAGGGCCATCGTTGCTTCGCCAATGGCACCTGAGTTGGCACTCTCTTCATTTCCATCAACAATGAAATCAGCCAGTTCGACCAAGATGCGGCTTGCAGCCTTAGGTCCTATACCGGGCACCCGCTTGAGCATACTGACATCTTTAGAGGCTACGACTTTGGCAAAGGTTTCAGGAGTGAAGGTAGAACAGATCGCAAGTCCTACTTTGGGTCCTACACCGTTTATTTTCAGTACGGTGTCAAACATTTTCTTTTCATTCGTATCCATAAAGCCAAAAAGAAGATTGGCATCCTCTCGTATGACCTGTGTGACAAAAAGTTTGACTTTCTTCTCTTGTATACTGTTTGAAGTGTTGATAGAAACCAACACTTCATAGATCAATCCGTTTACATTCAGGTGTACAAAAGTGGGATCTTTTCGTTCTATGGTACCTTCTATGCCTACTATCATATCTGCCCTTTTTGATTTAATTGTCAAAGTATATCAAGAGTTTTATGTCAGCGGCAAAAAAATGTCAAATTGACATGTTTTCACTGTCCTGTTCCTCAAGAGCTTATGTAAGCAGCCAGCTCCGCATACTTAGTGTTCCATGTTCCATATCTTCATAAACAAATATACTTTTGTCATCCTTATAAGCACTACCTGCGATATAAAGTAAGGGGATATAATGCTCTGTTGTCGGATGTGCATGCTCTGCATAACGTTGCCTATCTTTAAAGTGTATCAATGCATTATAGTCTTGTTTCTCTATGGCATTTTTTACAAAATCATCAAACTCTTTTGCCCAAGGAACGGCTGGCGCATCTTGTTGTGCTTGGATATCCAGCAGATTGTGTGTAACATTTCCGCTGCCGATTATCATCACACCGTGCTCACGCAATGTTCTAATCCTTCGACCCATTTCAAAATGTGCTTGCATGGACAATGTATGGTTGATCGATAATTGCA
Organism: Sulfurovum sp. AR; assembly: GCF_000296775.1. Lineage (GTDB taxonomy): Bacteria > Campylobacterota > Campylobacteria > Campylobacterales > Sulfurovaceae > Sulfurovum > Sulfurovum xiamenensis. The sequence goes on along the minus strand of NZ_AJLE01000001.1, from coordinate 112,843 downwards.
TCACGGGAATATCTGCATCTGGGAACAGGTGCACTAAAACACTCCATACCCCATGGTCGAGATTTCTATTTTTCACTTGTAGATGTGGAAATAGTTTTTGCAAGTCAGAGACCAAAAAATCAGCATTTGGCGCAGGATATGCTACTTTATACAGGGCATCGGGAAATCCATACATGTCATACATAAGTTCATCACTCTGATGGATATTAATGGCATTATACGGTGTACTCCAGTGTGCTGAGATAACTAAAATAGCTTTGGGTTTTTCGATCGATTCACCTAAAGTTCTCAGTGATTTTGTAAAAGCATTATTGCCTAGAGCATTCATGGGGTTACCATGACCCACAAAAAAAGCAGGAGCTCTTTTTGTTTCTTTTGCAGCAAGTGGCATGGTTAAACCTCCTAATGTTAAAGCGAGTAGCTTTAAAAAATCTTTTCTTGTCATTTTCTTCTTCTTTACGGTCGAATTAAAATCCCTTCTAATTCCACATTGATCTTCACAGTTTCACCTACTGCAACACCTCCTGCCTCAAGTATCTCATTATATTTAATTCCATAGTCAAACCTGTTGATTTTTCCACTAAGCGCTAGTCCAACTCTTATGTTGCCCCACGGGTCTTTAACTAGACCATTATTTTCAAATTCAAATGCCACATCTTTTGTTACACCTCTCATCGTGAGTTTACCGTAAGCCGTCTCACCTTTAACTTTCTCAAGTATGAATGTCATCTGAGGATATTCTGCTGCTGCAAAAAAGTCTGATGTTCTCAAATGCTCATCTCTTTTTGCATTCTCTGTATTGATAGACTTCACCTCTACAGTTCCGTTTAAACTTCTTAATGTTTTTGTCTCTTCGTCATATTCAAATGTCCCGTTAAATGTATTAAATTTTCCATTGACATTGGAGATCATCATATGTCTGACCTTAAACCCAATATGTGAATGTGCTGTATCAACATTATAGGTTCCTGCAACTAATGCACCTCCTGCTAAAATCGATGTAAGTCCTAGTTTGAATAATTTCATTTTTGTCCCTTTTGTTACTAATTAGTAATATTTGCACAAAAAAAAGCTACACTGACTTGTGTAATTTTCTTAAAAGTGTAAATAGTGTGTTGGTCTCCTCTTCACTTAAAGCTTCAAAGTAGCCTTCAAAATTCTTTGCATGTGTTGGAAACAACTTTTCTATAAGCTCTTTTCCCTTTTCCGTTATTGATAAAATAGAGGCCCTTTTATCACTTGGATCCGGTAAAGAAGTTATATAACCATCTCTTTTTAAGTTTCGGACTACAACGGTTACGTTTCCAGGTGTACTCATAATTAGTTTTGTAATTGTACCAACATTAAGATCACCTCTATGGTAAAGCACTTCTAGTACTTCAAATTGGTTCATGGTTATACCAAATGATGTAATATAGGCAATTTCTTTTGCTCTTATTTTATTATATACTCTGAATAACTGTATCCAAGTTTGCATGGATCTATCAGCATTCTTTCCGTAACTGGTTGTATTTTTTATCTTCATCTTAACACCTCTACCAGCATTATATTACTAATTAGTAACAAATATCAAGTCATTTTAAATATTTATCTTAAAAGTACCTGCGTAAAAAACTTGATCACTGAGGTATGTACCTAATGAAGTTTTTTTCTTTATCATGGTTCACTATGTGAAATACTTTCTAAAAAAAGGGTCAATCTTTCCTGATTCTCTATAAATAGTTTGAAGGCTTCTGTCCCAAGAAAGTCTGCCATTTTCTCTTCAGTCTTGGCAATAGTCATTAATGCGCACTGCACGAGTTCTTCTCCTCGATCCGTCAGAACAACCATTTTTTCTTTACGGTTCGTAGGGCGTTTTTCAAGCGTGATGTAGTTAGAACCTTCTAATATCTTTATACTTTTATGCATCGCCTGGCGGCTCACACTAAGAAGATTAGCTAACGCGCTTACACTTGTAGGCTCGCTTTCAGCCAAGTGGGCAAAGATACTAAGCAGTGATGGACTCAAGTTCGAAAAACCCTCTTTTTCAAGGCTTTCAAGAATGATTTGATTAAAAAGAGTGCTTGATTTTAAAGCATTAAAACAGAATGACATTGTAAACCTAGTTGACAATAATTATAATATTGTGTATACTTCATCTGACATTATATACATACACATTATAAGGAGAGTATAACATGAATTTTCTTGTCCAAGTAGATTTTCCCTATCACGGGCCTTTTGAAGAAGAAATGAGTAATGCGATGCAAGGACTTGCTGAAGATATCGCCAATGAACCTGGTTTGGTCTGGAAAATATGGACAGAATCCAAAGAGCAAAAGATTGCCGGAGGGATTTATCTTTTCGATAATGAAGCCGATGCTAAACGTTATATTGAGAAGCATGAAGCCAGACTCACATCGTTTGGTGTTGAGAGTATACGATCGAAAATTCTTCAAGTGAACGATACTTTAAGCCGAATTGACAGAGCACCGTTATAATTCAAGTTCTAAAGTATTTTCTAGCATCACTCTCTCAATCTATCCACCACTTCCTAAAATATCTGCCATGCATACCTTATAAAGTGATCACTTTATAAGGTATCACTGCAAATGTATTTTGATACATATTTTTATTCAAATCTACATTACGCTAAAATACCTGCAACTTAATATTAAAGAGACTTATGCGACTTAAATCCATCTTCACCAACAGCTTCGGTATTCTAGTTTCACGTATCACTGGACTAGGACGTGATGTTCTGATGGCTTCAGCTCTCGGTGCTTCCATGTGGAGTGATATGTTTTTTGTCGCCTTTAAACTTCCCAACCTTTTTCGCCGTATCTTTGCTGAAGGGGCATTCACACAAGCGTTTATGCCCTCTTTTGTAGCGAGCAGGCACAAAGGGGTCTTTGCCACTGCTATATTTTTACGCTTTCTACTCTTTTTAATGGCCTTTTCTCTACTCATTACGTTCTTTCCCGAACCTATCACTAAACTCTTGGCATTGGGATGGGAGAAAGAACTGATAGCAAAAACCGCACCTTTGACCGCCATCAACTTTTGGTATTTGGACCTCATCTTCATCGTGACATTTTTAGCCACTATGCTCCAATACAAAGACCATTTTGCCACCACAGCCATGTCAACAGCCCTGCTCAATATCTCGATGATTGCAGCACTCTACATCTATATGAAAGAAGATCCAAAAACAGTTGCGTATGCACTCAGTTTTGCCGTACTCATCGGCGGAGGACTTCAGATACTGGCGCACCTTGTCACACTCCATAAGCTTAGCTTGCATAAAATCCTTATAGGTGGGTGGAAATACAGAAAAAACAAAGATGTTGATGATGAGAAAAAGCATTTTCAATCTCTCTTTTTACCTGGTATTCTAGGGAACTCCACACCCCAGATCTCTGCTTTCATAGATACACTTTTGGCAACATTCCTCATGACTGGCTCTGTCTCCTACCTCTTTTATGCCAACCGTGTCTTCCAGCTTCCGCTTGCCATCATTGCCATCGCCACAGCAACGGTACTTTTTCCTTCTGTCTCTAAAGCACTTAAAAATAACAATGAAACAGAAGCATATAAAAACCTCAACCAGGCCTTTTGGTTACTTGCATTTTTATTGGGTGGAGCGATGGTCGGTGGTATACTGCTTGCAGAACCCATAGTATGGCTGCTTTTTGAGAGAGGGAAATTTACCAATGTACAAACATTCGAAACGGTCAATGTACTTCAAATGTACATGGTAGGTCTGCTTCCTTTCGGACTGGCAAAACTTTTTTCTCTCTTTCTATATGCATCACATAGACACCGTAAGGCAGCCAAAATTGCTGTCTACTCTCTGATCACTTCTGTAACATTTTCACTGATCCTCATGTATCCTCTTGGAGCTTCAGGACTAGCATTGGCCGGAAGTATAGGAGGATGGGTACTTTTTATATTTACAGTCAGAGAGGTTGGGACAAAGAGGTTTTGGAAGATCGTTAGATCAAAAAGGTCTCTTTATTGGCTTTTAGCTGTGCTACTATTCTCTATCCTATTATATGAAGTCAATCTTTTACTACTTGATATGATACGAGAATTATAATACTCTTTTTGCATACTTTGACAGGATGATTTGCTCTGAATGAGTAGAATAATAAAAGTTTTTGTGAACACCTTAGGTATGATGTCCAACGGACATCATACTAATGGCATTACTTCATAGATGCGCCACATTTACCAGATTGACACTTCATTGCAGGTGTTTTTGATTTTGCAGGTGTTGTTGCACCATGATTCCCATGACTTCCATGATGACTACTTTTTGCCGCACCATATGTTTTAAACACATAAGCACTATATAGATTTGTTGACAGATAGAGCGTGATAAGAGAAGAAGCAAACACAAACGCTATGATCTTCTTCATCTTTGTTGCTTTAAAAGACTTCATTCTTTTTGCAAGGATCAGATAACCCCATAGTACAGCGATATAAGGAATCACATCAAAGATATGTAACCAGGCATCTCTTCTTGAAGCCAGGTTTTCAACCGGACCGGCTTCCAAACCAAATCCATAAATGAAACCATTGGCTATCTCTGCATAATTATGTGTAAAAAAACTATGTATCAAGTGTGCCAATCCGCCAATAATGAACAGTGGAGCAAATGCATAACCTAAAGTATAGAACGTCTTTTCAAAAGATGCTTTCAAAACCTTGGATGCAACAAACATACCGATATATACGACACTGATTGACAATATGGTCGCATAGATAAATGCAAATAGACCGATGGCATCCCATGTACCAAAATCTATATACTGTTGAGAAAATACTGCAGTTTTTGACCAGATAAATTCATCTGCAATAGCTGAACGATTAAGTCCATGGTGAAAACTCATCGTAAGTGAAATAGCAGCGGTAATAAGTATAAATGACCATACTTCTGCCTTGTTGAATTTAAATTTTTCAAACAATGTTCTTGAAGGTTTAATGAACCTGAATGCCACAGCATCACAGGCACTACTACAATCCATACAAAGTGTACAGTCATCCATAGAATTTTTATTGTCAAATGAGAATGGATTTAAGTTGTAAGGACAAGCCACTGCACAATCCAAAGTTTTACAGCTGCTGCAATCCTCTTTATACGTACCCAACTCCGTAAATGATACTTTTGCATAGGCTTTTGTCAAAGTACCGATGGGACAGATATATTTACAATAGCTCATATCTTTATAGAGATAATACATCACAAAAGCAACCAATGTAATACCAGTGAAAAGCCAAGCTGTAGCAAGTGGTACTTTCCAAAATCCAGGTGCGAGATAATAGACACCCCACCATCCAAAAAAGAGAATGAAAATACCAATAAATCTATTTTTCAAAAAATTTGGCATATCTTTTTTAAGACCGAACTTCGTGATATATTTCCCTAAGAATCCATGAGGACAGATACCACAAAAAATTCTACCAAAGGTGGTAAGCGTCACCACTATAAAAAGGGACCAGAAGAGTCCCCAAAAGAGATGCCTGGTAAAGATGTTTTCCTTACCAGGATCAGCAAAACCCATATAGACACCATAGATAAAGAGTGCAAGAACTGCTAGCTTCAACACCATCAAGAATGCTTGATTTTTAAACAAGAATCCTAATACGGGCATGCCGTATATATCATTTCTATCTCTGTTTTCTTTGAACTCTACCATCTATCTCTTCTCCTTTAAAACTTCATACTTAAACCAGCATTAATAACCCTTCCTGGGTTTACTGTAATAGATAGATCTTCATGATCAAATACACCATCTTCGTTTCTGTCACTACTTGATCTTGCTGAATTGTAATACTGTTTATCGAACACATTATCTACTCTTACAAACATATTCAGATCATACTTGTTTATGGTGGCTTTATAGTCAACACCTAAATTTAGGGTCGCATGTCCCTCGATCTCAAGTGCGTTTAAATCATCGGCATAGTAATGGGATCTTGCATTCACTTCTGCCGTAAGTTTTAAGTCATCTGTCGCTTGATAGTTGGTTATTACATTCAATTGATGTTTAGAAGTTCTTGGAATAGTGTTTCCAGTGACGTCATAATAATAAACAGGTGCTGGAGCATTCCATGTATCTGCTCCAAGTGTCATACCATAATTATCGTAATCAGTATAGGTAGCATCTAAATAGGTATAGGCCAAATTAAAATAGAGATCTTTTCTGAGATTACCGTTTACTGCAAGTTCTAAACCTCTATGTCTTGCACCACCGATATTATCCCACATATCATCAGTATCTGTATCTCCATAATTACCTGAGGTTTTCATAATAAAATCTTTTCTATCAAGTTGGAAAATGGAAATATCATAGTTTATGCCGTTTCGACTAGTTCTATAACCTATCTCATAATTAAATGATTGTTCTGGATCCAAATCAGGGTTGTTGATCGTACTACCCCATGCACTTACGTCTCCTGCATAGAGTTGTTCTACAGTTGGGGCTCTGAATCCTGTAGAAAAATTGGTATAGATGGTAGAATCTTTATCTAGTTGATAATTTGCTCCGATTCTGTATGACCAAACTTTAAAATCTTCTTTAAAATTATTATCTTTATAATCATGATAATCCAATTTGATCCAATCATACCTAAGATTCGTAGTCACACTGAAATTCTCACTGACAGCTCGCTTATACTCACCATATATTGCATAAACATTTTCATCTGTACTGTCATCACTTTTAAAGTCACCAGGTTGAAAATATCCTTGATCAACACCACCAAATGGTCCATATGTTACAAGTGCCTGAGCCGCTCTGTATGTTGATTTATTTTTATATTCATTTGCTCTTAGATCCAAGCCTAAAAGTGTTGCATATGATTCAGTTGATGTTCTATATTCACTTTTGATACCTCTTTGTATCTGTGAATAATCATTGTTATAAACATAGTCATTATCATCATAATAGTCTTGTGCTGTATTGTTGTCATCTTTCGTTTGAGGAGATGATATATACTTAGTATCGTCTGTATAGATATACCCATTTAGCATAAAATTTGAATTATCCTCAAAATCTTTAGAATAGGTTGCAAAGAACTTTGAAAGCTGCACATCATATTGTCTTGTATAGTCTCTACTTTCCTGAACTCCAGTATATATGGATTTTGGGTTTGTCCTTGCTTCTGTTTCACCTCCGACAGTACCATGAGAATCTTTTTGTCTATCAGATAGTTCTGCACCGAATGTGATATCTGATGTATCATCCAAATAATATTCAAACTTACCGTTAAGATACCTACTCTTATAATCAGAATCCTCATGATATCCATCAGCTTTTCTTTCACTGGCTTGAATATGAAAACTTAAATCATCGTTTGAATATCCAGTTCTTGCCAATAACTTTTGAAACCCAAAACTTCCTTTTTCAACAGATGCAAAATTATTATTATATTTTGCACCTCTTTTTGTTGTAATAATCACGGCACCAGATAATGCATCATCACCGAACAAATATGAAGCCCCACCTTTGAGCACCTTAATACTTTCTATATTGTCAAGGTCAATATTTACTCTCCCAGTTCTTTCAAATACAGGTACCCCATCAATGACAACTGCAACTCCGGGTTTTTCCCCCATATACATTTGGTTTTCTACACCTCTTAAATGAATCTTTAAAGAGTCTCCTGTAGTAACCTCAGTAGTGATACCGGGAATAGATTGTAGAACTTGTTGAATATTTACAGCATGTTCTGCATCCACTTCTTCCCCACTTATTTCTGAAATATTTGAAACTTCTGTTTTCTTTGACTCAAATCTGTCAGCTATCGTTGATGATTCAACAGTGATCATTTCTAGATCTTCTGCTGCATGTATACTTGAAGCAATCGCTAAAGCTACTATCATCGAATATTTTATTTTCATGTCTTCCCTTTTAAATTGAATAATAAAACTCTATGATGGTTGTGTTAATTTTGTGTTAATCATTTTCTTCAAACTAAAATCTTGTATAAATTCATTCTTTTTTTCGTCTATGTGTTTCATAAAGCTTCAGACAAAACCTGTACGTAATCTCTTCTAATCAACTTTTAGCTATAATCACAGCACTACATCTATTAAAGGTCCAGCAATTACTATGCACATCTATGACAGCGTACAAAAAACAAAACTTCCTTTTAAACCCATCCGTAAAGGGGAAGCAAGCATTTATGTTTGCGGGCCTACTGTCTATGATGATGCACATTTGGGCCATGCACGCAGCAGCCTCTCTTTTGACCTCCTTTCCCGTACGCTCAAAGCCCTTGGATACAAAGTCACACTGGGGAAGAACTTTACCGACATTGATGACAAGATCATCAAAAAAGTGGAAGAAACGGGTAAAAGCATGGAAGCGCTCACCTCATTTTACATCGACCGCTACCTTGAAGAGATGGCAGCACTTGGTATACAGCGTCCCGATATCGAGCCAAAGGCCACAGAATCCCTGCATGCGATAGAAGCCATGATACAGACACTGATCGATAAAGATATCGCCTATGTCATCTCCACAGGTGATGTCTACTTTGATACAAGTAAGGATCCACATTATGGAGAGATATCACACCAGGTAGGTGAAGATGAGGACAACCAGAGCCGCGTGGCGCACACTTCGGAAAAAAGAAATCCCAAGGACTTCGCACTCTGGAAAGCGTGTAAAGGAAATGAAGATATCTGTTTTGACACACCTTTCTCTTCAGGACGTCCGGGATGGCACATAGAGTGTTCTGCGATGATAGAAAAGCACTTTTCGCATGACCATGGCACACAGGATTACAGTATAGACATCCATGCAGGCGGTGCCGACCTGCTCTTCCCTCACCATGAAAACGAAGCAGCACAGAGCCGCTGTGCCACAGGACATGAACTGGCAAAGTACTGGATGCATAACGGTTTTGTTCAAATAAACGGTGAAAAGATGAGTAAATCTCTGGGCAACAGCTTCTTTCTCAAAGATGCTCTCAAGGTCTATGATGGAGAGATCCTTCGTTACTACCTCAACTCGGTACACTACAGGAATGATTTTAATTTTAACGAAGAAGATCTACTGACCGCTAAAAAAAGACTCGACAAGCTCTACAGACTGAAAAAACGTGTTAGTCCGGGGAAAGCTTCTGCAGTCAATAAAACTTTCAAAAAAGCACTGCTTGATGCGATGAGCGATGACCTCAACATCTCCATAGCCCTTGCGGTCATAGATGAAATGGTAGCTGCAACGAATGATGCCTTAGATAACAATCCAAAAGACAAAGCCCTTAAAAAAGAGACTTTGGCAAACATCGAATTTATCGATACTCTGCTTGGCTTTGGAGGGAAAGAGCCTTTCTCTTATTTCCAAATTGGCGTAGATGAAGCATTAAAGCAACAGATAGAAACACTGCTCTCCGAACGCAGTGAAGCAAAAAAAGAAAAAAACTTTTCACGCTCAGATGCCATACGAGATGAACTGATAGCTCTGGGGATATCTATCATGGATACTCCTGATGGCACACTTTGGGAAAAAGCGTAATGAAAGACCTTCTCAGACAGTATCTCCCCTATTTAGCAGGCTACAAAAGAGAGTTTTTCTTTGCCATTCTTGGGATGATCGCTGTTGCAGTGGGAACAGCAGGTAGTGCACATCTCATTAAACCTGTGCTTGATGATGTATTCATTAATAAAGATGTATTTATGCTTACCCTCATGCCTTTTCTGTTGGTTGGTGTTTTTATGCTTCAGGGTATAGGAAAATATGTACAAACATATTATACTTCGTATATTGGTCAAGATGTAGTGAGAAAACTACGGGATACACTGGTATTGCATCTCACCTATCTTGATATGACATTTTTTAAAAAGATGCATACTGGAGAGATACTCTCACGCGTAACCAATGATATATCACGTATACAATCCGTAGTGGCTCAAATTATCCCCGACCTTATAAGAGAAGGGTTAACCATTGTTGCATTAACAGGATATGTTATTTATCAAAGTCCTAAACTTGCCTTTTATTTTCTGATCATCATGCCAATAGCTGTCTTTCCACTGTCAAAACTTGCTAAAAAAATGCGTAAATATTCCAAGCTTTCCCAAGAAAGTACAGCAGATATGACCTCGAGACTTGGTGAGATCTTATCTAATATTGAAGTCATTAAATCTCACTCCTCTCAAGTTTATGAACATGAACGTTTTTCTACTGAAAACCAGAATGTTTTTAGATTTATCATGAAGCAGATAAGAACCAATGCACTCACTTCACCGGTTATGGAAATTCTCGGTTCTGTTGCCATCGGTGCTGTTATTTATATTGGAGGGAAAGAAGTCATTGATGGGCATATGACCGTAGGTGCATTCTTTGCCTTTGCTACCGCACTCTTCATGCTTTACAATCCCATAAAACGTATTTCAACCCTTTACAATCAAGCACAAGATGCCATCACTGCGAATACACGTATGCAGGAACTGCTTGATACTAAACCCGACATCACATCAGGAGGGAACGAACTTTTAGCCCCTATTGAAACGATCACGTTAGAAAATGTTTCACTCCATTACGATGAGATTCCGGCATTAAAGCATATCACGCTTCAAGCCCAAAAAGGTGAATCCATTGCATTGATAGGTGACAGTGGTGCGGGTAAAAGTTCACTGGTCAATCTGCTGGTACGTTTCTATGACCCTAGTGATGGAAAGATCTTCATCAACGGTAAGGAGAACAAGGATTTCACACTCACTTCGTTACATAAAAAGATAGCCTATGTGACACAGCGTATCTACATCTTTAACGACTCCATCGCAGCCAATGTCGCTTACGGTGAAGAGATAGATGAGGAACGTGTGGTCGAGGCACTGGAGAAAGCCTATGCTATGGAGTTCATCAGTAAATTAGATGACGGCATACACACACTTTTATCTGAAAGCGGTGACAACCTTTCCGGAGGACAAAGACAGCGTATCGCTCTGGCTCGTGCACTCTATAAGAACCCGGATATTCTCATACTGGATGAAGCGACCTCTGCACTAGATAACAAAAGTGAAGCCCTGATACAACAAGCATTGCATGAGCTAAAATCAGAAATGATCACTTTCACTGTCGCACACAGATTAAGCACCATAGAAGATGCCGATACCATCCTGGTCTTCCAAAAAGGAGAGATCATCTGCAGGGGTTCACATCAAACCTTGTTACAAGAGTGTCCAACCTATCAAAAATTATCAGGGAGTTTATAATATGTTACGATTCACCCTCCTCTTTACTTTTTTATGTACGTTGCTTTCTGCACAGCAGGAGAGTGAACAATTTCCTTTCATAGGGGCAACCCTGGCCACACACTCCATAGATATGAAATCTCTAGACCAGACATCCAGCCAGAATGAAACGCTTCTGGGATTTCGCTATGGTAAGCAATCCCTGGATTGGCGTACCGTATTTACACTCTCTGGTAATAATGATCTTCAAACTTTTGCAATAGAAATAGATAAAATACTCCTTGATGAGCTCTTTGGCACACCAAAAGTAAGACCTTATTTGGGTGCCACTGTCGGATATCTTCACTATGAGAAGGACACTTCTTCAGACAATGACGGGATTTACTATGGAGGCAATTTCGGATTCCTGATCTATGCCACGGCAACGATGGATGTAGATCTTTCCTATCATTACTATAAAGTATCAGCTCTCGATCCACTCGATACTATGCAGGGTGTAAGCCTCTCTTTACATTACTTTTTTTGATTATTTTGCTATAATAAGCACACTATAACTATGGAGTCTTCTTTGTCACTTTTTTCTTACCAAAATCTCAAAAAAATCCTTTTTAAACTTGATCCTGAGACAGCACACACTGTTGCCGGACTTGGACTTAGAGCTATTGCTCACTGTCCTGTACTACTGCGTTATGTGAAGAACAAGAACTTTGTTACACATCCTATCCTCCAACAGGAGATCTTTGGACGTACCTTTCAAAATCCTGTAGGATTGGGAGCAGGATTTGACAAAAACGGTCAGTACATTACCGCCATGCCGACCATGGGGTTTGGATTTACAGAGATAGGTACCGTGACACCCAAACCGCAAGATGGTAATGTCAAACCGAGACTCTTTAGACTCATTGAAGACAACTCCATACAAAATGCTATGGGATTTAACAACAAAGGCAGCCACTACATGCTGCAGCGTCTTAAAGAACTCTACTTCTTTGATTACCCTATGGGTATCAATATAGGAAAAAACAAACTGACTCCCGAAGATGAAGCACTCAATGACTATGAAACACTCTTTAAAGCATTTAAAAATTATGGTGACTACATTGTGATCAACATTTCATCTCCAAACACACCGGGTCTGAGAGATCTTCAAAATGAGGCATTTATCAAGGCTATCTTTAAAATGGCAAAAGAGATCACCACACAGCCTGTGCTGCTTAAAATTGCTCCGGATATGGAAGCAGAAGATGCCATTGCTCTTTGTAAAACAGCGGTCGAAGCAGGTGCTGCAGGTATCATCGCTACCAACACAACGATCGATTACTCTTTGACACCGCATGCCAAAGACTTCGGTGGTATCTCAGGGGCACTGCTGACAGAAAAATCATACCAGCTCTTCAAAGCCATAGGTAAAGAGCTGTATGGTAAGACCCTACTTATCTCTGTAGGGGGTATAGACTCTGCAGAAGAAGCCTACAGACGTATCAAAGCCGGTGCCTCTTTGGTACAGGTTTACAGTATGCTTGTCTACAGGGGTCCGGCACTGATCAAAGAGATCAATGAAGGTTTAATTAAACTCTTACAAAAAGATGGTTATAAACATATCAGCGAAGCCATCGGAGCAGATTACAAATGAGCCTAAAAAGCCTCAGGCACTTTACATATACATTTATCATCGGATGTATGATCACAACAGGAGTATCAATGGCCAATTCATTGCCAGAACATTTTACAAAAACATTGGATAACGGCATGCAGATCGTTGTCATCCCTATGGATAACGATTCAGGTGTTATCACGACAGATATCTACTACAAAGTAGGAAGTAGAAATGAAGTGATGGGTAAAAGCGGTATGGCTCATATGCTGGAGCATCTCTCTTTCAAATCTACAGATAAACTCAAAGAGGGTGAATTTGACACGATCGTCAAAAGTCGCGGGGGTGTCAATAACGCAGCCACCGGTTTTGACAAAACACACTACTATATTAAAACTGCCAGTAAGAACCTGGCACTCAGTCTTGACCTCTTCTCTGAACTGATGCATAACCTGAAACTCACCGATGAAGAGTTTCAAAAAGAGCGTGATGTGGTTGCTGAAGAGAGACGTCTTAGAACAGATAACAACCCTATGGGCTATCTTTACTTCAGGGTCTTCAATACACATTTTACCTACCACCCTTACCATTGGCTACCGATCGGTTTTATGGAAGACATTCTCTCATGGAAGATAGAAGATATAAGAGACTTCTATCAACGTTATTATCAACCAAGTAATGCCATTTTAGTTGTAGCTGGTGATATCACACCTGAAGAGGTCTTTAAAGAATCAGAAAAATATTTTGGACACATACAAAATAAACATGAGATCCCAAAGGTCACTGCTGTTGAACCTAAAATAGATGGTGCAAAGAGAGCTGTACTTCATAAAGAGAGTAATCAGGTCGATACCCTTGCGATCACCTATTCCATTCCCAACTATGAAGATGATGACCAGGTAGTGCTTTCTGCGATCAGCCATATACTCAGTGCCGGGAAAAGTTCACGTTTCGAAAAAACACTGGTGAATGAAAAGCAACTGGCAAACCAGGTTTATGGCTACAATATGGAACTTGCAGACCCTGGTGTTTTTCTCATAATGGCGATGTGTTCACCTCAAGCATCTTTGGATACTTTGGAAAAAGAGATCCTTGCTGAACTTGAAAAGATCAAAAACGGTGATGTCACACAAGCCGAACTAGATAAGGTCAAGATCAATACAAAAGCAGAATTTATCTACTCTTTAGAGAGTTCAAGTTCCGTTGCAGGGCTCTATGGAGATTACTATGTCAAGGGAAATATCCAGCCTTTACTTGAATATGAAGAGAAATTGGATAAAATTACGCTCAAAGATATTAGCGATGCCGCTAAAAAGTATTTTGATCACAATTTTTCAACAACTGTGATCTTGAAAAAAAACTAGGATAGTAGAGATGAGTAACTATATTACAGGTGCGACCACTGCACTGATCACTCCATTTAAAAATGGTACATTGGATGAAGCAACCTATGCAACACTGATCAAAAGACAAATAGCGCATGGGATCGATGCGGTATGTCCTGTAGGAACGACAGGTGAGAGTGCGACGCTAAGTCATGATGAGCACAAAAGATGTATTGAGATAGCTGTTGAAGTCTGTAAAGGCACAGAGACAAAAGTCCTTGCTGGAGCAGGAAGCAATGCGACGCATGAAGCCATTGACATCGCCAAACATGCTGAAGCATGTGGTGTAGATGCAATCTTCTCTGTGAGTCCTTATTACAATAAACCAAGTCAGGAAGGACTTTACCAACATTATAAAGCGATTGCTTCTGCCGTAAAAGTACCTTTTATGCTCTATAATGTACCGGGACGTACAGGTGTAGATATCTTACCCGATACAGTGAAAAGACTCTATGATGATGTAGAGAACATTATGGGTATCAAAGAAGCAACAGGGTCTATAGAAAGAACAGTTGAACTTTTGGCAAAAATACCTGACCTCTATGTATTCTCTGGTGATGATGTTATCGATTTTCCTATTTTAGCCAGTGGAGGAAAGGGGATCACTTCTGTCACTTCCAACCTTTTACCAGATATGAAAGCAGAACTTACTCATGCAGCGCTTGAAGGTGACTTTGTAAAATCTAAAGCCATTAATGATAAACTTTTTGAGATCAACAAAGTGCTTTTCTGTGAAAGCAATCCTATTCCGATCAAAGCCGCGATGTATATCGCAGGACTGATCGATACACTCGAATATAGATTACCTCTTGTACCTCCAAGCAGTAAAAATATGAAAAAGATCGAAGAAGTCATGAAAAAATACAATATAGTAGGAGCATAATATGTCAGAAATGAAAGGTAAAACACTTGTCATCACAGGAGCAACCAAGGGTATCGGTAAAGCCGTAGCCGAAAAATTTGCTCAGAATGGTGTAAATATCGCATTTACATATAACTCTAACAAAGAAGCTGCCGATAAGATCGCTGCAGACCTTGAGAGCAAATACGGTGTGAAGGCAAGAGCATACCCACTGAACATATTAGAACTTGATGAATTCAAACCTCTGTTTGAAGCGATCGATAAAGACTTTGACAGAGTCGATTTCTTTGTATCTAATGCTATGATCTACGGCCGTCCGGTCGTAGGTGGTTATGGTAAATTCATGAAACTCAGACCTTCAAAAGGTTTAACCAACATCTATACTGCCACGGTAGGTGCATTTGTACGTGGTTCACAAGAAGCTGCCGTACGTATGGAAAAAGTAGGTGGCGGTGCCATCGTAACACTGAGTTCAACAGGTAACCTTATCTACATCGAAAACTATGCAGGTCATGGTACCAATAAAGCAGCGGTTGAAGCTATGGCTCGTTATGCTGCTGTTGAACTGGGAGAGATGGGTATCAGGGTCAATGCAGTATCCGGTGGGCCTATCGATACAGATGCACTAAAAGCCTTCACCAACTATGAAGAGGTCAAAGCCGAAACCATTAAACGATCAGCCGTAAACAGAATGGGAAGCCCTGAAGACCTTGCCGGTGCTGTTTATTTTCTTTGTACGGATGAAGCATCATGGATCACAGGCCAAACTTTAGTTGTTGACGGTGGAACTACATTCCGTTAAGGAGATATCCTTCTCCATTTCTATAAATCACGCGAATGCGTGTTTGTCACTATGAACACCCTTGAAAGCGTAGTGACTTGAGAGTAGTGACGCTTTTTTTTGCTTCGTTTTTTTCTAAAAAAAATGAAGAGATAAACAACACCTCACTTCAAATATGAGGAAGTATAAGGAGTTAGACGATGAGTAAAGCCCAGATCTTTAATATCCCAAATATCTTAGCATTTATCCGTCTTCTTCTTGCTCCCGTGATGTTCCTTTTTCTGGTCAACCAGGATGCATCACTCTTTCAAGGTATACACCCTTCTTGGCTCAACTACTTTGCAGCCTTTATTTTCGTGGTAGCCTCTGCTACAGACTTTTTTGATGGTTACATCGCACGTACTTTCAACCAGATCACCACTATGGGTAAGATACTTGACCCTTTGGCAGACAAGATGTTAACATTGGCAGGCTTTTTAGGACTCATGATGCTTGGGTCTGCTTCGCCTTGGGCAATCTTTCTTATACTCACACGAGAACTCTTCATTACAGGCCTTAGAGTATCTGCAGTAAGTCAAGGCCTTGACATTGCCGCATCATGGATGGGTAAAGTAAAAACAGTAGCACAGATGGTCGCTATAGGTTTTTTACTGATGCAGTGGCCGGGTGCTGAACTTCTTTTATGGACTGCTGTAGCATTAACTCTCTACTCTGGCTATGAATATGTCAGAGATTTCTTCAAACATACTTCTACACATTAAATTGATTAAAAATTAATCACATTCCCGTTTATTTTCCGTTAACGTTCATGTTACACTTACTTATCCAAATTAAAAAACAAGGAAAAAACATGAAATGGACAAAATTAAGTTTAGTAGCAGCTTTAGCTGTTAGCTCGGCAGTTGCAGGCGGAGACATCGCTCCTGTAGAACCGGTTGTTGAGGCTCCAGTTGTTGAAGCGGCGTCAGCTACAACTTTCGGCGGTAAATTAACAGGATACTACATTACTGATGATAGTGAGTATGATCCTACTGGCTCTGGTTACCCTGATGATATGTTCGGAGACCATGCACAATTAGCTTTTGGCGCAACACTGGATGTATCACATAAATTTACTGATTGGTTGACAGCAAACTTCTCAGCTGTTGGGTACATCAATACGATGAACGCAGATACATGGGGATACTTCGAAGATGGTGATAAAAGAGGTGCATTCTTCCAAATCGCGAACTTAACAGCAACCTATGAAGACACTACTTTGGTAGCAGGTCGTCAATTACTTGGTACACCAATGCTACAAGGCTATGATTGGTTGCTTGCACCGGGTGCATTTGAAGCGTATACTGTAATGAACAGTTCTATAGAAAATGTAACTCTTGTTGGATCATATGTAACTAAACATAGAGCTAACAACTCTGGTGAATTCGGTGGTTCACTTGATGGAGACAACTGGACAATTGGTGCAGCCTATGATGACAAAACGATCAGTGGTAGCGTTTGGTACTATAATATCGATGCAGGTGCAGAAGCAGGCAATCCTGACAAATATACTCAAGTTTATGCTGATCTTGGTTACGATTTTGGTTCATTCAAACTTGAAGGTCAATACGTAGATACTAGCTATGATACAGCTGGAGTTACGGATGCAACAGCATATGGTGTGATGGTATCTACATCAGTAGCAGGGTTTGACTTAAGTGCAGCATACAACAGTTTAAATGATAATGCAACAGGATTTGTTGGATGGAACTCACTTTACACTAACCAATGGAACTCTACAGTAGCTAATCAATTAGCATCAGGTGAAGATATTGATGCATTTAAAGTGGCTGCTGCAACAACGATCATGGATATCGCTACTGAAGTTTCTTATGCAGATTATGACAATGACAGTTATGAATTTGATGTAGTGCTTGGGTATGACATCACAGATGCGATTGATGCTGGTATTGTTTATACAAATACTGAAAGTACTGTTTGGACGGATATCAACGATAATCCTATTGATGTAAATCAGCTTGAACTATACGTAAACTACAAGTTTTAATCCAACATTGTAGTCTCCTAAAAACCCGTTTGAATACGCCACTCTCTTCGGAGAGTGTTCGGGCTTTATCCCAAATGATCTTCTCACAAATAACAGTACACACCTATCACTAAAACCTTTTAATAAATATATATAGTTTATCTTTTGCATTCTGTAAAGCAAGTATACTTTCATCAGTAATTTTTTCATCTACTACTATAGGAACGTTTAATACACCACTTATAGATTCTATAAGCCCTTTTGTATCCTCTATCTCTGCCAATGACCTCTCATGATACATTGCACCTTTTTCTTTCTCCCCTTCAAAATAAAGAATACGTTGCAGTTTTCCTTTTTGTTCGTTCAAAAGAATCTGATAGGCTTTCAAGGTACCTATGATATCTTGTACATGTGTATCTATCTTCTCCATCTTCTCTTTACAATCATCTTTTTGCACAGCATAAAGTTCTGCTTCAACAAATTGTTTAACAGCCAAATGAAGATTACTTCTGGCTTTCAAACTCATCCGTATTTTATAGATAAAAATCATGACCGATAGTACTATAAATCCCAATACACCTGTACCAATGGCAACATCTTCCTGCACCCCGATAATAGTACTAAACCATGCTAAGATACTTTCTATCTCATTTTCTGAAGGTACTTTCCTGACATCAAGTATCATCTCTAACTTTTCAGTGGCTATATAAAACATTCCTACAGCCGTAGTTATGCCTCCGAGTAATGCATAAAAAAGTCCTGTGATCCTGCCACTTGAAATATCTTTAAGTCTAAAAGGCTTCCATTCTTCTTGAGTACTAAATACAACTACCGGCTTTTCTGCTTCCTCACATAGGACCTGATACTTTAATTGCTTTAGCAAAGACACACTCGCGTCAAAACCACCTTGCTGCAGTGTTGATCTAGCCTCCTCATATGCTTTCAGGTTAGATTCATACATATGTCTGCAGGCATCTATACGTTTGGATGTATTATCCACTATATTTTTTGCTTTCTTGATAAGACTTTTTGCCTTACTGTACTTTGTTGTTTTTCCCGAGATGGGACTAGGCTCAATAGGTGCTTCTACAGACTCTTTTTCTACTATAATTCCCTCCCTGACTTCTAAGACTTCATCTTCATCGTTTGGTATCATATTTTCTTCTACATTTTTCTGTTCGCTCATCTTTTTATCCTTCTCATTTATTTTAACAAAAATTTTTCATTATAGTTTTAATCTATATCAACTTTTTACAACACTTGGATATAATTCATAATATTTGAACAGAGGAATTTTATGGGCATTATAATTGCACTTTTGGTCTTGTCGGTACTGATCTTTTTTCATGAACTTGGGCACTTTACAGCCGCACGTTTTTTTGGTGTACAGGTGGATGTCTTTAGCATAGGTTTTGGTAAAAAACTCTACTCCAAGATGATAGGAAAAACGGAGTGGAGTCTCTCTGCTATACCTCTAGGCGGATATGTCAAAATGAAAGGACAGGATGACACTGATCCTAATGCGGTCTCTTATGATGAAGATTCGTACAATGTAAAAAAACCATGGCAGCGTATCATCATATTATTGGCTGGACCTTTTGCCAATTTCCTGCTGGCTTTTCTGCTTTACTTTGCGATAGCGAACATTGGTGTCCCGAAACTCTTGCCATATGTCGGTGAAATAGGAAAAGATACTCCTGCATTCAAGGCGGGGTTAACCAAGGATGACAAGATCATTCAAGTCAATGCTCACAATATCCAGTACTGGGAAGAGATCGGGGAGAACATTAACGGAGATAAAGGTGACATTACCCTCGTCGTAGAACGTGAAGAACAGCTCATTACACTGCAACTCATACCAAAGGTCATAGAGGACAGAAACATCTTTGGAGAAAAGATCACCAGACGTATCATCGGAATCAGTCCATCGGGACAACAAACGACGGTCTACTTCGGATTGATAGATGGATTGGTGTATGCATGGGATGAAACAAAAAAAGCCTCTTTGCTCATCGTAGAGAGTGTAGAAAAACTGATCACCGGAGTGGTCGGTACAGATAAACTCGGAGGTATCATCACTATCGTGGATGTCACTGCCCAAGCGAGTAATGCAGGTATACTGGCTCTTTTCTTCTTTACCGCGCTCATTTCGGTCAATCTTGGAGTACTGAACCTGCTTCCTATACCTGCACTGGACGGTGGGCATATTATGTTTAACCTCTACGAGATGTTAACGGGTAGAACTGCCAGTGAACAAGTGATGTATATCATCACATTGGTAGGTTGGGCTATACTCATCTCTCTTATGATGTTAGGATTGTATAATGATATCAATAGACTTTGGGGCTAAAAACCAAAATGGTCTAAGTGGAAGCATAGCCGTGCAGGTAATTCATTAGAAAGGATAAGAAATATGATACTTGATAAAGAGCATTTAAGAGCAAATCTTGATGAAGTGATATGGAACATAGAACAAGCACGTATCGCAGTAAGTGAACACCACATTGTAAAACTTGTCACCGTGGCCAAATACACTGAACTGGAGAATATTGCTACACTCTATGAACTGGGACAGAGGGCCTTTGGTGAAAATCAGGTACAACAGCTCAAAGAGCGTATGCATGCTCTCGAAGAGCTTCCGCTTGAGTGGCATATGATCGGTTCTCTCCAAAAAAACAAGATCAATAACCTCATAGATCTACGTCCTACCCTTATGCAATCACTTGACAGTATAGAATTGGCAACAGAACTGAACAAAAAGCTCTTGGCAAAAGAGACAAAAATGCACTGCCTACTTCAGATCAATGCAGCCAATGAAACAACGAAATCAGGTGTAACTCCTGAAAAGGCTGTGGATATCTACCAAACGATCAAAGAGACCTGTCCTCAGATCAATCTCAAAGGCGTGATGACAATCGGTGCACACAGTGATGATACAAAACTGATACAACAAAGTTTTGAAAGCACATACAGTATCTATGAGAAACTAAAAAAAGAGGGTGCGACTGTCTGCTCTATGGGTATGAGTGGTGATTATGAATTGGCTATAAAATGTGGATCAAATTTGGTGAGGGTTGGATCAGCACTGTTTAAATAAGTTGTTATAGGTTTTAATGAAACCTATAACTATTTTAGGCAACTGCATCTATACAGTGACTACATACGCCGTAAAGATTGATCTGTTGTTTACTTATTGTAAAGTTCTCTTGCTTTGTGATAGAAGTAAAGAGTTCATCTGCAACCGTGTGTTGCGGTTTATCTTCCACCTCTCCGCATTCTGTACAGACCAGATGGATATGATCTTCCTTTAAAAGTTCATATTTTGACTTTTTACCTGTGATAGGCACTTCTACAAGTACACCCTTCTCGACCATTAAAATAATATTTTTATACACAGTTGCAAGTGAAAGAGATGGATGTGTTTTAATGACTTCTGCATAGATAGTATCAATAGACATATGGCCATATGCTTCTATCTTTTCCAATATATTCATACGTTGAAATGTAGCTTTTAATCCGCTGCTTTTAAGTAGCATTGCATAATCTGTCATAATTTTCCTTTCAATGCATATATCAATGTACCGCTATACACTGATATATACATTCCCATCTTTAATGATGGGAACATATACACGATTATAGGTCGTTTTCGTGTTTTGCAAGATATTCAGCAACACCTGCAGTGTCTGCTTTCATACCTTCGTCACCTTTTTGCCAACCAGCAGGACAAACTTCACCATGCTCATTAGTAAAGAGCATTGTATCTACCATTCTGATCATTTCATCGATGTTTCTTCCAAGTGGAAGGTCATTGATGACGGCATGTCTAACAGTACCATCAGCATCAATAAGGAAAGAACCTCTAAGTGCTACTGCATCATCAAGAAGTACATCATAATCTCTAGCAATTTGCTTATTAAGGTCTGCAACCAGTGGCATATCAACTCTACCGATACCACCTTCAGCTACTGGAGTTTCTCTCCAAGCGAAGTGTGAAAATTGTGAATCTATAGAACATCCGATTACATTGATACCTCTTTCTCTGAACTCTTTAGCTCTGTGAGAAAATGCGATGATCTCTGATGGACATACAAAAGTAAAGTCTAGTGGATAGAAGAAAAGTACTGCACCTTTTTCACCTAGGTTTTCCATAAGATTGAAGTTGTCTACGATTGAACCGTCTGCAAGTACGGCTGTTGCTGTAAAGTCTGGAGCTTTTTTTGTTACTAACATGTTTTTCCTTATTGATAATTTTTATTAACAAGGAAATATTATCACAATATCTTTAAAAGGAAATTAAATTAAAAAGGAAGCAATCCAAATTTTTTAATAAACGCCTCATCTATATCAATAAGCCCTTTTTCCTGAAGCCTATCAAGTACCTCTTTTGTACAGAAAGTATCTCCGGGCCATTCTCTTTCATAGCCGTCTACTTCACTTTTATTCGTTCCATCGATCGCTATGAATGGTTTAAGTATGATATCACGACCTGCGTCTATATTGTTCACTACACGCCAGATGAGCATATAAGCATCATCGAGATCATTATTCGCATGGTCAACAATGACAAGGAGTTTGATATGCTTCTCAAGACCTTTAAGTTTTTGAATCAGCTCAAGTTGAGAGTTTTGTTTATCCACACTGATCACACAGATCGGTGTTTTGGTCTCTGTCATGTATTGTTTCAGCCCTACTACACTGCTGCTGATCTCTTGTATCTTCTCAAGTAGCGCTTCATCTGAAAGTAAGGCTTCTACACCGTTTTCTACTTCATCCCCTGTTGCATCCACACCCAGTTTGCCACCGACGAACTGTTCAGAGGAGGAATGGTCAAGATGGTCCACGATACCTTGTGTGATGAGCACTTTACTCTGATCGAGTCGATTGAGTATATATGTAGCCAATGCTTTACTCTCCTCAAGTTCAGGCGCATCTTCTCCTACAAAAATAGCATGTTTTACAAAACTCATCTGGCCCACACCCCAGAAAGCATGCATGATCTGTTGTGCATGCCCTTTATAAAGTGTTTTTATCTTTGCCAGTATGAGGTTGTGAAACACGCCGTTTTCAGGCATATTATAATCTATAAGATCCGGTGCCATAGGTTTAAGCATCGGTAAAAAAATGCGTTCAGTAGCCCATCCCATATACTTATCTTCCAACGGCGGTTTTCCTACCACTGTTGCCTGAAATACAGGGTTCTTTTTCATTGTAATGGTCTCAACCTCCATCACAGGGAAAGGCTCTTTCAGTGTATAATAACCTGTATGGTCACCAAAAGGTCCTTCAATCTCCATCACTTCAGGATCCACGAAACCTTCTATGACCACATCCACATCACGAGGGATATAAATATCATTGGTGATCGACTTCACCAGCTGGGCATTTTTATTGCGTACAAAACCATAGAGAAGCAATTCAAACATACCATGAGGCATGGGTGCCTGTCCGCACCAGATATAAAGAGGGTCACCGCCTATAGCCACGGTTACAGGCATTTTTTTACCGGCCTTTTGATACTGGTCAAAGAAGTGAGAGGCATCTTTGTGTATCTGCCAGTGCATCCCCAGTCTCTTTTTATCATACTGCTGCAGTCTGTACATCCCCAGATTCTGCATCTCGCCGTCAAGACTTTTTGTATAGACCTGTCCCATCGTGATAAAGGGTCCACCGTCCTCTTCCCAAGTCTTCAGTATAGGTAACCTGTCCAGATCCACCTCCTCTTTAGGAATGATGATCTCTTGACACTCTCCTTTGAACTTTAAACGTTTAGGAAATACATTTTTAAGTGAAAAGAGTTTAGGCAGCATTGCCAGCTTTGCTTTCAATCCTTTGGGTGGTTTGAGCTTAAGCAGTTCATCGATCCCCTCTGCAACAGTATCAGGATGTTTGCCGAAGATCCTTTCGGTCAGATCTTTGTTGGCAAAGATATTCATCAGTACAGGCATCTCATACGTTATGCCTTTGGCCTTGTTCACAGGATTGGTAAAAAGGATAGGACGAGAGTTGTCTGTTTTTACCTCGACATAGGCAACATGAGGGATCTCAAGCTCCACATCAAGCGGTTCGTCTATGATCTTTAAGTTGCCGTTATCTTTAAGCCATTGTACTACGTCTTGCATTTAGTATTCTCTTTTTTTCTAAAACATTCGATCTATAAGTATGTCCTACTTATAGTCTTTCTGGCATTTCATCTTTAAATGCTATTACTTCTGCTTTTTCGAGTACCTCCAAAGCACCATCAGCGATCATCGCTTCAGCCAA
Organism: Sulfurovum sp. AR; assembly: GCF_000296775.1. Classification (GTDB taxonomy): domain Bacteria; phylum Campylobacterota; class Campylobacteria; order Campylobacterales; family Sulfurovaceae; genus Sulfurovum; species Sulfurovum xiamenensis. The sequence goes on along the minus strand of NZ_AJLE01000001.1, from coordinate 88,740 downwards.
CTCTTGGCCTAACGTATCGCACGTACTTACCTTTGAGATCAATGCTTTATGCATAATGTTTGTACCGTCTGGATATCCAAGCATCGCTTTAACCGTAATATCATCACCTGTGATGATCGCATTCACAGCCACAGGAGCAGAACAACCTGCTCCTATCTTTGAGACAAAGTCACGTTCTAACTTTGTGCAGAGATAAGAATTCTCATCATTTAAAGTCATGGCAATTTCACGAACCCTGTCATTATCACTCACAATTTCAATACCCAACGCAGCCTGTCCCATCGGTGGTATAAAGAAATCCAGTTTTTCAACAAAAGGAATATCCTTCAACAGATCAAGCCTATGCAGTCCAATATAAGCAAGTATGATTGCATCATACTGCCCCTCTTTAAGCTTTCTGAGTCTTGTATTAACATTTCCTCTAAGTTCTTTGACCACTAGATCCGGACGTTTTTCAAGCAGTTGCATTCGTCTTCTTAGACTTGTGGTTCCTACTACAGCACCCTGAGGAAGTTCATCCAGACTTTCATACGTATGCGAGAGCAGAACATCACTCTGATCTTGACGTGTTGTAATCGCACACAGTTCCAACCCTTCAGGAATATAGGTAGGGACATCTTTGAGCGAGTGCACTGCAAGATGCGCATTTCCCTCAATCATCTCATCTTCCAGCTCTTTGGTAAAGTGCCCTTTCCCCCCTATGAGTGCAAGAGGTTTGTCCAATATCTTGTCACCTTTAGAGGTGATCTTATTCAGTTCTACTGTGATCTCAGGAAAAGATGTTTCGATTCTCTCTTTAACATGATATGCCTGCCAAAGGGCAAGATCACTTGCTCTTGTCGCGATAATTAATTTTTCCACTGTTACCCTTGTCTATTTCTGCATTAGGTAATGCCTTATGCATATTCCCACTCTATTACTTTATGAGTTTTTTATACCCATCACGCATTTTGTCCCACTCACCATCTATATAGATCGTAGGTGTACCTGTGACCATCAGTTTACTCGAAGCCATTTCATCTGCCTGCATAGCTGCTTTCACCTCTTTTGCATCTACCTGTGCTGCTGTTACACTATAACCGGTATGGCTTTTCACTGCCGCAAGTATCTTCGTCATGTCTGTCTCTCTTGGGTCGATCTTCAATGAATAGATCTTTTCAACCACATCTGTTTTACCTTCATGTTGTGCCACATGCATCACACGTGTCAGTACATCTGAAACAGGATGTATACGAAGTAACGGTAGGTGATAATAATAGACTGCAATCTTTGCAGGGTTCTCTTTAGATACTTTGAAGATAGCCGGTACTACTTCTTGACAGAATGGACACTGCGGGTCAGAGAAGATAAGTATCTTATGCTTTGCATCCTTGTTACCAAACAGCAGATGCGCATCATCATAATAGCTCTGGGGGACACTAGGTTTGATCTCATCTCTATAATCATTTCCGGTTTTTAGATTCACTAAATGTCCTGTGACAAGTCCATCTTTTACAAACATCATTTCCGGTGCATGGATCTCTTTTTTCTGATACTCCAGATCCATGGTCGTCAAAAGAATAGTCCATCCCGGTAATCTTTCATCCGTTTTAGACTCAAGCACGGTGACACCTTTGACTTTTACCTGCGGGTTTTTAACCACAGCTCTCTTCACATATTTAACTAATTGTTTATTATCCGGCTGTGCATTTGCACTAAGAGTCACGCTTGCTAGAACTGTGCTCATCAATAATTTCGACATCAATGACATTATCATCTCCTTGTTTTGTAAAGTGTGTTGTTCCTTCGGGAGTTATTTTAGCAATAAATTGTAAATAAAGTGAGTAAAAAAATGCAATGACTCCCAAAAGGTCACTGAATACTCCCGGAATAATAAGCATTATCGCAGCCATAAAATAAGACATACTTGCATTTTGAAATCTTCTAAGGTCAAGTTTTCCCTGTCTCATTGACTGCATATTGCCCATCATCGTTTGTGATGACTTCTGTAAAAGCATCATGCCCAGAGCAAAACTCAGTACGATCCATACCACTGACCAAAAGAAACCTATGGTCTCCCCTGTCTTGAGCGAAAGGTAAAGTTCAATAAGAGCAAAAGGAATGATCAAAAATATCATATTAAAATCTTTTAGACAGAAGATCAACGATGGTATCTACAGAGACTTCTTCTTTAAGCATACCGTCTCTGGTCATAAACTCTACGGTACCCTCTGCCAGTTTCTTTCCTATGACCACTGCATGCGGTACACCGATAAGCTCATAGTCTTTTATCTTCGCACCAAATCTGTCTTTTCTGTCATCAAGCAACACATCCACACCTTTGGCTAACATCGCTTCATAGAGTTGTTCACCTAAAGTGACTTGTGCATCATCTTTGATGTTGGAGACGATGATCTGAAGATCGAACGGAGCAGACTCTTTTGTCCAGATACACCCCTTATCATCATGGTTCTGTTCGATGATGGCCGCAAGCAGACGACTCACACCGATACCATAGGTTCCCATGACCATAGGCTGAGATTTCCCATTCTCATCCAGGAAGTTTGCAGCTAACGGCTCAGAGTATCGAGTTCCCAGTTGGAAAATATGTCCGGCTTCGATACCCTTGGTATAACGTAATGAACCACTGCAAGAGGCACAAGCATCACCCTCTTGAACCGCCGAGATATCTGCATAGATTTTCTCCTCAGCTGTAAGGTCATCTATACCTTCCAATGCAGTGTCAACCACGAGTGTCACTATCGCGGCTTCCTCTTCATATTCTACAAGGTCATTGGCATTGACCGCATTACAGGCTTTCACATCCTGAAGTTCTACAGATGCAGGTAAAGCAAAATGTACCACTTTGCTGACACCTTCATCATACAGTGCTTTCATCGCAATCACTTTGATCTCTGTAGAAGCGTCATAGGCTTTCGGTTTTGCGACAGCAGCTTCTATATTAGCACCATAGTCACATTCGTTACATACCACGATCGTATCCTCACCAGAGTCAGCCAATACCATGAACTCTTTGCTTCCAGACCCCCCGATCGCCCCAGAGTCTGCATCTACGACCCTGAACTCCAGTCCAAGGCGTGTGAATATCTTTTTGTACGTCTCTTCCATCAAGGCAAATTCTCTTTGCATATCTTCTGTAGAAGTGTGGAAGCTATAAGCATCTTTCATCAAGAATTCACGTCCGCGCATCAGACCGAAGCGTGGTCTGATCTCATCACGGAACTTAAGGTTGATCTGGTAGACATTTAAAGGAAGCTGTTTATAGCTTTTTACTGTCTGTCTCACCAGGTTCACCATCATCTCTTCATGGGTCGGTCCTAAAATAAAGTCATTCTCCTTACGATCTTTGAAACGTAGGAGCTCCTTACCGTACTTCTCTAAACGGCCACTCTCTTCCCATAGTGCTGCAGGTGTCACAAAAGCAAGACTTACCTCTTGACACCCTGCTTTATCCAATTCCTCTTTGACTACTGCATGTACTTTATCAAGTATCTTTTTGCCTAAAGGCAGAAAATTATAAAGTCCGCTTCCCCCTACCGATTGTATGAATCCACCTCGGATAAGATAGATATGACTTGCCAATGTTGCATCATTAGGTGTCTCTTTAGTTGTAGGGATTAATAATCTTGAAAATCTCACGCGTTGTATCCTTTTGTATGATGGTCATTTTTATACTGTTTCAGGTCAATATTTTCTGTGTCTATATTGAACATTTTTTTGATCGATTCTATGCAGTTCGCATTTTTCTTCTCAGTAGAAGAGTGTCTCAGGTTCTGTGTCGGTGCATGTAAAAAACGTTTGAACATCTGCTCTGCCATTTTGCGCATATTTGCTTCGGCATCTGCAGGTACAAAACCTTTTTTAAGGGCCCTTTTCATTTCAGCGTCTATGGCTTCATTGACCTGTTCTCTCATCTCTTTAATGACTGGTTCTATAGAGAGTGCTCTAAGCCATGCATAGAATTCTTCTTTATATCTCTCAACGATCTCTGCCGCTCTTACTGCCTGTTCTTCACGCAGTGCATGATTGTCTTGAGAGATGGTACGAAGGTCATCAATACGGAAAAGTTGTAGTTTCTCCAACTCCATATCTTCGATATCTCTAGGGATTGCCATATCAAACCAGAGTCTTGGCAAAGCTTCATTCTCTATAAGATCTTGTGTAATGATCGGCTCTTTAGCTGAAGTCGCTGTAAAAAGCAGACGATAACGGTTCAGATACTTTGGAAGTTTCTCCATTGTCGCTGCTTTTACATTTTCACCCAAGGTCTCTGCCACTGTTTCAACCTTCTCTTGGTCTCTTCCCAGCATCACCACATCACAACCTGCTCTAAGAAGATGTTTTGTGGCCAAGACACCCATCTCACCAGCTCCTACTACTACGGCTGTCGTCCCGGCCATACTGTCACCCAAAAGTTTATGTGCCTGTGCCACGGCCACAGAAGCGATCGAAATAGGATTTTGAGAGATATTCGTTGCATTGCGTACTTCTGCTGCACACTTCACCGCATAAGAGATGATACGGTTGAGTTTGCGTCCAGCCGTACCGTTTTGATGAGAGAGCATAAATGCCTCTTTTACCTGCCCTGTGATCTGAGATTCGCCGATGACCAGAGAGTCCAGTGAAGAGACCACAGAAAAAATATGCTGTACAGCCTCTTCATCATCATAACGTACCCCTGAGGATTTGATCTCATAAAAATTCAATTCGCTCTTTTGACTCATCAGTCCCAGAATCGTGTGATAACTTGAAAAGTTGTCACGTGTTGCCAATACGATCTCAACACGGTTGCAAGTAGAAACGATAAATGCTTCATGGATAAATTCAAATTCGACCAGCTGATTGAGCATTTGAATTTTTTCTTCATCATTGGCAAATGCCAACTTTTCTCTCATACCCTGATCACAGTTTTTGTGTGAAAAACTCATCACTTGGTAATACATTAAAAATCCCTTTCTATCATCTGCATAGCGATATTCGAGAGTGCATCTTCACCTTTTTCATTCATCAAAGTGATCGCCTCTTCTATCAGTAGCTTGGCTTCCTGATAACTTTTTTGTATTACCTGGTATTCCTGCATTTTCGTCTTGATCCAAAATTGTTCTTCTATGGAGAGCTTTTTTGCATGTAGTGACTTTAATTTCTCTTTTTCCTCACTCTCCAACACTTCATAGAGATAGATATACGGCAGAGTGGTTTTACCCTCTTCAAAATCATGCAAAGCAGGTTTACCCAATGTAGCACTATCGGAGGTAATATCAAGCAGGTCATCGATCATTTGAAATGCTATACCCAGGTTTCTCCCGTATCTCATATAGGCCTCTTTGGACTTACCTGCCAACAGGGCTGCAGCACCGGCACTTGCTTCCATTAGAGAAGCCGTTTTTTGGTAGATCATTTCAATATAGAGATCTTTGTCCAGATTAAATGTTTTGGAAAGTGAAACATCTTTGAGCTCTCCAAGACTGAGCTGGACAACGGCATTGGAGATCATCTTTGCCACATCCGTACTGATATTATTTAACTCTAAAAAACCTTTTGAGTATAGAACATCACCCAGCATGATGGCTGTTTTATTGCCGTAAAGTGCATTGAGAGAGGGTTTGGAACGTCTGGTATAGGCATCATCTATCACATCATCATGTAACAAACTTGCAGCATGTATCATCTCAACGATAGCAGCAGTTTTTATAACAGAGATACTACCTCCTGCTATTTTCAAAATGAGCTTTGCACGCAGTCTTTTCCCATGAGGTAATTGGGCATAAAGTCCACTTACCTCTTTATCATTCAGATCAGCTATAAATTGTTCTATTTTTCTCTCAACAGCACTTAGCACGTATACCGGTCCTTATTTACCATGGCTCTCAATGATGCTACCCACGGATGTATCCTAATTTATATAAAAGTCAATAATTATAGCCAAATAATGTTAATCTTTTTTAACTACCTATTTTACCCGATAGATCACTGCATACATCAAAGGCACATAGTAAAGGTTCAATACCGTTGCCCACGCGATACCAAAGCCTAGTGAGATAGCCATAGGCTGAAGTATCAGCGCCTGTCCCGAAGCAAAGAACATCAAAGAGGATAAGCCCAGTACTGTGGTCACAGAGGTCAATAGAATAGGACGAAGCCTCATCCCTGCTTTTTCTTGTATCTGGGTAAAATTTTTACTTCCTTTGATGAAGTCAAGCATGATCAGTCCATCATTGACCACGACACCTGCTAAACCTATGACTCCCATCATACCGGGCATCGTCATATTGATACCCATAAGTTTTGTTCCGACCAAGGCACCAAAAAGAGAAAGCGGAATCGTTGTCAGTATGATCAATGGCAAGACCAAAGAGTTAAACATCCAAACCAAAGTGATAAAGATCAGGAACAGGGCGATCATCAATGCCTGCCCAAGTTCTTTTTTCAACTTTGCATTCTCCTTTTCTTCCCCTTTGATAATAATTTTGACCCCCTCTTTTTGTATTTCCTCCAAAAGTGGTTTTAACTGTTGCATGACCTCAACCGGAGTAATGATCTTCTTTTCCACTCTTGCATAGAGGGAACGTACTTTTTCACCATCCTCTTTAAAAATTTTGACAAAGCTTTTTTGATAGGTAAAATCGCAGATATTTGCTAGTCGTACCACTTGCTGTCCATCCGGGGTTGTCAGTTTAAAGTTTCTTATCGCTGATGCATCCTCCTTATAAACATCTTCTATCTTTACTCTGACCAAGCCCTCTTTGTTGAACATTTTTGCATACTCTGCCTTGAGAAAAGCACCCTTCAATACAGAGATCACATACCCCTCACTAAAACCTAACTGTTGTCCGTATTCATTGACACGCAGCTTGAGTTCACGTTCTCCTTCATTGGCATTGTCAGCGATATCTTCCACCCCGTTGATACTCTCAAGCTTCGCTTCTACTCTTTTCATGGCAGTTAACATTTTGTTTCTATCAGGATGTTCAAAACCGATCTCTATATCATTACTCACGATACCTGCCTGTTGTACATAGACATTGAACTCTTCATAGAGTTTTTCCTCATGGAGTTCTTGTGCTTTAAATTTGGGAACAATACGTTCTTGTATCTCCTTGGCGATCTCTTGAGAGAGTCTTTCTCTGATCATATCACTGCCGTCATACTCCAAAGAAAATATAGGATTGATATATTTGTCAAAAAAGTTTTCAGGTGCTTTTTCATGTAGATTGATAAAGATCTGGAAAAGGTTCTCACCTAACTCAAAACTTTGATCTTTGTTAAACTTAAACCCTATCACCGAAGTGACTGAATCCATCTCTTTTTCATCCAGTATCTCAAGCAGTGCTTCTTCTATCTGTGTGACATAGACTTCTGTGTCTTGCAGATCGTTGTTGATATTTACTTTTCCGTTCAAGTAGACCTGCTGGGCATCAAACTCTGGAAAAAGCTGAAACTTGGTGATCTTTGCCATACCCATAGTTCCCAAAACAATAAAGATCAATATAAGGGAAAGAGACCACTTCTTATGTTCTAACAGTTTCTCCAAAAAACCTTGATACCATTTCACCCAGCTTTTCCAAAAACTACTGTCATGTTTCTCTTTTTTAAAAGTACCCATTGCAAAGAATTCTTTGGAATGCAGTGGCAAAAAGTAAAATGCCTCAAACAAAGAAGAGATGAGCAGTACAGAAATCATGACAGGAAGCACCTGCATGAACATCCCCATTTTACCACTCATGATCAGTAAAGGCAGAAAGGCAAAGACAGTTGTCAATGTTGCCGTAAGTACTGCTGGAAACATCTCAATAGCACCTTCTATGGCAGCATCTCTAGGGCTCTTTCCCATCTCCATATGCCTATAGATATTCTCCGCCACAACAATAGCTTCATCTACCAACATCCCAAGTGCGATAAGAGCTCCAAGCAGCGTCAGCATATTTAAACTGTAACCTATCATATCCATGATAATAAGTGTAATGAAAAAACTGGCCGGTATCCCGATGCCCACTACCCAAGCGATACGTATGTTGACAGACAAAAAGAGGGCCATAAATACAAGGATGAGTCCAAACAAAATATTGGAAGAGACAAGATTCAAACGGTTCTTGATCCAAATCGAGGTATCCGTATAGGCTTCAAATCTCACATCCTCATACTTTTCATTGAATTCTACAAGTATTTTACGTATCTCTTTACTCAAGGCAATGGCATTCCCCTCTTTACTTTTATTGATATTTAAAGAGATATTCTGTTTACCGTTATAGTGAGATATCTGTGTAGGGTCACCCAATCCATAATAGACTTCGGCCACATCTTTCAGACGAAAACTTTTTCCGCCTACGCTCAGGAGTGTTTCTCCCAACGCCTTTGCACTTTTTTCACCGTTGATCGTAGAGATATAAAGATGGTCACCCTGACCGTCGAGTGTTCCTGCAGGGAAAATACTCGATAGACTTGAAATAGCTTGATAGACTCCGGATTTATCCAGACCATACGCATCCAGCTTTTTTTGATCCAAGGTAATGATCACTTCTTCATCTGTATCTCCCCGTATCTCTATACTGCTAAGGTCATGGATCAGTGCAAGTTTACTTTTCAATGCATCTGCTGCATCAATGAGGGCTTTTTTCTCCACATTGCCTGAAACTGCTACAAGCAGAAGCGGATATTCATGGACCACGATACGTGCAATAGGTTCGTCCATATCGGCAGGAAGATCACGTCTTGTTTTTGAGATGATATCTTTCACATCCGAAAGGACTAACTGGGTATCACTGCCGGGTTTAATATCGGCATTGATACTGAAACTGCCATTTTGTATACTGGTGTAAAGGGTATCTATTTCTGGAAGACTTTTGAGTTCATCCTCTATGCTTGTGACAACCATTTTGTCCAACACATCAGCACTTGTACCGACATATCCCCCCTGGACCGATATCTGATCAAGGGTAGAAGGAGGGAATATCTCTTTTGCAATGTTCTGATAGGCAAAACCTGAGAGCACCAACATGAAAGCCATCAAAATATGGTTGATAATGGGCTTATCTACTGCGAAACGAATAAAACTACTTATCATACTGTTTGCTTCTCATCGTCAATTGTCCTGTATGACAAAAATGGTATCTGTTACCCTGTTCTTAAACTTCAATGCCTCTACACTCTGTTGAAGCATCACATTTTCTGCTTTAAGTACTGAAACTTCACGTGTCATTTTGTTCACAACCTTACTCTCATAATAGATCTGATTACTCAAGTAGATCTTAATGCTTGTCAAGATCAGTACAATGGCTATTGACATCAATATGACCGTTGCCATACCAAAAGTAATACCGTTCGGCTTCAGTTTTTTCTTTTTACTTGCCATCATCACTGTCTTTTTTAAACCTGAAACTTCTCAGCTTTGCAGACCTGCTTCGAGGATTCACTTTGAGTTCCTCTTTGCTTGCTGTCACAGGCTTGGAAGAGAAGGCTTTACCCAAAGCATGGTTTTTACCGCAGGTACATCGCATTGCCTGAGGATCACAGATACAATTTTGCGCCCATTTCTTAAAACGGTTCTTCACCAGACGGTCTTCCAAAGAATGAAAAGAGATGAGAGAAACCACTTCCCCCTTCACATGCTTGTGTTCCAAAGCATCCAGTAACCCTTCTATTTCACCCAATTCATTGTTGACCTCTATACGAATAGCCTGAAACATCAACGTTGCGGGGTGTATCTTTCCTCCTGCAGGGATCACGGTTTTTGCGATCTCACTTAACTCCTTAGCTGAGTTGATAGGTGCTTGTGCCCTTGCTTCCACCACCGCAGATGCCAATTTCTTAAAGGATCGTATTTCACCATACACATCAAAGATATATTCGAGTTTTTCTTGAGGGTACTCATTTACCACTTCATACGCTGAAAGTGGTGAAAATGCATCCATCCGCATATCCAGTGTTTCCGAGGTAAAAGAAAAACCTCTCTCTTGTTTATCCAGTTGTAAAGAGGAGACACCGAAATCTGCCAATACCGCTACTATCGGACTCTCTTGTAATGTAGGAAAAACTGTTGCAAACGTACCCTTATAAAGTGTACTGCGTGCTTCATAAGGTTCTAGACGTTTTTTAGAAAAAGCCAAAGCTTCATCATCTCTATCTATCCCTATGTGTTTCAAGTTTTCATATTTGGCCAGTATTTCAGAACTATGCCCTGCATACCCAAGCGTACAGTCAACAAAATAACCTTCACCCACCCCCTTAAAACTTTCCAAAACTTCATCTAAAAGTACAGGTATGTGAGGTGTCTCCATCTGTTTCCTTCATTCTATCATCGTTTGATTTGAACCTTCTCATATAAAACCCATGATGAGCACCCAGGTTATTCAGAGGGTTCAACTATTTTAATGATATAATACCGAAATATTCCTAACTAAAGGTTACCCAAATGGTAGATAAGCATCTCATCGAAGACATTAAACATGTATCACTCTCCCTGTTTAACAAAAACTTCTTTGGTGTCTATCATGGCTCCATCTCAGCAAGAGTGAGCAGCAGTGGATTTATCATCAACTCTAAAGATACGATCCTAGATGAATTCACCGAAGATTCACTGGTGAAACTTGATTGTAAAAAGAGAGATTATCGTTGGAGTATGGCAAATCCTGATGTACATATCCATGAACATATCTATGAGACCATCCCCAATGCAAAATATGTCTGTTATACAATGCCTCCTTATGCGACAGCCTACTCGCTCAAACATGGTAAAGTCTCTCCACAAGACTACTTTGGCCAAAAGGTACTGGGCGAAGTCATCGTCTATGATCCCAAAAATATAGATGATTGGATGGAACGTGCACCCTACGAAATCCCACGGTTTTTCCAAAAACATGATACACACCTACTCCTTATCAAAGGGTTTGGACTTATTTCCTACGATAGGGACATCACAGAAATGGCAAAAAAGATTTCCATTTTAGAAAACTCTTGCAGATTGTTGGCTTTATCAGCAAACCTGTAAAGTATTCCCTCCCCTTTCTACTTCTCTATAGTGTGGCTATCTTCACGCTTCATAGAAAGTAACTGCAAATAACTACCATTTAAATGTCAACACTTCTGTAAAGCATACTTTTGTTATACTCTTCCAAATACAATCAAACATAGGATACCTGCTATGAATCAGACACAGAAAAGATTAAGCATCATTAACCATGCCATTTCCATCACTGATGTTGAGACCATACAGCTTCAGGTCTTAAAGTTGGCACTGCTTAAAACAGATGTGAAAATCCAGGAGATCGTTACAGCCATTCAGGCAGAGAATTATGCAAAAGCGCAAGGGCTTATTAACCAATATATTGAAACACCTACTGAGGACATCATTCAAAGAGCATCACAAAAAGCACAAGCCGCTATGGCAGCAGAAGAGCAAGCCATTATAGATGAGTTCGATCTTTTTATCACATCAAACAGAAATGAAAAACCTCAAGAGATCGACATCAATGATTTTCTTCTTGATGAATACTCTGAAGAGACAAAAATGGAAACAAAAAAAGTAGACCATAGTGATTTTGATGCCCTTCTCAATATCGACGTTGATCATGTATTGACTGACAACATTGAATTAGATGTGACACAAACTTCAACAAATACTTTCTTTGAATCACCCAAAGAGACAAATCATACAGATAAAGACACTTTTTTTGATAGTGAAGAGGATGAAAAAGAAGAAACGATTATAAAAGAGTCAATGACCCAAGAAGAAGAGAGTGAGACATTCATACAAAAAGATCTCCCCGCTAAAGATGAACCCATCAAAGAGTTAAAACCTGCGATACATACAGAAGAAGAGACACGTTCACTCCACTATAAAGCCATTCCTTACATTGCCCAGAAACTGAACAGTATGAAAAAACAGTACCCACTTAAAGAGAGAACCTATGAAAAGTTTGATTCTGTAGAAAATCTCTTAAGAAAGATCTCACAAGAAGGTTATACTGAGGATGAGATAGAAGAAACGCTCACCACTATCAAAAAGTTGAGTGAAGAGAGTAAAGAGACTGAAGCTGCACAACTCCTGCTTGTCTGTGCTGCAACAGAATCAAAGTTTGCACAATTCATGTTGGCCCGGGAACTCTTTAAGGGTATTTTACTCACAAAAGACATAGCTGAAGCCTTTTCACTGATGCATAGTTTAGCCCTTGAAGACTACCCTGAGGCACTCTGTGATATGGCACAGTTTTATGAACACGGTATAGAAACGAACCAAGACAAAAAAAAGGCTGAACAATTCTACAAAGAAGCCATGGATTTTGGTATTAAACGTGCCCAAAAACATTATCAACGTTTACAAAAAGAAAACGGTGGTTTCTTTAAAAGGTAGACTTATTTAGCTACCTTTTTTATCCCTTCATAGGCGACCTCTATCATCTTGTCTATCTCTTCATAAGAGATGACATACGGAGGCATGAAATAGATAATATGTCCCAATGGTCTGAGTAAGACCCCTTGTGTTAAAGCATATTCGTAGATCTTTACGCCTATACGTTCAGTGCTTTCGTACCCCTTTAATTCTATAGCAGTGACCATACCCTGCTGTCGTATCTCTTTGACATTAGGTAAAACAGAAAACTTCTCCAACTGTTCTATGATGTATCTGCTTTTCTTCTCATTCTCACCGATGATATCATTCTGTTCAAATATTTCCAAAGTTGCCAGTGCAGCAGCACATGCCAAAGGATTCCCTGTATAGCTATGTGAATGTAAAAAAGCTTTATACTCATTATAGTCACAATAAAAAGCCTGATAGACATCATTGGTCGTCATGACTACAGAAAGCGCCAGATACCCCCCTGTCAAAGCTTTAGAGAGGGTCATAAAATCAGGAGATATCTCTGCATGGTCACAGGCAAACATCTTTCCTGTACGTCCAAACCCTGTCATGATCTCATCGGCGATGAGATGCACGTCATACTGTTGTGTCAATACCCTTGCACCTGAAAGATAGGCAGGATGGTACATATGCATCCCTCCTGCACCCTGTATAAGAGGTTCCACGATAAAGGCCGCTATCTCATCCGCCTTCTCTTTTAAGACTTCTTCTAATCCCTGCAATGCTTCTTTGGCAGCTTCGATACTTTGGTCTTTGGGTACAGGTACTTGCATATTGGCAATGAGCAGAGGTTCATAAGTATCTTTATAAAGTTCGACATCCCCTACACTCAATGCACCGATGGTCTCTCCATGATATGAATTTGTCAATGAAAGAAAAAGTGCTTTACGCTTTCCTCTGTTGAGATGATAATGATAACTCATTTTTAAAGCAGCTTCCACAGCAGAAGAACCATTGTCTACATAAAAAACCTTCTCCAGACCTTTAGGAGTCATGTTGACAAGTTTATGTGCAAGCTCTATAGCCGGTTCATGCGTAAAGCCTGCCAAAAGCACATGTTCGAGTGTGTCAAGCTGTGCTTTAATTCTGTTGTTGATCGTTTCATTGGCGTGACCAAAAATATTGACCCACCAGGAACTGACTGCATCGATATAGGCATTACCGTCAAAATCATAAAGATAGACACCTTTCCCTGACTTAACAGGCACAAGCGGTAAGGTTTCATGATCTTTCATTTGAGTACATGGATGCCATATGACTTCCAGGTCCCGTTGCATCATTTTTGTATTTTGATTAGACATATTCTTTTCACACTCCGATTCATTAGCGATAAGCTTAGTTTAGATAGAATATTGTACAAATTTTTCGATTGAAGGTAGATGAAGTATGATTAGTTGGATGCAGAAACACAATAAATATCTGGTATGGACGATCTGGATAGCAACCATCGCATTTATTGGTGCAGGTTTTGTAGGTTGGGGAAGTTACAGTTTTGGTTCAAAGGCAGGAAATGTTGCCAAAGTCGGTGATATAGAGATCAAACAAACAAAACTCAACATGGTATACAGCAATCTATACAATCAATACAATCAAGCCATGCAAGGACAACTGGATGATAAAACTGCCCAGGAGATGGGACTGATCAAACAGGCATTTGCCAGATTGGCAACTCAGGCGAAGATCTTGAACTTTGCAAAAGACCTGGGTATTGTTGTTTCAGATGCAGAAGTAGCACAGAAACTGCAAGAGATCAGAGCATTCCAAAAAGATGGTGTTTTTGTCAAAGAGATCTATGAGGGTTACCTGAAAAGTCAAAGACTTAGAGCCAATGCCTTTGAAGAGACACTTAGAGAAGAACTTATCTTGGAAAAGACATTTTCACTCCTTGCAGTAGGTCCTTTGCCATTGGAGGAAGAAGCTGTCTCTGCGGCTATGAATGTTAGTGACAAACTGGCATACAAAGTATTAACCAATGATGATCTCAACTTCGTCACTGATGAATCAAAAGTAAAAGCCTACTGGGAGATGCAAAAAGAGAATTTTTTGACTCCGCAAATGTATGAACTTTCTATCGTCTGGACACAAAGTAAAGATACTGCTGTCACAGAAGATGAGTTAAAAGCACACTATGACAAAAACAGCTTCAACTATACAGATGAAACAGGGAAACAACTCCCTTTCGAAGAAGCTAAAGTACTGGTGACAAAAGATCTCAAGATCAAGAAAACTAAAAAAACAGCACAAAAAGCATATATTGCATTTAAAAAAGGTACCCTTGACAACAGTGAAAAGATTACGCTCTCAATGGGTGATGCTAAGCTGACAGAAGAGGTATGGAGTGAATTGAAAGAGAAATCTGTAGGCGATATCCTGAAACCTAAAGTCATTGCAGATGCCTATGCCACTGTAAAAATAGAGAACATTGTCCTACCAAGGGTAAAAACCTATGAAGAGGCCAAAGAGGAAGTGACGGGGCTTTATGAAAAGCAGGCTAAAAAAGAAGCGCTTTTAGCCTTGGCAGAGTCAACACTGAAAAATGTTGATCAGAACGATATGATCATCTCGGATTTTGTCAAATTGGATGAAAATGTCAACCTAAATCCGTTAAATACACAAGAAAGTTTACAATTTTTACAAAAACTCTTTACATCATCAAAAGAAAAGGGTATCATAAGCGTATTCGATAAGGTTATAGTTTATAATATCTTAGAGCAAAAACTGCTGCCGATGGATGACAACCAGACAGCTTTTGTAAAAGAAACCACAGATAAACTGAAACAAAGTATATTTGAATCGAATCTGATTAAGATGTTAGATGAACAATATCCTACAGAAGTCTATATGGGAGGGCTGACAAATTGAGTGACACAATTTTAGCTATTGATATCGGTTCCACTAAAATATGTGCTATCATTGCTGAAATTCAAGACTCCGAAGTCACCATACAAGGACATGGCATCTCTAAATCCCAAGGGGTTAAGAAAGGTGCGATCACCAATATAGAGCTCGCTTCTAAATCCATAAAAAAAGCCATTAATGATGCAAAACGTATTGCAGGAAGCAACATCACTTCTGCAACGGTTTCCATCTCCAATGCCTATGCTAAGAGTCTGAACTCTACGGGTATTGTCAACATCCCACATAAAGACATCTCCATTAAAGAGATCAATCGTGTGATGCAGACAGCACTCTACAATGCTAACGTACCTACTGAGTATGATGTCATCCATGTATTGCCTTACAACTTCAGAGTCGATGACCAAGACTTCATCGAAGATCCGTTCGGTATGAATGCGAGTCGCATGGAAGTAGATGTTAACATCATCATGACACAAAAATCAAATCTTTCCAATCTTAAAAAAGCCGTTCGCTCTGCCGGGGTTGAGATAGATGGCATTGTTTTAAGTGGTTACGCTTCTGCGATAGCTACCATGGATGAGGATGAAAAAGAGTTGGGTGTGGCTGTGATCGATATGGGTGGTCAAACAAGTAATCTTGTCATCCATACGGGTAACTCTATCAGATACAATGATTTCTTAGGTGTAGGTTCAAACCATATTACCAATGACCTTTCCATGGCACTTCATACTCCGCTGCAAATAGCAGAAAATGTCAAAGTACGTCACGGGAGTCTTATAGAGAGTTCCAATGAGGTCATAGAACTCCCGATCATCGGTGATGAAGAGAGTCGTAATGGTGTCTCGTTGGAGGTGGTTCACTCTGTGATTTTCTCACGTGTAGAAGAAGCACTGATGATCCTGTCCAAGTCATTGGAAAAATCTGCATTAAAAGAGCAGATAGGTGCAGGTATTATCTTGACCGGTGGTATGACAAAACTTAAAGGTATGAGAGAATTGGCACAAGCTATCTTTACTGGAATGCCGGTAAGAGTGGGTTATCCAGATAATGTCAATGGTCTTTTTGATGAACTCAAGGATCCAGCATTTTCAACGGTAGTGGGTTTACTGCTCTATAAAGCAGGCGGCCATACGCAATATGAGATCAATTTCCAACAAGAATTGCTCCATTCAAAAGCAATGTTTGAAGATAACCTTAATGATATCAGGATAGGTCATACATCGAATACCGAAGAGGCACAGACAACCAGAGGTCATAAAGAAGAGAACGAACACAAAAAAGAGGATCAGGAAGGATCAGATATATCATTTGACGATCTGCCGGATCTAGGTCACGAGAATAAAAATCCATTTAAAAAACTGGCGAGTTGGGCAAGACAGCTTTTTTAAAAATTAAATAAAGGGGGAAAACATGGAAGAGTTTGAAATAGACATAGTGGAAACAAAATGTCATACAAATGGAGCGAAAATCAAAGCTATCGGCGTCGGTGGAGGCGGTGGTAACATGATCAATCACATGATCAGTGAGGGGATCAACTCGATCGATCTGATCGTTGCCAATACAGATGCACAGGCACTGGACAGTTCTTTGGCACCATACAAAATGCAATTGGGTATCAATGCAACAAGAGGACTAGGTGCAGGGATGCTTCCGGAGAAAGGTAGAGAAGCTGCACTTGAAAGCTTTGAAGATATCAAAAAGACGCTTGAGGGTTCTGATATCGTCTTTATCTCTGCTGGTCTTGGCGGAGGTACAGGTACAGGTGCTGCACCGATCATTGCACAGGCTGCAAAAGAAGTAGGTGCACTGACTGTTTCTATTGTAACCAGCCCTTTTAAATTTGAAGGTAGAAAAAGAACAAAGCTTGCAAAAGAAGGTTTGGAAGAGCTTAAAAGAGAGAGTGATTCGATCATTGTCGTACCGAATGAAAAACTTCTTTCCATCGTTGAGAAGAACCTTGGTATCAAAGAGAGCTTTAGAATGGTAGATGATATTCTTGCTCAAGCCGTAGGTGGTATCTCTAAAGTGATTCTTTCGCATGGGGAAAATGATATCAACCTTGACTTTGCCGATGTTAAAACGGTGATGAGTCATAGAGGTCTTGCTCTTATGGGTGCAGGATACAGCACAGGAACGAATGCAGCCTATGATGCAGCAAAAGCTGCGATCGAGTCTCCGCTGCTTGATAATATCTCTATCGATGGTGCGATGGGTGTACTTGTACACTTTGACATCCACCCTGATTATCCTATCATGGAGATCGGTGAAGCGATGAGTATTGTTGAAGAGAGTGCAGATGAAGATGCATCTGTGATCTTTGGTACCACAACCAATGAGAACATGGCTATTGATGAAGTGAAGATCACTATCGTTGCTACAGGATTTGAAGATAAAAATGCTGTACCTGAACCAACCGTCACAAAACAAAAAACTTTGTTAAGTGCCAACACTTGTGATATCAATACGGTAAGAAGTAAAATGGTTGTAGGTGGATACAACGGTGATAATGAAGACATCTTGGATGTACCTACATTTCTTAGAAAGCAGATGGACTAAATAGTCCTACCCTCTTTTATGCTTTAAAGCAGAGAAACTCTTCCTTCTCTGTTTTAACCTTTCCTAACATTTTTTCCTCCTTTCTATTAATCATATTTTGATATGATTCTCCAAAACATAATTATGGATACCCTATGAAACATTTAAGAAAACTTTCAACCATAGCAACTGCTACTGGTCTTGGTACGCTTTTAGCGACTGGTGTAACAGGTTGCTTTAGCAATAACCAGCAACAGCAGGAGGAAGCTAAAGCACAAAATGCATTCGTCATTATAGAAGAGACTGCACCGGGAAAATACAAGATCAAAGATGAGTTTCCCGCGGAAGAGACACGTATCGTACTGAAACAACTAGATGGAACCGAACGTGTATTGACCAAACCCGAAATGGATGCACTTGTAGCAGAAGAGTCAGCCAAGATCGACAATGGAACCTCCAACCTGACCAAAGAGCAAAATCCTCAGATGTCCCAGCAAGGTGGTATGGGTCTGGGAGAAATACTTCTATCCAGTATGGCTGGAGCAGTCATCGGTTCATGGATAGGTTCCAAACTTTTTGGTAACCAAAACTACCAAAACAACAGAAAAGCAGGATACAAATCTCCCTCTACCTATACAAGAAGTCAAAAGAGTTTTGACGCAGCTAAAAACAGAAGTGCTAAGAGAAGCGGTTTTTTCGGTAGTAAAAGTACTTCAAGCCGTACCGGCGGTTTCTTTGGTGGATAAATGATGTTAAAGTTACAAAAAACCACACCATTGGACATAGACTATTTAGAATCACTCGGTTTTGTATGGCATACAGACCGTGATGACTCGAGTTATATCTCTAATGAACTGGTCATCATCTCTGAAGAGGAAGCTGAAGCGTATTATGAAGCAACCAACACACTTTATGACATGGTTGTAGAAGCAGCCGAACACGTCATAGAAAATAATCTCTTTCATGAGATTGGTATACCTTTTAATCTTGTTGAAGTGATCAAGGCATCATGGGAAAATGATGTACATTGGCATTTGTACGGACGTTTTGATCTAGCCGGCGGTGTGGACGGGAAACCCATAAAACTTTTAGAATTCAATGCAGATACACCGACTGCCCTGTTTGAAACTGCTATTGTACAGTGGGCCATGCTCAAAAAAAACGCTCTTGAAGAAGAACATCAGTTCAATGCACTCTATGAAGCACTTATAGAGAATTTTAAACGTCTGGTGACTTTGGAAGAAGATGTTTCTACCTTTGAAGAACGTTATGACGGGTGGAACTTTCTCTTTACCTCAGTCAAAGGAAATTCAGAAGAGGAGAATACCGTTCGACTCCTGCAGCATATCGCCACTGAAGCAGGTTTTAACACAGAGTTTGCCTACATCGATGAGATAGAGTTCTCCCCGGATGAGGGTATCTTTTATGAAGATAAGAACTATGAACTCTGGTTTAAGCTTATCCCTTGGGAAGACATTGCACTGGAAGAGTCAGATCTGGCGATGCTTCTGACCAATATCATCAAAAGCCAGAAAGCGATTATCTTCAACCCGGCCTATACCCTGCTTTTTCAAAGTAAAGGGCTGCTTAAGATCCTCTGGGACCTCTATCCGAACCACCCTCTGCTACTTGAGAGTTCTTTTGAACCGTTAGAAGGGAAAAAACAGGTGAAAAAACCTGTCTTTGGAAGAGAAGGAGGCAGTGTCACTATCTTGGATGAAAACGGACAGGAGTCTGAGAGTATTGAAGGAGACTACGACAGTCACAAAATGGTCTACCAGGCCTATACCGAACTGGCGTCAGATATTGAGGGACAATCTTATCAGGCAGGTGTATTTTATGCGTACGAAGCCTGTGGACTTGGTTTTAGAAAAGGTGGAAAGATCCTGGATAATATGTCTAAATTCGTAGGGCATATCGTCCAGTAATAAGCGTGTACACAATATACACCGCTAGAAACAATATATCTTTTTTTAAAACCTTATAACATTCTATTTTATAAGGTTTTAAAGTGATGTATAGATTTACTTAAATGTCATCAGTGCATAGCCCTTATTTTGTAAACCGATCGTATCTATAAAACTATTTTTAGATATTTGAATAAACGGCAAAATCTCTTTCTCGTCAATCGCATTTGCATTCAAGGACATGGCACAGACGATGATCTTCACCTTTTTCTTTTGAGCCAATCGTGTAATGGTCTCCTGTGCCATTTTTATATAAGGCATATCCTCATCAGGTACTATTTCATCATACACATTTGAGACCATGGGAACACATCCTCCATGCAGTGTAATGGCAAAGTCAGCCTTGTCACCATTTTGTTCGATCATACCCATGGTTCTTTCTATTAAATTCATACGTGACATCACAAAGCGGGCATTATCTGAACTACAGTCAAAAACGGACTTGTACTCTTGTGCCTGCATCAAACTCACTAAACCTACGATTAAAAATATATACTTTTTCATGATCATACTTCTCCTATTATTTATTTTTTTCATTTATATCAGCGGGGTCTTCGTACTCTATGGTCGGTAGCAAAAATGCAATGGTCAGTAAAATGCCACTTAGCGTGAATACAATAAGCAGACTATGTTCTGTAAAAAAATCCGGTACACTGATTTTACCCAGATCAGGCCCTAAGATTTGCTGTATATAGGGATACCCGATCGTAAAAACATACCCACCGAACATCCCGCCGATCACACCTACCAATGCATCAAGACGCCCTTCAGAAACTGAAACAAGAAATGCTGATGGACATTTACCTAAAATAACCAAACCTATCCCAAAGAGGATTCCACCGATGATAAGACCACCTAGCATCGTCGGTTTAATATTATACGTTGCATAACCTGATTCGACAAGAAAGTAAAACCCTACACTTGATAGTGCTACTGTGGTCATAGCCATTCTAGGGACAAGCGTATCCTCAAATATCATAAAACCGGCCATCTTTTCAAATTTGTCGAGACGTGAATATAAGATAATAGCCCCAAAAGCAAACCCAATAAGCAGCACCTTTACAATAGATCCATGTTCTTGACCTGATACCACATCGAACATTTTAATGATATCATCAATCATCACTTTTTCCTTTTTTATAAAAAAATCTACCGGTGATCATCCCAGTACCTAATGCGACTACAGCAAATATTATACCACTAACAGCCAGTTGACTACCGCCAGATAAGATATGTCCTGCATTACAACCTCCGGCCAATCTCGCTCCAAATATCAAAAGAAATCCGGCAATAAAGCTCCAAACCATACGAGAAGGAATCGAAGTGTTTTTTCTTTCTTTCCAAAGTGTAGGAATATAACTTAGATGAAATGTTTTGGTAACAACTATAGACATAAAAAGTCCTCCAAAAAATACACCGATGAGCATGACGGCTTCCCATGCACCGGATTTCTCTATGATCGCAGCATATTCATACTGCTCTGTATCTAGATCAAAGATCAAATTGGCAAAATATGACATACCGGTTGATGCACCAATGGGACGATTAGCACCCCAGGTAGAGAAAGTGTAATAAAATAGTAAAGCCATTAAAAGACCACCAAGCCACCAAGGTATTGAACGAGGCATCATTTATCCTTTATTTAGATCTATATAATGTTAAGTCTTACTTAACGTTTTATTATAAGCAGAGATTGCTTATATAGAATTTAAAACGTTAAGCTTAACTTAACGTTTTTAATATATACTTTTGTTAAAACCAATCAAGGAGAAAATATATGAAAAAAGTAATCGGAGCTGTAGCACTTTCGCTGCTCATATCGATGTCTATACCAACAAATTCTATGGCAGGTGTAAAAAAAGGACAACGACTCTATAAGAAACACTTCTATAAAAAGTGTAAATTTTCAGGTGTGATGTTTGCTAGAAACCATTTACAGGCAGAGTGGGAAGAGATCTATGAAACTGGTAAGTTTCCGCAGGAAGCAAAAAATATCTGTCCAAACCTTGCAATAGAAACGATCAAAGAAGAGTGGTGGAAAGAGATTTATGCCTATGCAGTGAAATATGCAAAAGATGGTGTACCACCTAATGGATGTAATGATTAAAAGTGAATCACAAAGGAGTGACGTATGGAGCTTTGGAAAATCATTATATTCTGTCTCGTAGTACTGATTATAGTCGTAGGTGGGTATGTATTTATGTTCTTTCACATTATGCGAAGAGATCCAAAAGAATTGGAATATAGAAAACACATCGGTCAAGATAATAGACTGATACCGCCTAGAGATAAAAAATGATCATGTCATCTTTGCATTGACAACAACACTTAAACACTCGTAGGTTGTTCTTCTTCATCCTTATCTGCTTTACTACACTCTACAGAAACTATCTCCACGTCTTCACTGTCAATACGTGCAGCCGTGAGTTTTCCTCCCCATACACATCCGGTATCCAGAGCCAATACATGCTCATCTTCATAAAATCCCAAAGCCGACCAGTGCCCCATAATAATACGCAGATGGATATCTTTACGATAATCACATTCAAACCAGGGTTTTAACTCTTGTTCTCTCAGTTCGTCTGTAGGCGGACCTTTTTGGTCAAAATCAAGTCTATGGTCACCATAGCAAAACCGCATACGTGTGAAGGCACTGACAATATAACGGTCGATATCTATAAGGCTCGCCTTCCTGTTAAAACGGTTACTTCCTTGTCTTAACATTTGTTCCAACCAAACAGAAACATGGTCACTTTGTAGTTTCTCTTCCACACGCTTTGCATATCTCATGGCCATACCCAGATCAAATTCAGGAGAGATACCCGCATGGGCCATACAGTACCCAAGCTGATAATCCACATGCAACAACTTTTGTCCTCTAAGCCAATCTATGAGCTTTTTGGCTTCAGATGACTCAAGTATAGAATCAATGGTCGGATTGGATTTTTTGATACCATAATAAGCTGCTATAAGGGTGATATCATGATTACCAAGAACGATGTCAACATTTTCTTTGATACTGTAAAGATATTCCAGTGTTTCCAGTGAACCTTCACCTCTGTTGACCAGGTCACCAGCGATCCAGAGTTTATCCTGTGTGACATCAAACGATATCTTTTCCAGTAGTGCTTTCAAGGAGTTGTAGCACCCCTGTATATCACCTATAGCCCATACTGCCATTAACTGTACCCCAACTGTTTTTTATATTCGGCTACTTTCTGCTCAAAGCTCATCTTTGCATAGGCAGCAGAAGGTGAAGGGAGATAGACTGTTTCTATATCCAGGTGTGAAAAGTGTGTTTTAAACAATGCCTCTGCTTTTCTCCCGGTAAAAGCCAATCTGGTAATACTCGGATTCGCTTCCAAAAATGCAGCCAGGTCATTAACCTCTTCATTTTCCAAAGAACTGTCAAGAGAGTTCTCTCTGCTACACCCTTTGACCATGTCCCAAAGCCCAAGTTTACACTCTTTAAGCAACCAGAGTCTCTGATCACGAGTGTTCGCAGGGTAGGATGTCACACTTTCAAGGATATTCCAGAATTGATTGCGTGGATGTGCATAGTAAAAATTCTTTTCAAAAGACTGGATACTGGGGAAAGAACCCAGAATAAGTGTTTGGGTATCTTTAAATACGATAGGCTTGAAAGGGTGTGCTAAAATTTCACTCATACTGCTACTTGCACGCCTTACGCATATTCTGTACGATCAGTACAATCAGAGCCAAAGAGAAGATCTTATAATTGATCTCGCTTCCTTTGTGCGTATTGATAAAAGCGACTGAATTCGTTGCCTCCACGCCTTGTTCTTGCATAGCAATAATATCAGGAATATAGTATTGAGAAAAAAGAAGCCCTGTAGCCAAGACTAAAAATGTGGCAACCTGTGTCAGTGTATCTCTCTCAAACTTCTTGAACTTATACCCTTCATAGAGTACCACTGACACCAGCAGTACATTGACCAGATAAGAGAGCCTCAAAAAGTTCTCTGTCATGATCTGTCCCTCTTGAAACTGTGTGAGCACTTCACTACCCAGCCATTGTTCTGTGTGAAACGTGACAGGTGCTACGACAATACCGGCAAAAAGTCCTGCGCCAAGAGCCGCACTCAAAAATATAAGGTAGGTCATGGTTATCATCCGAAAATATCTGTTCATACTGACTCACTTTTTTTGAATTTAATTACAAATCCCCGGTCAAACTGTGCCAGGTCCTTATAAAATTTTATATATTCTACACCGATCTCATTAACAAACGCTTGTAAGGGTTCCTTTTGATCATACCCCATTTCACAAGCAAGATAGGGTATACCTCGATGCTTCACATCCAAAATGATCTCTTTGAGCAATTCATCCCCTATCCTTCCGCCAAACAGTGCTTCTTTGGGTTCATAGTCAATGACATTGGACTCAAGTAAAAAATCTTCTGCGATATAAGGAGGATTTGAAACCACCAATTCCAGATCTTCAGGTACCTCATCTATAAGGTGGGACTTGCGAAGTTCTATCTGTTCACCCACTCCGAATCTTTCAATGTTCTTCTTTGCCACTTTGAGCGGGGTATCACAAATATCTGTCGCAATGATCCTAAGCTGGGGAAACTTACGGGCCAACACAATGGAGATCGCACCCGACCCCACACCTATTTCAGCAATACGGGTAATCTTCTCTTTTTCTATGATCTCTGCGACCAGGTCTATAAGTATCTCCGTTTCCGGACGGGGTATCAGTACCCCCTCTTCCACTTCCAAATGGATGTCATAAAAACTGGCTGAACCGACGATATATTCGTAAGGCTCATGTGCAGCTCTTCTTTGAATAAGCGTTTGAAATTGATCCACATCGGGGAAACTCTCCCCCTCGTGTATCAGTAAATAGGTACGGTCCTGTCCAAGATGATAGGCCAAGAGCAGTTCTGCCTCAAAAGCAGGACGTTCGCACGCCTCTTTGAGTACCTCTTTGGCCCAAACAAGTCCCTCTTTAATCGTCATTTCTGTCCATATGTGCGAAAATACCCTCTTTCGGCAGTGTAGTTGCTTCACCTGCGATCGTATTGGATGCGTCAAACCCTAACTCTTTGAGTCTCTCAAGCACCGGTGGATGCGTATAGTAAAAGAAGATCACCAGAGGATGTGATTTTGGGAATGCTTTGTTCTCTGTCACAAGTTTCATCAGTGCAGATACCAGGTTCTCTTTGCCGCCCATTTGCGAACCATATTCATCTGCTGCATACTCATTATGGCGGCTTACATAAGACATAAATGGCGTAAAGACAAAACTCACAAGCGGTAACAACAACATCAACATCGCTATTTGGACACCTGCCTCAGGAATCACACCCATCTGTGTAAAGAGTGCATCCGGTAAATGGCCAAAGAGATAAAATGCGATAAAAAGAAGTACACCCATCAACCCTATATTTTTCCAGATATCCCCATGAGAGAAATGACCCAATTCATGCCCCAGTACGGCAAGGAGTTCTTTAGTGTTAAGCTTTTCCAACAATGTATCAAAAAGAACCACACGTTTACTCTTACCCAATCCACCGAAAAATGCATTCAAACGACTGTCACGTTTAGAAGCATCCATCACAAAGATACCGTCACTTTTAAGTCCGGCCTGACCCATCATTGCCGTAATTTTTTCTTTGAGTTCCCCCTCCTCGAGCGGAGAGAACTTGTTAAACAGGGCCATGAACGTGGGAGCCAAGAGATTTGCTAGAACTGCTACAGTGAACATAGCTGCAAATCCCCAGATCCACCATGTGGCATAACTCTCTATGATCCAAGATAAAAGCGCAAAAACCGCACCGCCTAGAATGAAAAACAACAGGCTTGTTTTGATCATATCTATCATATACATTTTCGCCGTCATTTTGTTAAATCCAAACGCTTCATCTATCTTGAACTTTTGGTAGAGTTCAAAAGGAAGTCCTATGACATAATTGACTATGACAAAACCGAACAGGAACACAACGGCCTGCATGATGTTACCTTCTACTTGAACCAGTGCTGAGAGCCAGGCAAAACCTCCAAATACCCACCAGATAAATACCAGATAATCTATAAAATCACTCACAAGAGAAAGTTTTCCGTTCGCCACTGCATAGTTTCCTGCTGTGAGGTATTTGTCTGCCGGCATCAGTACAGGCGTTTTTCTTTTTTCTTCATTGATATACCCTATCTGCATAGCAGAGATATAGAGTTTCATAAAGGTGTAGAGAGAGTAAAAGATAATAATGGTTTCCAGCATAGATTTCCTTGGTATATAATGGTGAAATATACCAAATCAAGCCTTAAAAGCCACTCTATTTGCTATAATTGCAACAATCTATCATAAGGAACCATTTTGGCACTCATCGACCTCTTTGACATCAAAAAACAATATGACATCAAGCTGCTTCTCAATGGGGTTGATTTCCACCTGGATGAGGGAGAACGTGTCACTATCGTGGGTCAAAACGGCTGTGGAAAATCTACACTGATGAAGATCATCATGGGAGAAGAAGAACCTACTGACGGGAAAAGGGTAGTGAACAGTTCGATACAGGTAGAGATGCTCGCACAACAGCCCCACTTCGATCCAGCTCTTTCAGTTAGAGAAGCGATATTCAATGAACTGACTGAACTCAAAGAAGCCAAAGAAGCATATGATACACTGAGTCTCAAAGTGGCTGAAGATTTTGAAAATGAAGAGCTGCTCACACAACTGGAAAAAGTCTCCTCTTTTCTGGACCATCACAATGCCTGGAACCTTGATGACAAGATCGAACGTGTCATGCAGGAGTTTCAGCTCAAAGCCTATGAGGATCGCCCCGTAGTCTCGCTTTCCGGAGGTGAACAGCGTCGTGTAGCCTTGGCATCCCTCATACTTAAAAAACCCGATGTACTACTTCTTGATGAGCCGACCAACCACCTTGATGTCTATATGGTCGAATTCTTGGAGGAGATGCTTCTTAAGGGAAATTTCACCCTACTCTTTATCTCACACGACAGGCATTTCATCGATACTGTAGCCACACGTGTGGTAGAAGTGGATAACCAGCAACTTGTCAGTTATACGGGCGGTTATATGAGTTACCTCGAACAAAAAGAGGCACGTATGCATGCTTTGAAAAAGGGGCATGAGAACCTTCTTAGACTGCTGAAACAGGAAGAAGCCTGGCTTAGAAAAGGGGTAAGGGCTAGAGAAAAGCGTAATCAGGGACGTAAAAAACGTGTCTTTGAGCTTCGTGATGAAGCGAAGAAAAACCCTACACTCATTCGAAAGATGATGGTAGAACTTGAACGTGAGAAAAAACATTTCAACCGTGATGAAGGGGTATCGAGAAAAAAAATGCTTTTTGAACTTGAAAATATCTCATACTCGGTTCCGGGGAAAAAACTCATAGAGAACTTTACGACACGTATCCTTCAGAAAGATAAAATAGCCATTGTCGGTATCAATGGTGCGGGAAAATCTACACTATTGAAACTGATGCTTGGACGGATCAAACCCCAAAGCGGACTCATCAAGCAGGGAGACTTTTCCATAGGTTATTTTGACCAACACAGAGAGATGCTTGACAATGAAAAAACACTGATCGAGACTTTTTGCCCTGACGGGGGAGACCACATAGAAGTACAGGGTGTCAATCTTCATGTCTACGGCTACCTTAAATCGTTTCTTTTTCCCAAAGAGTTCCTGGCTAAAAAAGTCGGCATGCTCTCTGGCGGAGAGAAAAACCGTGTGGCATTGGCATTGCTCTTGACTAAAAAAGTGGATTGTCTCATCCTGGATGAACCTACCAATGACCTGGACATCCAGACCATTAATATCCTAGAAGAGAAACTTATCAACTTTCCAGGTGCCATACTCTTTGTCTCACATGACCGTTACTTCATAGACAAAATCGCTTCTAAACTCTTTATCTTTAAAGGAAATGGTGTGGTTGAAGAGTCTTATCAGACCTATACGGAGTACCTGGAGATAGAAAAAGAGATGAAAGAGCTTGATACGCTCGAACAAGAGGTCAAGACCTCTGAAAAAAAAGAGGTACCGGTCACTGTCAAAAAACAGACAAAACTGAGTTATAAAGAGCAAAGGGATTATGATACCCTGCCTGATGAGATCGAAGCTCTGGAACAGCAGATAGCTGCGCTTAATGCATGTTTACAGGATCCGGAGTGTTATCAGGAAAAAGGTTTGACTGCACTGAGTGAGGAACTGAGTAAACTTGAGAAGGTGTATGAAGAAAAAAGTGACAGATATCTGGAAGTTTTGGAAATTTTTGAGTCTCTTTAATTACCAGTATACCATGACACTGCGTCTTCCCCAACGTAGCGCTCTCCTTTTATCAAGCCCCATATAGATGTCGATACGCTTTTGGTAGCGTTTATTCATTTTGTCGCGTACCGTATAGTAACCAGGTAAACCACCGATACGGACTTTTGTCCCATTACGCATGCCATATTTTTTTATCATATCTCTGGAAACTGCAATGATCTTCATACCCGGACGCAGACGATTATTCCATGCTGCCAGGAAAGGTGTCTCATCTGTTTGTCCCACATGCGACGTATACGCAGTGGCGGTGACACGAAGCCTTTTCTCTGTTTTTAGATGTGCCAGTATATGAGGAAGTGGAAGTCTGATCATTCTACCTGTACGTATGATCGCATTGCGTTTGATCTTATTAAATTGCATCAAATCTTCAGGTTCAAGATCAAACTTTTTGGCAATGGAAATGATCGTATCTCCCTCCCTGATGAAGTAATTGCCAGAAGAGACTGCATCAATCCTCTTTTGTTCAAAGGGGAGTTTTAGTTTCTGTCCGATACGCAGAGGAGATTGGATCCGAATACCGTTC
Source organism: Sulfurovum sp. AR (assembly GCF_000296775.1). GTDB lineage: Bacteria > Campylobacterota > Campylobacteria > Campylobacterales > Sulfurovaceae > Sulfurovum > Sulfurovum xiamenensis. The sequence goes on along the minus strand of NZ_AJLE01000001.1, from coordinate 60,182 downwards.
ATTTTTGCGATCTCTTGTGTTGTTAAGCCAAATTTCTTTGCGATCTTACTCAGTGCATCGCCACTTACAACCCTGTACTTACCGTAAATAATTTGAGGTTTCTCAGGTACTTCAGCTATGATTGTTTCTACAAGTTCTCTTTCTATACGGGGAGGGGCTTCACAAGTCTCTATCTCTTCTATCTTATCATCAAGTACGACTTGGGCGATGGGTTCTTCTGTTTCTGTATACTTTGTAAATGCTTTTTCACTTCCCTTAAAACGTACAGACTCCTGGACTTTTACATGCCGTTCTATCATATCCTCTACGGAAACCACTTTGAGAAAACGCTTTTTTTCAGGAACAGGTAACGTTTTTGCCCTGATCAATTTTTTCCTATTCACATCATAAATGATCTCTTTAGCTTTAAGAAATTTCGCCCCGTAAGGGTTACACGTGGTCATACCAGCGGTGACAACCCTGCAGTCTATCATCGACTTTGCAGCGGCTGTTTCCAGACATAGATAGGATAGTAAAAAAAATCTCAAGTGATTTCTGGACATTACGTTATGCTAAACTATAAAAAGTTTAACATCTCTCCTTTAATGGACTCTTTTTCAACGATGACCGAATGGATCACAGGTTTCTCGAACAGCCCGTTTATCATAGGCGGTACAGATACACCTGCATGTTCACTCACCCATTTCAGTGCTTCTACATCATCTTTGACCTCATGTCCCAGTGATTTTGAAACAGACGGACTGAACTTGGTCCATTCTGCAGTCGAGTAGACCACCGTTTTGAGATCTTTTTCTCTTAATGTTTTATAGGCTCTCATACATGTGGCTGTATGCGGGTCCATAATGTACCCTTTTTTTGCATATTCGCCTACCACAGCTTCACACTCTTCATCATCTGAGAAAGAGGCATCAAAATCTTCACGCAACAGTGCGAGTTCATCTGCGCTCAACTGGTACTTGCCGTCTTTGGCCAATCCTTCCATCAATTCTTTGGTACGTGCTGCACCGAATTTATCAAACATAATACGTTCAACATTAGAACTTTTCAAAATATCCATAGCCGGTGATTCTGTCTGTATGAGTGTACGTGTTGTAAGATCATACGACCCCTTGGTGATCCAATCTGTCAGAATATTATTGATATTGGATGAGATAAGGATCTTTTCTATCGGCAAACCTGCTTTTTTGGCATAATAGGCACCTAAAGCATTCCCGAAGTTACCACTAGGAACAACCAGATAGATCTTCTCACCCATTTGGATGCTCTGCTTACGTACCAACTCCAGGTAGGAGTGGATATGGTAAATGATCTGGAAGATAATACGCCCGAAGTTTACAGAGTTTGCTGCTGAAAGTTTGATATTTCTCTCTTCCAATTCAGCCTTAAAGTCATCAGAGGCAAGCAGATCTTTGAGAGTATTCTGCGTATCGTCGAAATTACCTTTCACACCGATCACTTTCAGATTTGAAGCATCTTCTGTAACCATTTGCAGTCTTTGAACATCGGATGTACCCCCATCCGGGTAAAGACATGCTACCTGCACACCTTCCTGATCTTTAAAGGTTTCGAGTGTGGCAGGACCGGTATCTCCGCTTGTCGCTGCCATGATAAGATAGTGTTCACCCCTTTTTTGCGCCAATTTACTTAACACATACCCAAAAGGTTGCAAAGCCATATCTTTAAAGGCTCTTGTAGGACCATGGTAGAGCTCAGAGACAAAGCAGTCATCTTCGATCTGGGAAAGCGGTACAGGATTTGAAGGATCATCAAATGCATCATATCTTTTTAACGCTTCTACCAGTACTTCTTTTTCAATATCTATACCAAATTGTTCCAAAAAATCCAATGCCAATGTTTTATAATGGCTGGAGAGATGCCCCTCTAGGTATTCTCTATCTAACGTTGGGAGTTCTTTGGGTACATATAACCCACCAAAACTAGCACTTGGGCTGAGTATTGCTTCTGAAAATGGTACAGATGAAGGTTTCTGTCCGTCATTTCCGCGTGTCTCAATAAATTGCATCTATATTATCCTATGTTTATATGAATGATAATTATAGCTAAATAAGCTAAGGATTATAAGAAATTAGGGGGAATAAAATCTGAAGTAAACTCAAGTATCTAGTATCTATTTGCCCTACAATAATAGGAGAAGAATGATTTAGGGAAAAGAATGTCAACTAATAAAATCATAGAGACAAACAAACACTAAAATACTCAGGTAATAGAAGAAATGAAACTTTCTAATAGATAGAATGAGTTTATATCTCTATTGGTAGTCTGGCGATCTACGTGAGACCCATAACTTTCCGTACCCACCTCGCGATGAACTTGGCTTTTTCAATACAGTATAACCGTATGAAAGAATTATAACACACTTACCTAAGAGAAAGAACTTAAATTCTAAAAAAAATTTAAAAATTTATAATTTTTTATTGTTTTTCTCATTTAACCTATACAATTTATTGCTCTAGAGTTCGATACAGGTCCCTACACCAGAACTGGTCAAAATTTCCAGAAGCAATGAGTGCTCTACGCGACCATCGATGATGTGTGCTTTTTTGACACCACCACGCAATGCTTCTATACAGGCATCCACTTTAGGTACCATACCCCCTTGTATCGTTCCGTCTTCTTTGAGGGCTTCGGTTTTTTCTATACTCAGATTGGTGATCAGCTGCATCTCTTTATCTAACACACCAGGCGTGTCCGTCAAGAACAGTACTTTTCTTGCTTTCAAGGCTACGGCTATTTTGCTTGCTGCAAGGTCCGCATTGATATTGAATCCAGGATGTCCCATCGTACTGCTTCCCGCGATAGGAGCGATCACAGGTATCGCACCGTCCTCAATGATATTATTGACGATCTCAGGATTGACATGTTCGATCATACCCGTATAACCGAACTTTTCAAAATCTTTAGGGATCCCCTTTAAAAAACCGCCATCTTTTCCAGAGATCCCGATCGCTTTAGACCCATGATTATCAAGCAGGGATACGATCTCTTTGTTGATCTCTCCGCTCAATACCATCTCAGCGATACGCATCACCTCTTTAGTCGTTACACGCTGTCCATCGATAAATGTGGTATCTACCCCTAAATTGGCAAGAAGATCTGTGATACTTTTACCTCCACCATGTACGATAATAGGTTTCATTCCTACAAGGTGCAAAAGTACAATATCCTGTGCAAACTGTTCTTTTAATGCATCACTCGTTTGGGCAGAACCACCATACTTGATCACTATTTTTTCATTGGAAAACTTTTTGATAAACGGTAAAGCCTCAAGCAGCGTTTTTACAACATTGATATTATTTTTCATTCTGGATATCCCTTTATATATTCATCTACCTGAGTAAAGATAGTCTCTTGAATCTGTAATTTTAACTTCATTTCAGAGATAGGTAACTTAAAATCCTGCATTTTTACCGCATCTTTTTGCGTTACAAGAAGACTCTGTGCTGCATAGTCAGATAGGAGCATTTTCAGTTTTTCTTCCTCAAAATAGGCATGGTCTTCCAAATAGACTTTATGGACCACTCCCTCAGGCAGATAGGCATCAAGTCTATGTGGATGTGAGATGGCCGTTACCAATATCATTCTAGGTTGAAGATTTTCAAACACCACTTTTCGATGAAATGTCTTTCCCTCTTTTGCCACGATATCTGCGTACATTTTATTAAACCAGAATTCTCTAAATGCCCCTGCAGGGAAAGGGAGATAGTTTTTGATCTGTTCGGGTTCAAGTACAATATCAAATTTTTTTATCCCGACACGGTTAAATCCATCATCCAAAATGATACACTTTGCACCTCTTTCTTTGGCAAGCTCTATGGCTAAGGCCCTATCTTCACTGACGATCACACTTGTATGAGGCAATGACTGTGCCATTAACATAGGTTCATCTCCACTCTGTGTCACATCAACAAGTATCCTACCCTTAGAGCTGACCTCGACCAGCCCTTTACTTTTACGGCCATACCCGCGGGAGATGATCACTGCATCTTCAAGGCGTGTAGCAAGTGCTATAGTAAAAGGTGTTTTCCCGCTCCCCCCAACGATAAGATTCCCTATAGAGATAATGGGGATGCCGAAGTCTTTTGGGGAAATGACCACTCTGCGCATAGACATGATGGTTCCATAGATGAGTGAGAGAGGAAACAGAAGGAGAATCAAAGGGTAATGATACCACTTTGGTACAAAGAACATCGTTTCAAAAAATGCTCTCATGAACACTCCTTCGCACCCAGTTTTTTGATCTCAGCACAGGAGAACCCTGCCTCTTTTCTTGCTTCTACATTGACATAGGGACGGTGTTTTGAAAGCAACTGATAACGTTCAAGTATCTCAAAATAGACCGCTTCTTCACTTCCCTCTTCTTTTCCTGCTGCTTTACAGAGGTATTTAAACCATTTATCACCCTTGTGTACATGCTCTATCTCTTCATCATAAATGATCTGCAGTGCCTCTATCAGTTTTTTTACCTGAGGGTTTTTACGCTTGTTGTCCAGTTTTTTCATTATCTGGGGACTGACATCCAGACCTGATGCTTCATAATAACGCGGGATGACCGCCATACGCTCCAAGATATTCCCTGCAGTATGCTCAGCCGCATCAAAAAGCCCGCAATGTACAGGAAAATCCCCATAGGTATATCCCAGTTCTGTTAACAGACTCTGCAGCATTTTAAAGTGCCGTATCTCGTCATTGGCCACTTCCAGCCAATCAACTTGGTAATCGCTAGGCATATTGGGGTAACGATACACCGCATCTAGTGCCAGATCGATCGCAGAATACTCTATATGTGCAATGGCATGTACCAATGTGGCCAAGCCCTCTCTACTTTCAAAGTCTTTTCTCGCAGGCAATTCTCGCGGATCTACAATGTGACATTTGGAGGCATAGGAAGGTTTTGAAAATAATTGAGGCGTAAAATCATCATCACACCTTATTTCATTTTTGGTACAATATGCCAAACATTGAGCGGTCAACTCCTCTTTTATAAGAATATCATCACTCATAATGGCACGTTCTAAAAGACTAAATATATTCATAGGAGAATTATATCATGCAAATCAAAATACAACCTATGGGAGCTTACCAAACCAACTGTTACATCGCTACAGTGGATGGAAAAGATTTTATCATAGACCCCGGTATGGGTGCCACCCGATGGGTCATTGACAATGTCACCAATCCCGTTGCGATACTGAACACCCATGGACACTTTGATCACGTATGGTCAAATGCGGAGGTTCAAGAGAAACTGAGGCTGCCTATCTATTGTCCCAAAGGTGATGTATTTATGCTTACAGATGATCCTCTTGGGCAAGGTACGCCTCCGAGTGAACCGGACCATATCATCGTAGGTGATGAAGAACTGACCATTGAGGGGATCAAGATCAAATACCGTCACTTTCCGGGACATACACCTGGCTGCTCCATTATAGAGATCGATGATGTATGGTTCAGTGGGGACTTTCTTTTTGAACAGAGTATCGGAAGATGGGATTTCCCTTCATCAAGCGGAGAAGAGATGGTAAAGAGTTTAGAAAAAGCGCTCACCATAGACGGCGATTATACGATCTATCCCGGCCATGGCATGAGCACGACCCTGAAAGCAGAACAAAGGGTCATACCTTTTTGGATAGAGCAGGTGAAGAGGACGCTTTGATCCTCTACTCTGATTTATTGAAGATTAACCGCATTTTCCTGTACTGCATTTTCCTGCTTCACACTTCATAGAAGGTCCTAGATCACTTTTTTCTGCCGTTTCCGGTTTTCCTGTTGCACACTTTCCAGTGCCACATTTTCCTGCTTCACACTTCATAAAAGGTTTGAGATCACTTTTTGTTTCCGGTTCATAGCTTTCAAATGCACCTTCACTGTAAAGAATATATGTAAAGATCGCACCCAATATTGCCAGAGCCAGAAACACATAGAGAAAGAATTTTTTCATTGTCATTTACCTTGATTTGTATTTAAAAAGTGAAGTATAGCATAAGCTTCTGTTAGCCTAATACATGCGAAGGCAGTACGAACGTTGTAAAGCTACCCTCAAAGACTAATTTTCCATTGACAAATGCCTCTACTCCTACCTCAGCTTTCTTACCTTTGGTATTGACAACCGAAGCTTTACACAATACTGTATCACCGACCTTTACAGGCGCTATAAATTTCGAACTTGAAGCGCCCAGTACCACATACGGATCGTTCACTGAGGACATAGCTGCATAATCTGCCGCACCAAATATAAAACCGCCATGGACCAATCCCTGACTATCCGCCACCATCTGTTGTGTAGTATGAAGCAGAACCTCTGCATAGTTCTCCTGAAGCTTTGTCACCTTTCCACAAAGTGAAGTATTGATATCTAAATGTGTATTAAGCTGCATGAACAATCCTCATAGTTTTTAAAAATTATATCTAAAAAGTCTATTAATCACACGAAGTGTGCTTTGTCTCTATGAAGGACCTTGTAAGCATAGCGATTCGAGAATAGAGACGACTTTTGTTTTACTTTTCTAGAAAAGTAAAGGGAAAAACAAAATCACAGTTAAAGCGAAAGGAAATATATTTAAATTAAAAAAGTATAGAAGATTCATTCCCATCAAGATGATGGGAACATAAAAAGTTTAGTAAGAGAATTTATATCCGCGTCTTCTTACAGTATGAATCACTTGGAACCCAAGGATACTCTTCAATCTCTTTCTGATCTGATTGATCGCCACTTCTACAGTGTTGTCACTGACATACTCAGGCTCTTCCCAGAGTGCATTAATGATCTCATCTTTTGAGAAAACACGTTGTTTACGAAGTGCAAGGTATGCCAAAATATCAAATGTCTTGCCATTAAGAGAAACGATCTTCTCATCATATTCGATCTTTTTGTTCGCAATGTCGATCACAAGCTTATCGATGTTCACCTGTGTACCGAACAAGTGTCTCATATTTGCCAATACTCTTGCAGCGATAAGATCAGGATATTCACCGTGCTGATAGATCACATCATCGACACCCAACGAAAAGAAAGCAGATTGTGCTTTGACATTATTTGTCAAGATCATGATCTTCGTTTCGCTCTTTTTCTTTTTAACTTCATTCACATAACGCTCAAGTGAAAACTTTACACCTTCATCCACGATCACAACCAGTTCATAATGTCTAAAGTCTGTAAAGTTGGTCGCATCATACATATCTTTTGCATTGTCAACAATACAAATAAAGTATTTATCTAACTCTTTTTCAAGTTCCTTAACGTATTCATCATTGAAACCTACGGTTAATATTCTCATTCTTTTCCAATCCAGTAAGAAAGTCTTAAAAACTTAAATTTTGTCGACTTTTTGCTTTTATTAGCGTATTTATAGCTAAATCAACCTTATTTAAAAATAAAAGTAACTTTAAGAATAGGGATTTTTAAGCTGTTTTAAAGTGATTTCATTGCCTTTATATAGACTCTTTTAGGAGCAGGGTACCCCTCAACGGTCTTTGTTTGATCATCAGGGTCGAGGAAATCTTCCAGGCTTTGTGTCTCTATCCACTCTGTTTTTCTCTGTTCAGTCGGTTCTGTTTTCATGATCTCCAATACTTCAACAGTTTCAAACCCAGCCCTGAAGCACCAGTTCTTTAAAGCATTGACCGTAGGAACGAAATAGATATTTGGTATCTTTGAATAACGGTCTCTAGGCGTCAGACACATCTCGCCTTCACCATCTATCATAAAGGTATCTAGAATGAGTTCACCGCCTTTATTAAGGCCTTTAAAAAGTGACTTCAGCATAGCAATAGGGTCAGACCTATGATAGAGCACCCCCAAACAGAAGAGTGTATCAAACTTATGTTCATAGAACTCTACATGCTCTACACCCAATAGTTCATAGACAATGTCAGACTTGATAAAATGGTTGATGAACTGAAACTGGGAATAATAGATAGCAGAAGGATCAAAGCCTATCAGTTTTTTAGGTTCCTGGGACAACATACGAAACAGGTAATATCCATTGTTGCATCCTATGTCACCCACAACCTTGTCTTTCAGGTTAAAATGCGGTTCTAGCAGATTGTATTTTATTTGGCTTTGCCATTCAGAGTCTATGAAAAGATCATTGATCTGAAACGGCCCTTTTCGCCAGGGCTTCATCAGAAGTGCCGTCTCTTTTATCTGCTGGGCATCCTGTCGACTAAGGTCCTTGATCTGAACCTCAACCCTATCTCCAAGCGTTACCTCAACATTCTCATACGTTTTAAGTGATCTGATAGCATCCTGAAAAGGTGCGATATTTTTCCACGTAAGCCATTTCTTACGCTCATCTCGTAAACTGTTTAAATCCATCTATTTTTTGATATATGCTTTTTGAATAACCTGATCGAACATTGGTCTGTCCCCTCTACCCGTCGAAACATTTTCCATCTTACGTACTGCATCTTCACCTGAAATCACTTCACCGAATATCGTATGTTTACCGTTTAACCAAGGGGTTGGCGCAAGTGTAATGAAGAACTGACTTCCGTTTGTTTTAGGTCCGCGGTTCGCCATAGCCAACAACATCGGTCTATCAAATACAACATTGGGTGCGAATTCATCTGCAAAATCTTTTTTCCAGATAGACTCACCGCCTCTTCCTGTACCTGTAGGGTCACCACCCTGAATCATGAAACCTTTAATGATCCTATGAAAAATAAGTCCATTATAGTAACCGTTTTTGACATGCGTAGTAAAGTTTTCAACGGCAAGCGGTGCCACTTCAGGATACATTTTTAATTCTATTTTCCCTACATTGGTTTCAAGTACTACAATCGTATCTTTTGCATAGGCTTGAACAGCCAAACCTATAAAGAGCAAAGCGACCAATAATTTTTTCATCTATCTTCCTTTTCATAATGTATCTATTTAATATGTGCTTATTATAACGCGTTTAACGTTTATTTCGCATAATTGACAGCACGGGTTTCACGGATCACATTCACTTTTATTTCACCGGGGTACTGTACTTTTTCCTCTATCTCTTTGGCAATTTCCTTACTTAAGAGTACGGTTTCATTGTCATTCATCTTTTGGGCATTGACAAATACACGTATCTCCCTGCCTGCATTAATGGCATAGGCTTGCGTGACATACTCCTTACTCAGTGCAATATCTTCAACCTCTTTCACACGTTTTGTAAAGCTTTCAAGCACCTCTCTTCTTGCTCCGGGTCTTGCTGCAGAGAGTTTATCTGCAGCACATACCGCAGCACTCTCCACAGAGTCAGGTTCCTCATATCCATGATGGGCATAGATGGCATTGATCACCGTAGGGTGTTCTCCATGCTTACGACAAAGCTCTACACCGATATCTACATGTGAACCACCCATATCCTGTGTCAAAGCCTTGCCGATATCATGCAAAAGACCGGCACGAAGCGCAAGTTTTTCATCTCCACCCATTTCGGCAGCCATGACACGCGCAAGTTTGGCTACCTCCAAAGTATGTGCCAGTGCATTCTGTCCATAGCTGGCTCTGTATTTCATACGGCCCAAAAGTTTCACCAGTTCTTCATGCATAGGAAAGAGCCCTAGTTCTATAAGGATATTTTCACCCTCTTCATATGTTTTTTGTTCGAACTCCTCTTCCACTTTGGCATGGACTTCCTCTATACGACCCGGATGGATACGTCCATCTTCTACCAGTATCTCTATCACCCTGGTTGCAATAGCCCTTCGATAGAGATTAAAACTGCTTACAAGGATCACACCCGGTGTTTCATCTATCACGATATCCACACCCAAGAGCATCTCCAGTGTCTTGATGTTCCTACCCTCTTTACCGATGATACGTCCTTTGTGCTCATCACTTGGCAAATTGACAAGGTTGATCAGACGCTCTCCTGCAAAATCACCTGCATAACGCGTCGTGGCCTGTGCCAAAATATAATTGGCTTTTCGCTCACCCTCTTCTTTTGCTATCTGCTCATACTTGCGTACAATATTGGCAACATCTGCACGGCTCTGCTCTTCCACCTTCTCTAAAATATATGCTTTGGCTTCCTCTTTGGTCAAAGATGCGATATGTTGCATTTTATCTACAGTATTGGCAATCTCTTCTTGTTTTCTTTGCTCAAGTTTATCTAACTGCTTCTCTTTCTCCAATACCCTCTTTTCCAAGAGTTTTAAACTTTCTTCTTTAGACGTCAACTCTTTGGTTTTCAATATTAAGGTGCGGTTACGTTCATCTACCTTTGCCACACGTTTTTGAAACTCATGCTCTTGTTCCAACTCATTCTCTTTTATCTTTACATGTGCAGATTTGAGTAAAAGTTCCGTCTCTTTTGCTATCGCATTGGCCTTGGCTTTGGCTTCTGACTCTATATATGAGAATTTGTTCTGTGTGCTCTTTTTTAACCACAGGTAACACACACCTGTGCCTATAGCTGCACCAGCTATACCAGAAACCCCTATTATCCCTAACATTACTTATCCTTTGCTCATTACATATCCCCTAACATACGAACCAGGTTCCTACGCTATGCGATCATCCAAGCTTTGCTTTTTTAGCAAAACCTATTTAAGCGGTGATAATCATGTCTGCTTTTACATCATAATCGTCTGTTATGATCTCTTTGCTGTAACACAATTCACGCGCTACAAAAACTGTTTTGTTGATATATCTATTCTGTTTTTCATAAAATCTATCATACATACCTTTGCCAAATCCAACACGTCTCAGTGTTAGATCGACTCCCACAATAGGTACGATAGCAATATCTATATTTTTTATTCTGTATTGTTTTGAATCGTTGGGTTCTTTTATCCCAAACTTCTTTTTCTTTAGTGGAAGTCTATATTTTACCAACCTAAAACTTGCACCTTCCATAAACGGTACATAGAGCAGTTTCTTCTCCATGCGTAATCTCCGTATGAGAGGATAGATATTCACCTCTGTTCCCAAAGGGATATAAAGCATCACCGTATTAGCTTTATTCTCCACAATATATTGATAGAGTGCCTGTACTATTGTCTTATCTTTTTTATAACTGCCACATCCTGAAACCCTCTTTAACCGTTCCAGGCTCTGACATCTAAATTGCTTTTTTTTACCCTCTTTTGTCATACTCATCCATCTATTCATCTTATTATTTATTGCTCTTTGGCTATAATCGCCAGACTAATTATACCAAAAGGGTCTGTGTGCATAAAAAAACAGCTGCGCTTCTTTCATTATTACTATTACTACTCATTCTTTTGATCGTCTTTATCGTAAGAGAAGAGAAACAACCTAAATCCACCCCTCTTCCCACTGAAAACACAACTGAAGTGATTGCAAAAAAGGATAAAACGCTACAAAAAGGTGTGCTTCCTCAAGTGAAATCATCGGTACCGAAAACACCCTCAAAGGTCTTTACACTCATCAACACGAAAGTGCAAAGTCATAAAGTGGCTATTTCCGATCAACAAGTCGTTTTTCAGGATGCCAAACAACCGATTGTCATGGTCAATCTTTTTGCTACATGGTGTCCGCCTTGTATCGGAGAAATACCCTATTTGAATGATCTTCAGAAAAAATACAAAGAAGAGCTTTTTATTGTAGGTATACTTACCCATGACACGATCACACAAGATGCATTGGGAAGCTTTATGGCAAAAAACCAGATCAATTATTTTATCTCCAACGGTACAGAAAACGATACCTTTGCAGATCATCTGGCAACGACACTCGACCTGCCTAAGAACTTTCCGATCCCCCTTACAGTCATATATGTCAAAGGGGAGTACTTCACACACTATGAAGGTGCCGTTCCCGTCGAGATGATAGAATACGATATACAACAAGCAAAAAAACAATTAGAAGCAAGGGAATAGAACATGTTTAATTTATTAAAAAAAGTATTGGGTAAAACCAGTGATGCCATCAAAGATGTTGCACCAACAAAACGAAAAGTGATCCCCAAAGATGAATTTGAAGATATTTTGCTTGAAGCAGATGTACATTATGAACTTGTAGAAAAAATTTTAACCGGATTGCCTGACAAGATAAATCGAATCCAGGCATTCAACTCACTTATCTCTGTTTTTCAGTATAAAGCAGACTTCAAAGAGAGTGATGCCAAACCTTTTGTAGAGATGATCATAGGTGTCAATGGTGCAGGAAAGACAACGACCATTTCCAAACTGGCATATCGCTACAAACAAGCAGGTAAAAAGGTGATTCTGGGGGCTGGAGATACTTTCCGTGCCGCAGCAATAGAACAGCTTACAAGATGGGCAGACAAATTAGAGATCCCTATCATTGCGACACAACAGGGGCATGATCCCTCTGCTGTAGTCTTTGATGCGATCGAGTCTGCAAAAGCCAAAGGTTTTGATAATATCATCATTGACACCGCAGGGAGACTCCACACACAAACGAACCTGAGTGAAGAACTCAAAAAAATGATCCGTGTCGCAGGAAAAGCGCTTGATGGTGCTCCACACCGTAAAATGCTTATTCTGGATGGTACACAAGGCAGTTCTTCTATCAACCAGGCAAAAGCATTCAATGATATGATCGGGGTTGATGGTATCATCATTACTAAACTTGACGGTACCGCCAAAGGTGGTTCTGTATTCAGTATCGCTGATGAATTAAAATTGCCTATCTTTTATATAGGTACGGGAGAACAGCCTCAAGACCTTATTCAATTCAAGGCGAATGAGTATATCAATACGATACTCGACGAGATCTTTATTTAGAGGTCTCAGCCTCGTCATCAAGAGAAAACATTTCACGATACCTGATCTCAAGGCTTGTTTTCTCTTTGTAATCGATGACATCACCAATGACAATGGTCACCTCTTGTGCCAGTTTACTGTCATTTAATGCATTTTTCAATGCCTTGTCCGCATCCGTTTTAATATACACAGGCAAAATAGGCAGACGGTTTTTCAAAGCGATGAGGCGTGACCCCTCTTTGAATGTTGTCACTGCTTTGTCTGTTTTATTTCGTGTCCCTTCAGGAAAAATAAAAATGGATTCTCCACGTTTGACCGCCTCTTTTGTCTCAGCAAAAAAACCGCTCATCTGGCTCTTTTCTCTATCAAGGAGTATGGAACCCGCATTCCGGACAAAAAGTCCAAAGAAAAAAGAGTTATAGAGCTCTTTTTTGGAGATCCATGGACCAAATATTGTTGTATGCTTCAGTGCTACTTCTATGAGAGGCGGATCAATGATACTTCTATGGTTCACCACAAGGAGATATTGGCCCTCTTGTGGCAGTTTTTCCGGATTTTCAACCTTCACTGAAATATGTAAAGCATCAAGCTGTGCCTCAGAATAGGCAAGCCTTAATCTTTTGATCTCCATAGGGTCCTTGACTTTACTTAATCTATACCCAAAACTGTTTGTCAGATAAAGACCGTAGAAAAGCTGTTTAATAGTATTAAATGTCACTGGTTTTCCTTCATATATGCCGGAATTATAACCAAAAGAGTTAAAAAGTATACATGATATACCACCCTGTCCATCTACACATCATTGACATTCGGAGAGCTTTAAAAGATGTCAATATGACATATTTTCTCATTTTTACATCATATCATCCTATAATACCATCACAATAGAACAGAAGGCAAATCATGGCAAAGAAAAAAACACTATTTGAATGTCAGGCATGTGGATTTCAATCTCCAAGATGGATGGGAAAATGTACATCATGTGATCAATGGGAAACAATGATCGAACTAAGTGCTGACCAGATCAAATTTCTGAAAGAGACTTCAAGTTCCAGTGCTTCAGGTTCAGCTATCCCCAAAGCAAAACCGATTACACAGATAGAAGAAGACAATATTATGCGTTTTACCTCAGGAAGCGGAGAGCTGGATCTGGTACTGGGCGGAGGTATTGTCCCGGGTTCACTTACCCTCATAGGAGGCAGTCCGGGGGTCGGAAAATCGACCCTTCTACTCAAGATCGCAGGAAACCTGGCAAGAGCATCAAAAAAGGTCCTCTACGTCTCTGGAGAAGAGTCTGCCGGACAGATAAAACTGCGTGCCAATAGACTGGATGCAAACCATGAAAACCTTTTTCTGCTCCCTGAGATCAATCTTGGTTCTGTCCTCTCAGAGATCGGTAATCACGCCTATGAACTGATTGTCATCGACTCCATACAAACCCTCTACTCTGATGAAAACCCCTCTGCTCCTGGTTCGGTCACACAGGTACGTACGATCACTTTTGAACTGATGCGTATCGCGAAGTCTTTACAGATACCTATCTTTATCATCGGGCATATTACCAAAGATGGTTCCATAGCGGGTCCTAGGGTCCTAGAACATATGGTAGACACGGTGCTCTATTTCGAAGGAGATACAAACTCCGACCTTCGTCTACTGCGCGGGTTTAAAAACCGTTTCGGGGCGACCAATGAAGTGGGTATTTTTGAAATGAACAAAGAGGGATTAAATGATGCAAAAAGTATGGCAGGTAAATTTTTCAACAAGGACCATCTCCAGTCAGGTTCTGCACTCACTGTTATCATGGAGGGAAGCCGTCCTATCATCGTAGAGGTACAGGCACTGGTTTCAGAATCCTATGGACATCCTAAAAGAAGTTCGACCGGTTTTGATAACAATCGTCTGGGTATGCTTTTGGCACTCCTTGAAAAGAAACTGGATCTGCCTTTGGGTACCTATGATGTCTTTATCAATGTCTCAGGAGGGATCAAAATACATGAACCCTCTGCCGATCTTGCGATCATCGCAGCTATATTAAGCAGCTATAGAGACAGGAAACTGAGTGCAGAGACACTTTTTCTGGGTGAAGTCAGTCTGACTGGTGAGATACGTGAAGTCTTAGGACTCGCTCAACGTCTCAAAGAGATCGCAACGCAAGGATTTACAAAAGCGGTCATACCCAATAAGCCACTTGAAAAAACTAACGTTAAATGTTTTATAGCCGATGAAGTCTCTAAAGTTGTTGAGTGGATGTAATAGATATAATATAGGTATGAAAATAGGAACAGATATCGTAGAGATCAAGCGAATAGAAAAAGCATTAACACAGTTTGGTGATAAATTTAAACAACGTTTTTTGAATCCCCAAGAGATCGAATTCGTACAAAAGACAGCCTCTATCGCTGGATTTTGGGCAGCGAAAGAGGCTATTGCAAAAGCGTTGGGTTGCGGCATTGGCAGTGAACTCACATTCCATGATATCATCATCACCAAAAATTCCCGTGGTGCTCCTACATTTATACTCAGTAAAGAAGCACAAAAAATACACCAGATCAAAACATCTTCGCTCTCCATCAGCCATGATGGAGGGTTTGCTATCGCCGTTGCAGTCATTAGCCAATGACCACCCTCTTACTCTTCTAGATTTTAAAAAGTATTATTGTAATTATCGGTGGATTATATTACAATAAGCATATGATTATTGCCTAAAGGAGTAGATATGAAATATAGCATCATCACTATCGCTATTCTGATGCTCTTGGGAGGATGTGACCAACCTACTGTGGAAAATAAAGTCAAAAATACCCCTCATGTTGTAAAACAAACGTACCTTCCTCCCCCTCCAAAGAAAAAGATAAAACTCAAAGAAGTGGATGATACCAATTTTGATACAGCCTACATGTATCCCAAAGATAAAAAGAAAAACGAAAAAATAGAGATAGCTGAGCAAATGGCCAGTACCACTTCAAATACCATGGACAAAGAAGAGTGTATTGCGATGATCACGCAAGAAAAGTTCGAAAAATATGCTGCGATGTTCGGCAGTGAAGCTGCTTCCATCAAACGATGTAAAATGCTCAAAGCGACACGATAGCAGAAACGCTACTTTCTGAAATGTATCAATTTAAACCTGTCTCCCATCATCGTGGGAGATATCAGTGTTTTGATCTTATCTGCTTCACTCATATACCTTGCCTGCGTTGTCTGTTTGGCAAAGCTTTCAAGAATATCAATGATCCCAAAGCGTATTAAAGCACGCGCCTGTGTCTCATAAGCAACTTCTTCAAAACCTGCTGCTGTAAATGCTTCACTGACATGTCCAAAGTTCACATCATACGTAATATCATCTTTTTTATAAGATTCAGACAGGACCAGTGCTTCATCAAACAGAGGAAAGGTTTCATGTGCCCTGTAGACACGTATGGAGAAGTCATTACGTACATACTTCTCACCATAATCAAAAGAGACAAAATCACATCTCTCTATACCTTCTGCCATCTCCTTTGCAAACGCCTCATAGCCTATGGCGATCTCACCCTGTTTTAAATGATGTTTTTTAGCCCAGTTCAACATCTCTTCAGGCGCTTCTACCCACTCTATCTGATCTTCTTTGACCAGGGCTATCTTGTCATCTTTTAAAAGTTCGCAAGGGAAAGCATCAAAAATTTCATTGGCGACAACAAATGCATAGGCTGCTTCAACTTCTGCAATGTCATTAAAATGTGTGATCTGTATATCAGTACCAAAACGCTCCTCTATATAAGCCAATTGCGCTTTTTGCACTTCAGGCTGGCGTTCTACGATACCAAACTTCAGTGTTTGTACCAAAGTCGGGTCACACGTATAAAGCCACTGTATCATGTCACAGATCAAATATCCCTGGTGTGCACCTATCTCTATCAGCCATCCGTTCCTGTCTGCCTTACCCTCTTTTAAAAGAGTATAGAAATAATTGGCAATACTGGCACCAAAAAATCTGCTGGTACTCACAGCTGTATAGAAATCTCCGGATTTACCTATCGCTTTAAAATTTTTATAGTAACCCTCTTCGCCATACAGCCATGCATTCATATAGTCGCTAAATTGCATTCTCTATCCGTACATAAAGTTTTAATAACTGCAGTTGTTTATCTATATGATATATTTTTTGATCTATCTTTCTTATCTCTAGAGAGTTATGCATAACCTCCGCATCAAAAGAGGTCTTCTCACCTGCATCTGCAAGATTTTTCGTTAAACGATAGAGGCTGTTGTAGACCTTTTCATCTTTTTGGGCCAAGAGGATCTTTTTATCCAGAATACTTAAACTGTTATGGATCCAATCATACTCTTCGTCCACCGTCTCTTTTCGGTCAAGCAATTCTGTTGCAGCCCTTAGCTTTTCAACTTTACTGACCTCAATGTCAGAAAAAGAGTTGATATCCAATGGCATGGAAACTGTAAAACCGTAGGTATAATACTTTTCTTCAAGACCGGGTCTCGCGAACAGTGGGTTAAGATCTGCATCCGTATACTGCCCTTGTAAAGAGACTTCAGGAAGGTACTTTGCCCATGTCACTTTTTGGTTATAGTCTGACTGAGCAGCACGCAACCTATCCCTTTTAAGTTCTAGGTTTGATTCACTGTAGTCTGTTTTACTCATCAGTTTTAATGCAGGGAGATGTAACTTCTCCGGATCTTTATCACTTAAGAGGGCAAACTTCTGTTTGAGCTCCATCAGTGTCAGGTCCATTTCAAGCAGTGCCGTTTCATCCTGACTTTTTTTCAGAATTGCCTGGTCCAAAAAACTGCTGTCAAGTAGACCGGCATCATAACTGTCACGTTTTTGACGTATATCGATCGCATCATTTTTGATCTGATACTTCATTTTTTCTTGTTCAAGTTTGGTTTTTTTCAAATTAAAAAGTATGGAGATAGCATCACCGATCATCGTACGTTTTTGAAGCTCTATATCTGCTCTCGTTGCATCACGGAGTGCCTGTGAGTACTTAATACCATAATAGATCCCCCCTGATTTAAATATAGGCTGATCTATAATAACAGAGTACCCTCCGGTTATCACCGTTATATCGGTAAACTGTGTCGTAAAATTCTTACTGTACTGTACTCTGACTGGGTTCAACCAACTCTTCGAAAGTATATCACTCTCAAGTTCATTGCTCTCCAACTGATAATCAAAGATCAGCTCTTTATTATCAGAGAGGATGTCACCCAATTCATCTGCATATATCAGTGATGATGCTAGTAAACTACAAAGAAGAAATAGCTTTTTCAAAACGTTTGAACCCTTCATCGATCTCATTTTTACTGATGGTGATACTTGGCAGAAAACGTACTGTATTACGTCCTGCTTTAAGGACGATGAGACCTTCAGCCATACAGTTCTTTATCACACCTGCCTGAACTTCAGCACTTTGAGCACGAAGTCCCCGCATCAATCCCAATCCTACTTCTTTTTCAAACAAATGTGTATACTTCTCAGCCATCTCATTCAGTTTCTGGGAAAAGTATACCAGTGTCTCATCAATGGTACCATCATCATACAAAGGATACAAGATATCCAACACTGCTAGACCCGCCGCAGTACTGAGGTAATTACCTCCAAATGTACTTCCATGATCTCCAGCCACCAGAACATCTTTATGTTTGGTCATCACCGCACCGATAGGCACACCGCCGCCAAGTCCTTTGGCAAGGGTAATGATATCCGGTTCGATCTCGTAAAGATTGGAAGCAAGGAACTCGCCGGTACGATAGACACCTGTTTGCACCTCATCCACGATAAGCAGTACACCTTTTTCTTTAAGGTGTTTAGCAAGTTGTTGGATCTCTTCTTTCTCAAAAGGCTGCACCCCGCCCTCACCTTGAACCAGTTCTATAAGTACCGCTACGGTCTCATCATCGATAGCTTTGTAGACATCCCCGATACTCTTTTCGTAGCTGAATCCTTCCGGATAAGGTGAAAAGTTCGGTGTATGGAAACTCTCCTGACCTGTAGCCTTGACTGTGGTGATCGTACGGCCATGAAATGAGTGTTCAAGCGTGATCACCTTGTAACGCTTATTCTCAAATTTTGTCTCACCATACTTACGAGCGATCTTGATCGCCCCTTCATTCGCTTCTGCACCGGAGTTCGCAAAGAATACTCCCATATCATAGCCACTAAGCTCTACCATTCTCTGTGCCAACTTTGCCTGTGGCTCTATCACTTGAAGGTTTGAGATATGAATAATATTTTTTGCCTGATTACAGATAGCTTCAACCAGTTTAGGATGGTTATGTCCTACGGAGTTTACAGCGATACCAGAAGCAAAGTCTATATAATCTTTACCATTCTCATCATAGAGTGTAGATCCTACACCTTTGACGAAGTTCGTATAGTCACGTGCATAGGTTTGAAGCACATATTGTTTATCTTGTTGTTCTAAATTCATTTTTTCCATCTTTATTAGTCTTTACAGTATTATAGCAAAGTGTTGTTTTGTAATAATTATTTTATCTCTACTTTCAACAGCTCTGAAAATGATCCCTCAGGTGCGGGGATGTATATCTCTGCACGATAAGAAGAGATAAACTTCTCATCTGCTACGCTCCATACTTTATCCACTTTATAGAGTGTCTTCTCACCATTAAGATAGACTGTTTTTTGCTCTATCTTATCCAACTCTTCTGGTTCTAAAAAAAGTACCAGCTTTGCTCTGCTCGCATCTACTACCTTTGCCAAAGGTGAACCTGGAGTGACATAGTCTCCTTTGCGTACCATGATTTCATACAGATACATATTTTTGAGTACAATAGATTTTTTTTCAATACTGTCTTCAAGCTGAGCTATCTTATACTGCATATCCAAATACTGGGTTTTTGCAGCGGCAAAACTATAAAATGCATCATCTTTTTGGGCCGCAGATGTTGTTTTCAACTTATCTATACGATGAAAATATGACTCTTTTCGTTTTAAAGTTTCATGAAGAATGAGAAGATTTTCCTTCGATGTTTTCAAGTTCACTTTATCCAAATAATCATCCAGATAGATCACACGTTTTTGATCCACCACGCTCCCCTCTGCTTCGAGATCTACATCCATCACCAAGGCACTGACTGCAGACTTCAATGTCACAGATTCATAGGGTTCTACTTTTGCATAGTGTACCTTTGCAAAGATCACTAATGGGGTCAGTAATAATAAAAAAGCTTTCATTCACCATCTCTTTTTTCACTGATTATATCAAAATAGTGTTAAGTGCTGAATATGAAATACAAAGAAGCATCTCCAGGAAGACCCTTTCCTTACCAATAGACTCTGAAAACAACGGTTTTTTATATTTTTGGAGATCATGAAGTTCGAATCATAAGATAAGGTGAACGATAAGCCGGGTTCTGTCGTGGGTAGTTATTTATCTAGACGTATTGTTACCAATACGTTCAAGCAAAGTATGAGTGCTGATCTAACAGCTTGTGAGACTTATACCATATACTTCTTGCTGCGAACAGGGTTTACCTAGCTACCTATGTTACCATAAGCACTGGTGGGCTCTTACCCCACCCTTTCACTATCACCACCGAAGTGGCTACCTACTTTCTGTTGCACTTGCCCTCAGATCACTCTGGCCATCCGTTAGATGGAGTTCTGTCTCACTTGCAGCCCGGACTTTCCTCTCGTGGTTTATACCACCAGCAACTACCTATTCACCTTAATACAATTATACCATATAATAGAGATGAAAAATAGATTTAGAGGATTTTTTAACATGAACTATCCATAAAAATGTATAGATATAAAATAAACACTGCTCCAGTCTAACTGTTCATTTTACCTATAGCACAAGAAACGAAACTTTTTGCTTTTGCCGAAGTACTGTCCATAAAACTCATCTCTTCTGAAGCCAAAGGATAACCAAGTGCTTTGAGTGCTTGAGATAACTTATCTACATCTTTGTCTTCTATATCTAACGTAATTTTACGTGGAATTACGTTTAAATCAACTTCTATCTCCCCGAACTCTTTGGCAAGTTTACTCTTGAGTGTAGACGCACATCCCCCACATTTGACATTAAAGACCTCAAATGATTGCTGCATAAATAACTCCTGACGTTTTAATTGAGTAGTATTATAGTCAAAAAAACTAAATGTGAAATATAATATTATGTTATTAGAATAAGTGGAAATAAAATGAGTTTAAGAAAGGAATATGTGGAGTGGGCATACTTGCCCACTCAAATCGTATCAATTAAGAAAGAACTTCTTTCACTGCTTTACCGATCTCAGCTGGAGAAACAACCACTTTCACACCTGCTGCCTGAAGTGCATCCATTTTCTCTTTTGCTGTACCTGCAGAACCAGAGATAATTGCACCTGCGTGTCCCATTCTTTTACCTGCTGGTGCAGTTTGACCTGCAATGAAAGCAACCACAGGTTTAGTAATGTTTTCTTTGATATACGCTGCTGCTTGTATCTCAAGATCTCCACCAATTTCACCGATCATTACGATCGCTTCAGTTTCAGGATCTTCCTGGAACATTTTTAGAAGTTGCTTGTAGCTAAGACCGATGATTGGGTCACCACCGATACCAACAGCTGTTGAGATACCATACCCTTCATTACATACCTGGTTTGCACCTTCATAGGTCAATGTACCAGATTTAGAGATCAGTCCGATATTACCTTTTTTGAAGATCATACCAGGCATGATTCCGATCTTACACTCTTCAGCTGTAATGATACCAGGACAGTTTGGACCGATCGTTTTCATATTGTTCTTCACGGCATGTGCTTTAGCCATTTGCATATCTCTAACCGGTGCACCTTCTGTAATGATCACGGCAAGTTCAATACCCGCATCAGCTGCTTCCATCACTGCATCTGCTACAAATGCCGGTGGAACAAAGATCATAGAAACAGTTGCCCCAGTAGTCTCTACAGCATCTCTCACTGTATTAAATACAGGCTTTCCAAGATGTGTTTGTCCACCCTTGTTCGGTGTAACACCACCTACGATATTTGTACCATAGTCTATACACTGCTCAGCATGGAAAGAACCCTCTTTACCTGTAAAACCTTGAACGATTACTTTTGTATCTTTATTTACTAAAATTGACATCTATTACTCTCCCTTTGCCGCTGCTACTGCTTTTGCTGCACCATCTGCTAAATCTGTTGCTGCAATAACGTTTGGAATATTTGCATTTTTAAGAATCTCTGCTGCTTCAGGTGCATTTGTACCATCAAGACGCACTACAACAGGTACATGTACATCTACAAGTTTTGTTGCCTCAAGAATACCGTTTGCAATTCTATCACATCTTACGATACCACCAAAGATATTTACAAAAATAGCTTTAACATTTGGATTTTTAAGAATGATCTCAAACCCTTTTGCCACTGTTTCTGCATTTGCTGAACCACCAACATCAAGGAAGTTCGCAGGTGTTCCACCCATATAGTTGATCGTATCCATAGTACCCATTGCAAGACCTGCACCATTTACCATACAACCGATCTCACCATCAAGTGCGATATAAGAAAGACCATACTGACTTGCTTCTCTTTCATCAGGATCCTCTTCAGAGATATCTCTCATATCTTCGATATCCGGGTGACGTCCGAGTGCAGAGTCATCGAATCCCATTTTTCCATCAAGTGCCAAGAAGTCACCAGATTCAGTTTTGATCAATGGGTTGATCTCGATCATCTCTGCATCATTTTCCATATAAAGTTTATAGA
This sequence comes from Sulfurovum sp. AR, assembly GCF_000296775.1. Classification (GTDB taxonomy): domain Bacteria; phylum Campylobacterota; class Campylobacteria; order Campylobacterales; family Sulfurovaceae; genus Sulfurovum; species Sulfurovum xiamenensis. The sequence goes on along the minus strand of NZ_AJLE01000001.1, from coordinate 37,772 downwards.
GTTTAGAAGCAAAATCCATCATCTTCTTTTGTTCATTTTTATCTGTGATACCAAGACCGAATACAAGTTCTCTACCATGATAAGGTTGGAAACCGATCGCAGGATCTACTTTGATTTTGATGATCTTTTCAGGAGTTTCGTGTGCTACAGTTTCAATATCCATACCACCTTCAGTTGAAGCCATGATGATCGGCATTTCAGCAGCTCTGTCAAGTACAACAGAAAGATAAAGCTCATCTGCAATCGCTGCACCCTCTTCGATATAGACTTTTTGAACCAATTTACCTTCTGGTCCTGTTTGGTGTGTAACCAGAGTCATACCTAGGATCTCTTTAGCAAGTTCTCTTACTTCCTCTTCAGACCTAGCAAGTTTAACACCACCTCCTAGTCCTCTTCCACCAGCGTGGATCTGTGCTTTTACTACCCAAATATTACCACCCAGCTCTTGTGCATTCGCTACTGCTTGATCAGGTGTATTGGCAATAATACCTCTAGGTGTTGGAACACCATACTTTTGGAATATTTGTTTCGCTTGATACTCATGAATATTCACGTGTACTCCTTTTAATAAAATTGCATTACTATACGATGAAAGAGAATAAGGTTTGATTAATTTGCCTATAAAAGATAGTGATTTTAAAAAACTGTTATGTATTTACACATTTAAGTTGGTAATATTGTGTTAGATTTTATAGTGTAGAAGCTATATTGTCCCTTTTGGTAACAAAAGGGCGATAAAAAATTATGCTTTGGGTGAAATCATCTCTTCGGGCTTCACATTTTTATCAAACTCTTCTGCAGACATCAACCCAAGTGCTACAGCTTCTTCTTTCAGTGTTGTACCATTTGCATGTGCCTGCTTTGCGATTTTTGCTGCATTTTCATACCCGATATGAGGATTCAATGCCGTCACTAACATCAATGAATCATTTAAAAATTTGTCGATATTTTCTCTGATCGGCTTGATGCCTACTGCACAATTGCTGTCAAAACTTCTTAGGGTATCAGAGAGAAGTCTAATAGATTGCAAGACATTATAGGCAATGACGGGCTTGAATACATTGAGTTCAAAGTTCCCTTGAGATGCAGCGATCCCTACTGCCGTGTCATTACCCATCACTTGCACTGCAACCATTGTCATTGCTTCTGCCTGTGTAGGATTGACTTTGCCAGGCATGATAGAAGATCCCGGTTCATTCGCTGGTATTTCGATCTCACCTAAACCACATCTGGGACCTGATGCCAACCATCGTATATCATTGGCTATTTTCATTAAGTTTGCAGCCAGTGCTTTCAGTGCACCACTGAGCACGACTTCAGCATCATGGCCGGTAAGGGCATGAAACTTATTCGGCTGAGAAACAAATCCATAATTTTTTGCCATAAACTGGTTCAACTGTACCACGACCCTTTGTGAAAACTCTGGGTGTGCATTCAGACCCGTCCCTACAGCCGTACCACCGATTGCCACCTCTTTACAGTAGACAAGTGCATCATTGATCTGCTTGAGATTTGTCTCTAACATCGCTACATACCCGGATAGTTCTTGGCCCAGTGTCAGTGGTGTTGCATCTTGAAGGTGTGTTCTCCCTATCTTCACCACATCAGAAAAGGTTTTCGATTTTTCTTCCAGTGTATGTTTCAATTGGATGACTGCAGGGATAAGTGAATCTGTGACCGCTACAACTTCGGCGATACGCATGGCCGTGGGATAGGTATCGTTTGAACTCTGTCCTTTGTTCACATCATCATTGGGATGCACCAGATTTTCTTGTGTAAAATCTCCACCCAGGATCTCTGTTGCTTTATTTGCAACGACTTCATTCATATTCATGTTCGACTGGGTGCCTGAACCTGTTTGCCATACTACCAGTGGAAAGTTGTCATCCAGTGCACCCGAAAGGACCATATCACATGCTTCCGCTATCGCTTTTGTTTTTTCATCATTGAGACGTCCCAAAGAGTGATTGACCAAAGCACAGGCTTTTTTTAGATTCGCAAAGCCATAGACTACTTCAATCGGCATTTTTTCATTGCCTATCTCAAAATTATGTAATGACCTTTGTGTCTGTGCACCCCAGTATTTGTCAGCAGGAACCTGCATCTCTCCCATTGTGTCCTTTTCGATTCTATAATCCATAAGTGATCCTTTCCCGTAATCATTATTAACTATAGTACACTATTTGGGTTAATGAAATATTGCTAGGATAAAAAAATTAAAAAAAGTGAATAGTAGTATGCTGGTGAGTGTCCAACACTGTATAGCGTTCAATACAGTGCTGGGAATTTGAAGTTTGTTTCTTAAGCGTTATACGATTCAGGGTTTAGCCCTTCACATGCATTGGATTTTAATCCTTATACGACTCGGAATTTAGTCCCTCGCTTGTACTGGACTTTAGCCCTTGACCTCGTACTGTGCACGACCCATCTGATAAATATCATTCCCTTTGGTATCATTGACAACAGTAACAGGGAAATCTTCCACAGTGATCTTTCTTACAGCCTCCGGGCCAAGTTCAGGATACGCGATGACTTCTGCTGAACGGATTTGTTTACCGAGTAATGCACCAGCACCACCTGTAGCACCAAAATAGATACCGTCATATTCAACACAGGCATCTTTCACAGCTTGATTTCTTTTACCTTTTCCTATCATCCCTTTTGAACCATGTTTTAACATCGTCGGGGAATAGGTGTCCATTCTGTAAGAAGTCGTTGGACCTGCACTACCGATCGGGTCACCTGGTTTAGGAGGTGTTGGTCCAACAAAATAGATCACAGAACCTTCTAAATCGAACGGAAGTTCTTCACCTGCTTCGATCAGTTCTACCAGTCTCTTATGTGCAGCATCTCTTGCCGTATAAATAGTACCGTTCAATAAAACAGTATCTCCAGCAACAAGTTTTTTTGTATCTTCAGAAGTCAGTGGTGTTGTTAAAGTATAAGTAGCCATTCCTTCCCCTTATATCGTGATGTGTGTATGTCTCGATGAGTGACACTGAACATTGACAGAGACAGGAAGTGATGCAATGTGACAAGGGTTGGATTCTATATGCACAGCCAACGCCGTCTTTGTTCCACCCATACCCATGGCACCGATACCAAGATTATTGATCTCAGTCAAAATTCGTTCTTCAAGTTCAGCCATTTCCGGGTCTTCGTGTGTTGTCTCAAGATCTCTAAACAGTGCATGTTTAGATGAAATCACTGCTCTTTCAAAGGTTCCACCGATCCCGACACCTACAGTGATAGGAGGACACGGGTTTCCACCTGCATCAGAGATCACCTCTTTTACAAACTCGACTACACCATCTTTCCCCGCTGCAGGAGGTAGAACTTTTGCACGAGAAACATTCTCTGAACCACCACCTTTTGCAGCGTATTCAATGTCGATCTTATCTCCCGAAACGATATCAAAATGGATAATAGCCGGAAGGTTATATCCTACCGTATCTTTCAGATTTAAACGGCTGAACGGCTCACATGTTGAGGCTCTTAAGTACCCCTCTGTGTAACCCTCTTCTGTTCCTTTATTAATGGCATCTCTCAGAAGACCACCCTTAATACGTACATCCTCACCAACCTTTACAAAGAAGACTGCTAAACCTGTATCTTGACAAAGTGGTCTCTTCTCATCTTTCGCGATGTTGGCATTTTCAAGTATTTGGCGTATCACCTCTTTACTTACCGGTGACTTTTCAGCCTCCATAGCAGCTTTGAGTGCATCATACGTATCTTGTGGCAGGTCCGTACCACAATGCATGATCATATCTTTTACCGCTTTTACAACAACATCAAATTCAATTTCTCTCATCTATCATTAGCCTTTAGTCAAAAAATTTCTTCTCTTTAAGTACATCGATCATACTTTTCACAGAGCCAACACTTTTTGCAAATCTCTCTTTTTGATCATCATTCAATGTCATTTCAAAAAGTTTTTCAACGCCATTTGCACCAAGGGCAACAGGCACACCTGAGACAACATCAGAGTATCCGTAGTGACCATCAAGATAGACTGCACAAGGGTGGATCTGTTTCGTATCTTTTAAGATCGCTTCAACCATGATCGCTGTAGATTTAGCCGGTGCATAGTATGCTGATCCTGTTTTAAGATAACCTACGATCTCTGCCCCACCATGCTTGGTTCTTTCTACTACTTCACAAATTTCTTTTTCAGATAAAATATCCGTTAACGGTACACCAGCAACCGTAGAGAATTTAGGTAGGGGAACCATATCATCACCATGTCCACCCATCACTGAAGCACGTATCTGCCCTGCCCCGTAACCAATTTTTTCATAAATGAAGTGCGCCATTCTAGCAGAGTCCAAAATACCTGCCATTCCAACCACTCTTTCTTTTGGGAAACCTGATTCTTTCAGTGCAACATAGGTCATAACATCAAGAGGATTTGAAACCATAATGATGATTGAATCAGGTGCATATTTTTTTACATCTGCAACTACCTCTTTTGTGATCTCTGCATTGATCATAAGCAGATCATCTCTACTCATACCTGGCAGCCTTGGACTTCCGGCAGTGATCACAACGACATCTGATCCTGCAATTTCAGAAGCATCCTCAGCTACAGATACAATGGTATGTGATCTTGCTGCATTCGCTGCTTGTGACATATCCAATGCTTTACCTTTAGCGATCTCAATATTTCTATCTCTTAATACAAGATGGTGACATACACCGTTCATTGCACAAATAAATGCAACTGTCGCTCCAACATTTCCTGCACCGATAACTGTTACTTTTTTACCTTTTTTTACCATTACAATCCTTTTGAGTGAGAACTATAGGGGACCCCAGAGCAAAACATAACTCATAACTTTTGTTATCAATTATGCCTTGCGATAAAAGAGGTTTACATCAACCCTACGTTTAGTGACACATCTGTGTCGAAAGTATCTTTTTACACTAGATAATTAAGAAGTGTTCAGAACATAGTTCTGATGAATGCGTAGAATACCGCAATTTTATTTTATTTTGGTTACAGGCATTGTACAAAAAAAGTACAATGCTTGTATAGATAACTACTTAGATAGCGTCAATAATCGCATTTAGTGTAGCAGATGGTCTCATCGCTTTCGCAGCCAACTCATCATTCGGGTGGAAATATCCACCAACATCTTGAGGCTTACCTTCAACTTCTAAAAGTTCAGCAATGATCACTTCTTCTTTTTCGTTAAGTGCATTTGCAACAGAAGTAAACTTCGCTTCCAATTCTGCATCACCTGAGTTAGCCAATGCATTTGCCCAGTACTGTGCCAAGTAGAAGTGAGAAGCTTTGTTATCCGGCTGACCTACTTTTCTTCCTGGTGCTTTGTTGTTATCAAGGTAACCTTGGTTTGCAACATCAAGACCAGCAGTCAATGCAGCAAGTTTTGCATTTGGGTGTTTTTGCTCGATCATTCTTAGTGACTCAGCCAATGCCAAGAACTCACCCAATGAATCCCATCTTAAGTGACCTTCAGCAAGGAATTGGTCTACGTGCTTAGGTGCTGATCCACCTGCACCCGTTTCAAACAGTCCACCACCAGCGATCAATGGAACGATAGAAAGCATTTTAGCTGATGTACCAAGCTCTAAGATCGGGTACATATCAGTTAAGTGGTCTCTAAGAACGTTACCAGTTACAGCGATCGTGTTTTCACCTCTTCTGATTCTCTCGTTTGTGAATCTAGTTGCATCCGTTACATTCATGAACTTGATATCTAAACCAGATGTATCATGATCTTTAAGGTACTCGTTTACTTTTTTGATAAGCTCAGCATCGTGTGCACGTGCTTCATCTAGCCAGAATACTGCAGGGATCCCTTCGATTCTAGTTCTTTCAACAGTCAATCTTACCCAGTCTCTAATTGGTATATCTTTTGTTCTAGCAAGTCTCCAGATATCTCCAGCCTCACACTCGAAGCTCATAAGTACACCATCTTCACCAGTGACTGTTACAGTACCAGCTTCAGCAAGCTCAAATGTCGTTGGGTGAGAACCATACTCTTCAGCTTTTTGTGCCATAAGACCGATATTTTGCATTGTACCCATTGTAGATACATCATATTGACCATTTTTCACACAGTCAGCCAGCATTTCTGCATGAAACATTCCGTAAGTAGAATCTGGAATAACAGCCACAGTCTCAAGTGCGTCACCATTTCTATCCCACTGCTTACCACCTTCTCTTACCACAACTGGCATAGAAGCATCGATAATAACATCATTCGATGCGTTGAAGTTAGTTTCACCTTTATCAGAATCAACCATTGCGATCTTTGGAGCATCTGATTCAACAGCTGCTAGGAAATCAGCTTTGATCTCAGCTTCTTTTGCATGACCAGCGATCTTTTTCTCAAGGTCTGACATACCAAGGTTAGGGTTCACTCCAAGCTCGGCAAATGTATCTGCATGTTTAGCGAATACATCTTCGAAGAATATCTCAAATGCGTGACCGAACATAATCGGGTCAGAGATCTTCATCATCGTTGCTTTCAAGTGAAGTGACCAGATAAGTCCTTCTTCTTTAGCATCTTGGATCGTTTTTTTATAGAACTCTCTAAGTGCAGCAACTGACATGAATGTACCATCAAGTACTTCACCAGCAAGTGCATCAATTGTAGTTAACTCTTTACCGTTAAGTGCAATTGTTACTTTTTGGTCTTTAGCTGATGTTACAGATTTTTCATGTCCGTAGAAGTCACCTTTTCCACCCATATGCGCAACATATGCTTTTGAATTTTCTGCATATGCCTTAAGTCTGTGTGGGTTATTTTGTGCAAATCTTTTTACCGCTTTTGCTGCTCTTCTGTCTGAGTTTCCTTCTCTTAGTACCGGGTTAACTGCAGAACCAAGACATACGCTGTATTTTGCCTGGATTGCTTTTTCTTCATCATTTGCCGGATTTTCAGGGTAGTTAGGGATATCATATCCTTGACCTTGAAGCTCAGCGATACAATCTTTTAACTGTCCAACAGAAGCTGAAATGTTTGGAAGTTTGATCACGTTCCCCTCTGGTTGAAGTACAACTTCACCTAGTTTAGACAACTCATCTTCTGCAAGACCCATAGCTGCAAGTACTCTTCCAGCAAGTGAAATATCACTTTCTACAACTTCAACACCTGCTTCTTTAGTAAAAGCATTTACGATTGGAAGTAATGAATACGTAGCGAGTGCCGGCGCCTCATCGATTTTTGACCATATGATTTTTGGTAAGTTTGACATAAAATGTTCCTTAGTTTGATTATTAATGGAAAGATTGTAGCACTATTTTAGTATTATTGGATTGAAATGAAGTGTTATGAAAAAGTTATATTATTTATTTGTTTCTATACTACACAAATTTTGCCATTTATAGGATTAAAATAAACTCTAGGCTCAAATTATACAGCTATTTAGCTTACAATGTACTCCGCAGGGAAACCTACCGGTATCGGATTATGAAGTTTCACGAACATTTCACCATCACCTACTCTACATAGTTCATAAGGCACATAGAGAAATCTTGCAGCGATCTTCTTATCTACTTGGCTTTTTTCTTCTAAATGTAATCGTATGCCACTTGGAACATCTTGAACAAAATTTTCAGGTATAATCGTGTCAACCACTAATACCATCACATCAATATCACCCTCTCTGATGCGTTGCTTTAATGTACCTTCCAATAAAGCATAACTTTCCGAAGTCTCTTTTACATCATTTTCGAAAAGTTCAACCTCTCCCGCATCATTTAGTAACATCAAGAAGGGTTGAAAGTGCTTTGTCTTTTCGAGTGACTCCTGAGCCCTATAGACAGCTTGTTCTAAGAGCATAAATGCTTTTTCATCTTCTAAAGTGGACATACAACTCCTGGTTGGGTAGTTTAGCTGATCATTATATCAGCCTATAAAACAAAGAGAAATACCTACATTCTACCCCTAATGATGCAAGTATTCATGAAAAGAGGAGATCATTCTCCAGCTGCAGCATTTTCCATCATCGTATACATACCTGTTCTTACCTCATTTGCAAGTTCAAGCAGTTTAGGTTCTAATACATGACCACCATTGATCATCAGTTCCATACTCATTGTATAGATATAGATGTCTCCGTTTGGCTCTTCAACGAAACCTATTCTACATGGCATAAAACCAATAAACTCTGCAGAGTGTCCTAAGAATATATCTGCGATATAAGGAGAACAATAGGAACGGATATGTGTCAGAAGTCCACCGTCTTTAAACAACTTCCCATGTCTAGGCATCGTTTTACTATCTACCAATGCCATACCAAACTCACTTGCAGTTTCATCCATGATCTCTAAAGCATTCTCAAATGCTTCTTGTTTGGTCATACCTTCGGGTATGACCATTTTTACCTTACGGATCATCCCTTTAGCCGGATCACCTGTAGTGAGTACTTTATCAAACATTTTCATGTACTCCGGCAATGCCTGAGGATCAAGCTTACTTACCTGCCCGATCCTTGTACCAAGATCAAACTTCACAAATGCGAAAATAAAACCAATTACAACAACTGCGCCTACAAATGTAAACAAACCTTTAATAAATTTCATTTGTTCTCCTTTCGCTTTAGTATGAATAAGTACTTATTATAATACATAGTAATAAAAACAAGATTAAAACTGTTGGGTACCCTAGCCTATAATTTCTAAAGCTTCTTCAGGATAGATACCAAGCTCTTTCGCCTCTTCCATAATCAGTTCGCTCACTTTCATTTTAGATTCTATCACTACATCTGCAAGTTTAGACTTGATATGAAGTTCCAATGGTCGTTTTCCAGGGTATTTATCGACCAGACACATCAGTTCTTCAACGATCTTTGCATCAGGCATGAGATTAATGGAAAGAATAAGTGGGGGTTGAACAGGCTCTTCTACATGTTTAACCTCTTTTTCTACTTTGACTTTCGTTTTCTTCGCATCTTTCATACTTGAGATTTTCAATATATTCATACGAGTAAAGTCACCGTCTTTCGTGATCTTTACTTTAAAAGCAATGGGTTTGCTAAGATCAAAATCTTCTTCCAGTTCTTTAAGACGGTTTTCAAAGAGCATCAATTCAATGTTACCGTGTAAATCCATGATATTGGCGATACCGAACTTGTTACCTTTTTTACTTATCTTCTCTGTAATTTCTTCGATTTTACCTATGAACATTGCCTGTGATCCATCCGCGAGATCATCTATCTCTGAACTAAGTGTGTAGCTGATCTCATCCAGTGTTTCACGGTATTTATCCAGTGGGTGACCTGAAACATAGAAACCTAGAGATTCTTTTTCCATCTCCAGAATTTCCATGGGTTCAAACTCTGTCATGTGAGAAAGTTCTAAAGTCACAGCAGTCATCTCCGCACCCTCTCCAAACAGTGAACCCACAGCTTGTTTCTTGGCATCTCCTGCTTTCTTAGCAGACTCTATGATCTCCTCTATTTGTGAAAGCATCGCTTTACGACTATATCCAAAGCTATCAAGGGCTCCTGCCTTGATCAATGATTCAATGACCTTTTTATTGACTTTGCTTGAGTCTATGCGCGAGACAAAGTCAGAAAAGTCTTTGAACTCTCCCTCTTCCCTCGCTTTAAGCATAGTATTTATAGCGATATCACCTGCACCTTTAATGGCTCCCATACCAAACATAACGACCTCATCACCATCAACCTTACGTGCTTCAAATACAAGCCCTGAACGGTTAATATCCGGTGGAAGAAGTTTAATACCCATACGTTTGAGTTCATCTACGTATTTAACCACTTTGTCTGTATTGTTCTTTTCCAGTGTTAGGATAGCCGCCATAAACTCTGTCGGATAATAATGCTTCAAATAAGAAGTATAAAATGTGATCATCGCGTACGCAGCAGAGTGAGATTTGTTAAAACCATAGCCTGCAAACTTTACGATAAGATCGAAAAGATCTGCTGCTTTTTCTCTGTCAAACCCTTTTTTCTCTGCTCCATCGGCAAACTGTCCTTTGAGTTTATCCATCTCCTCTTTGATCTTCTTACCCATCGCCCTACGCACCAGGTCCGCACCACCAAGACTGAATCCACCGATGGTCTGTACGATCTGCATGACCTGTTCTTGGTATACGATCACCCCATAGGTCGGTTTGAGAATAGGTTCCAGTTCAGGGAAAGAGTAGGTGATCTCTGCCCTTCCGTGCTTACGCTCAACAAAGTCATCAAGCATCCCTGACTCCATCGGTCCCGGACGGTAAAGTGCGAGCATCGCAATGACATCCTCAAAACCGTTTGGTTTCAGTTTTTTTGCCAAGTCCTGCATACCAGCTGATTCTATCTGGAAGAGTCCCAGTGTCTCCCCGGTACTGATATAATCATAGACCTCTTTGTCTTCGATATTCTCTTCGACGAAATTGATACGTTTGCCATGTCTCTTCTCTACAAGTTTCAGTGCTTCTTCTATCACGGTAAGTGTTTTCAATCCCAAAAAGTCAAACTTGATGAGATCCACATCTTCTACATATTTTCCGCTGTACTGTGTTGCAAGTGTATCAAGCCCTGTCGGTTTAAATAGAGGCGTCTTTTGCCAGAGCGGTTCATTGGAGATCACCACACCCGCAGCATGTGTTCCTGCATTACGGTTGAGTCCCTCAAGCGCCAATGCATACTCCCAGGTACGTTTTGCCTGTGGATCACTCTCTAAGAGTTCCTTGATCTTAGGTTCTTTTTCATAAGAGTTTTTCAGATCAATCCCCAGTTCATCTGGGATAAGTTTAGCCATAGCATCTGCTTTGGAGTAAGGCATATCAAGGACGCGTGCCACATCACGGATGACCCCTTTTGCCAAAAGTTTACCAAAGGTAATGATCTGAGCCACGTTGACCCGGCCGTATTTTTCCACCACATAATCAAGTATCTCCTGACGGCGGGCCTGACAGAAGTCCATATCGATATCCGGCATGGAGATACGTTCAGGATTCAAGAAACGCTCAAAGAGCAGTCCGTACGGCATGGGGTCGATATCTGTGATCTTCAGTGAATAGGCCACAAGAGAACCTGCCGCAGAACCACGTCCTGGTCCTACGGGAATACCCATCTGTTTTGCAGCATCTACAAAATCCCATACGATCAGCATGTAGCCCGGGAACTTCATATTATTGATAATGTCTATCTCGACTTGAAGTCTATCTCTATACTCTTGGTGTTTCTCTGCAGGTACGATCTCTAAGCGTCTCTCAAGTCCTCTACGTGACTCCTCTATAAAAAGTACTTTATCGTTCTCTAGTGAATACTCTTTATCTGGTTCAGGGAGTACTAGACCAATGGCTTCTGCACGCTCCCTGGCAAATTTAAAGTTAGGCGGTGTAGGATCTCCCAGTTTGATCTCCAAATTACATTTATCAGCGATCTCCTGGGTATGTTCAATGGCTTCAGGGATATCAGCAAAAAGTTCCGCCATCTGTTCTGGTGATTTCACATAAAACTCATGGACCGAATGGCGCAGACGGTTGGGGTCATCATAAAGTTTGTTCATTGCGATACACATAAATGCTTCATGGGCATCGGCATCTTTTTGTTCTGTATAATGCGTATCATTGGTGGCTACGATCTTGATGCCGGTCTCTTGTGAAAGTTGTATGATCTGCTTATCGATACGATGCTGATCACCGATACCGTGACGCATCAACTCAAGGTAAAAATCATCACCAAAGACATCTTTATATTTCAAGGCAACTTTTTTTGCCTCCTCATACCCTTTGGCACCGAACTTTACATTCCTCTCTGAAAGATTCATATGCCAGTTGACTTCCCCTTGCAAACAGGCAGAAGAGCAGATTAGCCCCTCACTATTCTCTTTCAGAAGGTCCCAGTTGATACGAGGATAGTAGTAAAATCCATCGATATAGGCACGTGAACTCAGGTACATCAGGTTTTTATAACCCACTTCATTTTTAGCATAGAGACAGAGGTGAAAGCGCTGGCGTATAGATTTATCTCCCAGGTCTTCCTGGTTATGGACATAGGCTTCCATCCCGATGATCGGTTTGATCCCCTCATTACGCATGGTATTATAAAAGTCAATGGTACCGAACATATTGCCATGATCCGTCATGGCTACGGAGGTCATCCCCTGCTCTTTGATCTTTTTGGCAAGTGCTTTGATCTTATTCGCACCATCAAGCAGCGAGTATTCAGTATGTAAGTGAAGATGTGTAAATTGAGGTTTTGCTTTTGGTTCTTCTGACATGGGTAACCTTTGAAAATATTGATTCCAATATAGCAAAGGTTAGGTAAAAATAGATTGAAATAAAGTAGAAAAAATGTATGACGGGTAGTTTCTTAACAATAGTCTAAAAGCATCCCATCTTTTACAGCTTGCATACTCTCTTTACCTACCAGTCTTTCTACAATGGCAAGCCCAAAACAGACAGCGGTACCAGGGCCCTGAGAAGTCATAACATTTCCATCGGTCACCACTTTCATATCATCTCTGTATCCAGGATGGTCTATATCCTCTTTGGCACCGGGGTAACAGGTATATTCACTGCCTAGAACACCGGCTTTTTTAAGTGCGAAAGGTGCAGCACACATGGCACCTACCACTTTTGTAGCTTTAAACTCTTGCAAAAGTTCAATCACCCTTGCATTTTCAGCCAAAGCATGTGTGCCACCCCAACCGCCGGGAAGCACCATCATATCAAAGTCATCACTGATGACATTTTTGATGGAAGTATCCGCCTGCAGTGTGATTCCGTTTGCTCCCAAGACCAAATCGCCCTGGAACTGATCTTCCAAATATGCTACACGCACCTCTATACCCCCACGACGCATCACATCTATGAGAGCTACCGCTTCTAACTCTTCAAAACCTTTTGCTATAGGTATTAATACACTTGCCATATTTCATCCTTTGTGTAGCGTCATACTCTTCTAAAAGAACGCTGTAATGACACGATTATAACAACTTACCTATTAGTAAATACTAATGTTAAAATAGATACGATCCGGAAATGACCATTACATATAGTTTCAACTTAAAATAGTTATTACATAATAATATTATATTTGTAAAAATTATAATTTATGTTTAGATTTAAGATATATATAAAATAATAATTGATAGTATTTATAAATAATTTATAAAAAAGGTTACACATATGAAAAAAATCATCGTTACAGCAGTAGCATTCGCGGCTTTATTAACAAATGTACAAGCAGACTTTAGTTTTGGAGAGATGTTTGAAGATATGAAACAAGCTGCACTTACACTCACAAAAGATTCTCAAGAGACATCAGTGAAAGTTTCCGCTCAACCGAAAACAACTGAAGATTCTAAAGCTAAACACAGTTAAGATACTCTATACGCGAATGCGTATTAACTACTCTTAAAAAAGTGTCTTGATACATAGACATTTGCTCCAAACAAATATTAAGAAAGTATCTACTTTCTTAATATGTATTCCAAACTCAATGACTTTTCGCAGCGTTTAATCCAGCACCTTTCGTAACAAACCATATAGCACCATAACTTTCATAACAGATGCAATGCAAAAAAATAGTTAATAAGGTATATATGAGAGAGAGAAAAAAAAAAGAAGTCATTGAACCATCCAAAGGTATTTTATTTGGATGGTTCAGTCTCAAGATAGGTTTGTAGATGAAAACCAGAAAAGTATTTATTTGGCTTTCTCCAAATATTTACCCTCAACTGTATCTACTTTGATCATTTCACCTTCAAGCACATGGAAAGGTACTTGTACGACAGCACCACTTTCAAGTGTAGCCGGTTTTTTCCCACCTTGTGAATCACCTTTGAAGTTAGGCGGTGTTTCTACGATTTTAAGTACAACCGTTTGAGGTATCTCAACAGAGATCGCTTGACCTCCATGGAATAGGACTTCCGCCTCCATACCGTCTATCATAAAATCAAACGTATCTTTACCTACTTGTTCATGTGTAAGCCCGATCTGTTCAAACGTTGTCGTATCCATAAACTGTAAAAACTCACCATCATCATAAAGATATTGCATCGTTTTTTGTTCAAGTTCCGGTACATCAAATTTATCACCTGCATGTACGGTTTTTTCAATCGTTTTTCCTGTAGCAAGGTTTTTGATCTTCATACGTACAAATGCTGCACCTTTACCTGGTTTCACATGTTGAAAATCCGTCACCTTATACGGGTTTCCTGTAATTTCGAGTCTTGTACCTTTTTTGATATCACCCATTCCAACTGTAGCCATTGTAGCTCCTTAAAAATAATGCATGATTATAGCAAATGCTTGGTAAAATATTGTAGTGGGCCCTCAATAGGGACCAACAGAGGATCACTTGGTGATAGAAATATTACGATGTTCTTCAGAAGGGTGCACTGGCTCAAAATCCATTGATTTTGCATTATCCATCAGTACTGGGATAAAAAGCAGTGAAACAAATACAGCTGCAACCGTACCTGAAATAAGTGCGACACCAAGCCCGCCAAATACCGGATCTCCGGCCAGCAGTGCAGACCCCAAAATAATAGCAACGGCTGTCAAAGCAATAGGCTTTGCCCTGGTTGCTGCTGCAATAGCGATAGCTCTACGTTTTTTGATACCCTCCATCTCCATCAAAGACTTCGCAAAATCTATAAGAAGCAGTGAGTTTCTTGAACTTATCCCTATCAAGGCGATAAACCCGATAAGAGAAGTAGCCGTCAGAAAGAATGTCTCAGAAGTGAACCAGTTTGCCACCCAGTGTCCTACGATCACCCCGATAAGTGAGAGGAATGAACCTAACAGGACCATACCACTGATCACAAAACTCTTATAATAAATGACCAATAACAGGAAGATCAGTATCAAAGCAGTGATAAATGCAGCACCAAGATCCCTGAAAGTATCAAGTGTCACTTTCATTTCACCATCCCAAAAGATATGGAATTTTTCATGTGTTTTTTTGTCTTCTAAAGTAAAATCAAACATATGCGTTGACAATCCTGCTGTAGTCACAATATACTCTTTTTCAAATTTTTCAAGCATCATACTGCGTGCATCCAAAAGGGGATATACTTGTGAAACCATATCAGTTTCTGCGATCACATTGATCATACGGGAAAGATTTTTATGCATGATCATAGGATTTGACTTCACTTTACGGATCGTAACCACTTCACTCAATGAGACCATCATACCCTGCTTATTCATTAAGTTCAATGAAGAGAGTTTGCTTTGCAATGCATCTTCATTTGATAGAGGTAATTTCTTACTGCTATTATCCAATACTAAAAATATCGGTATCTGATCGGGTGAATTTTGAGAATTCTTATGTGCGATGACCATACCTTCAAAAGCAAGGTAGATGATATTGTTTACCTGATCCACACCTAAACCGCTTCTGGCAATTTTATCTTTGTCTGGTATAAGTTCATATCTTTCATACTCTTCATCTGCCATCACATCTATATCAACCAAACCTTCTGTTTGTGATAACACATCTGCTACCTCCACAGCGAGACCTCTTATTTTTTCTAGATCATCACCATGCACTTCAACAACGATGGATGCCATGGTTGGTGGTCCGGATGGCTGCTCTATAAATTTAATGCTCGTACCCTTTGTCAAAGAGCTACATCCCTCCTGTATCTTAGGTCTTAAACGCTGTACCATAAGAAATGACGGTTCTTCACGATGATGCTTGTCCGTAAGGTTTACACATATCTCTGAAACATTTTCATTACGTTTCATACTTGTACCTTTGACCAACCCTGCATAATCAAGTGGAATACCCTGTCCTAGGAAAAGCTCTATATTCATCACTTCATCTTCTTGTTTGATAAAGTCAATTACACAGTCACTTACAGCCTTTGTCTGTTCTATAGAGGAACCTGTAGGTGTATCAATATAAATAGAAAATGTATTATCACTTTTCCCCGGTAACATTTTTGCCCGTACCAATTTAGTCGGAAACATTAAAAGTGCCAAGAAAAATGCTGCAGCAGTTAAAGTAATTACCAGTTTTTTCTTTGACTTGTTATCAAGAATATCATAAATAAAACTTTCAAATTTTTTCATTCTATTGATCCTTCTTCCTCATCCGATTCATAATCTTGACCATGCTCTGGTTTTTTCAATAACTTTAAACTCAAATAAGGCGTAAAGATATAGGCTACAAACAATGAAGCGATCAGTGCAACAGGTACATTATAGGGGATAGGTTTCATAAATGACCCCATCATCCCGCCAACAAATGCCATAGGAACCATCGTTAAGATAATAGCCAATGTTGCGATATTTGTCGGTGCACCGATCTCATCTGTTGCTTCCACTAAAAGTGCATCCATCTCTTTGCTTTCAACCCCATGGCTGTGTAAATGTCTATGAATATTTTCAATCACGATAATAGCAGCATCCACAAGTAATCCCAAGGAGAGCAAGAGTGCAAAAAGTGTGATCCTGTTCATGGTCTGCCCTGTCATCCATGCAGTAAACAGTGTGACTGCCAAAATGGCCGGTACCGTAAATGTTACAATGATAGATTCTCTCCACCCCAAAGCAAAAACCAACATTAAAGCGATGATCACGATCGTAATGATCAAGTGATGCATCAGTTCATTGACTGCCTCATTTGCCCGTACACCATAGTTTCTTGTGATCAAATACCCAATACCTAATTTTTCAAATTCTGCTTCATATTCTTTGAGCACATCTAGTACATCTTCAGCAACAAATACCGCATTGGTTCCTGCAAGTTTTGCGACGGTGAGTGTGATTTGATTTTTCTCTTCACTCATACTTTGTTGTAAGGGTGCCGGTTCATGCTCTACACTCTTTTCATGATGCTTGTCTTCTCTTAATAATATCTTTGCTGTTTGAAAGTTTTGTCTATCAACGCCCTCACTTACTTTTGCAACATCTTTGAGGTATATAGGTGACCCCATATACTGTGCCACGATCACATCCCCCACATCATCCACACTTTCAATAGCATTTTTGACACCAAAGATCACTAAGTGATTCTCTTTCGTTCTACCCTTTACATCAGGTACCGAAACAGCCAAAGATTGTACTGCCTGCATGATCTGTCCCAAAGAGAGGTGATATGCTGAGAGTTTTCCCATGTCAACTTCGATATTATATTGTGCTTTTCTCTCACCTTTGAGTAATGTTTTAGCTACATTGTCAACAGCATTGATTTTTTGCTGGACTCTTCTGACCGTTTTAAAAAGTTCAACTTCGTCTATAGTACTTTTTGCTTTGGGATAAAATGCCACTGTCACGATAGGGATATCAATATCGATATCAAAGGGCTTGACACTTGGCTGCATAACACCCTTAGGCATAAGATCCATATTTTGCATGACTTTGTCATAGAGTTTTAAATTTGAGTCTTCCCTGTCTTCACCTATATAGTACATGACATTCACAATACCTACATTTTCCATTGCCATGCCATAGATATGTTCGATCCCATGTATTTCACGTAATTTACGTTCTAAGGGATTGATAATGATATTTTCTACCTCTTGAGGTGTAGCTCCCGGCATAGCAACGATCACAGCACCGCCGGATATAGCAATTTGAGGATCTTCTTCTCTGGGCATTGTCGTGAGCGCTATATATCCGATCAGCAGTAACATGGCACCCAGAACTATCGTTAAGGGATTACGTAAAAAACTTTTCGCAAGTCTTCCTGCTATATTGACTATTTTATACTCTTGTGTATGTTCCATCCATGCCTACTTGATCATGATTTTGGCATACATACCAGGATAAACGGAAGCACTATCCTTACGATCAAATTTCATTTTGATCTTAAATTTGTGCGTCATAGGATTTGAACTAGGTATGATCGAACTTATTTCACCCACTGTACTGAAACCGATAGAAGGTATCTCTATATCAACCTTTTTACCTAAATTGATATATTTTAATTGTGTTTCACTTAGTTCTGCTACGATACTCAACTTACTCAGATCCGTGAGTGTGACTGCTGGCATACCGGGAATTGCCATTTCACCTTCATTGAGACGTTTATCGACAATGACACCATCATTGGGTGCATGGATCTTCAAATAATTGTACTGATTCAATACTTCATCTTTCTTCGCCAAGGCTTGTTTCACCTGCTGTTCAGCAATGGTAACCATATCTTTAAGGTTTTTGGCAGAAAGTTGCAGCATTTCATATTCATACTTGGAAACCATCTTCTTCTCATAGAGTCTTTCATGTCTTGCAAGATTGGTTAGCACATTATTATATTGGTTTTCATTCATCTGTAGAGAGAGTCTCGCTTGAGAAATAGCCAGGTCCACCTGTCTCTCAGCTGACTCTATCTCTTTTGAATCGATCTCGTAAAGCAGTTGTCCCTTCTTCACAATGTCACCCTCGGATACAGCCATATTTCTTACATACCCCATGTAACGACTGGTGAGTATCTTTTGATTATCCGATATGACAGAACCGCTTAATTCGATCTCTATAGCATGTGCAGATGTAACCATCAATACCAAAACAATTAGTCTCATAAAGTGATTCATACATTTCCTCCTCTGTTCAAAATACTGTTCAATTCAAATATCTTGGTATTACGTTCATTCTTTAACGTAAGCAACTTGAGCAATACTTCCAATTCCTTGGATTGCTTCATGAGTACATCTGAAATTGAAACAATACCCTCCTGGTATCTTGAACGGTAGTTTTCATAGACTTTTCGTGCAAAACGCAATTGTTTTTGGTAACTCTTTACATCCGCATTCCTACTTAGGATCTCCGTTTGAAGTTTTTTTACCTTCAACGCAATACCGGATTTAGCCAGTGAAACTTCATTTTGTACTTTAAGATGATTTACTTTTGCTTTTTCAAGATTTGCTGCATCAATTCCACCATTAAATATATTCCACTTCAACTGGATCCCAACGGTATAAGCATCTTTGTCTCGAAATTCATTCCACATTTCATCATCTGCACTCCCATACTCACCAAAAGCACCGACCGTAGGCAAATAATTCGCTTTTTCAACATTTACGGCCATTTCACTGATCTGCAATCCCAAGAGTGCTTTTTGTATATCTATATTATGATTTTCTACTTCTGCAGTCTCCACCTTTGGTAGTGGTGCCATATCATTGACCTTTTTGATGGAACTTACTTCTGTGTTCAATAAAAATGAAAGAAATTGATAGGCCAGGTCTTTATTGAGTTTGGCTTGGTTGTACATACTCTCTGCTTCTGCCTTACGGGCCTGAACCTCAAGCAGATCGATCTCTTGAGTATACCCCTCTTCACCCATACTTTTGACGATCACTTCCAAACGACTGATGTTTTGAATGATCTTGGAAAGGTTTACAATATAGTTCTCTACCAAAGAGATATCGTAAAATGCTTTTTTGGTCTGAAAGATCTTTTCATTGATAAGTTTTTGTGTATCCCACTGGCTCATGCGATGCATCGCTTCCGTGATACGTCCATACTCTGAGAGTTTTCCACCGGTATAGAGTGGCAGCAGATAAGAGATCTTTGTCTGATAGTGGTTTCTTGCTTCCGGATAATTTAATGCTTGTGGTGGCGGTGTAAATGGATCTGCACCAGAATTGTAGTTCTCAAAGAACTCTTGTGCTCCAAAATCTCCAAACGTGGCTTCCCTGCTTTGTAACTTAAATCCAAATACATTCCCTGCGTCGTTGGAACGCATCCCTGATACAGACACATCCAATTTACCGTAATGATTCCCTTTGGCAGCAGCAGTTTCATATGCCTTCATCTGTTCATTGAAATGGGAAATTTTTAATTCCAGATTCTTATTTTTGAGCATGGCAATAGCCTGATCAATATCAAGATTATCTAAACCGGCAAATAAGGGCCAAGCCAAAAGAAAAATAAGATATTTTTTCATAAGAGAGACTCCATTTATCCAAGATTATCTTATATTATAACTAAAGTAGCACTTGATTACCACAGTCATCATAAAATAAGTTTGCATTATAACATATATAAGATGATACAATAATTAGTATACTTGAACTTCGTTATGAATGCAACAGGTTATTTGGTTAAATTGTAATCAATAGTGTATGGATAAATAAAAAGAGGAATGAAAAGAGACTAAGTGGGGAACCCACTTAGTTATTAAAGTGTTGCGTGAGCAACACTGATACATGCTTCCAAGGAAGCAAGTTGTTCAAGAAGTTCTTTCTTGACTTGACCGTCTACACGTACCACAGCCAGTGCTTGTTTCTTGCTGTCACGTCCTAATCTAAAGTCAGAGATATTCAGACCATTCTCTGCCATGATCCTACCTACATCGCCGATCACACCCGGAGTGTCTGTATTTCTGAAGAAGATCATGGTTCCTTTTGGATCAACATCCAGGATATAATCATCGATCTCGATAATACGTTGTTCAGTGTCATCAAATACTGTACCAGCGATAGAGATAGTTCCTGCTGCAGTTGTCAGTTTCACACCGACTTTATTCGTAAATCCACTGTTGTTCGGTTTTACTTCTTTGGTGATCTCTATATCACGTTCATCTGCAACGAATTCAGCATTGACGTAGTTGATCTGATCCCCTAAAGATTCTGTAAGCACACCTACCGTTGCAAATGTTCCCATAGATTCCAAATGTTCTGCAACAGGTCCAGCTGCACTTACCTTAATAGACTTCACAGCACTTTTTGTGATCTGTGCAGACAAATGACCTATCTTTTGTATCAGTTCCAGGTATGGTCTTACAAAATCAGGCAGTTCATTTTCTTTAATAGGTAAATTAAGTGCATTAGGGTATGCAATACCTTTTGCTGCCGCGATCGCATTTTCAGCTGCCTGGATCGCAATATTTTTTTGTGATTCTTTTGTATTTGCTCCAAGGTGAGGTGTTACAGTCACATTATCAAGATCAAGAAGCGGATGGTCCGTTGCTGGTTCCTTGTTAAATACATCGATACCAGCCATAGCGATCTTACCTGAAGTAAGACCCTCTAAAAGTGCATCTTCGTCATAAAGACCACCTCTCGCACAGTTAATAAGGATCACGCCATCTTTCATTTTCGCTATTTCATCCTTACCAATCATACCGATCGTCTCAGAGTTTTTAGGTGTATGGATCGTAATGATGTCACATGCTAGAATATCTTCAAAATTCTTCGTGTATCCGATATCTAGATCTGTTGCTTTACTTGGATCAATGTATGGATCATAGGCAACAATATCCATTTCAAATGCTTTCGCTCTTTTTCCTACACGTGAACCGATATTACCAAAACCAATGATACCCAATTTTTTATCTTTAAGTTCCGTACCATACCAGTCTTGTCTTCTCCATACACGATCGAGTTTAAGATTGTTATGCGCATAAGGAAAGGTTCTTACACATGATAGCATATGCGTCATTGTAAGCTCAACTGCTGCGATAGTGTTTGCTGTAGGCACATTCATTACAACAATACCCTGTTTACTAGATCCAGGGATATCTACGTTATCGACACCTACACCTGCACGTACCACTGCTGTTACTTTTTTAGCTTGTGCTAAAAATGCATCATCTACATCTGTAGAAGAACGTGTAATGGCAACATCAGCTAAAGGGATGAACTCGGCAAGGAGCTTATCTTTAGGCTCATCTGCTGCATTTATAAATTCTATTTCACTATCATTAGCGAGAATATCCAATCCATCCTGGTGGATATGGTCACAAACAACAATCGTCTTTTTTGACATCTTATAACCTTTATTTTTGTGAAATTAAAGTACCATAAAGTACGTGAGGATACGATGAATCGTATGAACCACCTACTAAAGGCAACTCAATATTAGGAATCAAAAAGAAAGAAATGTGTTTAAGTACACACTCCCTTCTTTTGAGAATTTAAAGCTTTATTCTAAGAATTATTTTTTAAACTTATCACCAAAAGCATCACCAAGAGTCATGCTGTCATCTTGCTCTAAATTAAGCTGTTCCATTGCATCTCTCTCTTCTTGACGCTCAAGTCTTTTTACAGAAACTCTGATTCTATCATTGTTAGGATCAATAAAGCTGATCACACCTTTGATCTCCTGACCTTTTTCAATCTCGTCAAATTTAAGCGGATGAAGATCTTCTGTTCTGATCAATGCATCAATATTGTCTTCAAGTGAAATAAATACACCGAACTCTTTTTTATCTTTAACAGTTCCTGTTACGATAGATCCATTTTTATGCGTTTGAGCAAATGCTTTGACCGGTGAATCTTCCAGTGCTTTTTTACTCAATGAGATCTTACCTGCATCTCTGTCAATTTTAATGATCTTCACTTCAACTTCGTCACCGACGTTAAGTTCAGATTTTGCATTCTTTGCTTTGTCCCAAGAAATTTCTTGATTGTGAAGAAGACCTTCGACTGTACCCACTTTTACGAATGCACCAAAATCAGTGATCGATGTTACTGTACCAGTCACTACATCACCCACTTTGTGTTCAGCTGTAAATGCATCCATAGGTTTTGGTAGAAGATTTTTAAGGCTCACTCTTAATCTTCTACCCTCTTTATCGATCTCGATCACTTCAACATTGATCTCTGAATTAAGTTCAAGGTAATCTTTCGGGTGCTTCACATTTTTATCCCAAGAGATCTCAGATACATGAAGGAATGCTTCAAGATCTTCACCGAGATCAACAAATACACCATAAGGTTCAATGTTAGAAACTGTAGCTGTGACTGTATCACCCACACCGATGATAGAATCAATATCAGCCCAAGGATCAGGATTTGCATCTTTAATAGAGAGTGAAAGATGTCTTTTCTTTTTATCATAGTCTAAAGCGATCACATTGACTTGGTCACCTTCAGAGAAATATTTAGATGGGTTCACTGGACCTTTATGAGAGATCTGTGAGTAGTGAACAAGACCGTCAATACCACCTACATCTACAAACATACCATAAGAAGTAATTTTCTTAATTGTACCGACTACCGGTTCTTTTTTCTCAAGAAGTTCAGCAACGATCTCATCCGTTTTTGCTTTGTCACGCTCAATCAACTCTTTTCTAGAAACAACAACTGAACCTTTATCTTTGTCTACTTTAACGATAACTGCTTTTACTTTTTTACCTGTTGGATCCACTTTTGAAGAGAGGTAAGAGAGTGTACGTGGCATGAAGAATTCTAGACCATCACAGTCCACAACATAACCACCTTTGTTTGTCTTTGTTATCACACCTTCGATGATATACTCTTGGTCTTCATCATACTCAGCGATAAATTCATTGAGTGCTGCTCTGCTTAATGCCGCTTTATGAGAAATACGGCCTCTTCCCAAGTTCACAACATCAATTGTGTCACCTACGTTAAATGCAAGGTTACCCTCTTCATCTCTTAGTTCATCAAGTGCAAGTGTTGCATCTCTGCCGCCACCGATATCAACAACTGATATATTATCTTTTTCATCTATCTTAACAACTGTACCTGTAACTAAATCACTTTTTGACTCTGACTTTTTAAACGATTCCTCAAGCATCGCCTCAAAATCTACATCTTCTATTTCGATATCTTCGAACTTCATACCTATCCTTATGTGTGCCTAATTTTGCGTTATTATACTATTTTAACCATAAATATGGCTTATAGGAGAAAGTATCACAAGCTATATGAATAGCAGACCAATAGTAGCTATTTGCCGATGTAGCCTGTGACTTTAATATGCTTATAATACTATTTTTTTAAGTATTTTTAAGAAGAAATACTCTCTAGTACTTTAAAATATGTAGGGAAAGTTTTAGCAGTACATTCAGGTTCGTTGATGGTCACAGAGACCGGGTCGAGTGCTAAAAGAGAGAAACACATGGCCATTCTATGATCATCATATGTATCAATCGCTGCATGTTTAAGTTGTTTAGGTGGGGTGATCTTTAAGTAGTCTTCCCCCTCTTCTACTTCCGCTCCGACCTTGCGCAGTTCAGTTGCCATGGCAAAGAGTCTATCTGTCTCTTTTACACGCCAGTTATAGATATTTCTAAGTGTCGTAGTGCCTTCTGCAAAAAGTGCTGTTGTGGCTATGGTCATAGCAGCATCAGGTATATGGTTGAAATCCATATCTATAGGATGAAGTTCTCCCCTGCTTACCGCTACATAATCATCACCCCACTCTACGATAGCGCCCATTTTTTCAAGTACATCAACGAATTGCACATCTCCCTGAATACTCTTTTTCCCGATACCTGTGACTTTGACTGTACCGCCTTTGATCGCAGCAGCCGCTAAAAAATAAGAAGCAGAAGAAGCATCCCCCTCTACCATAAACGTCTCTACAGCTTGATAGGTTTGTCCACTTTTGACTTTAAAGGTCTGATAATTGTCATTCTCGACCTCTACCCCAAACTCTTTCATAATATGCAGTGTGATATCAATGTAGGGTTTAGAGACCAGCTCTCCGATAATGGAGATCGTCATATCCTCTTTTGCCAGAGGTGCAGCAAGCAAAAGTGCTGTGAGGAACTGACTTGAGATAGCACCATCGATCTTCACATCACCGCCGGAGAGTCCATTGGCTTCTATCAGCAGAGGCGGGTATCCTTCATTTTCCTGATAACTGATCGTTGCACCTGCTTCTCTCAAAGCATCGACCAAATGTCCTATAGGTCTCTCTTTCATTCGAGGTTCTCCCGTAAGCAGATAAGAACCTGTACCAAGACAGAGTGCCGCACAAAGCGGCCGCATCGCTGTACCTGCATTCCCTAGGAAGAGTTCCTGCAGATTGGCACTGTGTATCGCCCCTGCATTACCGATCACGGTACACTCTGTTTTATCTTCTGAAAGGGTATAGTCGATACCAAGCTGTTTGAGTGCATTGAGCATATGTCTTGTATCATCACTCTCTAAAAGATTGGTGATCCTTGTGGTCCCCTCTGCCAATGATGCAAGCAGTAAAGCCCTGTTTGAAAGGCTTTTAGATCCCGGAAGATTGACCTCCCCTTCTATTTTGGAAATGGGTTTGAGTGTCAGTGTGTTCATATAACCTCATCTACCTTTTTCATCTCTTGTATCTTGTTGATCACATTTTGTACGATCCAGTCAGGTGTAGAAGCACCGGCAGAGATACCACAAAGTTCCTTCCCATCAAACCAACTAGCTTCAAGCTCTTGTTCATTCTCTATGAGGTAGCTGTCTTTACAGTGACGCTCACAGATACTATGCAGCTGTTTGGTATTGGAAGAGTGTTTGCCTCCAATGACGATCATCACATCAGCTTTTTTAGCCAGTTCCGCTGCTGCGTCCTGGTTTTCAAATGTTGCAGTACAGATCGTATTAAAGACCCTTACCTCTTTACGTGTTTCCAGCAAGGCTGTCACGATCTTTGCGAAATCTTCAGGTTTTTTTGTGGTTTGAGAAACCACGGCAACCTTCCCTTTCAAAGGAAGTGATTCCAACTCTTCAGGTTCAAGTACGATAAACGCATCTTCCGGATCTTCGGCATAACTCACTACACCTTTGATCTCCGGATGATCCTTATCACCAAAGATCACGATGCTATACCCCTCTACACTCATCTTTTGTACAATATTTTGCGGGGTAGTTACATAAGGGCATGTTGCATCTATCACTTTATGGTCTTGACTTTTTAACACAGCCAATTCGTTTTTTGGGATACCATGTGTACGGATCACCACAGCATCATTCGTTTCGATATCTTCAAGACGTTCAGCAAGACCGATGTTAAACCCTTCTTTGAGTCTATTGATCTCATCTTTGTTATGGATCAGAGGCCCGTACGTCACAGATCCTCTATGTGCTTCAGCTATCTCGATAGCTCTTTTCACACCAAAACAAAAACCGTAACTAGAAGCTAACTGTATTTTCATCTTTATCTCAATTCCGCTTTACATTCTGTCTCAAGTGCAGTCATGACCTGACCCATCACTGCTTCTATATCACTATCTTCAAGTGTTCTGTCCATAGATTGGATGAAGAAACGTACTGTAAGACTTTTCTTATCACCCAAATTCTCATCTTCATAGATATCTACAGGATAGCTATCTTTAAGCATTGGAAGTTCCAGTGCATTCAGTACTTGAGCCACTTCATAGTAGTTCAAAGATTTATCGATCACTACAGAGAGGTCTTTATAAACGCCTTGGAACTTAGAGACAGGTGTCGCATTGATATGTGTCGGTAACAACACATCAAAATCAAGTTCCGCGATGAATGTCACAGGGACATCAAAGCTTTCCTGTACTGTCGGATGCAGCTTTGAAATGAATCCGCACACTTTACCGTCTACAATGATGTTGGCAGACTGATACGGGTGGATCAGCCCATTTTCATACGTACAAGGTACCAGTTCAAACGCACCGACCACTGCACCTACTTTTTGTGTAAAAGAAGCAAAGTCGATCATCTGCGGTTTACCGGCATTTCTTACATTCTCACCTTCAACCTGTCCCGAGAAGACAAAAGAAATCACCTCTTTTTGTTCTCTTTTACTTCCAAACACTGCACCTATTTCAAACAGAGGGATCGATTTTTTACTGTAACTTACATTGCGCTTCACTGCATTAAGCAAATTGACCAATATTGTAGATCTCAATGTATTGAGCTCTTCTGCGATAGGGTTTGCGAGTTCCAGTGCTTCATCTACCGTCGCAAAACCATATTTTTCCAAAAGCGCTCTTTGAGAAAATACATACGAGACATTCTCATAGAAGGAGACACCCACTGCACGGTTCTTAAACGCTTTTTTTGTCTTATATCTATCACTTGTCGCATTAAGACGCGGTTGTTCAGCAAATACAAAAGGTTTGGCTTCTATGTTATTGATACCTACGATACGTACAATCTCTTCTGCAATATCCTGTAAATGTTTAATATCATGTCTAAAATGAGGTACCACTGCAGCAACCAGGTCATGCCCCATAGAATTGATCTCAAATCCAAGTTTTTGAAGTATCGATACGATCCTTCCCATTTCAAGATCCATACCGATGATAGAGGAGATCTCGTTTGCATCAACAATCACGGTTTCATGTTCTTTTTCCGCACTTACGATCAATGAACCTTCATAACAGGAGATATCTGTATAATTGTCCATCATAGAGGCCAGGAACGATAGCCCGAATTGAAGATCAGGGTTGGAACCTCTGGATGTCTTGTAATAGAGTTCATCCGTTTTCAAAGAAGTAGTTGCAACTGCCTCAACCAAAGTATCAGGGTTGATGTAGCTTGCTTCTATCAAAAGCTCTTTTGTATTATCATTGGCTGTACACGCTTCTTCCTGCTGCACACCCACAACGGAAAGCACTTTCTCATTTCCGATGATCTCGATAATACCTTTTGCTTTTGCTACTGTATGCACAGAGATCTTATTTTCATCATTACGGAATATTTTACTGTTATATGCACGTAGCACAACACCTGTGGTATGTGTTGCATATGCCAGCATACTTGCAAGTTTTCCTTCGGCTTCTACCCCTATCATGGCTAAACGCAACTGTACAATAAAACTATTTGATATCTGTTCTATCGTAGCAAGTTTATAATGCAGGTCTGCATCCATTTCACCTGAATGGTGAAGCTCTGCTTCTCTGGCGATACCGAGTTTTATCTTCTCTTCTTGTTTATACTCAAAAGGTTTCAGATCAATGTCGAGTGCCGTACTCAAGTCTCTTGCCACACCATAAATGCTCAGACAGTCACCTCTGTTGGCTGTAAGTTCAAGCTCAATGATCGTGTCTGCGATCTTCTCATAAGTACGTAACTCTTTACCCACTTCAAGTTCACCGATACTGTCATCGAGTATCATGATCCCTTTACCTGTATCAGGTAGTCCAAGTTCAGAAGAGGCACACACCATTCCTTCACTCTCAACACCACGAAGTTTCGCATGTTTGATAGCAAAGTCACCAGGAAGTACAGCACCTATGGTCGCTACTGCCACATACTCTGCATCCACCACATTAGCAGCACCACAGACGATCTGTCTTGTACCGCTTCCCACATCTATTTTACATACATTCAGTTTATCTGCATCGGGATGTTTTTCACAAGAAAGGATCTTTCCTATGACCACTTTTTCCGCGATCTCTATTTGTGTAAGACTGTCTACTTCAAGTCCTATAGAGTTAAACGTTTCATAAAGCTTTTCATTAGAGACACCGCTAAGGTCTATAAATTCATTTAACCAACTTCTTGTTACTATCATCTAAACTGCTCCAACAAACGAATATCACCTTCAAACAAAGATCTCAGATCAGGTATTTTATGCATAAGCATTGCAAAACGCTCTACACCTAAGCCAAAGGCATAGCCACTCACATCTTCGTATCCTACTGCTTTAAAGACATTCGGATCAACGATTCCGCATCCAAGTACTTCCAGCCATCCTGTGTGAGAACAGACCCTACATCCCTCACCGGCACAGAAGATACAAGAGATGTCCACTTCAGCAGAAGGCTCGGTAAACGGGAAGAAACTAGGTCTAAAACGCACGTCAACATCCCCGAACATATACTGTAGGAAATCCGTCAATATGGACTTGAGGTTCGCAAAACTCACTTTGCCTTTATCATCTACCACAAGACCTTCAACCTGATGGAACATCGGTGTATGGGTCAAGTCATAATCACGTCTAAACACACTTCCCGGAGCGATCATACGGATAGGCGGTTTGGTCTCCATCATCGTACGTATCTGTACAGGAGAGGTATGTGTACGTAAAAGTCCGCCATCCTTAAAATAGAATGTATCCTGCATATCACGTGCAGGGTGGTATTTAGGGAGGTTAAGGGCTTCAAAGTTATGGAAGTCATCCTCTACCATCGGTCCGCTTTCCACAGCAAAGTTCAACGCCACAAAATAGTCAATGATCTTATCCATCGTCTCCATTACCGGGTGCAGTGCACCTTTTTGTGCCAGTGTGCCATAGAGTGAAACATCTATCGCTTCACTTTTTAGTACCTTTTCTATCTCTTCAGATTTCAGTACTTCGTAACGTGCATCAAAACTTGCTTGCAATGCGGCTTTACTTTTGTTCAGTCCTTCTGCAAATGCTTTTTTTTCCGGACCGGGTACATCTTTCATCTTCGCAAACTCTGCTGCCAAAACACCCTTCTTCCCGAAAAGCTCAACACGTACTTTTTCTAATGCTTCAAGTGAATCCGCCTGAATGATCTTCTCTTCTAAATTTTCCATTTAACCTCTATATGACTTCTGTGTATTGTTGTGATTTTATCTAAAAATTACTAACAATGGGATTTATTACTACTTATCTGTGCTATACTTTACACCTATGAAACTTAGATTCACTATAAATACAGCCTTGCTTGACAGGGGTATACACAAGTGGATATGATAAGAAAAAAAAGAAAAAATCAACCGATCAAAGGACCACGGCATGTGCATATTCTGCAAAATCGTAAACAAAGAAATTCCCAACAATACTGTTCATGAGAGTGAACACTTTTTAGCATTTCATGACCTCTACCCTAAGGCACCTATCCATATTCTCATCATCCCGAAAACACATGTAGATTGTTTTCAGGATGTTACACCGGAGACCATGGCAGGACTCACTGAATTTGCACAAGAAGTCGCGACTAAAGTCGGTATAGATGAATCAGGATACAGACTCATTACGAACAATGGTCCAGACGGAGGACAAGAGGTATTCCACTTACATTTCCACCTGTTAGGCGGAGGAAAACTCACCTGGGACCACAGCCACGAAGATCCGCATAAGAGTTTATAAAAACTCTTTTGGGGAATTTATTTCCTTCATCTAAAAAACTCCCTTAACATCAAACTTGTGATATTGTTTCCCCGCTTACTTTTATAGAAAAGTAAGCAAAAGTCGTCACTGTTCTCAAATCGCTATGCTTACAAAGGTGTTCACAGTGACAAAGCAGACTTTGTGTGATTGACAGAATTTCCAAATAAAAACAATCAGTAAGTGACGCTAGTCCATATATTAATAAAATATTGTCGTGCGAACGACCTTGAAAGCGAAGCGATTCGAGAGTCACGACGCTTTTTTGCTTCGTTTTTTCTAAAAAAATGAAGAGGGTAACATCACCACTGTTCGATTGTTAAGGAAATCTAAAAAACAAATAAAACCGGATGCTAAGCATCTATCTCCTCAAGCTTGAGCTCATACTCCTCCACGATCTTCTCATCTTTTTCCGTAGCGATCTCCAAACGTTCGAAGAGTGCGTCCACTTCCTGCTGTATAAGGCCTGCCTCACGTGAAAGTTCCATTATGGCATCGTTGTCAGTAGTGTTTGATGCTTTTTCAAGCGCTGCATTTTTCACCTCAAGTTCTGCTTCAAGCGCCTCGATCTTTTCTTCACAAAGCTTGATCTCTTTGGTATAAGGTTTACGCAGTTCATTACGTTCCTGTGTCACAGCTTTACGCAGTTTTTTTCGTTCTTTATGGTTGATCTTGGGTTTTTTCTTTTTAGGCGCAGCGCCTTCTTCCTCTTCCCAGCCTATCTTTTCCAAAAATTCATCATAGGTACCTTCAAAATACTCTGCCCCACCTTTATGAAAGATGATCAGTGCATCAGCCAATCTTCTTAAAAGCATTTCCGAGTGCGTGACCATGATGAGAGAACCTTCAAAGGCATCAATGGCATCTGCCAGAGCATCGATGGACTGCATATCCAGGTGGTTGGTAGGTTCATCAAGGAAGAGAAGGTTTGCAGGGGTTGCGATGATCTTTCCCAACATGACACGGCTGCGCTCTCCCCCCGAGAGTACCTCTATCTTTTTATCGGCAAGGTCTCCTGAGAACATCATACGCCCGGCGATACTGCGTGATTCGGGTATCCCTATATCTTTATTGACCGAAGCGATCTCATCAATGATCGTTGATGAGACATTCAATCTTTCAATGTTGGTCTGTCCAAAGTGCGCGAACGTGGTAGAAGGATGAAAATCAAGCTTCCCCTGTTGGAGCGGCAGTTCTCCTGCGATATAGTTCAGCAGCGTTGACTTACCCTTACCGTTCTTACCGATAATTGCCAGACGTTTCCCCTTCTCCAGAGCAAAAGTAACACCTTGAAAAAGCGGTGCTTCAGGGTTGTACCCAAAACCCAGATCTTCTGCACGTAAAACAATTTTTGCAGGGGTCTCTTTATATTTGAAATTAAATGATAACGTCGCATCATTCTGCAGATCTTCCATCTCATCCATTTTGTCGAGTTCTTTTTGCTTGGACTGTGCCAGTGCCGCTGTAGATGCTCTGGCCTTGTTTCTTGCTACAAACTCTTCGAGCTCTTTTCGCTTTTTATCCTGGTTTGCCTTCGTCTTTTCATACGTTTCATCTTCCATTTCAAGTGTGGCATAGTATTTATGCGTGTCACCCTGTACCAAACGAAGTCCTTTACGCTGTATACCCATCGTATGGGTCGTCACAGCGTCCATAAAGTCACGGTCGTGCGTGATGAGTATCACTTCTCCCTCAAACTCTTTAATAAAGCCTTTTAGCCAGCGTAGAGAAGGGAGATCAAGGTAGTTGGTAGGCTCATCCAGTAACAGCATATTGGGTTCTGTTGCCAAAAGTTTTACAAGATTAATACGTATCTGGTACCCTCCGGAAAAACTCAAAGGGTCTTTCTCAAGATCTTCAGCCGAAAACCCCAGTCCAAAAAGCAGTTTTTCTATCTTGTAAAAGTTCCACTGTTCATCTTCAGGAAGTACCAGTGCACACTCTTCACGTACTGTCTTTTCTGTGAATACAAGATGTTGTTTAAGTGTACCTATCATATAGTTCTTAGGGATACTCACATCTCCGGAATCATAACTCTCTTCACCAAGGATGATCTTGAAAAGCGTCGATTTACCAGACCCGTTACGTCCGACAAGTCCGATCTTCTGTCCGGGTGAAAGTTTGAGATTGACATCTTTAAAAAGGGTTTGTCCCCCAAAGCTTTTAGAGAGGTTTGTAAGTTGTATCATGTATCTATCCATATGTGGGAAATTAGGTTGGCATTATAACGAAATGTCTATTAGGTCGTATCATAGATGTTTGAAAGTATTATCGTTCTATAATAATTAAACAAGATCTACAAAAAGGATAGAAAATGAGCGATACTAATTTAAAGCATTTAGAAAAGATCAAAGATACCATTGATAAATCTCAAACACTGAGCGAAGAAGAGAAAAGTGACTCGATGAAACGTATCGAAGAGTGGTACAGGGAAGATATGGCTTCAGGTACTTTCATGCAGGAACTCAGTGAACTTTCACCTACGATCAAAGCACTGATGGCAGAACTTGGACTGATCTAAGATCTTCTCTCCTCTGTAAACAGGAGAGAATGAGATCACTCTCTACATTTTTTATAGAAAACTATTTGAATTCACCCGCATCCAATTTTGCTTTCAACCCATCCAGTGCCTCTTGCATGATCTCTAAGATCAGTTTTGCAGCCAGTGCATTATCAGCTTCAGGTACATCCCAGTCAGTAAACTTCATATTTGCATGAAAAAGTGCATTCACTTCTGCTACGATCTCACCTTTTCTTCTTTCAATATCTTGTTCTACAGGGTTCATACTATGTCCTTTTAATTTATAATCTAACATTATGATACTCCCCTAACAGTAAAAAGTATCTGAAGCAGGAAAAATATGCTATAGTAGACTATGAAGATACAACTATGTAAAAAATTCTCAAAAGTAGATAAGCTTCAGAAGAAACTTACCAAAGCTTTTCCTTATGATGCGGTTACAGTGAAGTCATGTATTAGTATGTGCAAACAGTGCAAGAAACAGCCTGTAGCAAAAGTGGATGGAAAGAAACAAAAGGCCAAAAGTATTTCAAAGCTCCTCTCTAAGATAGAGGAGCTTTAAAGCCTACGAACAGCAAGCTCCTCCGAAACCGTCTTCAAGCGGTACGCTCATGGAGACAAGTTCTTCTTTGTCAGCGATCTTCTCACCATTTTGGATGATCGTATAGCTCACCTTCACTGAATCACGGATAGAGTTCACCGTTGTACAGTAACTCTCCAAAGAAGCACCTATATAACGCTTCGCTTTCGTTGCATCGAACGCTCCATCAAACTCGTAAATGATATGCATCGATGCAAATTTCATAGGTACGGAGTCTGTTCTCTCTATCTCTGCTTTTACAGAGTAATTTGTTACTTCAAAACCATCCTTCTCAGCCATCATCACAAGGTCTATCCCTGTACACCCTATGATCCCTGTTGCAAAATACTCCACAGGTGTGATCTCTTTACAGTCTAAAGTGAAAGAAGACTTTATGGTGTTCGCTTTAAATTTTTTATCGCCAAGATACTCTACTGATACGTTCATATTTATTCCTAAGATTTATTTGTGATAGTGTACACTATATGACTTATATTTTACTGCAAAAGGCACATCATGGGTGTAGAAATAGAACGTAAATTCCTCATAGACGAAACCAAACTACCCACGCTGCAAAACGGTTACACCATCAAACAGGGCTACATCCAGACGATAGACCATACCACCGTGCGTATACGCGTCCGTGGTCAAGAGGCCTTTCTTACCATCAAAGGCAAAAGCCAGGGTGCCTCACGCTTAGAGTTCGAGTATCCCATCCCCCTGAATGATGCAGAAGAGATGCTCACAAACCTCTGCCACGCCTCACGCGTAGAGAAAACACGCTACCTTATAGAGTATGAGGGCCATACATGGGAAGTCGATATCTTTGAGGGATCCAACAAAGGTCTCATGATCGCCGAAATAGAACTGGAGAGTGAAAAGGAAGTGTTTTCCCTACCCGAGTGGGTAACGAAAGAGGTGACGGAGGATATACGGTATTTTAATGCGAATTTGGTTGAAAGACCCTATACATCTTGGTAAAAGCTTATCATATCTTAAGGATAACCACTGTAAAACCTCTGTATGACACTTGATAACCTTAATTTTGAAACCCCGTATCTTTCGCTCGATAGCGAATTTTACGACATGACCGAGCCCACACCGCTGGATGATCCCTATTTGATCAGCTTCAATCCCAAGGCGGCAGCACTGATAGACCTTGATGACAGTGTGAAAGATGATCCCCGCTTTGTAGCACTGCTCAACGGTACCTTCATCCCCAAAGGGGCACGTACCTTTTCCATGTGCTATGCAGGACATCAGTTCGGCAATTACGCACCGCGTCTGGGAGATGGAAGGGCTATCAACCTGGGAAGCATCAATGGCTGGCACCTCCAGACCAAAGGGAGTGGAGAAACACTCTACTCACGCAGTTCAGACGGTCGTGCAGCTCTCCCTTCTTCCATACGGGAGTACCTGATGAGCGAAGCAATGCACCATCTTGGCATTCCCACGACAAGGGCCCTTGGCATCATCGGATCGCAA
This sequence comes from Sulfurovum sp. AR, assembly GCF_000296775.1. Taxonomy (GTDB): domain Bacteria; phylum Campylobacterota; class Campylobacteria; order Campylobacterales; family Sulfurovaceae; genus Sulfurovum; species Sulfurovum xiamenensis. Next base: position 3,514 of record NZ_AJLE01000001.1, on the reverse strand, counting down.
ACAAAGATCCTGCGAAACCAGATAGAACGCGGGGCCATCGTCATGCGCATGTCACCAAGTTGGGTACGTTTTGGTACGTTCGAATATTTTTACTACTTTAAAGAGTATGACAAGCTCAGATCCCTAGCCGACTATGTCATCACCGAATCCTACCCGCACTTGCAGGATGATGAAAACCGCTATTATAAGTTTTTTTGTGAAGTTGTAGAGCGTACGGCAAATCTGATCGCTCAGTGGCAAGGGATAGGCTTCAACCATGGGGTAATGAATACGGACAATATGTCCATCGTAGGTCTCACCATCGACTACGGGCCCTATGCCATGCTGGATGATTTTGACTACGGCTTTGTCTGTAATAAGACCGATAAAGCAGGCCGCTACAGCTACGGTGATCAGCCCAATGTCTCCTACTGGAACCTCACCATGCTCTCCAAGGCTCTCACCCCTCTGATCGATAAGAACAGAATGCAGAAGAAGCTCGATGATTTTGGAAACTTCCTCTACCCTGATGCCTATATCGATGTGATGCGTGAAAAACTGGGACTGGAGTTGAAGTTAAATGAAGATGTCGAACTCATCACAGAACTGGTAGGCACACTGCAAGAGGCCTATGTCGACTATACCCTTTTCTTTAGAACCCTCAGCCGATATGATGGAGATAGGATGCCCATCTTTGAACTCGCCATGAATCCAGTCCCACTTGACAGTTGGCTTACTCTCTATGATGCACGTTTGGCTAAAGAGACACGCTCACAAAACGAGCGTCAAAAAGCGATGCTGAAGACCAATCCAAAATATGTTTTGAAAAACTATATGCTCCAAGAAGCGATAGAGCTTGCACAAAAAGGGGATTTTTCTATGGTAGAAACCCTGCTCTATATCGCAGCGCACCCTTATGATGAACTGCCGGAGTTCGAACATTTCGCAGAAGAGACACCAGAAGCACACAAAAATATCTGCCTCTCCTGTTCATCATAGTCAATAAGCAGATGAAAAACTCAAGGCTTAATGTGGATCGGGGTTCCCACATTCACAAGATGTAAAACTTCATCCATCTCATCATTTTCCAATGCGATACACCCTGCAGTCCAATCATTATAGCGTTGGAAAAATGACTTTTTGATCTCTCTGTTATTGGGTTGTCCATGGATCATGATCGATCCTCCGGGACTTTTACCCAATTTCCTTGCATTTTGATGATCTTTTCTATTTGGGTAGGAGATATGCAAAGCTTTATAAAAAGAGCTGTTGGGTTTGAAATAATCGAGCTTATATTTTCCCTCAGGCGTCTTTTGGTCACCTCTTACTCTCTTATGCCCTACAGGGTTACCGCCTAAAGCAATGTCATATTTTTTTAAGATCTTGCCTTTACATGAAAGGTACATCTTTCTTTGAGATTTTACTACTGTCACCAAGTCTGCTTTGAGACCCTTAGATTTCGATGGAGATGAAGTATTTGCAAAAAGAAAAAGTGAGGTGATGATATAAAAAAACAGGTATTTCTTCACAATGATCCTTTGATTGGGTTTGAATCATATCATTGTTAAAAGTTAGGAAGTAAAAAAGGCAGAACTATCTATATATAAGAAAATGTGCGGTCTGGCGATCTTTGCACTAAAGACCCATGACTTTCTGTCCTTGCTTCACAACAAGTTTAGCTTTTAACATTAATAATTGATTTACATTGTACTATGAAAAGTTTTAAAAAAAATAAGATATTAATTTTGTTTACTTAACCAACCCTTCATACTCTCAACCTGTTCAAGAGTTCTAGCAGTTGCCGTACCACCTTCAGACTGGCGGGCATTCATAGAAGCACGGTTGTCAAGAAGTGCTACTACCCCTTCACCGATGCGGCTATCTACACTTTGTAGGTCTTCCAAAGAAAGTTCTGAGATATCCAGACCTTTCTCTTCTGCCAGGTTCACTGCATTACCGGTGATGTGGTAGGCATCTCTAAACGGAAGACCTTGTTCTTTTACGAGGTAGTCTGCCAGATCTGTTGCCGAGAGATGGCCTATCATACATGCGGCTTCCATTTTGTCTGCATTCACTGTCATCTCTGCTATCATCTCTTCAAGCACCTGTAGAGAAATGATGGCTGTTTTAACAGAGTCAAATACTCCTTCTTTATCCTCTTGCATATCTTTATTGTAAGCAAGTGGGAGTCCTTTCATCACGGTAAGGAGTGCAATAAGGTTACCATTCACACGTCCTGTTTTTCCTCTGAGAAGTTCAGGTATATCAGGGTTTTTCTTTTGTGGCATGATGGAAGAACCAGTCGCATGACGATCTGAGAGTGTCACCCACTTAAATTCACTAGCAGACCATAAAATAAGCTCTTCACTCAAACGGCTCATATGCATCATCATTGTAGAGATGTTAAAGAGTATCTCCAGTGCAAAATCTCTGTCACTTACCGTATCAAGACAGTTCAGAGTAGGAGCATTGAAGCCGAGTTTATCTGAAGTGGTCTGTCTGTTAATCGGGTGTGGTGTACCAGCTAAGGCTGCACAACCTATAGGAGAATAGTTATTACGTTCATAAGAGCTCATAAAACGCTCATAATCACGTTTAAACATGCTGGCATAGGCTATCATATGGTAACCGAAGTTTATAGGCTGCGCATGCTGTAAGTGTGTCATACCAGGAAGCATCGTCTCTGCATTCTCTTCTGCAACCTTTACAAGCGTAGTAATGTTCTCTAAAAGCAGATCTGCAATGGCCTTTGTGTTGTTCTGTACATAGAGTCTAAAATCAAGTGCGACCTGGTCATTACGGCTACGTGCTGTATGCAGACGTTTACCCGCATCTCCTACCTTTTCAGTCAGTCTTCCTTCTATGGACATGTGGATATCTTCATCATCCCCGTCCAATTTAAATACACCGGACTCTATTTCACCCAGTATCTCATAGAGTCCGCCTTCTATCTTCTCATAGTCCTCTTTAGAGATGATACCCTGCTCGCAAAGCATATAGGCATGGGCACGTGAACCCTCTATATCTTCTTTATAAAGTACTTTGTCAAACGGCAGTGAGTTGTTGAGATCTTGTAGAAGTTGTGAACTCTTTTCAGAGATTCTTGCAGATGCAATTTTTTTAGACATGATTGTTTCCTGAAATGTAGTTAATTAAAAGTATTTTATCGTAAAGTACGTTTAAGAAGGATTGTCCGTCATAGAAAAAAATGAAGAGCCTAAGAAAGGGAGTTATATCGGGAGGGATAGGCTCTTCAGTAAAAAAAGGCAGCCAGGACCAAGAGAGAAGGAAGTTATTACATATTTTGGACAAGGAGTAAAACAATTCTCTTGGAAAGGGAGATCGGCTACCTTTCTAGAAGTATTATAAGGTATGGGAGTTAATGGGGAGTAAATCAACCATTAATAGTACGAATAATAATGCTCAGTTTCGTAAAATAGGTGTGTAGATGGTGTAAAAAATATAAAAGATTGATATAGGGAATAAAAAGGTTAATAGACTAGGTAAAAGTAAACAGATAAACAATAAAAAATTA
>NZ_AJLE01000002.1 GCF_000296775.1 Sulfurovum sp. AR | reverse complement strand
GATACAGTTATCCTGGCTGTCTCTGATCACTTCCATCTCGTATTCTTTCCATCCAAGCATCGATTCCATGATCTCGATCTCATTGATCGGACTTGCATCAATACCTTCTGCTGCCAGTTTTTTAAACTCTTCCATATTGTAGGCAACACCTGAACCACCACCTGCAAGTGTAAATGACGCTCTACTGATAACAGGGAAACCAATCTCTTTAGCCACTTTTATCGCTTCGTCCACACTGTATGCATTGGCACTTTTAGGTAGGTCCATACCGATTTTGATCATCGCTTCATTAAAGAGTTGTCTGTCTTCACCTTTTTTGATAGCATCCGGATGCGCTCCAAGGAATTTTACATCTTTAAGCATGCCAGCTTCATACATTTCCATAGCAACGTTCAGTGCAGTTTGCCCACCCATGGTAGGTAAGATCGCATCAACATTTTCTTTTTTGATAATTCTATCAATGACTTCAGGAGTAATAGGTTCAACATAGGTACGGTCTGCAAACTCAGGGTCTGTCATGATCGTAGCAGGGTTAGAGTTGATAAGGACAACTCTATAGCCTAATTCTTTGAGCGTTTTAGCTGCTTGCGTCCCAGAATAGTCAAATTCACAAGCTTGACCGATAACGATAGGCCCAGAACCAATAAGTAAAATAGTGTTGATGTCATTGCGTTTTGGCATGGAGAAATACCCTTAATTTTTAGTTGAATATTATACATGATTTTGATAGAAAAAGCCCTTAAAAGAGGGCAAAATACGCTTTTAAAAGAGGTCTAGACTACTTGAACCAATTTCAGGCTTCTTTTTATTGACTTTTCTGGAGGATTCTACGATTTCTGGAACGTCAACTGGCTCGATCACATCTTCTTGTGTCTGGTCGATACGTCTTGGTATACTTGAGACAACAGGTCTACTAATATTGGCATCTTGAAGCGGTTCAGACGAACGACTCTGTTCAATATTGATATCCGGGGTACTGTATCTTGTTGCCATGTTAGTACGATTAGCGTCATAATTTTCTGCAAGTGTCGCTTTGGCATCATTGATAAGAAAAAATGTTTTAGGATGGAAAATATCACTGTAGGTTTTGATATGTGCAACCGTATAAGAACTCTGTACTTCTACCTTAGTCACAAGGCCTACAGGTATATCTGCAAAGAATATACCATCTAAACCTGAGGTAAGGACTGTGTCCCCCTCTTTAATTTTATGCCATTTGGGTATGAACTTGACGATCATTTCATTCTCTTTTAAACCCAAAGCGATACCCGGTGCTTTGGTCTCACCGATGAACACAGAAAAACGACACTTTTTATCTGATGTGAGATAGCCATAGAGTTGATTGTTATGGACCATTGCCGTACCTGCAACGACACTGCCTTGTATCAGGCCATAGAGTTTGTCTTCTACCAGTCCTTTTGGTTTGGTCAATATGATCTGAGAAAAACTGTTCAGTTTTACATAGGATATGGTATCGGTAATAGAGATATTTTTTACAGGTATGTGGCTGAGTGTCGGGAGTATTTCATAAATATCTTTGATCTGTTCTATATAGTGGATCTGTTCGAGAAGGCGTTTACGTAAAATACGGTTCTCCTTACTCAATTTTTCGATAGACTCTTTTTGAAAAATATAGCTTTGGCTTTTATCTTCTAAATTCTGTGTAAAGTTTTTATATTTTTGTTTGATAGGGTTAATGATATTGAGAAATGTATCCGAGATACCTTCATCATTTCGTGATAACAGTACTGTTAGGATGAGTAACAGTATGGCTATGATGACAAGTCTAGTCTTCATATGCCATTTGTTGAAGGAGATCTATTTCATCCAATGCAATACCTGTCCCCTTTGCAACTGCAAGAAGAGGGTCTTCAGCGATATATACAGGAAGTTTTACGATATCAGAAAGATATTTGTCCAAACCTCTGATCAGTGCACCACCTCCTGTCAGTACAATACCGTTTTCAACGATATCACCGGCAAGTTCCGGTGGTGTTTGCTCAAGTACATCTTTCAATGCTTCTGCGATCTCTTCCAGAGAATCTTTCATCGCTGCTCTGATATGCTCAGAAGTGATCTCTATCGAAGCAAGGCTTCCTTCCACTTGATCCCTACCACGTACCGTTGTCGTCAACTCTTCTTGTAATGGAATCGCTGTTCCGATCTTGATCTTAAGTTCTTCAGCCACACGCTCACCGATAAGAAGGTTAAAGTTCTTTTTAATATAGTCAATGATCGCTTGGTCAAGATTATCTCCGGCCACACGAATAGACTTGGAGATCACAAGACCACCGAGTGATGTTACACCTATTTCAGTGGTACCACCACCGATATCTACTACCAGGTTACCATTTGGATCTTTGACAGGTATACCTGCACCAATCGCAGCGGCCATAGGTTCTTCTATCAGGTAAACATATCTTGCACCAGCATTTTCCGCTGAATCTTTTACGGCACGTCTTTCTACCTGAGTCAATCCATAAGGAACACAGATGATAATACGTGGAGAGAAGAACCCTTTTCTTTTATGTGCTTTTTCGATGAAATAACGGATCATCATTTCAGTCACTTCGAAATCAGCGATAACACCGTCTTTCATAGGTCGAATGGCTTTAATGTTTCCAGGTGTTTTACCTACCATATCTTTAGCTTCCTGACCCACAGCAAGAATTTTCTCTCTACCATGCTTATCATACTGGATAGCAACGACAGAAGGTTCATTAATACTGATACCTTGTCCCTTTACTAGTACAAGAGTGTTTGCTGTTCCTAGGTCGATCGCTAGATCGTTTGAGAACATTCCTAATAATCTTTTAAACATCCATATATCCTTTTAATGCTGCTGTTATGCTGTTTTTTTATCTTTTATGTACAAAGGCTTTGCACCTGAACCAACGACTTCATCGGTGATCACTACTTCATACCCTTTAAGTTCAGGCAACTCATACATGATATCCAGAAGTATCTCTTCAAGTATAGAACGTAATCCTCGTGCACCTGTTTTTCTCTCCAGCGCTTTTTGGGCAATACGTGCAAGTGCATCTTCCTCAAAGGTAAGTTTGACATCATCGATCTCAAAAAGTTTCTGATACTGTTTGACAAGAGAGTTTTTTGGTTCTACCAAAATACGGACCATATCTTCTTTACTGATCTCACCCAGTGTAGCCAGTACATGGAGACGGCCGATCAGTTCAGGAATGATCCCATAGGTGACCAGATCATCTGCTTCTATCATAGGAAGAAGATTTTCCTCTTCTTTCTTGGAACGTTTTTCCTGACCAAAACCAAGTATATTCGCTCCAAGTCTTCTTCTAAGGATATCATTGAGTCCATCAAATGCACCTCCGCAGATAAAGAGTATATTGGTTGTGTCTATTTGTATAAAGTCTTGGTTAGGATGTTTACGTCCACCTTTTGGCGGGATATTGACTACTGAACCTTCAATGAGTTTAAGGAGGGCCTGTTGCACACCTTCTCCTGAAACATCACGTGTGATAGAACGGTTCTCACCCATTCTTGCGATCTTATCAATCTCATCTATAAAGACGATCCCTTGCTCGGCACGTTGCGGGTCGCCATCAGCAGCCATAAGAAGTTTTGTAAGAATGTTTTCAACATCTTCACCCACATACCCTGCTTCTGTAAGATTTGTAGCATCTGCAATAGCAATAGGCACATTCAAAAATCTGGCGATCGTTTGTGCTAACAGTGTTTTTCCTGAACCCGTTGGGCCGATAAGAAGTACATTTGATTTAGCGATCTGCGTATCATCTTGAATATCATCTTTAAAAATACGTTTATAGTGATTATAGACAGCCACTGAGAGTGTTTTCTTCGCTTTCTCTTGGCCAATGACATAATCATCCAGCAGTGTGTTCAACTCTTTTGGCGTATAGAGCGTATGGGCTCCTATGTCAGTTTGTGCTTCATCCTGCTCTTCTTCACCAAAAAGTATTTTATATGCAGAAACGACACAGTTTGAACAAATATAGGCATTTTCACCGGCGATGAGTGGATTTTCTTCACTCTCTTGGGCTTCACAAAAGCTACATGTTTTTTTTGTCATTATTTATCCTCATTTGTTTTTGACCGTGTAAACGGAATCCCTCTTTTAGAGGTCATAATAAATTCACAAAGTTGTTTGACTTTTTCAGAGCTTGTACTTTCAAAAAGTCTTTGTGCTACTTCTTGTAGTGGTTTTCCCTCTTCAAAAAGTTCTCTATAGGCTGATTTGAGGGCATTGATATCTTCTCTCCCCATCGCTCTACGCAAGCCGGTAAGATTAAGTCCTCTCAAGTTCGCACGATTTCCTTCAGCCAGACAGAAAGGAGGAATATCCTGCGATAAGGCACTGGCTCCTCCTATCATCGCATAGTCACCGATATGTACGAACTGATGCACAGGCGTAAGTCCACCGATCACTACATGATTACCTAACTCAACGTGACCTGCAAGTGTTGCACCGTTTGCAAGGATACAGTTATCTCCAAGTATCACATCATGCCCTAAGTGTACATATCCCATAAGTAGGTTTCCGTTACCGATCCTTGTGACAGAACCTCCGCCTTTGGTACCAGGGTTGAGCAGTGTGAACTCTCTGATGGTATTGTTATCACCAATGATAAGTTCTACATGTTCACCGGCAAATTTTAGATCCTGCGGTATCGTACCCACGGCCGCATGTGGGAAAATACGGTTATTCTTACCTATGGTGGTGTGGCCTTCGATCACAGCATGTGTTGCCACTGTGGTATTATCACCTATCTTGACATTCGGGCCGATGTATGCAAAAGGACCTACAGAGACATTCTCACCTAGGATGGCCCCATCTTCTATGACTGCAGAAGCATGTATTAAAGACATCAAAAGACCTATTTATCTACGATCATAGCTTTAAGTTCAGCTTGCGCAACCACTTTGTCATCCACATATGCTTTTGCATCAAGTTGCCATACGGCACCTTTATTCTTGATTACATTGATCTTGTACACCAGTTGATCCCCCGGTGTCACAGGTGAACGAAACTTTGCATTGTCGATACTCATAAAGTATACTACTTTATTTTCGATCTCTTCCTGGCTTGCCAGATCCATACTTTTAAACGCCAATACACCACCAGCCTGTGCCATACCTTCAATGATCATTACACCAGGGTAGATAGGGTGTCCAGGGAAATGCCCTTGAAATACAGGTTCTGAGATAGAGATATTTTTAAGACCTTCAATATATTCACCCGGTGTAAGTTCAGTGATTCTGTCTACTAATAAAAACGGATATCTATGGGGTAATATATTCTGAATGTCCACGACGTTATAAAGCATGTATAAACCTTTATTTTAAAATTGGATTATTTTATCTAAATGTTGGTAAAAATCGGTTTATAGCTCTATCAATACTTCTTTAACATCACTGTAGGTCTTGCTCTGACAAATGATCTCAATCTTGTTGCTTGGTATCTCTTCGACGACCATGATGACAGAGAGATCATAGGGAGTGACCCCCAGTTTGGCACGCAGTTCCACTTCTTGACTGAATGTTGGAGGGGAGTAGATGAGTTCTGTGACACTCCGGTAGTCAGTACCAGTAAGATAATTATAGTCTTTAAGTGTAATAAAACGTACCTCATCACGGTTCATATGATACACCTCACCGACATGGTACTCTATCTTTCCTCTTGTGTATTCACCCTTGAGTGTAGAATAGGGTAGAAAGTGTGCAGGAACAACCTCTTTACGTACACGCAGTAAGCCCATCATCAAACGCCAGTTTAAAAACCGTTGCTTGATGATCTTATGAGGGATATTTGCTTCTTCCATCTTCCAACGCTTTTCATACATTTCGATGCGCTCTTCTATGGATTCTGGCTGTATTTGTTTTGAAAGCGGTACAAAGAGTTCATCTGCCAGTTTATCCTGTTGGTCACGTTGAATAGTCAGACCGAACATACATCCGCAGTAGTCTTGTCTGTAGAGTGCATCCTCTTTGGCTAACATGTTCTGTTCCTGTGTACCAGAAGCTTTTCTGTAGTCTGGAGCGACAAAAGCGATGCCTTCTCTCTGAGCCAATGCATCACCGGCTGCCTGTAGTTGTTTGAGCGATTTTTTAGGACTGGTAAGCAGTGTAGAGGTAAAGCTTGTTTCACCTATCTCACTGGCTTTTTGTGCAGAGACCTCAAAACGTCTGTCAAAACAGACAGAGCAGCGTGAGCCTTTTTCAGGTTCATGTTCCAAGCCACGTACAGCCTCAAGCCAGTTCTCGACATCATACTCTCCCTCTATGAGATCAATACCGAGCATTTTACAACTGCGTTTTACATCCAGAAGTCGTAAGTAGTACTCAGAGTAGGGATGAATGTTTGGATCATAAAAGAATCCTGTGAGTTTTTCTTCAGGATACTCCGTTTGGAGTTTTTGCAAAAAGTAGTGACTGTCGACCGAACAGCAGATATGTACTAACATGATGACTCCATTATGACCTTTGCGACATGATTATTTCCGCGACATTCTGAGAACTGCCGTGAGAAAGATATGTTTTTAACTCTTCAGCTTTTTGTCCGAAGATCTTACGGTCGGTATTGTAGTACTCTTTTAACAAGTTGTCAACTGTGACCTCTTCTTGAAGTAACTCATGGTGCAAGGTCGTATTGTTGTAATGGGTGAGTATGATGTTCGCCAAGCCTACCTGTGTGATGCCTAGAAGTTTTGTCCCTATGAAAAAGTCAACCTTCTTTGCGATGTATGCCAGTGTGAAAGGTGTACCTATGAGTGCTGCTTCGAGTGTGGCAGTCCCTGAACATATGAAGGCAAACTCTGCACGTCTAAGAGCTTCATGGGTATCACGTACGATTTCAAACTCACGATTGCCTTTGTAGAGTTTGGCTATTTTGTTTCTAGAAAAAGAGGGAGGAATGACAAGCAGAGGGCGGATCTCCGGGAATTTTCTACGCAGTTCAAGAAAAATAGGCATAAGACGGGTTATTTCACTTTTACGGCTTCCCGGCATGAATGCAATGCATCCTTTTGTCTCTTCTTCATTTCTGTGTACATCTATCTCGTCAAGCAGCGGATGTCCGATATACTGTGCTTTATCTGAACTGTAATACTCCATTTCAAAAGGGAGTATACCGAGCAGTTTATCACAATAGAGTTCCAACTTCTTAACACGTTTGGGACGGCTGGCCCATACTTGGGGAAGGATATAGTAAATGATCTCTTTATCCGGGTACTTTTCTTTCAGTTTTTTAGCCAAAGGCAGGTTAAACCCTGAAGAGTCCATTAAAAGGACTTTATCTGCCTCTTTGGCGAGTTCGACCATCGCATCTGCCACTTTAAAGAACCAGCGAAGTTTTTTGATGGCATCTACCACACCCATGATAGCCATTTCGCTGATGTCATAAAGCGGTGTACCTTCTTTAATATTTTTATCGAAGATACCCAGAAGCTCAACATCCTGTGTATGCTTGAGAACCTCTTTTAAGTGGAGGTTTGATGAGGGTTCCAGGGCGGAGACAAGAAGCTTCATTGCATATTTCCTTGTTTTGTGCTCATGATTTGCCTTTTTTCAATAAATTCATACGGTGAACCATCCTGCCAGTAAAAATGCACCTGATGCCAACAGACCACCCAAGAGTGAATAAGGCAGTTGTGTTCTTACATGTTCGACATGGTCACACCCTGCCGCCATGGATGAGATAATGGTCGTGTCAGAGATAGGAGAGGAGTGGTCGCCAAATATACCTCCGGAGATCACTGCTGCTATGACCAATGGGATATGCAGCTCCATCGTTGCACCCAAAGCCAAAGCAATAGGCATCATAATGGAGAATGTACCCCAGCTTGTGCCTGTAGAGAATGCTGTGATACTTGCGACTAAAAAGATAAGAAGCGGTATAAGCAGAGGCGAAATATTTCCCGTAAGCAAATGTGCCAAATATTTGGCAGTGCCAAGATCACTGATCACGTTTCCTATAAGCAGTGCAAAGACCATGATCAATCCTACGGGTATCATATCTCCTATACCTTCATAGAGACCAATGAAATAGTTCTTATGTGTGAGTGCTTTGGTCGGGACATAATAGAGATAGATAAAGAGCAACGTGATGATGACAGCGTAATAGACAGAAGTGGAACCGGAACCCTTAAAGATGTCACCTTCTCCTGTAAGATAAAGTCCTACAGGTACCATCATTACCATCACCAAAATAGGTAAAAGCATCCTGTAGGGTGTAGCCTCGATCTTTGTCTCACTCTCTTGAACAGTGTAGGGTACGGGAATAGCATCCTTGATGGGCCCCATATTTATATTTAAAAATATGACTGCCAAAACAATAGCTAAAGTAAAGAGCGAATAAAAGTTATAGGGAATAGAAGAGATCAGTAAAGAGACACCATCTCCTGATATCACCTTAGAGTCAATGGCCGTTACGATGAGACCTAAAAGTAAGGCACCCCATGCATTGAGTGGAATGAGAGAACAGATCGGTGCAGAAGTAGAATCACAGATATAGGCAAGTTTTTCTCTGCTGACTCGATTCTTGTCACACAGAGGTTTAGCTACAGTACCAGCAACCAGTGCAGTGATAGAGGATTCTATAAAGATCACAACGCCGATAATATAAGCAAGCAGCATTGCCCCTTTTGGTGAGTCAATTTTTTTGGATCTTTGGCTCAGGTAGACTACAAAACTGTCAACCGCACCGCTTAGGGTAAGTAATCTGATAATGGAACCGACCATTACGATAAAGAGAAGGGTTTTGGTGATCCAGGCTTCTGAAAAAAGCGAGATAATACCATCAAAAAGTGCAATGAAGGCATCTATAGGGTTATAGCCATTCAGTACCAAAAAACCTGCAAAGATACCGCCCATGAGCGAAACGATCACATCTTTGGTTATAATAGCTAAAATGATTGTTAGCAACGGGATTGCTATTGAGACTATTCCATATTCCATAGAAGGATTATACCACATGAAGATTTTACTTGCACTATGTGTCATACTTATCACACTACAGGCTCAAACCAAACAGCTTTTGGTTGTAACAACAAAAGAGTGGTCCGCACCTTCAGGAATACTACAGCGTTATGAACTGCATGAGACTGGTTGGCAAAAAATAGGCAATAAAATAGATATCAAACTGGGTAGAAACGGTTTAGGATGGGGAATAGGGCTACATGAATTACCAAAATATGCACAGATCATTAAAAAAGAGGGAGACGGGAAATCACCTGCAGGTATTTTTAAACTCAAACATGCATTCGGATATGCACCTTTTGATATAGCATACCCCTATAAGATCTACAAAGAGACAGATCATTGTGTGGATGATGTCAATTCTAAATTTTATAATAAGATCGTAGACAGTACGCAAGTAGATGTGGATTATAAAAGCAAAGAACATATGAAGTTCCCCAAAGACTACTACAAGTATGGCATTGTGGTGGATCATAACCATATAGGTAAAGTTGGAGCTATAAAGGGGGCAGGGTCATGTATCTTTATTCATATTAAGGATGTACCTACGGCCGGATGTACAGTGATGAGCGAGGAGCAGATACAGACACTATTACGCTGGTTAGATCCTGAAGCTGAACCTCTTTTAATTCAGGGAACTGAGGATGTGGTACAAAAGCTTTGGAAAGAGATCAGATAAACTTTAATAGATACTATATCTTACATAAAAAACGATCTTTGTTTTTTTGTTAGGTAAAGGATAATCTTTATAGGCAATGCGTATTACATCTAAAGTATTTTGATCTAAAGCCTGGTGACCTATATGCCTTTTTAATTTAAGATCTGAGATATCACCATTTGGATGGAGGTAAAAAGAGACAATGTTGGTTCCCTGCTGTCTTGTGCGGACCGCAACATCCGGATAGCCGTTTCGGGTAAGTGTACGTTGTGTGATCCTGTGGATGGTTCCCAGATTGTTTTTGATAAACTTTTTTTGTGTTTCACTGTAAGTATCAAACTCTTTACCATAAAGCTGATTGATCATTCTAGCACCATAACTGCCTGAAGATGATGGTCGGCTCCGCTGTGTTGGATACATAGATGTACCAGAACCCATGAGCGCATTAGCAAGAGGATCACTTGAACGTTTAGATGGTCTGTATGTTTTCGTTTTTTCGCTACAGTTTTTTTCTGTACTTTTTTAATAACTTTCTTTTTCTCTTCTTTTTGAACGATCTTTTGAACAGGTTTGGGTACGGTTTTGGTGACATTGTTTTCTTCTGTACTTTGCTGTGCAAAGATCTTTTTACTCTCATCCAACTTTTTTCTCTTTATAGGTTGCACGGCTGTTTCTAACGGTTTTTGAATGACAGGTTTAGGTGTTGGTGGAATCACTACGGGTTCGGGAACAGGTACCGGCTTTGGTTTCGGTGCAGGAGGAGTGACGATCTGTTGGAGATTCAGGCTTATTTTCTTCTCTTCTTTCTTAGGAGGTAAGAAGATGAACTCTTTCCAGTTTTTCATAAAAAGCATCAATATCAGTAAATGTAACAATAAAGAGAGTATTAATCCTTTCAGCGTTCTGATGAGACTCTCCTTGTATATAGCCCTAAGTGCCGTTAGTGTATAATCTTTGCAATTATACATAATGAGGATTAATAACATGGCATATGACAAAAGTATAGCAGCATTTGAAGAAGCATATAAAGTGATTCCTGGGGGGGTTGACTCACCGGTACGTGCATTTTCAGGAGTAGAGGGTACACCACCATTCATCCAAAGAGGTGAGGGGGCATATCTTTTTGATATTGACGGGAACAGATATATCGACTATGTACAAAGTTGGGGTCCGCTTATTTTTGGTCATGCAGATAAAGAGATCGAAACATCAGTGATAGAGGCCGTTCAAAGAGGATTGAGTTTCGGTGCTCCTACGACTATAGAGACGGAGCTTGCAAGTGAGATCGTCACGCTTTTTGACAACATTGATAAAGTGCGTTTCGTGAGTTCTGGAACAGAAGCAGTGATGTCTGCTATCCGTTTGGCTCGTGGTGTGACAGGTAGAGAGAATATTGTAAAGTTCACTGGATGTTATCATGGCCACTCAGATTCACTGCTAGTACAGGCAGGTTCGGGTCTGGCTACATTCGGTTCTCCATCAAGTCCTGGTGTACCGGCTGATCTTACCAAACATACACTCTTGGCAACGTATAATGATATTGAATCCGTACTAAAGTGTTTTGAGGAGTCACCGGACGGTATTGCGTGTGTGATCATCGAACCTATAGCCGGAAATATGGGTCTTGTACCTGCAGATGAAGCATTTTTGGAAGAACTGAGATGTCTCTGTACAAACCATGGTGCACTGCTTATCTTTGATGAAGTGATGAGTGGATTCAGGGCTTCATTGAGCGGTGCTCAGGGTATTTCAAGTGTGAAACCGGACATGGTGACTCTTGGTAAGGTCATCGGTGCAGGTATGCCTGTGGGTGCCTTTGGTGCATCGGCACAGATCATGGCACACCTTTCTCCTGAAGGGCCGGTCTACCAGGCAGGAACACTTTCAGGTAATCCTGTAGCGATGGCAGCAGGTCTTACCAGTCTCAGAAAGCTCAAATCCAATCCTTCATTATATGTATCACTGGGAAACAAAGCCAAGAAACTCATGGATGGATTCAAAAAAGCGGCAGATGCATCTAACATACCTTTCGTGACCGATGTTAGAGGGAGTATGTTCGGTTTCTTCTTCTCTGATAAGCCTGTCAGAAATTTTGATGATGCGTTGGAAAATGACACGGCAAGGTTCGCCAAGTTCCATAAAGGTATGTTGGACAGAGGTATCTATCTTGCCTGTTCATCCTTTGAGGCAGGATTTATCTGTGCTGCTATGACGGATGAGATGATAGATGAGACGATCAAAGCAGCGTATGAAGTGATGGCTGAAATAGCCTAGATCACGCTTCATATCATTTTGATAGAACAGCCAATCAAGTTATACTGTTTGTGAAGGAAATATCATGAAAAAATTTCTACTCTCCCTGGTACTGGTCATACCCCTTTTTGCTACGGAACTTAATCTTACGACCGAAGATGGATTTGACCTCCACGGATGGCTGGAAAAACCGAAAGAGACTAAAAAACCTATGCCTATCGTACTTTTGGCACACCAGTTCGGTTCAGACCATACATCATGGGATATGCTCACCATGAGATTACTTGCGAAAGGTATGGCGACTCTCAGTGTGGATCTGCGTGGCCATGGAAAGTCAACCATGCAAAAAGGCGTAGAGAACAGCGTACAAATGCCTAAAAACACAAGTGAAGTGAGAACAGCTTTTGATGCAAGTGCACCCAAAGTGGGATTTTCCAAGATACCACAGGACCTCATAGCATGGTTGGAAATGATAGAAGAGGATAAAAGCCTGGATATACAACAACTCTACCTCATTGGAGCATCACTGGGTGGTGCATCGCTGATCCCTGTATTGAATGACTATGATGCAAAAGCACTCATTGCGCTTTCTTCGGGAAGATCAAACAGCAGTGAAAGTGACATGGCACTATCAAGTTCTCTGGCAAAAACCTACTTTATCGCTACCAAAAATGATCCATTGGGTGCGAACGTGAATGCACTTGAATATGGTAAAAAAGCAATTGCAGGTACCACACTCATACTCCCTGGTGATGGACACGGTACCGTGCTGCTGCCTAAAGTAGAAGAGTATATATTTCTCTTTATGGAGCTGTCACGCTAGAGCAGACTACTGGTGCAACATAGAGGAGGAAAAACTTTATTCTAAACCATGCTCTATGTACCAATTGGCTATACTACATTTTCAAATTATGAGGACTAAAAATGCAAAATAATACGGAAGAACCGAAATTCAAAAAAGTGGTGGATGCTGCAGATGGACTCAGTCTTGGTATTTCCATGGTTGTCGCTGTCATTATTGGTGTTGGTATAGGATTGGGATTACGCAATCTTACGGGTGCTGGATGGACACTCTGGATCGGTGTATTCATTGGTATCGGTGCGGCTATCTCTAATGTCTACAAAGCATATGCGAAGCAGAAAAAGTCGTTGGATGAATTGGCTAATGATCCAAGATATACCTATAAAAAAGAACAGCAAGACAAATATGATGCTGAGGATGATGATGCATAGTATGAATCGTAAGATCTTCGCAGTACTCCTATCTGTGGATATTTTACTACTCTTGATCTCTATAATATTTTTTGATATTAAAGTCCTTTACAACACACAGATAGGCTATATCACCGCATCACTTGTCATGATTGCTTCGATAGTCAGTTATAGACGTATGGTCAATGCCCGTGTGAAACACAATATGGTAACCATGGATGACACTCAAGATGTGATCGACAAACTTGAAGATCCCTATGATCTATACAGTGAAGAGGTAGAGGTCGAGGAGAAGAGTTTGGCACAAACGATCAAAGCAGAGAAGAAAAAACGCAAAGAGAATCGACGCAGTGTCTACCAGACCATGAAAGACACCAAAGCGGCTCTCTCTTTCTATAGACTAGGTGCCTATGTGCTGCTAATCTTGGGCTTCTTATATCTCAATAGACACGGATTATTACATATTCCAAGTTATATTATCTCTTTGGGTATTCCTTCTGTGATTCTTGTTTGGGTCCTTCTAAAAGAAAAAGAAAACATTAGCCAAGATCCGATAGAATAACTCTACTTGGAAGTGAGGATTTATTTCATGATAAGACTTTTACTACTCTCTTTTGTATTTCTCACTTTGACTGCATGTGGAAAAGAAGAGGCAAAACCTGCAGTCTGTACCACAAAACCTATACAACCACTCCGGATCATCGATAAACCAATCGATTTCGGACCTGACCGCATCGCTATGACAAAATCGTATATCAAGTCTCATTACGGCTTTAACGTAGAGACTATTGAGATCATGCCAAAGATCATTATGCTCCACTGGACAGCAGAGATGAATTTTGACAAATCATTCAAGCGTTTGAAGCCTGAAAAACTCCTTTCTGATCGAAAAGACATTGTGAAAGCTTCAGCCTTGAATGTATCCTCTCAATTTATGGTGGCACGAGACGGGACAATATACCGTTTAATGCCGGAGAATTGGATGGCACGTCATGTGATAGGACTTAATTACTCCAGTATCGGTATAGAGAACATCGGAGGGAAAGACAATAAGATAGATGATCTGACACCTGAACAGCGTCAGGCAAACATTGACCTAGTGATGTATCTCAAGGCCAAATACCCTACGATCGAGTATCTTGTAGGTCATCATGAGTATAGGCAGATGGAGAAGACAGCTTTGTGGTTGGAAAAAGACAAAGGATACAGAACAGTGAAATCTGATCCCGGTGAAAAGTTTATGTCCGATATAAGAAATGGTGTACAATGCCTCCATCTTAAAGCCCCACCCAAAGGGAACGAATGAACTCTGCATTCAGTACACTTGACTGGGGGATCTTCTTTGCATATTTTTTAGTATTAACCATCACATCAGTACTTTTAAGCCGTGTGAAGGTAAAGAGTACACGTGATTATTTCGTCGGGGGGAATAGTGTTCCTATGTTTGCTGCAGCGATGTCTGTACTGGCTACTTCACAGTCTGCTGCTACCTTTCTTGGCGGACCTGAGTACTCATACGGAAAAGATCTGACGTTTATAGGCTTTTATATCTCTGCTTTTTTGGCAGTTTTTTTTGTCGCTAAAGTGCTGATTCCACGTTTTTATGCGATCAAAGCGGTAACAGTCTACGAATTGCTAGAAAAGCGTTATGGTGAGAATGCAAAAAGAGAAGCGGGTATTATGTTTCTTATAGGACGTCTGTTTGCTTCTGGTGCTAGGCTCTATATCGGTGCATTGGCCATCTCCATGATACTCTTCTTAGATATTACATCCATACATGTTGCTATATCCATCTCGATATTAATGCTGGGTGCATTGGCTTATGCATACTTTGGGGGTGTCAAATCGATCATCTTTTCTGACATCATTCAAGCCTTTACTTATATTGGAGCGGGGATCGCAATATTGATCTACCTTTATATGAGTATGCATACCGATCTTTCTACGATTGTGTCTACCCTGCAGAGTGAAAACAAACTCAAGCTACTTGATTGGTCAATGTCTGGTGGATTTTCTGTTTGGACCTTGCTTGGTGGCTGGCTGCTTCTTAATATCGCTGCCTATGGCCTTGACCAGGACATGACACAAAGAGCATTGACCTGCAAAAGTACGAAAGAAGCCCAAAATTCACTTATGATGAGTATCTACCTGACTATCCCTGTAGCGTTACTTTTTTTAATGATCGGTCTGCTGCTTTACCTCTTTTATCAGCATCCTGAAATTTCTGGTTTGAGTACGGAAGTGGTACAAAAATTTGATGGGGAGAAGATCACTATTTTTATGTACTACATTTTGCATGAGATGCCAGAGGGGATGAGAGGACTTGTGACCGTTGGTGCTGTAGCAGCTGCTTTATCCAGTTCCAATTCTGTCCTGGGTGCCATGTCATCTGTAGCCATAGAAGATCTCTATAAACCTTGGAAGCAAAAGAGAAGCAATGTAGATGAGATGCACTTTGTCAAAGCAGGGCGTAATGCAGTGCTTCTATTTGCTGTCGCACTCTCACTTATGGCGATGCTAAGCTACTACTGGCAACGTTACACAGAACTTCCACTCCTTAGCTTTGCTCTTGGCGTGATGGCATTTGCATACACAGGCTTACTTGGCGTATTTGGTGCAGCTATCTTTACTAAACGCGGTTCTGCAACTACAGTGCCATTGGCACTTTTTGGTGGATTTATCACAGTACTGCTACTACAACCTTATGTGCTAGGTGCTGCACTGGACTTGAAACTTGGGTTTGCATGGCAGATTTTGGCCGGAACTTTTGTAGCGTTTGTCTTGATGATGTTCGGGAAAGAAAAAAGTACTTCAAATAATTAGTTTATTCTAGCTATGAAAAGAGAGGGTATGGATACTCAAGATGAATTAGCGTACATATATGTTGAAAACAGCTGTTCCAGTGCAAAGATAGCATTACAAGGTGCTCATATCTTTGATTTTACACTGAAAGGAAAGGGCAGTGTACTCTTTCTGAGTCAAACATCAGTATTTAAAGAGGGGAAGGCCATAAGAGGTGGTGTACCCATTTGCTGGCCTTGGTTTGGTGCAAATGAAATTGATAGCTCACTGCCCAATCATGGGTTTGCCAGAATTTCACTTTGGAAACATCAATCTACTCAGATGTTAAATGATCGAGAGACCAAGGTCACACTTACACTGCATTCGTCACCTAAGACACACGTACTTTGGCCTTATCTGTTTCATCTGACATTAGATATCTATGTAGGCGAGGTACTCAGATTAGAACTTACAAGTCAAAATCTTGATACTAAACCGTTTACTTTCACCTCTGCACTACATACTTACCTAGCTGTTGATAACATCTATGAAACGCATGTAGAAGGTTTGGAAGAGACATACTATTTTGATAAGACACAAAATACGTGTACACGGCAAGAGGGTCATATAGATTTTAGCAAAGAGGTAGATCGAATCTATCAAAATGTCAAAAATGATATTTTGGTAAAAGATAACAAGGTACATCATACTGTTCAAACAGAGGGGACGTATACGATTGTTGTTTGGAATCCTGGAGAGATTTTAGCAAGTAGTATGCCAGATCTAAACGATCACACTCAGATGCTTTGTGTAGAGAGTGCAAATGTTTTAGATGATAGTGTGACATTAGCTAAAGGTGAATCTCACACCCTTAGGCATACAATTATCACTGAATTCAGAGACGTTTCAATCTCTCTATAGCTTCATCAAGCTCTTCTTCTTTTTTAGAGAAACAGAATCTTGCCAGATGAATACCTTCACTCTCTTGATAGAATGCTCTAGCCGGGACCGCAGCGATACCGGTTTTTTCTAGAAGCGTTATAACCTTTTGCTTGTCATCTTCACCTTCAAGTTTCGAAATATCGGCTAGTACATAGTAGGCCCCTTTGACATATTCAGCCTTCAGTCCTGCATCAATGAGGGCTTTAATGAACTTATCCCTTTTTTTCTGATGCTCTTTGGCTACATTTTCATAGTAGGATTTGGATAGTTCATTCAGTCCCTTGAGTATACCGTTCTGCAGTGGTGCAGGTGGACAGACATATACCAGATCATTAAAAGCAGAGGCTGCATCAATAATGCCTTTTTGTGTGATCGCATATCCAAGTCTCCATCCAGTGATCGAATAGATCTTTGAAAAACCTGAGATGACAACTGTTCTCTCTTTTAAACTCTCGATACTTAATGCCGATACAAACTCAAGTTCATCGTAGATAAAATGCTCATACATCTCATCACTAAAGAGGAAAAGATCGTTTTGGTTAATGACCTCAGAAAGCGTTTGAAGCTCTTCTTTTGTATACACTTTTCCACTAGGGTTTGAAGGATTGCAGATGAGTATGGCTTTTGTGTCTTCTGATATCTGATCCTTCAAGTTTTCAAAGTCTATTTCATAAGCCGGCGGATTCGTTCTGATGTATTTGATCTTACATCCTATTGATTTTAGTGTCGCTACATGGTAACCATAGTAAGGTTCAAAAAGTATGACCTCATCTCCTTCATTGAGCAGAGACATAGCAGTAGCATAAAACGCTCCCGTTGCCCCAAGACTCACAAGTACATTGTCCACATCGATACCCTGGTCATAAAAATCATTCTGCTTTTTAGCGATAGCTGCTCTTAACTTGTAATTACCGTATGCAGAGGTATAGGTATTTTTTCCACTGTCTATCCCTTCTTTTGCACCTTCCACAACAGGTAAAGGTACTTCAAGATCACAAAGACCTTGTGCCATATTGAGTCCATTTTTTTCGTTGCAGAGTATGGACATCGCTCTGATCTCGGATTGTGCGATATTTTTTGCTCGATTACTTAGTTTCATATTGACCTGACTTTTTTTATTTGTTGAAGTATAGTTGAACTTCACTTATATAAATACCACACAACAGAATTGTCATATCACGCAATAGATCTTTACGTTTATCACCATATTAAGCAGTAAGTTTGTATAATCTTTCATACTATAAAACCTAGGTAATAGGTCTCCTATTATCCCACTGAAAAGATATGTCGATGAATAAAGAACACTATATAGGTATCATGTCAGGTACATCACTTGATGGTGTGGATGTCGTACTTTGTGAAATAGACAGCAACTCCTGTAACCTTATTACTTCTTTAGAGTATCCTATGCCTTTGAAGTTAAAGAGTGTAATACTCAGAGTGATAGAAGAGAATTGTACATTAGAATCTTTAGGAGAGATAGACCATCGTTTGGGTTTACTCTTCACAGAGGCTGTTGGTGCTTTATTGATTCGTGAGAATATAGATCCATCAGGTATTAATGCTATAGGATTACATGGTCAGACACTTTGGCATGCTCCAAAAGGAGAATATCCTTTCACGATGCAGCTTGGTGACCCTAATATTTTGGCTGCAAAGACAGGGGTACCTGTTGTAGCAGATTTCAGACGTAAAGATGTAGCATTAGGTGGACAGGGTGCCCCTTTTGCACCGGCATTTCATGAATTTATATTTAGTAATATTAATTCGTCTGTTTCTGTGGTAAATATCGGTGGAATGGCAAATATTACTGTCTTAGGAGATAAACTTATAGGATATGATACCGGTTGTGGAAATGTACTTTTGGACATGTGGATAGCTGAACATCAGGGCAAGGCATATGATGAAAATGGAGAGTGGGCAAGCACAGGTGTTGTGGACTATACTCTTTTAGATAAAATGATGTCGGATGATTTTTTTCAAGAGCCTTATCCCAAAAGTACAGGTAGAGAAAAATTCAATAATGTATGGTTACAAAAGTATCTTTCAGGACATACGCATACCCCTGAAGATGTACAGAGGACACTTTTAGAACTTACTGCTATGAGTATCAGTAATGAAGTTTTGAAGTTTAACCCGGATATTACTTTGCTTTGCGGTGGTGGTGCCAAGAATACATTTCTTGTTGAGCGGATCAAAGTATTGATGCCAAATGTAGAAGTGGCTATCTCTGCTAACGCAGACCAGATAGAAGCAATGACCTTTGCATGGCTTGCATACAAACGTATGCATCATCAAAAAGTCAATTTAAAGGACGTTACGGGTGCAAGTGACAATGCAGTTCTAGGAGGCATATATGTATAAAGAGTTAACAGAATGGTTGGAGTCGTTAGGTATTAATGACCCGGAACTTCAAATGCTACATGGGGATGCGAGTGCAAGAAGCTACTACCGTCTTCTAAATAGTGATGGAGGTATCGTGATGGATGCTTCAGAAGCCAAAGAGAGTGTACCTGTCTTTATCGGTGTAGCTCAAAGACTTACAGATGCAAATGTACGTATACCGACCATAAATGCCTATGATCTTGAAAAAGGTTTTGTGTTTTTAGAGGATATAGGCTCTACCCACCTCCTGGATAAATGTGTGGAAGGTGTAGATGCAAGGCCTTATTATGATAAAGCCATAGAAACATTGGTTCAACTCCAGACCACATCTTCTAAAGGTTTACTACCGTATGATCAGGGTTTTTTGCTCGAAGAGATGAATCTTATGACAGAGTGGTACCTAAAAGCCTATCTGGGTACAACACTTGAATGTCTTGAAGGACGTATGCTTTTGGAGAGTTTCTCCCTGATCGCCAAAGAGGTATTAAGCCAGCCGCAAGGCATTTTTGTACACCGGGACTACCATGCACGCAATTTGATGATAGACAGCAATGACGAGATTGTGGTCATAGACTTCCAGGATGCAAGAGAAGGGGCTTTGACCTATGACCTGGTCTCATTGCTTCGTGATGCCTATGTGAAACTGGATAGAAGAGAATTACGCAGACTGATCCTGCTCTTTAAGGAGTTGAAGGGGCTTGATATAGAGGATGAGACGTTTATCCGCTGGTTTGATTTTACAGGCCTGCAGCGTCACATCAAGATACTGGGTATTTTTTCAAGACTGGCACTAAGAGACGGGAAAAAGAAATACCTGCAGGATATTCCACAAACGTTGAAGTATATCCTGGAAGTGGGTCAAAAGTACCCGGAATTGGACGGGTTAATTGCTCTATTGAAATCACAATATGGTGAGTTCAAAGATGCACCTGTCACAATGAGAATATTTTAACTGCTTAATTAATAAAGGATACACTACCATGAAATGTATGATACTTGCTGCAGGATCGGGAACAAGAATGAGGCCACTGACCGACACGACACCGAAACCTCTACTTAAGGTAGGCGGTATACCTCTTATCGTATGGCACATAGAACGTCTTGCACATGACGGCTATACTGATATAGTCATTAACATTGCACACCTAGGGTATCAAATCCCTGAAGCACTGGGTGACGGTTCAGAGTGGGGCGTGAACATTACCTACTCTGATGAACAGGAAGAGGGTGGACTTGAGACTGCAGGGGGCATCATCAAAGCGCTGCCATTCCTTGGGGATCAGGCATTTTTGGTTCTCAATGGAGATATATGGACCGATTATGATTTTCAAGACCATAGAAAGCTTGCAGAAGGGATTCTCGCCCATTTAGTCCTTGTACCCAACCCGGAACATAACCCTGAAGGAGATTTCGCCTTAGATCGGAACAGGGTCATTGATAACAGGCAATACACTTTCTCTGGCATTGGGTACTACTCTCCAAAACTCTTTGATGGGGTACCCTACGGTAAATCTGCACTGGCACCTTTACTCAGAGCAGCAATCAAAGAGGGAAAAGTAACCGGTGAACTCTATGAAGGCGAATGGCTTGATATAGGGACACCAGAGAGACTGGAGCTTTTGAACGCCCAGTTGATGAATAGGTATTAACGCTTCTGTTCTTTCAAATATTTGGCCACTGCATCTTCATCGTTAGAGTGAGGAAGTATGACATCTGCTACGGCTTTTACCTCATCCAGGGCATTGGAAACGGCTACAGAGGTTCCTGCAAGCTTGAACATCCCAATGTCATTGACAGAGTCACCAAATACCGTTACATCAGCAGGATCTCGTTCTAGATAGTTCATAACCTTCTGAAGTGCATGGGCTTTGTCCCCTTCAGGGTGAAGTATCGTCAGGAAGTAGCCGTCTGAGTATTTTTCAGGAGAGAGTTTACACTCTATGGCATCTTTGAATGTCGCTTTTAATTTCGATGTAAGAGGTTCCAGTGTTTTTTTATCACCAAAATAAACGATCTTCAGGTTCAACTCCATGGTTTTATTTTCAGGGTTGAACTGTAGTCGTGGATCATTTTTGTAGCCCTTGAGGACAAATTTCTGATGCTCATTCAGTTTACGAGGGTACAAAAATGCTTCATTGAGATCCATGTCTTTCAACCCTATGATAAAAGGGTCAATATCAAACTGTAAGCCAACTTCAACGATGGCATCACCCAGTGCTTTTTTTATGGTTTTTAGATCTATGAGCTTTTTGTCCGGAGAGACAATCATCGTACCGTCTAATAGTATCATAGGGGCATCCAGATGGAGTTTTTTCAAAAAGTCATGGGTTTTTTGAAAGCTTCTTGCTGTGGCTACTGAGAGAATGGCATCTTTGCTTTTTGTGTTCCAAACTTCTCTGCTGAAATCACTGACACTCTGGTCCGTACGCAAAAACGTATGGTCTAGGTCAGTGATATAGATAGGTCTATTGGGCATTAACTTGCAAATCCTGATTTAAAATTTGTTTTTGCCTGTACGATGGCTTTTTGTTTTCTTTTTTATGTATATCTTTTTCCACAAAGATCTTTTTACGCGTGACCGGGTCCATCTCTGTGTAGTACATTACGGCAGAGTATGTTCCAGGAGTCGGTGTAAAGACCTGTGCCTGTTCAGGGTTCATTTTAAGCTCTTCAGTCGTAAAACGTTTCAGTTCATGCATATCTTTCTCTTCACAACCCGGGTGCGCGGCGATAAGATAGTAGGTAAGGTACTGCCTTTTCCCCATATCTTTGTTGAGTTTGTCATACAGCCTTTTAAAGTCTATCAGTGTCTGTTTTCCCGGTTTTCCCATAAGATCAAGTACATGCTGCTGAGTATGTTCAGGTGCGACTTTCATCTGGCCTGATATATGGTGTTCTACCAACTCTTTCAGATAAGAGTATCCCTTACGTTTGTCTTCATTGATAAGGTCATAACGTATTCCTGAAGCTACGAAGGCCTTTTTGATACCCTCTATGTTACGTACCTGTTTCATCATACCTATCACACGGGTATGGTCTGGTTTCATTGAAGAACACAAATGTTGTGAATCCACACAGCGCTGATGGTCACAGGTGCCCAGTTTGAGCTTTTTGTTACACTCATAACCGTACATGTTTGCCGTAGGGCCGCCAAGATCTGAAATGATGCCCTTAAAGTCTTTATACTCTTTAAACTGATTGGCTTCTTTGACGATGGATTGTTCAGAACGTGTACGGATCGTACGTCCCTGGTGTACACCTATGGCACAGAAGTTACACTCACCCCAGCATCCCTGATGTGTCATGATGGAGAATTTGATCGTCTCCAGACACTTTACTTTTCCTTCCGGACGGTGATAAGGATGAAGTTCTCTTGTAAACGGCAGGGCAGAGACTTCATCCATCTCAGGTTCACTCAGATAATCGCATGGCGGGTTTTGTATAGAGTAACGTGTGTCTACTTTCTGGCAAAGACCTTTTGCTGCGATGGGATCATTGTTGTCATAAAAAAGATCAAAAAGATCTATATACTTCTCTTTATCATCCAGACACTCCTGGTGTGAGGGAAGTTGATGATACTGCTCTACAGGCTCTTTGTTTATGTAGCAGACACCGCGTATGTCTCTCCACTCCTTACCTTTATCCAAGGCATGGGTAAGCTCACGAATCGCCTGTTCTCCCATACCATAGATGAGTATATCTGCCTTAGAGTCAAAGAGTATAGGTTTTCTAAGCTTGTTGCTCCAGTAGTCGTAGTGGGTGACACGTCTAAGAGAAGCTTCTATACCGCCCAGTACGATAGGCACCGTATTTTTAAAGTTTTGACGTATGAGATTGGTGTAGACCAGAACAGCTCGGTCTGGACGTTTGGTATTCTTTCCTCCGGGTGTATAATCATCAGAATTTCTAAACTTCTTTGTAGCTGTATAGTTCGCTACCATAGAGTCAATACTTCCACCACTCACACCCCAGTAGAGTCTCGGTTCACCCAAACGTCTGATATCTTTGTCACTCTTGATATCAGGCTGACCTATGATTCCAACCTTATACCCAAGCTTTTCAAGCATACGTCCGACTGTAGCCACACCAATGAACGGAGAATCTATATAGGCATCTCCAGAGATCAATATCACATCACACTGTTTCCACCCAAGTGCATCCATCTCTTCTCTGGTGGTAGGTAAAAAACGTTTTGCTTCTCTAAGATCAAGTTTGCTCATAGGGGTACCTTATTCATGCATCCAAAATACAGGAATTTCTTCTTTCATAGTGATTATTTTCGTATTATAGCCAATAAGTGTGAATTATCCTTATGATACCTATTATCCTTATAAAATGACTTTCTATATTTTGGTACAATAAGTATAGAGTTGATAATTTCCTAATGGGAGTAGAGATGAAACAAGAACCGATAGATATGCCTAAATTCAATCCTTTTACCAATATATGGGTGATACTGATCATGATCATGCTCGGATTTCAATTGTATAATTATATGTCATTGCAGAAACAGAGTCAAACACTCTCTTACGATGAATTTAAAAAGAAAATTGCAGAAAATAGTATCAAAGAGATACGAATCGATGGAGATCAGGTTGTAGCTACTTTAAAAGGTGAGATAGGTTCGAGACCTGCTTATGTAAGGACAACACTTCCTCCTTTTGAAGATAAAACATTATTAGCACTATTGGAAAAAAATCAGGTTGAGATGTTCGTGAAGTCACAAAAAGAGTCAGGTTTTTGGCTTGCTTTTTTTATGTTGCTGCCACTTTTTATCTTTATAGGGTTTATATTTTACAGTTCACGACGTATGAAAGAGCAATTAGGTGGTATGGGTGGAGGTGTATTTGACTTTATGAAATCCACGGCTAAAAAATATGAGAAACAAAAGGTATCTGTGACGTTTGATGACCTAGCAGGTGTGGAAAATGCAAAGATCGAACTCTATGAAGTTGTGGACTTTCTTAAAAATCCTGAAAAATATGAAAGAATAGGTGCCAAAATTCCCAGAGGGATCTTGCTGATGGGAGCACCGGGTACGGGGAAGACCCTTTTGGCAAAAGCAGTAGCAGGGGAGGCGGAAGTGCCATTCTTTTCCATCAGTGGTTCGGAGTTTGTTGAAATGTTTGTAGGAGTAGGGGCAGCTAGGGTACGTGATCTTTTTAACAAAGCCAAAAAAGAAGCCCCTGCAATCATTTTTATCGATGAAATTGACTCTGTCGGGCGTGCCAGAGGTGCAGGTGTAGGCGGCGGTCATGATGAAAAAGAACAGACACTCAACCAGATCTTAGCTGAGATGGACGGTTTTGAGTCAGAAGAGCAGGTCGTGGTCATCGCAGCGACGAATCGTCCCGATGTTCTCGATTATGCACTGCTGAGACCGGGTAGGTTTGACCGTAAAATCACACTCAGTCTGCCCGATGTCAAAGCACGTGAAAAGATACTCAACATCCATATACGTAATGTTCAGATAGACAACTCTATAGATTTGGAGAAGATAGCAAAAATATCTATCGGTTTCTCCGGTGCAGATCTCGCCAATCTTGTCAACGAAGCAGCCATGCATGCAGCTAGAGAAGGGCAAAAGTACGTCACACAGGATGATTTCATGTATGCACGTGATCGTATCATCATGGGTGTCGAACAGGAGTTTGTCTTGGATGAAAAGGACAAGCAAAGAGTAGCCATTCATGAGAGTGGTCATGTACTTGCTGCACTGCTGCTTGAACATGCAGATCCTATAGAAAAGGTAAGTATCATTCCCAGAGGGCAGGCACTGGGAATGACAGAACAACTGCCGTTGAAAGATTTAAAAAACTTTCCAAAGGCCTATCTGCTAGACAAAATAGGGGTGATGCTTGGTGGAAGGGCTGCAGAACAAACACTGCTTGGTGATCTCTCTTCAGGAGCGGCCAATGATCTTAAAGAGGCAACGAGTCTGGCAACACATATGGTAAGCCAATGGGGTATGAGTGAAGTGCTTGGACCTGTTTACTATCAAAAAGGGGAAGATCATGTCTTTTTGGGGCGTGAAATGGCGATGCCAAAAGACTTCAGTGAAGCGACAGCCAAACTCATAGATGATGAAGTAAGGAAGATCATTACAGAAAAAGAGGAAGAGGTATTAAAACTTTTTCAAACCCATAAGAAAGAGATCAGTGCGCTTTCAGATAAACTGGTAGAAAAAGAGCTGTTATATCTTGATGAGATCAAGAGTATCGTAGATATATAGTTACAGAACAAGAAAGAATTTCCCGCTCTGCAACATAATGTTTGATTAGTTAAAATCAGGTTTAGGCGTTGTAGCAGTACTTTCCGGAAGCTGTGGATAAACAATCTCCGGTTTTTCACCTTTTAACGCTTTGAGGAATGTCACGATCTTTGCTGCATCTTCATCAGAAATATTTTTTCCAAGCTGTGTACGTCCCATCTCTTGAACCGCTTCAGCAAGGCTCCAGATCTGACCATTATGGAAATATGGTGCTGTCTCCGTCACATTTCTGAGTGTTGGTACTTTTACCATACCCTTCTTATCACCTTTGAAGTCACCTACATCTGCAAATTTATATGGTTTGATCATTGGGAATGGCATCATGGTTCCACCAAGTGCTACACCGTTATGGCATGATGCACATCCTTGATCCATAAATACTTGTAGCCCCTCTTTTTCAGCATCGTTCAATGCATCATCTTTACCATTGAGGAAGTCATCGTATCTTGATGGTGTGACCAATGTTCTCTCAAAGATACCGATCGTTGATGTGATCGTTGGGAAATCAACTTTTACATCGTTTCCATATGCTTTTTTAAACTCTTCCACATATGCTGGAATAGAATTGATTCTATCTACAACCAGTGAAGCCGGTGATGCCATCTCAGGTGCTGCCTGCATAGGGCCCTGTGCCTGATCTTCAAGGTGTGGACTTCTTCCATCCCAGAACTGAGATTTAAAGAAGACTGCATTGTAAACTGTTGGTGAATTCAGGTGGTGTGGATTTGCAACCCACATGTGACCTACAGCTGCCGGTGCTCCATCCGTTCCTCCAAGTCCAAGGTTGTGACAGGTATTACAGGAGATGATACCGCTTTTTGAAAGTCTTGGTTCAAAATAGAGTTTTTTACCTAGTTCCACTCTCTCAGGTGTAATGGTTCCATTTGGATCCGTAAGTTTGGTAAGCTCATTTTTATCTATTGGGATCGGTTGAAGCCCCATTGATTTTGCTTTATCAGCCAATGAACCAGCAAATAATACGGATGATGCTACAAGTGAAGCAGCAATTATTTTAGTCATTTTCATATAGTCTCCTTATAAATTTTATAAGTCATTATATAGTTGTTATACTTACATGTAAATAATAAAAATTATCATTTAATAAGTTTTTCTCTATTTTTATGAATTTTCCAAAATGATTTTAATTCTGTGCTCAAGATCCGGATTTACGAGTAGTGACAAGAGTTAAAAACTGGTATAATGTTTCTAACTTTGTATGCGTAAAGGCTAAGCTATGAAACACTACAGAGGCACCCGCAAAAAACTTACCACCTATATCGATCAGTTTCTTTCCACAGGTGAAACCGTGGAAAATATCAGAGATATCTGGTATAAGTTCAAAGGGGACATCGAACATCTCAAAAAAATGCCTGATGACAAGTGGGATATCTATGTCAACAGACTCATAGGCGAATATCTCTATGAACTCTTTTTGGATGGTGATGTGACGATCTACAGTCGACTCAACCTTATCACTAAGGGACTCAGTAATGACAAACACACCTATAATACCCCCATCGTGCTTTTCACAGAAAAGCCGACGAGAAGTACAGACATACTCTCCGAAGCACTGCAATGTGGTATCTATAGCAGTACCGGACAGATCCCATCTTTTGAGTCGGTGAATATTGCCCAATATCTTAACCGTACGGCCAAATACAATAAAGCCTATCTTATAGCCATTACCGACTTCGACCCATCCGGTGAATCCATCTTTCACTCACTTGCGGTGAAGGTCAAGAATGACTTAGGGCTCATTAACCCAGATATCGAATTTAGTGCCATCCCTGTGCTTTTTGGCAGTGGATATGAAGATATCGTCTCTCATTATCCCACTTATACCCTCAGCACCAATAAACAAAACAAACTCAACCAATCTTGGATAGAAAAGGGTCAGACACTTGGGGTTGAGCTCAATGTAGTAGAGAACAAAGCCGAACTCCTCGAATCAGCCATTCTGAAATCCGTCGCCCCGGAAGTTGTGGAAGCGTTGAGCCGATATCGATGGAAAAAAGAAAAAGAAGAAGAGCTGTTGTCTACCGACAAGCACTATAAGCAATTGCATGAGCAGTTAAGAAAGAGAGTAGAGGATATTAGAGAGGAGGTAGAGTCTATGGAAACGGTATTTGAAGCAAAATGGTCCACACCGATCGATGTAGATAGGGTCAAGGATATGACGAAAGAGAAGTGAAAATCCAAGAGGGGGGGGATTATCTTGACTTCTTTTTAACGCCACATATGCATTGTTAGCTATTTTAAAGTTGGAAATGCAGCTGGATCTGTAAATGTCCAGTCTCGATCTTTGACTGGTGTATGACATGAGATACAGGACTTTCCTCCATCATTAAATGGCTTTTGTGACAGACCAAGCCAACGTGCCCAACCCCATCCGTATGTCTTACTATATTTCTTTGAGTCTCTAAACATAAATTCGGCATGGACAAGTTCTCCCGGTCCAGTTGCTGCCTTCCAATTTTTAAGTTGTTTATCCTTCCAAACGATCTTACCCAATATGGCCCCATCAGGCCAAGGATTAATTTTTCCTGTGCGTGCTGCTTCGACTGCAATTGAATTACCCAATATTACTCGACTTGTGTTGTTATCAGTACGGTGAGAAACAGCTATCGCAGACCACATCTGCCAACCGACAGGATAGTCAATATTGTTTGATGGCTCTGGTGTATCCGCAAATGTATTGATAGTGGAAGAAAAGATCATCGCCAATGAAGTGACAAATAATTTAATAAGTTTCATTTTATATCCTTTTTTACAAGTAAATGGTGACTCACTTTATTTAGAGAAACATACTACTTTTATTAGAGCATGAATAGTATACAAGAAATGTCTGGAAGTTTCAATACATATAGTTATAAACTAATATATCGATACGCATATACTCTCTCCCATTGTCTCGATGGAGGACGAGTCACAAAACACTACTTTAACCTGTAGGTTATTTCTCTTCTCCAGCAATTTATGCTAAAATTCGCTTGATAAAATAGGATAAAATGAATGGGTATTTTTGCTTTACAATCACTTGCCGGAGGTTTCTTAGATGAAGATCTAAAGCATTTCAATAAGGTTTTTGATGATTGGTGTGTGCAGTTTGAGAGCGTGGAAGATGCCCAGCTTATAGTTGATACCCTAAAAGATGGCGATAAGGTAAAGATCGTAGAGATTACACCGTTAAGCTATCCAAAATACTTCTTTCCCAAACTTCAGGGTATTATCCATGCCACACGTGAACATGATGGAAAAATTATCTGTATCGTTGAACCGCAAATGGGTATGAGCTTCCGTATAGCTATTTGTGACATGAAGACCAAAAAGGTAAGAATGCTCCAGACCCGCTATAAAACGGCACAAAGTGTCGAAGGGGTATTTGCAAATCTCTCTTTTGAGTTATGAGATTTTCTCCCATTTCCTAGGTGTATGGTCAAGAATAAAGATCAGTATAGTATTAGCAGTACCTCTTTACTACTGGTGTAATGAGGTAATGTGTTAGAGTCAGTAGATTTGCTTATCCTCTTTCTCATTCCATTGTTCAAAAATCTTTGCGCATGCCTCGTAATCGATCTGCTTGAGCACAACACCATTTTTTTCCCACTTTATCATCTCGTAAAAACGAGCATCGTCGAAGCCACCTTTGGCCGCATCCAGTTTGGTCGTACCATAATAGACAGTCTCTATATGTGCCCATAAGATAGCCCCGAGGCACATCGGGCAGGGTTGTGTAGTGACGTACAGGGTACATCCGGAAAGATCAAAAGTGTCGAGTAACTTCGAGGCTTCCCTAATGGCGGTCATTTCGGCATGGGCCGTCGGATCATTTGTCGCCA
Organism: Sulfurovum sp. AR; assembly: GCF_000296775.1. Lineage (GTDB taxonomy): Bacteria > Campylobacterota > Campylobacteria > Campylobacterales > Sulfurovaceae > Sulfurovum > Sulfurovum xiamenensis. The sequence continues at coordinate 293,251 of NZ_AJLE01000002.1, read as the reverse complement.
GCACACGGTTGTGGGCTTTAGCAAGGATCTTGTCGTCTTTGACAATGACGGCACCAAACGGTCCCCCTTCATTGGTATTCATCCCTTTTATCGCTTCGTTATAGGCTATCTGCATCCATTTATTCATGGTTTAAATTATAGCATGTTAATCAGAGATCTATACCTACAGAAACTGATTCGTTCTGTATCGGGAGATATGGAACGGGTTAAGAGATCTGTTCTACAAGATCATTATCTGTAGGATAGCCTGGAACTTCAAAACATCTTCATCATTTCTTTGAATCTCTAAACATAAACTCGGCATGAACAAATTCTCCAGGAGCCGTTGCTGCCTTCCAATCTTGTAGTTGATCATCTTTCCAAACGATCTTCCCCAATATAGCCCCATCCGGCCAAGGATTGACATTTCCTTTACGCGCAGCTTCGACGGCAATTGAATTACCTAATATTTTCTACTTGTGTTATTATCTGTACGGTGATAAACAGCTATCGGAGACCACTTCTGCCATCCTACAGGATAATTTATATGGTTAGACGGCTCTGGAGTATCTGCAATCGCAGTGAAAACAGAAGATGAGAGCATAGCCAATCAAGTTAAAGATATTTTTGTAACTTTCATTTTAAATCCTTGTTTTTGCGTTTTTTGAACGTATCAATTGTATCTTAAATAAACTCTCCTCACAGTATCTATATAAAGTGTGAGTAATATATCAAACCTGTCGATTTAGAGTCGCCTCTAATCCTCGATTCCAGGCAGATCTGCCACTCCAGGCTCGACCTGGACTTGTAAGCAGACATTAGTAAGTGCGAAAAGAACGTACTGAGAGACCAGGGAGATCAAATCGACGAAGTCCTTTTCAGAGAGAATCTCCTTGGTATGGTTCCATAATTTCGGCGAGATAGACCGCTCTTTCACGAAGGCATCAGTCAGTTCGAGAAAGGCGCACTCCCTCTGAGCAGAGAACGCTGCATAGGAACCGTGTCGAATAGCGTCGAGTTCTGTATCGTTGATGCCAAATTCTCTCCCGACCTTAACATGGTGTTTCCAAACATACTCGCTGCGATAGAGAACAGCCATGCGAAGGATGACCAACTCCTGCTCACGGACCGACAGTCCCATATTCGCTTTTGACGTCACCCAATAGTCAAGAAACGGCTCCAAGGTGTCCGGGTTATGCATTAGAGTACCGAGGAGATTGTACGGGAAGCCTTCTCCCTGGAGGCCTTTCCCGGGAAGACGTGCCAAAATTTTTAAGCTTTCTGGGCTCAAATCCTTAGTGGGTAAGGGGGTGATGCGGGATTCTGATTCATTAGGAAAAATCATCTTTGACTCCTTATTTGAACCGAAAGCGCTCTTTGGAAATCCAGTGGCCAAAATACCCACCACCACTCCAAAGAGCTTCACAACGACTCGCCTCGTGAATCCTTCGGTACTTAGTGTTTTCTTGCTTTTCATTATATTGCCTTTTGCATTAATACTTGCTACACTGTTTCTAAGTAGGGACTTATTCCTCAATACTAAGAGATCTGTTCTACTAAATCATTATCTGTAGGATATCCTGGAATTTCAAAACCATCTTCATCAAAAAAATGTTTTTTACCTGTATCCATACTAATGCATACCAGAGCGTACTCTTCGTCCTCACGAATCTCTTTAATAATAAATCTTTTGCCCATCCGGGTCTTCCATCTCTGACCTTCTTTGAATTCTATAAACTGATATTCCATTGTTTTACTTACTTTGCCTTCCCATTTGAGAAAGTATCACTTCTTCATCGGTATAAAGTTCAATATAAAAAGCATCTTCTCTTATGTACCTACCATAATAACATCCCCATCCTTTAAGATCATAAAAGATTAAGTCTCTTTTCTCATTCGAACAGTTTCCGTGGGAATGAGGATAATTAGTTTGTTAATTTCTATCTAATACAGGTTTCTCACGGTACGGGTGATTCTTTAAACGTGTATCTGATCTTATAAATGGCTTCGAAATGCTTTTTGTATTATCCACCCAGTCGTCCCAGTTGAAATCTTCAATGACTTTAGCTTGATAGCTTTCATGTAATGGATGACTCAGAATGTCGTTCACATGTGTCCACTGATAGAAACGTAAGAGATCGACCTGGTAGGGAGTAGGATTCCCTTTTGCATTTTTCACTTCCTTCTTCAATGCAATGACATCCTGCATGTTCACTTTTGCTGTCCAATTGATCTTTTCGGGTAGTACGACGGGTTCACCTGGAATATTATTGATACCTTTCTTCCATGTTCCTAATACAGCAACCTTGGTGTCCGTACGATACAGTAGAATAGCATGGTTATAATCTTTGTTCTTGAAGTAGCCAAGATTACCATATTGAAGTCGGGCACCGGTTAAGAAAGCAACAGCATCTGACCAGCAGGGCCCAGTTCCAGAAATACCCTTGAGGACACTTCTATCTATAATACCATCAGGGAAAAGGATCTCAAATGTGATTTTCATGATGTTCGCAGCATGGGTGGTTCCTTCGCAATCATGGCCATGCCACTTGATCATATCTTTTATCGTGACAGCATACGTGTATGGATAATACCTGCCTTGAGTTCCTTTTGTAGCAAGAATTTCAAAAACAGGTGCATAAGGCTTTGCTACCATGGGCGCATACCATGTAGGGATATTATCAGGCTGTGTTACGCCGGTTTCTATGAATGTATTCACCCCTTGCTTATAAGTAGGTTCCTGTGCAAGCAGGATATGATTAAATAACATTAAGATCAAGATTTGTGGGAAAAATAATCGTAGTTTCATGTAGAATCCTTTTTGTGTTCATAAGAACGATGAGTGATATACTTTTATCACTGCCATGAAGGTTCAGGCATACAACCTTTTGCAAGCTCAACAAATTATTAGTAGTATTTATAGTATACAAGAAATATATGTATATTTCAAGAAATAAGGTGATGAACTAATCTATGAATGTTTTAATATTTGGAGAAATAATGTTCTAATAGTTTTGAAAGTTTAAATTATAAGGCAGGAGATAAGAAGAAGAGGGTAGTTTTACCCCCTGTTGCTGCCTTGACCGCCGTTACGGCTGTCACGTCTGCCACCGCTACGGCTACCGCTTGAACGTCCGTTACGGCCATGTCTACTTCGGCCACCACTTCTGTTACCACGAGAACCACCACGGTTACGGCCACCACCGCCTCCGCCTCTGTTCTGCAGTGCTTTTTCGATAAGAAGTTCAACTTCTTCAAGACCAAGACCAATGTGGTCTTTACCTTTTACAAAAGTTTCTTCCTGAACTAAAGAAGCAAGAAGATGTGCGATCGTGACGATATCTAGATCATGCTGTAATGTTTTAACAAGATTGATCGCACTTTCAGTCACTTTAGTTTCAGAGATCTTAGCGATAAGCGCATCTGCACGGTTGTTTTGTACTTCCATACGTGTAGGGATCACTTGTGTAGTCATCTTCGTACCTACATCTTTTTCTATACGCTTAATGGTTCTAAGCTCATTAGGGCTTACTAAAGTGATCGCTTCACCTGTTTTACCACCACGCCCTGTACGACCGATACGGTGAACATAAGATTCAGAGTCAAAAGGGATGTGGTAGTTAAATACATGTGTGACATCATTGACATCAAGACCACGTGCAGCGACATCTGTTGCAACAAAAATATCGATACCACCTTGTTTGAAAGCACGGATCGTTACTTCTCTTTGCTTTTGTTCCATATCTCCGTGAAGACCAGAAACTTTAAATCCTTGTGCTGTCAAGTGTGCAACCAGTCTATCAACCTCTTTTTTCATACGACAGAAGATAATACATTTGTTTGGATTCTTATAGTCGATAAGTCTAACAAGCGCATCATCTCTCTCTTTCTCCTGTACAACATAGTAAAGTTGCGTGATAGAAGTGTTTGTACTCTCTGACTTCGTAATAGAAACGGTTTTAGGGTTTTTAAGGATCTGCTCTGCAAGTTTTCTGATACTGTTTGGCATCGTTGCTGAGAACATAAGTGTTTGACGTTCTTGAGGAAGGAAAGTAAAGATATTCTTGATCTCATCCAAGAATCCCATATCAAGCATTTCATCAGCTTCATCAAGCACAACGAACTGAGGATTCATTTTGATCTTTCCGCTCTCAAGCAGATCTTGAAGTCTACCCGGAGTCGCCACAACGATAGAAGCTTGTTTTATACGGTCTATCTGTTTACCATACGCTGTACCACCATAGACAGTAGCTGTTTTAAGTCCGCTCATTTGACCGAAACGGTAGAGTTCATCACTCACCTGCATTGCAAGCTCACGAGTAGGAACGATCACAAGTCCCTCAACAGAACCGTCACCTTTCATCATGCTCATGATAGGAAGACCAAATGCAGCAGTCTTACCTGTACCTGTCTGTGCCTGCGCGATCATATCATGACCTTCTAATACTAAAGGAATCGCATCTTTCTGAACCGGGCTCGGTTCAGTAAATCCAGCTTCTGCTATAGCAGTCTGAATAGTCTCTTTTAAATTAAAATCTGTAAATTTCATGTAGTGTTTTCTTTATATTGATATTGTGTGGGGTGGTAAAGTCTTGGCGATAGAACGGTTCTAAAGTTACAAGCATGTTATCTGGCACTCAATGCCGATACCCCTGCTGCTAAAGCAACTGGGTGCACCCTGTTTTATGCAACTTGATACCAAACTATCACACGCCAATGCGTTGTAAAAAGGAGATACATGTTATGTATCTAAATAAGGAGTTTGATACTCTCTTGCAGTAAAAGTTCGGAATTATAGCATAATAAACAAGATAATGCTAGTGATATTTTAAATTCTTATAGTTTTTTAAACAATTTGTTATAATTTTACTACACTAAAATGCTAAAAACTGTATGTATCACTCTCGCAAGAGCAGGGCCTGGAGTACATCCAAACCCTCTTTACATCGTTTCAAAGTCTTTTGTCTCTTTGACAATATCATTGATCTGTCGTTGTAAGTATTCAGGAAGAGACGGGATTTTTAGATCCAAAAAGCCTTCGATTATCAAAGATTTTGCCTTCTCCTCTTCGATACCCGATGCCATCAGGTAGGCAAGTTCATCTTTGGAGATCATGCCCACACTTGCTTCATGAGAGAGTTCAAGGTGCGGGTCCTCTCCAAGTAGTTCTGGGATCGCGTGAATGTAGCCTTTTTCACTCAGAAGCAACCCGTTGCAGGCCATTGAACCCCTGCCATTGGGGTGTTTACCGATGATCTCTCCTCTGGTTATTACTTCACCACCATTAGAAACCACACGGCTGATAATCTCGGATGATGCTCCATCACCATTTAAGATAACCGTCGATCCGACATCAAACTGAGAATTTTCAGGTGCATATATGACAGTATAAAATTCCCCGAGTCCAGATTCTTCTATCACTGCAAGTGGATTCATCTGCAGTTTTTTTACACTAGTCATCGCGACATAGTTTGAAATAAATTTTGCATCTTTACCAACATGTGCAGCACTTCTAGGGTAAACTTCCACCTCTTTCCCCCAACTATGGATCATAGTACTGGTGAGTGTGGCACCATCTTTGACAAAGTACTCTGTGACACCGAGATGGCGTCCGGATGTGACATGTGCATTGGCTGTACATCCATTGATAAGGTGAAGCTCAGAATCTTCTTCAGTAATCACAATATTATGCGTGCACTGGGTGAATTTATCGGTATTGATCATGTAGCAGGTATAGACTGGAAGAGTAATTTTGACTCCTGCCTTGACACGGATGAAATAGCCCAGCAACACATCACTGGAGGCTACCTGCTTGACATAATCGTCTTTGTCTTTATCTACAAGCGTAAAGAAAAGTTCTTTGAGCCATTCATATTTTTGCAATGCTGTATTGATGGGGAGGATCTCAAGTCCTTCAGCCGCGGAGTGTGTATCTAGAATATCCCAATCTTTGGCAAAAAAATTTGCCGATCGTTCCTCTTTTTCATCATATGCGACCTTTTTTAGAGTTGTTTTCGTAGCTTCATCCAGTTGCTTCATGTGTGATCCTTTGGTTTCTTATAACACTCTGCACACCCTGTAAAACCCAACCTCTTAATATCTTCCATAAGTGATTTAGGATTACCCGTGCAAACGATCTTACCATCCATGAAAACGTGTCCAATATCAGCGTCGATATAGTTAAGAATATGGCCCGTATGTGTGATAATTATAGCAGAACGTACACGCAGTTTCATCGGCATTTCTTTTTGAAGAATCTTATTGATCGCTTTTGAGATTACGGCAATATTTTCAATATCAACACCTGATTCGGGTTCATCTATTAAAAGCAGGTCAGGACTTTGTGCATAAAGTTTCAGTACTTCAGCCCTTTTGAGTTCTCCGCCAGAAAAACCGACATTGAGCTCTCTTTCTAGAAAGTTTTCCATACTGAGCGCTCGAATCTCATCATCAAGGTCATCGGAACGGTTGATCGCATGAAGAAAGTTTCGGAGAGTCACCCCTTTGATCTTTGGCGGATGCTGAAAAGACATACCTATACCCAGATTGGCGATCTCATCTGTTGTCATATCTTGTATATTTTTGGATTTTACTCGGATCTCTCCACTATCAATGCTATAGCCGGGAAGTTTCAAAATCGTATTGAGGAGGGTGGATTTTCCAGAACCGTTGGGACCGAAAATAACATGCACTTCACCTTTGCCCACACTAAGGTTCATCTCTTTGATGATCTGTTTGTTCTCTACGGAGACATAGAGATCTGAAATTTCTAATAGGGGTCCATCCACTTTAAACCCTTTCTTTCTCAGAGACTGTTTAATACACAAATCCAGTGTATATCACTAATATAAATTATATCATAAATATTTCTATGAGTCTGTATCTAGATGTGAAAGGCGAAAGGGAAATACCGTGTATTAAAAAAGGTGTTTAATACACGTTGGCAAGCAATGTTTTGAGGAGAGCGTCAGTATGGTTTTTAGAGTAATCCCATAGCTAATTTTGCTTCATCGGTCATGCTGTCTTGACTCCATGGCGGATCAAAAACTATCTCTACATCTACGTCTTCAAGACCCTCTTGACGTGTAGCGATACTTTTGACCAGATCGATGATGACCTGTGAAAATGAACAGGTTGCTGAAGTCAGTGTCATCGTGATCTTGGCTTTTTTCATCATAGAGACTTCATCCGTCCATGTGTCTATATTATAGACGAGTCCCAGGTCATAAATATTCACCGGAAGTTCAGGGTCATAGATCTCTTTAAGATGTGCGATGATCTTTTCTGTCATCTCTTCATCTGTTGGCTGAGACTCGATAAATTTTTGTCTCTCTTCAGCCATTTTGTCATTGATGTTTTTCTCTTCACTACTCATGATGTTATCCTTGTTCTTTACATTTTTGTGCGTAGCCATAGACCATATTTAAAAATGCTTCCAAACTTTGCTGACGTACAGGGGAGAGGAGTTCTACCACACCCATATCATGAAGTTTAGCAGGATCAAAACTGAGTATCTCATCAGCTGGACGGTTAGAGAATATGTCTAAAAGAAGAGTCAGCATACCTTTGGCCATCTCAGAAGTACCTTCACCGCGAAGTTTGAGTATACCATTTTCACATTCGCCTACAAGCCATGCGTCAGAGGCACATCCCTTGACATAAGTATCATCATTCTTCAATTCGTCAGGAAGTGTTGTATGGCGTTTTCCCAAATCAAAAATGTACTCTAACTTTTCATTATCTGTAGGAAAAAGTTCAAAATCTTCTTTATACCTTGCTACTGTCTCTTCCATATTCATTAGTTATCCTTTTTGTGTGCTAAGTAAAAGACCTCTTCAAAAGCTTTTTTAATACGCTCTTGATGTCTACTGTCCTTAACCGTCTCGATCAGTGTATTTGCAAAAGCGATCACAAGTATTTTTCTGGCTTCAACACGACTAATACCACGGCTTTGTAGGTAGAAAAGCTGTTTTTCACTGAGTTGACCAGTCGTTGCACCATGACTTGCTTCCAGTTCATCAATATAGATCTCAAGTTGCGGTTTTGCAGCCATATATGCTTTATCGTGAAGTAGTATCGCTTTAGAATTCTGCTCAGCTTTGGTATATTTACCACTCTTTTCTACACGAATAAGTGCATCAAAGATACCTCTGGATTCACCGTCCAAGATATTTTTAGCTTCCTGTTTAGAGGTCGAATGTTCACCACGATGTACGATCTGAGAGACAGTACCTCTTTTTGCTTCACTGTTGAGATAGAGAAGGTGACCTGCATCAACATGGGCACGCTCATCTAATTCTACTTTGAGTAGCTGAAGGGCATTGTCTCCACCTAGATCAAAGCTTTTAAATACGGCATGTGCATTTCTAGCAACATTGATCTTATGTGAAGCAACCATGCTATAACCGCTGTTTTGCATACGCTGCATTTTAACCACACGTAAGGAAGAGTCTTGTGAAATATGCATATCATACCCATAAAGTACAAGCGAATTCTCAATACCTTCTTCTACAAAGTTCTCATATACCGTTGCATGACGGTTCGCCTGTGTGTAGAGTACGATACGATAGTTGATCAAAGCATTGCTTTGGGTAAACTTATGCTCTATCTCTACCTCTGTATCTCCATCCAGCTCTATTTTGATCGCTTGTGGAGAGAGTAGGTGTCCAAGGTAATAGAGCGGATCAAAATGATCCATATCGATCTGGCCACATGCCTCATTGTAGACACGTAATCCTTGTGGAGCAGCTACCACCACACCATCAACAATCTCTATCTTATCAGAGACTCTAAGCGTTTTTGGAACATAGGTAAGTGTTTTGTACTCTTTTTCCAGGAGTTTTTCTACATCAAAGTAGCGATACTCTTCTGACTTTTTACTCGGAAGACCCAGTGATACAAAACGCTCTACCAAGATATCTCTATCTTTTATATCCAACAAGCCATTGACTTCTTGCAGGTTTTTGTTTTTAAGCGTTGAAAGGTTCATTATTCTTCCTCTATCGCGTCATATCCAGTATCTTCAAGCTGTGCTACAAGCTCCGGACCTGCTGTTTTGATCACTTTCCCATCTTTCAGTACATGGATATAATCCGGTTGGATATAGTCAAGAATACGGCTATAGTGTGTAATAACCAGGAATGAACGTTTACCGTCCTTCATCTTGTTGATCCCTTCAGATACAGCTCTTAGTGCATCAATGTCCAGTCCGGAGTCGATCTCATCAAGAATAATGACATCCGGCTCAAGAATAAGCATTTGAAGAATTTCATTACGCTTCTTTTCACCACCTGAGAAACCTTCGTTGAGTGAACGGCTGATCATATCTGATTTCATACCAAGCATCTCTAAATGGTCTCTCATAAGACGTAGGAACTCAGCTGAGTTCAACTCTTCTTTACCTTCGTGTTTACGTTTCGCATTGAGTGCTGTTCTTAGGAAATAGGCATTATTCACACCAGGGATCTCTACTGGGTGTTGAAATGAAAGGAAAATTCCCTCTAAAGCTCTCTCTTCAGGCTCCATCTCATTGATGTTCTTACCTTTGTAGATGATATTTCCACCAAGTAATTCAATGTCGTAGTGTCCTACAAGCGCTTTAGAAAGCGTAGACTTACCGGCACCGTTGGGTCCCATAATAGCATGGACCTTTCCTGGTTCCAATTCTAGGTTTAAACCTTTTAATATCTGCTTATCACCTATTTTCGCTTCTAAATTCTCAATTTTCAAAATACTCATCCTACACTTCCTTCTAATGTTAATTCTAATAATGCTTTTGCTTCCACCGCATACTCCATAGGGAGTTGGCTAAAGACTTGTTTACAGAAACCGTGAACGATCATACTCACGGCATCTTCTTCATTGATACCCCTTTGACGGAGGTAAAAAAGTTGTTCGTCACTGATCTTCGAGGTCGTTGCCTCGTGTTCTACCTGTCCTTGTGTATCTTTTGATTCAAGGTAAGGGAACGTATGTGCCCCACAGTTAGAACCTATGAGCAGTGAATCACACTCAGAGTAGTTTCTTGCACCCGTGGCATTAGCACCTATCTTCACCAATCCTCTATAGGTATTTTGGCCTTTCATTGCCGAGATACCTTTAGAGATGATCGTTGAAGAGGTGTTTTTACCGATATGTATCATCTTTGTACCTGTATCGGCTTGCTGGGCTAGGGTAGTGACTGCTACTGAGTAGAATTCACCCACAGAGTTGTCACCTTTCAAGATACATGACGGATATTTCCATGTAATGGCTGAACCGGTCTCTACCTGTGTCCATGAGATCTTGGAATTGTCTCCTTCACATATACCTCTTTTGGTAACGAAGTTGTAGATCCCGCCTTTCCCGTTTTCATCTCCTGGGAACCAGTTTTGGATCGTAGAGTATTTGATCTCTGCATCTTTCATTGCTACGAGTTCAACGACAGCTGCATGAAGTTGGTGCTCATCACGTGTCGGAGCAGAACATCCTTCATTATAACTTACATATGATCCTTCATCTGCTACGATCAGTGTACGTTCAAATTGTCCCGTGTTCATGGCATTGATCCTAAAGTACGTACTTAGCTCCATAGGGCAGCGTACACCTTTAGGAATGTATACAAAGGTTCCATCTGTAAATACCGCAGAGTTAAGCGCTGCAAAATAGTTATCTGCCATTGGTACAACAGAGAACATATATTTTTTAATGAGATCTGGGTGACGTTCTATCGCTTCTGAGATCGAACAGAAGATAACACCATGTTCAGCAAGTTCTTCAGCATAGGTGGTTTTGACCGAAACTGAGTCAACAACTGCATCTACAGCCACTTTCACACCGGCCAGTTGCTTTTGCTCTTCTAAAGAGATACCTAACTTGTTGTAGGCCTCTAGAATTTTAGGATCCACTTCATCTAAACTGTCAATACCTTCTTTCGGTGCTGCATAGTAAGAGATAGACTGGTAGTCTATCGGCTCATAGTCTAGTTTAGCCCAGTGCGGTTCAGTCATGGTTTCCCATTTTCTAAATGCTTTGATACGGAGTTCAAGCATCCAGTCAGGTTCACCTTTCTTTTTCGAGATGAACGCAATCGTCTCTTCTGAAAGTCCCGGTGGTGCGGTTTCGGTTTCGATATCTATCTCAAAGCCGAGGGCATACTCTCCTGAGACAGCTTTATCTAATCCTTCGTTTGCCATTTAAAATCCTTATATAGATCATTATTCTTTTACAAGTTATAGCACAATTATAGCGTGCGGTCAAGTATTTTTATAATATAGGAGTAATTTTATCCTATTTACCTTATATTTCAATAGGAATCGAATAATTCCTGTAATTTTATTATATCATGGGTAAGAGTGACAAGCGGATTTTGTTCATCTCCTCTGATATACTCTTCAAATGTTGGTTGCCTGTTCTGGTAAAAAATGCCTATAGGTATGGGGTCATTTTCAAGTGCTTTTTGCATAGCTGAGGGTAGGTTATTACTCTCATAACTACTATCGAGTTCATAGGTGTTTTCATTGAACCATTTATAGGTGTTAACCTTATTAAAGACCACACAAGGTTGAAAGACATCTACCAAAGCATACCCTTTATGTAAAAAGGCTTCTTTGAGAACCTTTTTGGCATGGGCTTGATTTCCTATGTTGACACGTGATACAAAACCGGCCTTTAGTGCTAGAGCGACTGATATGGGGTTGAATGGTTCATTAGTGACCCCATTTACCTGTATGGGTGTTTTAAAACCTATCTGGGTTGTGGGTGAGGCCTGGCCTTTGGTAAGACCATAGACCATGTTATTGTGTACGATATGTACGATATCAGGATTACGCCTGATGGTATGCATAAAATGGTTCCCACCTTCACCATACATATCTCCATCCCCGCCTTCTGCGATGACATTTAGTGCAGGGTTGGAAGCTTTGAGTGCTGTAGCGACAGGAAGTGCACGCCCGTGAAGTCCACAGAACATATGTGTATCGATATAGTAGGGTGTCTTGGCAGCTTGCCCAATACCAGAGACTATAACTGTATGTTTAGGATCACATTCCAGTTCGGTCAGTACTTCTTCCAGGAGTTTCAGTATCCCAAAATTTCCACACCCTGGACACCATGCATTGTCTATGTTTGTTCTATCGAGCGGATGTTTCATGTTGTCTCCTCTAGTACTTTTTCCAATACTTCTTTTAACCGGTCCGTAAAAAAGCTAAAACCATTCGATTGTAAGATACGATGATCGATCTTGATATCATGGCTTTTCAAAATAGCTGCAAACTCTCCGGTGACATTGTTTTCTATCACTATATTGAGTGAAGTTTGTTTGAGAAATGCAAGGTGTTCCAGATTGAGGGGATGTACCCATGAAAAATGCACATGAAAGAGTCTGGGATCATCTAATGCATTTATTGCTTCCATGATGGCCCCTTTGGTAGATCCCCATCCTATGATCGCGATCTCTCCTTCTCCATAGACCTTAGGAGCAAATGCTTCTGAAATAGACAACTCGATCTTTTTTTGCCGCTTCTGAACCATCTTTTCACGCACATGGTAGCTCTCAGTGATTTGTCCACGCTCATCATGTTCATCACTGGTAGTGACCACTATTCCTTCACCCACACCCGGGACTCCCCGTGCTGAAATACCTGTATCACTCAGTCTGTAGCGATCATAAGATGCATCCGTAGGTTGAATATAGCGTCGTTGTTCATATGCTTCAAAATCCACTGTTTTTAAAAGACTGAGAGAGTCTGCCAAGTACTGGTCACTCATATAGATCACAGGCATCTGATACCTATCTGAAAGTTCAAAGGCTAGATAGCCGTAGTCGATACATTCCTGAAGATCTCCCGGTGCTAAGACAATACGACCAAAATATCCATGTCCACTATATATTGCAAGGTTCAGATCTCCCTGTTCTGTTCGTGTAGGCAAGCCTGTGGCTGGACCAGGACGCTGTGCCAGGTAGACGACGGCAGGTGTTTCACTCATTCCCGAAAGACTGATCGCTTCACTCATAAGTGCGAATCCACCCCCTGAAGTGGAGGTCATGGCTCTTGCCCCGCCATACCAGCCACCCAGCACCATATTCAGCGATGCGATCTCATCTTCACTCTGTTCAACCAACAGAGTAAACTCATTGGACATCGAAGCCATAAAGTTCAGTACTCCGGTAGAGGGGGACATAGGATAGGCAGTGATCATATTGCATCCTCCAGCCAAAAAACCAAATCCGGATGCGGAAGAGCCATCCATAAGATGCATGGAATCTGCAGAATCAAATAACGTTTTAGGAAGTTGTAGAGATGGGAAAGTCTCTAGATTATTACCATAGGTCAACCCTGCTTCCATCGCTCTTTCATTTCCTTGAAGATCCTCTTCATCAAAGAGCCTGCTAATACTTCCTGACAATGGTTGTGATGCAAGATTCAAGATGCCAAAAAGTACACCGGCGGCATAAGAATTCACATAATTTTTACTTCCAAGCTCTTTGGCTGTATGATTCATAGGTATAGATGTGATCTGTATCTGTTCGTGCTCAACATTCTCATCTGCCAAAACAACACTATCCTCCGTCAACCGTTCCTGTACATGCGAGAGGGCAGGGGTATCCAAGGCTATAAAAAGATCTACATACCAACATGGTGCGATGATAGGTCTGTCTGAAATACGGAGCAGGGTGGTGTTGCTTCCGCCTCGTACTCTTGACATATACTCTTTGGTGGAGAAGACAAAATAACCGCTGCGTTTAAAGGCAGCAGATAATATATTTTCCAGTGTCTTGATACCGGTTCCTGCTGCACCTCCGATAAGAATAGAAATACTATGACTCTTCCCATCTATATTTACTTCTTCATTTTGTGGTAGAGACACGGGTGACTTGGAGATCACTGACTGAAACGGTATGTTCATCTCTTTCATAGTAGGACTTATAGTCTCTTTCTTCATTTCTTCTTTACTATCATCTATGGTATCGTCTTTGATATCCTTTCTTGTATCCTCTGTGCTATTTGGCCAGGTGAGTTTGCCTCCGTAATATCCCAATATGATCACTGTTATCCCTGTAAGAAATATGATGCCATGATAAAATATACTCGGCAGTGTCGTTAAGTAAACCACACCAGGATCGTTAAGATAGATTATAATACCGATAATACCAAGAATGAGGGTGGTCACAGAGAATATCAGTTTCTTGACCAAAATATGGTTCAATGCCAGTTGGTAGTTGATCCACCAGCTTAATATGCCAGAAAACATCGTAAATATACCCATCACTGTGGAGACAAAAAAAGTGTAAAAAACTGCTGTAGCAAACGAGGCACTGGGTTGAAACAAAAAAATAAGATCCAGTCCGGAAGCAAAAAGATGTAGAGCAATAGGAAAATGAACCAGCATAGGATGTGGATGGTATTTACGGTACCATTGCACCCAATCTATTGTGCTTACATTATTTCGATCATTTTCATCCTCTTCATCGAGTGTATCTACGATCTCGAATTTTCCAAAGACCTCTTCACCATGGGGTGCATTTGCCAGAACATTTGTGAGGTCAACACCCGCTTCATGCATATTTTGATGGGTTCCATTTTTCCATAGTGGGCTGTTTGTGACATCATATATATTACCTTTATAGGCAATATATGCTTTTTGATTATTTTTTCCATTATACTGCTTCAATTTTTCCAAGGTCATACTCTAAGCTCCTGACTAGATGAATAATGACGAACTACGTTACAGCGAGATCAAGTTGTATTATCATCTTCTACTTTTACTTCTTTATAGTGAGGATCTCTAAAGTAAATGATACACCAGCCATTGGGATCAATACTTCCTTCCACCGTTTTACATTCATTGGTTTCAGGTATAAAGTGCATACATGTTTTACAGGCATTTCCATCTTTTGGTGTAGATTGATATTTTACGATATTCTTAGCTGTTTTGGCACTGATCGGTACAGGGAAAAAACTCACCAAACCAAGTGCTGACATATATCTAAAAAAATATCTTCTTGATGATTTCATGATCACTCCTTTACGTGTTAGAATGTTTGTGGTGTCCTACACACTCATTCTATGAAATATCATTGAGTACTTGCTTCTAGGTTTTTCGATACAAAGTCCCAATTCACAAGCTCCCACCATTTCTCAAGATAATCCGCTCTGGCATTTCTATAGTCAATATAGTAGGCATGTTCCCATACATCACATGTAAGTAATGGTGTATGACCTAAAAGAAGTGGATTACCAGCATTGGAAAATGATTCTATGCTCAATGTACCTGAGTCTTTTATACTCAGCCATACCCAGCCAGAACCAAACAAACCTGCTGCCATGTCTAAAAATTTCTCTTTAAATGACTCTATAGATCCAAAATCACGTTCAAATAAAGCCAACAGTTCTTTAGAAGGAGAAGTTGCTTTTTTGCTCATTCCATTAAAATAAAAATTATGGTTAAAGACTTGTGCAGCATTGTTAAATATACCACCATCGGCTTTTGTGACAATCTCTTCAAGTTTCATCTCTGCATAGACCGTACCCTCAATCAAAATATTAAGTTTATTTATATATCCGGCATGATGTTTACCATGATGGTATTGAAGTGTTTCTTTTGAAATATACGGTTCCAGTGCATTTTCATCAAAAGGTAAGTCCATTAATGTGTGTGTCATTCTTTATCCTTTTATATACTCATTTAGTATGTATTTTTATACTCTTATAGTAATCTAGAGTATGTGCAGTCTGCGTGTAGTTTTTTATAGATCAATGAATTTATTAGTTAGAGTTTCTTATTTTTCAATCTTAATGCATTCAAGATCACCGACACCGAAGAGAAACTCATTGCAGCAGCAGCGATCATAGGAGAGAGCAAAATGCCAAAGAAAGGGTAGAGCACACCTGCGGCGACAGGCACCCCTAGAGTATTGTAAATAAAGGCAAAAAAGAGGTTTTGTTTGATATTCTTCATGGTAGCCCGGCTAAGATGAACGGCTTTGACGATACCTCTTAGATCACCCTTAACAAGTGTGATCCCAGCACTCTCCATAGCAACATCCGTACCTGTACCCATTGCGATCCCTACGTGGGACTGGGCCAGTGCAGGGGCATCATTGATCCCGTCGCCTGCCATGGCGACGATCTCGCCTTGATCTTGAAGTGTTTTGATGATGTCTGCTTTGCCATCGGGGAGTACATCCGCATGTACTTCATCAATACCAAGTTTTCTCGCGACAGCATTGGCTGTGGTCAGGTTGTCTCCACTCATCATTACAACTTTCAGTCCATCTTTGTGGAGTGCATTGATGGCATCCTGTGTGGTCTCTTTTATGGGATCTGCCACGGCAATGAGGCCGGCGATCTCATCATCTATGGCGACCAGTACCACGGTAGCACCGTCTCCTCTCAAGGATTCGGCCCTCTCTTTCAGACTGCTTGTATCGACCTCTAAAGATTCAAACAGATGTATGTTGCCTATCACCATTTCCCGTCCATTGACAACCCCCTTGATACCCTGACCGGTAATGGAGTCAAACGCTTTCACCTCAAGCAATGGTATCTTTTGTTCTTCTACTTCTTCCATGATTGACAGAGCGATAGGGTGTTCACTTGAATGTTCAAGAGAAGCACTCAACTGAAGCAGATCATTTTCCTCTATCTCTCCGACTGTTTCTATAGCAACAAGTTTAGGTTTACCCTCCGTCAATGTACCTGTCTTGTCGACGACCAACGTACTTACTTTTTCCATGATCTCCAACGCTTCAGCATTTTTGATCAGTACCCCATTCGCTGCTCCTTTTCCCGTACCCACCATGATCGAAATAGGTGTTGCCAAACCCAGGGCACAGGGGCAGGCTATGATCAGAACTGCTACTGCAGATACCAGTGCGTATGCCAATCTGGGCTCGGGCCCGATGAGATACCATACAATAAAGGTCAGAATAGATATAAACACCACCGTCGGTACAAAATAAAAGGAGACAAGGTCTGCGAGTTTCTGTATAGGTGCACGTGAACGTTGTGCTTTGGCTACCATATCGATGATCTGTGAGAGTAGGGTATCTGCACCGATCTTTTCTGCCTGCATCACAAGTGTACTGCTGCCATTGATCGTGGCACCGATCAGTTTCATGCCTGATGTTTTATTGACAGCGATAGGCTCACCCGTTACCATAGACTCATCCACATGGCTCGCTCCTTCCACTACAACACCGTCCACAGGTATCTTTTCTCCGGGACGGATACGCAGTTTGTCGCCTACTTTGACCTCTTCAGTAGAAACCGTCGTTTCCGATCCGTCAGGATGAATGAGCGTGGCAGTGTTGGGTGCAAGACTGAGAAGCATTTTGATGGCTTCATTGGTTTTTGAACGTGCCCGAAGCTCCAGTACCTGCCCCATCAGCACCAAAGCAGTGATCACTGCTGCTGCTTCAAAATAGACATGTACCGTACCCTCCGTTGACCGCATCTGTGGCGGGAAAATAGTGGGGAAAAGCAAGGCCACTAGACTATAGGTCCATGCCACCGAAACACCGAGCGCAATGAGCGTGAACATATTGGGGTTCCAACTTTTTACAGAGTGCCAAGCCCTGACGTAAAAAGGCCATCCAGCCCAAAGCACTACAGGGGTCGCCAAAGCAAACTCTATCCAGTATAAGGTTTTTGTTGAGAGGTTCTGCGGTAGAAGTGAAGGCATCATATCTGCTACCATCGCCAAGACAAAAAGAGGAAGCGCCAGGAACGCAGAGATCCAAAAACGCTGTGTCATTGACCTGAGTTCGATGTTCTCTCCTTCTTCAGCAGCCATCACAGGTTCGAGTGACATACCGCATATAGGACAGTTTCCTGGTCCATCCTTGATGATCTCCGGATGCATGGGGCAGGTGTATTGTGTCACACTCGGGCTTATGTCACAGCTGCCATCAGGACAACTCTCTGTGTGTAATGTGTCTTTTGTTTCTTTTGCATCTTCTGTATGAAGGTAGGTCTCTGGCGAGGCATCAAACTTGCTTTTGCACTGTTCGCTGCAGAAGTAGTAGGGCTTATGATGATAGGCACTTTTATATTTGGAATCCTCTGAAACATCCATACCGCACACCACATCTTTGTGAGCCTCTTTCATCGTTTTCCTTTTTCATCGTTTTCTTTTTTCATCGTTTTCTTTTTTGCACTATCCTTTTTTTGTCACTATCTTTGCTGTCACTTTTATCTATGCTATCACATAAGTGTGTATTATACGTGCACGTGACAGTTGGCTGATCAGGGAGGGATAAAGCATCCATTTATCAACGATCGTCCTTTTTATCGTATGTTTTAGTATGTTTTGTCAGGACCGAAGATGTTTTTTCTTTGCTCCTACAAGCCAGTAAGCAATGGCCAGTCCGACAATCACTCCGCCTATAACGAGCAGCTCATCCCCTTTTTCAGAAGACAAAGAGTATATCAGTACTTTTCTGATGAGTGCTGCCATGGCCAGCATGATAAAAGCACCTATGGCAAAGCCTTTACCCTGAAGGTGGTTGATCTCTTCATGGATAAGCTCGATCGTTGCCCATAGAACAAGCAGGCTTCCAAGCACGGTTAAGATTCCTTCTTCTATTTTCACATCAGTAAAAAATAACAGGTAGATGTCATATAAAAAAAGACCTATAGAAAAAAATGCAACGATAGCCAGTGCAGCAGCCAAAAAATAATTGATATAAGAGTTGAACTCTTTCAGTCCGGTCAGTATCTTCTTTTCGACTTTAGACAAAGAGAGAAACCTTCCTAACTCTTCTTCCCTGTAGGAACTTGTCAGAGAGTCAAGGTTCATGTCTATGATCTTTTCAACCGCATTGATCACTTTAATGTGTTCCTCTTTATTGTCGTAGTCATCTTCAATGTGCTTGAGTACAAAGGTTCTGACAAAGGTAAAAGCAGAATTGACATAATGCGTCGGCAGCCCGATCTTCATATGTACTTCACCGATCTTATATAGGTACATAAAGTACTGCAGGTCATACTTTCCGCTAAACAGGTTAATAAACCACTCCCTGATCTTTTTTCTATGTTTATCAATGATCTCTTGATTTTTTAAAAACTGAGCCGTTTCACCGAAGCCCCAGATATAATCATAAAATTCGTCTATAAAAGTATCTGCAATGGAAGCCATTTTAGGTTGAAGTGCGTTTAAGGTCTCTTCTTCCTCTGGTGTGAACCTGTAGTGCTCTTTAAGGCTTTTATAATCATTCATCATGAAGGTGGTCCTTTCTTTGTAAGTATAGAACGGCTGGAGGAGTAAAGTACCCTCTGTTTCGTTAGTATGTATTAAGAGTATAACAAAAATGTCTTTGAATTTTAAATATTTTAAATTATATAATTTAATAAGAAAAAGTGAACAAAGGAAAATCAATCTGTCCCATTTAACTCCAACTTCTTTATTGATAGAATACTCGCACAAGTTATAACTGTAATGTCTATGTTTCAAAGAACGGTCTTAAAGAGTTGCAAGCCCTCTTCGAAAACGATAAAATCCAAGTACAAGATCAAATAGCCAACACCGACAAAGAGATCGACCAAACGGTCTACAAACTCTATGATCTTACAGAAGATGAGATCTAGATAGTGGTGACTTGATTATGTAAGTGAGGGAAAATTTCTTCAATCGGTGTCGAATTTTTTGGGATATCATAATAGACACCTTCCATCATTATCGGTGCTAGAAAAACCATCGTATCCCCGCACCCCATTTTGTATCACTGTGATAACGTGCACCTATACTGAATTGTTTGTTGATACGGTAATCCAAAGTGGCAGACCATTCACTTTTGAGTTCAGTATCGTATTGGTATTCAAGTTCCAATCCCGTGTTATTGGTCAGCATGAGCTCTTTAATGAACCAGATCCGCGCATCTCCCTGACTGTCCACCCATAATTTTGCATCGATGAGTCCCGGAAGCAGATAGTTATACCCAATAATCGCACGTGTCTTATCACTTTCTCTGTCTGCAATGCTGACACCACCGAACCAGGAACTGAAACGGTCTATATACCTGTTATAAACAATGTAGTTATCATACTCTGTATCATAATCACTCTCCCAGTAAGCAATCAAACTGTTCTTCCCGCTTGCAGCTGCAAGCAATCCTTCATTCATACTGTCAAGTGCCAGCATATTACCCCAGAAGTACCACTTATCAAATTCCTTGATGAACCTGTTGTAACTGGCTTGTTCTTTTTGATTTTTGGGTGTACCGTAGCTGACTACACGTGTCATACCTGACATCATATGGTAAAGAATGTGACAGTGAAAGAGCCAGTCTTTTTCATAATCGGCTGCAAACTCTATGACACTCTTACCTAAAGGTGCGATATCCACTGTATGTTTCAGCGGTGAGCGACTTCCATTTTCATTCACCACACGGAAAAAATGTCCATGTAGATGCAACGGATGATGCATCATGGTCTTATTCTCAAAGATAAAACGTACATTCTCACCTTTTTTGATAGGTATTTTGTCTTCTTCGCTCAGTGTTTTACCGTTAAAACTCCAGATATAGCTGCGCATATCTCCATTCAGTGTGAGATGCACTTCTCTCCATGGACGTTTTTTATCAAGTGTGGTATCTTCCAATGCTTCGAGTTTGGCATAAGGAGTAGGCGGTCTTTGAGATAAGGACATATCCATTTTTTTCATATTCATGGAAGCGCCGCACTTCATACCAACTGCCGACTTCCCGCCACTGCATTTCATTGTTTTACTACCACCGATCCCTTTACCTTTAGGTTTCATAGAAGCGCCGCATCTCATGGCATAATAGTTTGGTTTGGGTACTCCTTTCACCGATTCCTTTTCTCCATGACCTATATAGATCGAAGCTTTTCCCGAACCATCTTGGGCAGTTGCCCTCAGTTCAAAAGTTCCATCATTGGGAACAGTGATGATAGCATCATAGGTCTCTGCAACAGATATAAGAAGTTTATCTTGATCAAAAGGCTTCACATCTACACCATCTGCAGAGACAATATGTAAAGGGCCATCTGCATACTGCACATAAAAAAAGGTGGAGGCAGAACCATTGATGATTCTCAGACGTATCTTCTCACCGGATTTTGCTTTGTAACTACTGTTCTGTTTGCCGTTGATAAGAAAAGCATCATAATAGACGTCAGAGAGGTCCATAGCAGGCATTTGATTTTTCCATTGTGTCAGCATATTGCCCACGGCATTGTGTTCAATTGCACCCCAGAGTGACTGTACAGTACCTTTTTTTATGGAATAGTATTCACTGCCGCGTTTCAGTGTTCTCATAACCTCCTGTGGGTCTTCATTGGTCCAGTCTGACAGAATAAGAACCAGTTCTTTATCCACTTTATACCGTTTCTTTTTCGGTTGGATCATAATGGAACCATACACACCTCTTTGTTCTTGAAGTCTAGTATGAGAATGGTACCAGTATGTTCCGGACTGTATCAGGGGAAATCGGAATGTGTACGAACCATGTGCCTTAATAGGAGGTGTAGTGAGATTTGGAACACCATCTTGATCGTTACGACCAGGAAAAAGAATACCATGCCAATGAATGGAAGTGTCTACATCCATATTGTTCGTTACTTTGATATTGACCCAATCTCCTTCTTGGGCTTTAATGGTAGGACCGGGGATACCTCCATTAATGGTCATAGCTTCTACATTTTCCCCTGTGAAATTTACTTGTTGATAGTCTATGGTAAGATTGTAGTAGACATCTTTAGCTGAAAGTAGTGTAGAGAGTAGATAGATTAATAGCAGTATCCATTTCATTACATAACCTTCTATTTTATGAAAAATAGAATAACAAGAATGTGTGTACCTTCTGTGCAACATAAATGATCATTTTTCTCTAAGAGCACTTGATTTTTCTTTATACTCTTCTGTGTCTATCTCTCCATTCGCATAGCGTTTATCAAGAATATCTTGAGCTGAAGCGTCTTGCTTTTCACTTTTTGTAGATTCCTTTAAACAATAAAAAACTATAAGTACGAAAACTATAAATGTGAACCACATTCCAAAACCCATACCCCAGCCATGATCAAAATAATGCATCTCTTATCCTTTATTCCATTGAATTGCGTATAGTAAGTCAGTGTGCATCGGCTATGTATACTTATGTAGTTTTTTAGAAAGATAAGTTGGGTAGCCTCATTTTATAGGCTACCACAGTCATTTATTGATTTTTCATCATCATACCTTGGCCGCCACACTTCATATCTTTACCTTGTTTCATACCTTGACCACCCATCATACTTTTTTTACCCATACCTTTATTTACCATCATACAACGGTTGTTGATCATTGCCTGGCAAAAACAGCAGCAGCAACAGCAATGCATACCTTGACCACCCATCATACCTTGGTTACCCATGCCCATCATTCCTTGGCCACCCATCATACCTTGATTGCCCATACCCATCATTCCTTGACCACTCATCATGCCTTTACCTTGCATACCATATTTTTGACGCTCTTCCTGTGTCATGGATTGCATACGTTTTTGCATCTCTTTTCTAAAGTCATCTCTTTGCTCCATAGGTATACTACCACGCATATGCATCATATCTTCCGTACTCATATGCGAAAAATCTATCGCATACAGTGAGGCGATCATTGCTGCTATTATGATTAAAACTTTCATCCATATTCCTTTTATATCTTATTAGACAGACAACATCCTGCCATGTAATTATTGATCGTAATGTATCTCGATTTTGAGGATAGCAAGCCTATGTGTATTATGCGTGTAATTACAATAAAAGAAGATGTATATGAGGATTTTTAATTTAAGTTTTTCTAGTATTTTCGAGTGTTAATAACTAATTTCATCTCCAACACTGATCATCCCACTTTGTACAATAAGAGCCCTGTATCCACCTATATGTTTCAGTCCCTTCATCATATCTTCATCTAAAAGTCTGGAAAGGTAACGGCATGGAGGACAGGTACGTACGATGCGGAACTTGGTCGTACCAATGCTGAAAATTTTCTCTTCCAACAGTGAAGCATCGAAGTTTTTGATAATAAGGTTTCGACGCAGGTCCAAAAAGTCCAAGTGACTCTCTAATCGGCTGTTACACGCTGCCAAAGATTCAAAAGGAAGTATACTGATCTCTCTTACATCTTGGGAAAGTTGGGGTTTATTGAAGGTGCCTTGTCCGTAGAAATAACGGTCACCCTCCAAGCCTTTACCTTTAACAGCCTGGGCACTCTCTACGTAACGTAAAGGTTCTTTGGCTTTTTCACCGATGATAATGGCATGCAGGGACATCATTTTCATAATATTTTAGGGTCGATATACCCTTACATTTTTAACATTCTCTGCATCACGCAGATACTGGGCATGTAGTTGGCTCATGATCCCTTTGTCACAGTAGAGTAGATACTCCTTATCCTGCGGCAGCTTCTTGAACTCTGTCTTGAGTTTATGGAATGGGATCTTAATGCTTTTACACGGTGTTTCGATGCACTCATCTTCCGTACGTATATCTATGACCACATACTTATCATCATTGAGGTCATGTATCACCTCTACAGGTGCCGCATTGGTCACATCATCGATGATCTCATCGACATAGATCTTCTGTGCATCTTCTACAGCTTTATCCAGCACAGAGTAGTCAAAACGTGCTGCTTCTTTTTCCATGCGCTTATATGAACCGTGCGTAATAGGGTTTTTGGAGATGACACCGCAGTACTCAGGCATATTCTCTGCAAAACGGCGTGTGCCTATCTCACTGGCTATCTTGATGATCTCAGGTTTGTTCATTGTAGCGAGTGGACGTAAAATGAGTTTATTGGTCACCTGGTCGATCAGTGCCAGGTTACGCAAGGTCTGACTAGAAACTTGTGCCACGCTTTCACCCGTAAGCAGTGCATCTATTTCCAGTTCATTGGCCACTTTTTCAGCGGCAAGGAGCATAAGACGCTTGAGTGTTACACCCATGTAGCTCTCATGGGTCGAACGGAATATCTCTTCGATGACTGCATCAAATGGCACAGAGATGAAAGAGACACGATGCGAAGCACCGAACTTGGACCAAAGGTAAAGTGCAACTTGTTTGACACCTATCTCATGGGCGATCCCACCAAGGTTGAAGAAGATGAAATGGGTTTTTATACCCCTTTTCATCGTGAGGTAAGAGGCCACTGTCGAGTCAAAACCACCGGACATCAGCGAGAGTATATCTCCCTGTGTACCTAAAGGAAAACCACTGAGTCCCTCATGTTTGATCGTAATGATATTGAGTTGCTTATTGAGGAGCTCCAGACGAATCGTGACTTCCGGATGATGCAGGTCCACACCTTTTGTCTCATTGTGTGCCAACATATATCCGCCTACGGTCTGTGCTATGTGTGTAGAATTAAAAGGGTGAGTTCCTGAACGTTTAACACGTACCACAAAGGTCTTACCTATGATCTCTTTTGCCATCATTTCATTGACTTTGACCTTGATCTGATCCAGTGTTTCCATGCCATCAAACTGTAATGCTTCGAGTACCTGTTCTATACCTGGGGTGTCAAGAAGTGTTTGGCGTACCTCAGTAAGAAATTCTATAGGTGTAACAACCTCAATCTTATCAGAGAACTTTTTGACCGTGATATCAGCACTATATCTACCTAAAAGTTTTACAAGATTGTTATAAAGCTGTCCTACCATTTGTCGTTTGGCAGAAGAACCTTTGACCATGATCTCCGGAAAGAGTTTTAAAATGAATTTTTGTGTTTGAACTGATGAAGTTTCCACTATAGTACACCCTTGTTTTTGTATGGGCAGCATTATAACACAAGAGGACTAAATGGCTATCACCTAATCCTCAAGCGGGAAGTGCAGTGATACTGATCTTGATGCCTCGAAAAGTGCCTGTGTTGCAATGAAAACACTGCGATTGGTATTGAGCAGAGAGATCACTTTCTTTTCGTTAATACCTTTATGACTGATAGAAATACTTGCTTCGTTCATTATACGATGATTCTCTTCTTCTGCTTTAGAGAATTTTTCTGTACATTTATCCATACTCCATACTTCTTCCATATAATTGATATAAATCAGGATCGCATAGAGAAGATTTCTTCGTATAGCATCATAGATCGTATGAATGGTCTCACTGCTGCTTTCTGAGAATTCATTCATGTCATTTTTTATATCTTTCAGCATCTTAGCTGCATAGACAGATTCACGTACGGATGCTAAAAGTGTTTGCAGGCTTTTTCTTTCATCCTCCAAAAGATCTTGTTGGTTCAAAACCGACACAAATTCCATGATCTTGATCTCTATCTCTTTAATCGTGTTATAGGCTATTTTATGATCGAATTCTATTTGCTCTTGATTGGCTTCTACAGCCTCTTTCAGACCTAGTTTTTTTACAAAAATATCATTGGGTTTTATATTTGCGACCAAAAGTGCATATTTCATCGTTTTAACAAAGAGATTGTTTACTTCATCACGTAATGCAACCAGTGCCGTTTCTGAAAATTCAGGATCGACCAAATGTATATACCGTGTCGGTTCGGGTTCACGATAGACAAAAAGTCGTTTCAAGTACTTAGCCATCAGTGATATAAAAGGAAGCAGCAGCACGACACCCAATACATTAAATATCGTATGAAAAAGAGCCAATGCTGTGATAGGGTCATGCTTTAAAGCCGGAATATCCATCAAAAACTGTGTCAAAGGTGTAAGTATCAAGAATGCGACGACCGCAGTGATAAAGTTAAAGATAAAATGTGCCAGAGCTGCACGCTTTTTATCAGGTATACCACCCATAGCACCAAGCATCGCTGTTACAGTTGTCCCTATATTCGTACCGATCACCATGGCAGCGGCCTGTTCAAAGTTTAAGATGTGTACATAGAGTGCACTCAGTGCAATAGCTGTAGCCGCTGAACTTGACTGGATAAGTGCTGTAAGAAAAAAACCGATACCAACAAAAGCGATGAGAGGTAAATGTGAAAATTTCTCAAGGTTAATCAGACTGGTTAAAGACTCTATAGAGTTTTTCATAAATTCAAGACCAAGAAATAAAAGGCCGAACCCAACAAATACTTTAGCCACAGATGTAATTTTTTGATTTGAAGATGCAAATATAAGCAGCAGACCTCCTGCACCTATCATCGGTAAAGCAAAAGCTTCAATCTTAACCTTAAAACCAAGTGTTGCAACGATCCATGATGTCACAGTTGTACCGACATTTGCACCAAATATAACGGCAATCCCCGAATACAATGTGATCAGAGAGGCACTCACAAATGATAATGTCATAAGCGTGACGACAGAAGAACTTTGAAGCATCGCAGTGGCAATCGTTCCGGTCATTAGAGATTTAAGAGTAGAAGATGTTGAGTTCTTGACCCAGGTTTTAAAACGGCGCCCGGCTGCCTCTTTCAGTGCAAGTTCCATATATAACATACCAAACAGGAACATTCCCAACCCAGAAAGTGCTTGTATAAGTTGCCCAGCCATAGATTTATCTCTTTTTAAGAACATTATATCACTATTCTTATGATTGAAGCAACTGCGTACTTAAGATAATACTACCTTTAAATGAAAACACTTTATTTAAATGCTTATCATCATATTCATAGATTATTTTCAGTATTTGTAAAATTTATTTATCCTATACTTAAGATAAATAAATCATAGGGATTTTAATTTATGAAGCATAAAAAAATTGAGCATAGTAAACCTTTAGTGGAACTGTTGCATGGTGAAGCCATAGAAGAAGGTATCAGTAGGAGAACAGCACTCAAAATGATGGGGGTCGGTGGGGCGGCCACATTGGTGGGTTCATCTCCTTTTTTACAAGCAGATGAAGCACCAACAGCCAAAAGTGAAAAGAATGCCAAGATCTTGATTGTTGGTGGTGGAGCAGGCGGTATCATGGCACTTGCCAGACTTCACAGTGCTTTACCTAATGCAGATATTACGATCATTGCACCCAATGAGACACACCTTTATCAGCCGGGACAGGTCTTTATGGCTGCCGGGCTTTATACGTTAGATGATATTGCAAAAGAGAATAGAGAGTTCATACCGGAGGATGTCAATTGGATCAAAGATGAAGTTGCTTCATTTGATCCGGATAACAATAAAGTAACGACACGTGCCGGTGTGGAAGTACCTTATGATTATATGGTCGTGGCTACCGGGATAGTCTATCACTATGATTGGATCAAAGGTCTGAGTGAAGAGGATATAGGTAAAAACAGTATCTCCAGTGTCTATCTGAACAATCTGGAAAAAGGTACCGCTAAAGGTGGTGAAGTGACTTTGCACTGGTTCAACGCGCTCAAAGAGGCAGCAGCTTCAGGTAAAAAACCAACAGTACTCTATACAAGTCCGAACACACCTATCAAATGTGGTGGTGCACCACAAAAGATCCTCTACCTCAGTGCAGATCATTTGAAAAAAAATGATTTAGGGGCGAATTATATTTACGCTACTGACAGTGCAAAACTGTTTCACATCCCTGAGATCGAAAAATCACTGCTAGAAGTACAAAATAAGTATGACACCATTACCAATCATTTTAGACACAATCTTATTGCCATAGATACAAAGAACAAGGTAGCAACGTTTGAAGAGACCTATGAGGTCAAAGGGGAATATGATGAAGATCTGGAAGAGTATGATATATCTGAAGAAAAAAGAATGGTAGACATCTCTTATGACTTCATTCATATTGTACCGCCTATGGGGCCTCCTCAGGCATTGGTGGATTCTCAATTGGGTTGGCAAAAAGGTACTGCTAAGGGATGGCTTGAAGTAGACCAGGAAACACTGCAGCATAGAAGATACCCAAATGTATTTGGCATGGGTGATGTTTGTGGTATTCCGTTAGGTAAAACCGGTGGATCTACTAGACATCATGGTCCTATCGCTGTGGGCAACCTTATTTCAGCACTTGAAGGTAAGCCACTGATGGAGAAATTCGATGGGTACACAGTCTGTCCGCTTAAAACAGAATATGGTGAGATCATCATGGCTGAATTTAACTACAAAGGTCTAGCACCTACCGTACCATTCCTGGATCCTGCAAAACCCAGATTTCTGTGGTGGGCATTTGACCTCTATCAGTTGAAACCGATGTACTGGTATCTTATGTTGAGAGGATGGTTCTAGAAAATAGATAATTGTCATAATTAAAAATTATTTTATAATATTTGGTAGAAGCAAATATTATTAGAGTTCCTATGATATACTTAGCACATACAAAAATTAAAGGGGTTGAAGATGAATGGTTTTGATGCACTTTATGCAAAAGCAAAAGATCGTATACAGGCGTTGTCTGAGTTGCCTTCGTTTAAAGAAGAGTCTATAGAGCAGATGCTTGAAGGTCGTGGTATTGAGCGGCGTGACTTCATCAAATGGGCTGCAGGTATTACAGCAATGCTTGCCCTGCCTTCCCAATTCACTCCTTTATTTGCTGAAGCTGCTAAAATGGCCGATCGTATACCGTTGGTCTGGCTCCATATGGCAGAGTGTACAGGATGTAGTGAATCTTTTATACGCTCTGATGCGCCAACAGTCGATTCCCTGATTTTTGACTATATCTCTCTTGAATACCATGAGACACTCATGGCTGCATCAGGCTGGCAAGCGGAAGAAAACCTGAATCAAGCTTTAAAAAAATATGCAGGAAGGTATATTCTCCTTGTTGAGGGTGGAGTACCGACAGCTATGAACGGTCAGTATTTGACCATGGGACCCCAAGGTCGAACAGGCCTCAGTGTTGTTACAGAAGCGGCCAAAGACGCAGCAGCGATCTTTTCCATAGGAACTTGTGCTGCGTTTGGTGGTATTCAGGCTGCTGCACCAAATCCTACCGGTGCAAAAGGTGTTGACAAGGTGGTTTCTCAATCTGTTATCAATGTTCCTGGTTGTCCTCCAAGTGCTTCAAATATTGTTGGTACACTGATGCACTTTTTACTCTTTGGTACACTGCCTGCACTTGACCGTTACCATCGTCCAAAATGGGCATACGGTAACCGCATACATGATCTTTGTGAACGTCGCGGACATTTTGATGCCGGAGAGTTCGTAGAGAGTTTCGGTGATGATGGTGCTAAAGACGGATGGTGTCTCTATAAGCAGGGATGTAAAGGTCCGTATACCTTTAACAACTGTTCTACAGAACGCTTTAACCAGCATGTCAATTGGCCGATTGGTGCGGGACACGGTTGTATGGGATGTTCTGAACCGGACTTCTGGGATACGATGGGGCCATTGGAAAAACCGATCGATTCACATCTCGTCATGGGACTCAACTCCACTGTTGATAAGATAGGCACCACACTTCTTACTGCAACATTGGTTGGTATAGGTGCACATGCCGTTGCAAGTATATTTATGAATAAACATGATGAAAAGGGGGAGTAAGTCATGGGTAACAGACGTGTAGTGATCGATCCGATAACTAGAATTGAGGGACATCTGCGTATAGAAGTCGAAGTAGATGAAAGCAATGTAGTACAAAAAGCCTACTCATCATCGACTTTGTGGAGAGGGATCGAACTTATTCTTAAAGGGCGTGATCCTCGTGATGCTGGACTTATGTCACAGCGTATCTGTGGTGTTTGTACTTATTCACATTACAAGGCCGGTGTGGAAGCGGTAGAGAATGCCTTAGGTGTAGAAGCACCCTACAATGCACAATTGATACGTTCACTTCTTAATGAATCTCTTTATATGCATGACCATGTGGTACATTTCTACCACTTACATGGTCTTGACTGGGTCGATGTGGTCTCAGCATTGAGTGCAGACCCTGAAAAAGCATCCAAGTTGGCTTTTAAATATTCTGATTCACCTATAGCAACAGGAGCAGATGAACTGACTGCTGTACAAAAGAGAGTGAAAGAGTTTGTAGATAAAGGTCAACTTGGTCCATTCGCCAATGCCTATTGGGGGAATGGCACCTACAAATTCTCTCCGGAACAGAACCTTATCGCACTTTCACATTATCTCAAGGCACTAGAGGTACAGCGTGTAGCTGCACAGATGTTCGCTATCTTTGGAGCAAAACAGCCGCATCCGCAAAGTCTTGTGGTGGGTGGGGTGACCTGTGTCAGAGATATATTGAGTCCTACACGTCTGGCTCAATGGAAAGAAAAATACAAAATTGTTAAAGACTTCATCGATCGTGCCTATCAGGCAGATATCATCATGGCTGCAGAAGCCTACGGTACAGAAGAAACCGTACTAGGTGGAGTAGGGGTGAAGAACTTCCTTGCTGCTGATGCATTTATGCTAAACCGTACAGAAAATCTTTTCCAAAGTGGGTACATCACAAATGGTGATATTACTCAAGTATTCGATATTGATGATATGAAGATAGAAGAAGATGTGACACACGCATGGTATAAAGGTACAAATCACTTACAACCTTGGGATGGTGTGACTGAACCAGACTATACTGGTTTTGTAGATGGTGATACTGTGAATGGAGAAGCAAAGATCATCGATGAAAATGCAAAATACTCTTGGGTGAAATCACCTCGTTATGACGATCAAGCGATGGAGGTTGGTCCCTTAGCCTGTTTACTGGTTAATTATGCCAGAGGCAATGCAAAGGTCCAAGCGGAAGTAGGCGCTTTTCTAAAAAGGACGGGACTGCCGGTAGGTGCACTCTTTACGACATTAGGTAGAACAGCGGCAAGAATGCTTCAAACTAAATTGATATCTGACAATGCTATCATAACCTTTAATTCACTGGTAGAGAATATCAAAACCGATGACAGTACGTACACTAAGTTTGAGATTGATCCTTCAAAAGTCTACAAAGGCCGCTTTATAGGAGAAGCTCCTCGTGGAACACTTAGTCACTGGGTACGTATTAAAGATGGAGTCATAGAAAATTATCAAGCAGTCGTACCGACAACATGGAATGCTGGACCGATGGACGGTAACGGTACTATTGGCCCTTATGAAGCATCCTTGGTAGGTTTAAAACTTGAAGATCCGACCAAACCGCTTGAAGTACTCAGAGTGATTCACTCTTTTGATCCTTGTATGTCATGTTCCGTACATGTGATGGATATGAAAGGTGCAGAACTTAGTGAATTTAAAGTGAATCCTATGAACAGTGGGACAGCTTGTTAATGTGTTAAATAGATTTCCTTGAATAAAAAGGAATGAAAAGGAGAGAAAACTATGAAAAAACCAGAAGAATATATTATAGAACATCCTGATTTTGTTTATAGTTGGGGTAATCGAATATTACACTGGATACGTGCCCTTGTAGTAACGGGATTAATTATAACCGGGTTCTATCTAGCACATCCATTCATTTTGTCTGAAGGTTCAACGGATAAACTACTTTATGGAAAGTGGGCAATGTGGCATTTTATCCTGGGATTTGTACTGATATCTTCCGGTCTGCTTCGTATCTATCTCTTCTTTTTTGGACCAGATAGTAATGGTGAATTACGTTCACTTAGAGATGTATTCAGTTTAAAATCTTGGTTAGTTGCGTTAAAGTCATATTTCTTTTTCGGTGAATTACGTAAAATAGGGTTGTATGGGCCATTACAGTTTTTTACTTACTTTATAATCACGCTCTTGGTTATTACAGCCTCACTTACTGGATTAATATTGTATGTACATGTCTATCACCAAGGTATTGGTGGTTTGTTATATGACTCAATGCGCGTAGTTGAGGCATGGTTCGGTGGACTTGCTAGTGTACGTTTTATACATCATATTACAATGTGGGGTTTTTTGGTCTTTATCCCTATCCATATCTACATGGTCATTTGGTCTGCCATACGATTTAAACATGCCGCGCTTGATGTAATGTTTACAGGGTATGATTACCATCTGAAAAAAGAACAACTAGAAAGCCAGTCTGAGGAAAAAGATAAAAAGTGAAAATTTTAGTATTAGGTATTGGGAACCTGCTATTTGGTGATGAAGGCATCGGGGTACATTTTATCAATTATATAGGAGAGAAATACCGTTTTGAAGGTGAACCTCAGATCGATCTTGTGGATGGAGGGACCCTTGCACAAAGACTCATACCTATCATCGTAGAGTATGATCATGTGATCATTGTTGATACGATCAATGCACCAGGAGTAGAGGCTGGTGAAGTTTATTTCTTTGATTTTGATGCAGTGCCTGATGCAGTAGACTGGCAGGGTAGTGCACATGAGGTTGAAATGCTGCAAACTCTCAATATGATGGATCTTGCAGGCGATCGTCCACCTACGATGATCATGGGTGTCGTACCCACAGTGATAGAAGCCACAGAATTTTCTCTTTCTGAGGGTGTAGCTGCCGCCGTACCACTGATGGAAAAGACACTGCTACATTACTTAAAAACCATGGGAATTGCTGCAGTCAAAAAAGCTGAAGTCGATATGCAGGCCATTCTACCAAACTCATTTAGGGTACTTGATGCATATAGCGTTTAAATTTACATACACCCATAGTAATGGGTTGTTTATACGACTGTTAAATCGTATCAATGAACTCTCAACTCTACCGCTTTCACTATACCAGAATGGCACAGAGTTCAGGATAGAAGCTTCAGCTGACCAAACAAGCTTAGAGGCACTGGCGGAACAAATATCCTTGCTCGTCCCCCAGTCACTCTTCTTGGAAGAGTACAAGATAGAGGAGGCTAACACCGAGGTAGCTTCTAAGATACTCTCTAAGAATGATGCTCCATATGAAGTACCATATTGCCCCGAATGCCAGGAAAAAGTGATCAACACATTGAATCCGTTTCATCCATGTACTGTTTGCGGGTTCAGTGAACTATCTATTTCTATGGATGATCTCACTACTTATACAGGCATCCAAGCATCCAAAGAAAAGGATTTTTTTCTGCAATTGGCAACTGTCTTGGAAGAGAAAGGTGAAATTGTCTTACCTACCTATAATGGAACACGCCGCTTTGCTTTATTACATACAAAGGAACAAAACGATCAGGGTATTCTCTTTTGCGATCCTACAGATATTTCAGATAAATTTCTTATCACGCAATGTGAATTGGATAGCTTGATGACAGTGGAAAAACCTTCCGTGCGTTTAAAACCGAAATTAATGTTTCGCGCTGAAAATACATTGGATCAACCTTTTTATCCTGTCTTCTTCGCAGATGATAAAATTACTTTGGCCCTCTCTATTGCGTTAAAAAAGAAAGATATAGATGCAGTGTACTCTGACCATGTATCTACATTACGTGTTGCTACTGCGCTGGATGAAAAGTTGATTATCACATCAGGTCGTGATATGCTGCCATTTTCTATGGATATCCCTTTAAAACAACCTTCTTTCTGTGAGTATAACGGTTTTCAGGCCTGTGGAGATGTAAATGGCTTACAGTTGAACAAAATACTTGCCTTACAAAAACCAACTATACGCTATGTTGCGAATGATGCAGCACCTACCTTTGCCAATGCGATACGTTTTGAACCTGCACATGCTGCCATGCGTTCCATTGTACTTGAACATGGACTTGACGAACAGTCACTCTGTGGGATACATTTCAGCCGAACACATCCATCTCATATCTTCTCTTTTTCCAGAAAAATAGGATATACCCCTATGGTACTCTTCAGAGATAATACCATCTGTCAGCCTAAACATATGTTAGAAGCGATCAGAACCATGGACGAGGGTGGTATGCGTCTGGTGAACAATTTCCAAAAGAGTTTTCCTGACCTCTGTGATACGATCGAACAAGTGAAGTTTACATCCCATACCGATATTTCTGACATTACCAAAATATGGTCTATGGCAGCTGTTTTTATCGGCTTGTATGAAGGGAGCGATGCACTGGAGTCATGCGAAAAACTTGAGTCAACTGCCATTGAATTCAACGGTAAATCCGGTCCTCGTATCGATTATAAAGTCATAAACACAGAAGAGGGATACCAGCTTGACCCGAGGCTTGCCATCCGTTCTGCCATGAGTTTCAAACTTGCCGGTCTTGATGAGTATCTCCTGAGTTTTGGTTTTATTGATTCTTTGGCAGACTTTATTGCACAGCAGGCTGAAAATGCAGATGCAAATATAGGTATCCATGGTGTGACACTCAGCGGTGGATTATTTGAAAACCGTCAATTATTGATGCGTGCCTATAATGCTCTGAGTATCAATTATCCGATCTATAGAAACAAACGTTTAAGCATAGATGATGCCAATGTCGCATTTGGAGCGATTACCCTTGGAAGTGAATAGAAAGTTTAACATCACCGGGGTTGTACAGGGCGTTGGTTTTCGTCCTTTCATCTACCAGCTCGCGGACCGTTACCATTTAAATGGATTTATAGTAAACACTACAGCTGGGGTAAACATAGAACTTGAGGGTAAAAAGAGTGCCATTGAGGCATTTACAGAAGCATTCCACAGAGAACTGCCCCCTCTTGTACGTATCGATACACTCTCAAGTGAAGATACACAGTACGTCGGTTATACAAATTTTCAAATTCTTCAAAGTAACACAGCAAATCAGAAATCTACTTTGGTTTCTCCTGATATAGCCATTTGTAAAAATTGTCTCCAAGAGATGCATGATCCAACCAATAGACGACACGCTTATCCTTTTATTAACTGTACTAACTGTGGACCGCGTTACAGTATCATAGAAACACTTCCCTATGACAGACCCAACACTTCTATGCATTCTTTTATGATGTGTAAAGCGTGCCAAAAAGAGTACATGGATCCTTTGGATCGCCGTTTTCATGCACAGCCCATCAGCTGTCCTGACTGTGGACCTACACTCAAATTACTTGATCCTAAGGGAAACGTATTAATAAAAGGCAATGATACTATAAAATTAACCGCAGATGCTATCAAAAAAGGGTCTATTGTAGCAGTCAAAGGACTTGGAGGATTTCATCTGATCTGTGATTCCACCAACACCAATACTGTAGATGAGTTAAGAAAACGCAAACAAAGACCACTAAAGCCTTTTGCCGTGATGTTCCCAGATATAGAAAGTTTAAAAGCCTCTACAGACATATCTCTAAGGGAAGCAGAACTCATCACATCCAAAGAAAAAGCTATCGTCATCGTTCCTAAACGAAAAGAGAGTTTACTCAGTCCTCTTGTAGCACCGGGTCTTGACCGCATAGGTGTTTTTCTTCCTTATACACCTTTGCATCATCTTCTGCTCGAGGAGGTCAATGTTCCTCTTGTTGCTACAAGTGCGAATCACAGTGATGACCCGATCATACAAAACAGTGTTGAGTTACTTGAGAAGCTTGGCTTTGTTGTTGATCTGATACTTGACCATGACCGCGATATACTCAATGCAAATGATGACAGTGTCTTACAAATGGTAGGCGATGAAAAGATAACACTTCGTATGTCCAGAGGCTATGCACCAAAAAGTATGAAACTACCGTTTAAGAGTGAGAAAAAGATACTCGCTGTCGGAGCAAATCAAAAAAACAGTATTGCTTTGATCTTTGATAATACGCTTATTATGAGTCCCTACATCGGTGATTTAAATTCACTAGAAGCATTTGAATATTTTGAACGTACACTTCATACATTTAAACGCTTTTATGATTTTGAACCTGATGTCATCGTCTATGATAAACATCCCGAATATATGACCACAAAATGGGCTAAACAATTACAAAAAAATCATCCAAATTTACAAGCCATTGAAGTACAGCATCATTATGCTCATCTTCTTGCAGTGATGGGCGAACATCATATGGATGGAAAAGTTTTGGGATTTGCATTTGATGGTACGGGTTATGGTGATGATGGAACCATATGGGGCGGAGAAGTGATGATAGCAGATCATCAAAACTATGAACGTATTGTGACCATTTCACCTTTTCGTCTTTTGGGTGGGGAAAAGGCCATCAAAGAGCCACGCAGATCTGCTCTTTCTCTCTTGTTTGAAACCTATACACTTGATGAGATACATGCACTAAAATTGCCACTATTACAGCAATTTTCCAAAGAAGAGGTCAACATACTTCATACGGTATGGGAGAAGGGCATGAATGCTCCATTGTGCAGTTCTATGGGAAGACTTTTTGATGCTGTGGCAAGTTTTGCAGATATTGTACATCTGTCAAGTTTTGAAGGGGAAAGTGGCTTGGTCATGGAACAGTATGTGGATGAAAGCATCACGGATATCTTTCATTTTGAGATAGAGAATGGTATGATCAACCTACAATCGATGGTAGAATCTATGGTACAAATGGAAGATAGACAACGCATTGTTTCAACCTTTTTTAATACAGTCGTAGAGATCATTTTTCAGATCGCCCAAAAACATCCTACGCTCCCACTTCTTTTTTCTGGAGGTGTTTTCCAGAACAAAGTACTGG
Source organism: Sulfurovum sp. AR (assembly GCF_000296775.1). GTDB lineage: Bacteria > Campylobacterota > Campylobacteria > Campylobacterales > Sulfurovaceae > Sulfurovum > Sulfurovum xiamenensis. Next base: position 256,987 of record NZ_AJLE01000002.1, on the reverse strand, counting down.
TTGAGAAGATCATCAGACGCTGTAAAAAAGAGAATCGTAACTATTATTTTCAAAATGATACAGCGATCAATGATGGTGGGATCGCTGGAGGACAGGCATGGCATGCCTTGCATTATTACTCAACACAAAACGCATGATAAAGATGCATATCTTTAAACACAATTTTATGAAAAGACTCTATAATTAAAAGTATAAGGAACGCAAGATGGAAGCTGGTTTATTACTTATTTTCTGGTATGGTATTTTACATGCATTTGGTCCTGATCATCTTACCGCTATTGCTGATTTTTCCATAGGAAAAAATAAACAAAAAACCTTGTTGATCACAGCACTCTTTGCCTTAGGTCATGGTCTCAGCCTTTTTATCTTTGCAAAAATACTCCAACACATTGAATTATCTGAAGAAATTTTAGCCTATGGAGATATGATCTCTGCCATGGTGATCATAGGTATAGGTATCTATCTACTTACGATGGTTCTGACAAATCGTATTCAACTGCGAAAACATAAGCATGGCGATAAAGAGCACATACACATTTGGTTTGGAAAGTCGCATGAACACCATGGCATAGAGAACAGTTCTTCATTCTCACTGGGACTTTTAATGGGAGCAGGAGGTGTGAGAGGTATGCTGATCACACTGGGTGCTGTTCAAGGTAGCAGTGTAGATCTATCGATGGTAGGTCTTTTTACACTTGGGGTCATGCTGGTATTTTTTGCATTTGGACTGTTGATACTCTATATCAATCAAAGCTTTTTAGGTAATCTAAAAAACGTAAGAAGAGCATTTGCAACGGCCGGTTTCATTTCACTGATAGTCGGAACGAATATATTATTAGGATAAAGGAAAAATATGTGTACAGATTGTGGGTGTAGTATAACAGAGAGTGTGATGGAGCATAGTCATGAAGGTAAAGATCATGCTCATTCTCATCAGCATCAAAAAGCACATGAACATTTACATCACAATCCACAACTCAATGATGCCAAAACCATCTCAGTCATTCAAAAGATCTTAGATAAAAATGACCATGAAGCAGAGCATAACAGACAACATTTTAACAACAAAGGTATATTGGGTATCAACCTTATGAGCAGTCCTGGGAGTGGGAAAACCACGCTGTTGGAACATATGGCAGATGTGGCAGATTTTAAATTTGGTGTGGTTGAGGGTGACTTAGAAACCAGTAAAGATGCAGAGAGGCTTCAAGCAAAAGGCATTCCTGCCATGCAGATACAGACTGGTTCTGCTTGCCACTTGGATGCTTTTATGGTGCATAAAGGTTTACACGATATGCCGTTGGATGGGTTGGATGTATGTTTTGTGGAAAATGTAGGAAACCTGGTCTGTCCTGCTTCTTATGATGTGGGTACACATTTGAACATCGTACTGGTCTCTATACCCGAAGGGGAAGACAAGATAGCCAAATATCCTGTCATGTTCCGTCAAGCCGATCTTGTCCTCATCACAAAAACCGACCTTCTGCCATACTTCAAGTATGATATTGAAAATGAAAAAGCCCAGGCCAGACGCATTAAACCCAATGTGGATATCCTGGAAGTCAATATCAATGATAAAGAGTCTATTCGTTCCGTTGTAGAGTGGATAAATTTCAAACGAAAAATGAGGGCTTAATATGTGTCTGTCCATACCCTCTAAAGTAGTGAAAATTGATGACAACAATATGGCTACAGTTGATACAATGGGGATCAAACGCCATGTAAGCCTTGATCTCATAGCTGATGAGATCAACATAGGAGACTATATACTCATCCATGTCGGTTTTGCAATGAATAAAATAGATGAAGAAGAAGCCTTGCAAAGTCTTGAGCTTTATCGGGAAATGCTTGAAGCTATGGAAGAGGAAGAGAGACGGCAAGTCATTGAATCGGATGACCAATGTGATAATCGGACCCAGGTATGAGTGAACTTCAGCTTAAAGATCTTTATGACGGGTTTCGAGACCCTGATGTTATCAAAGCCTTGGCTAAGACCATTACGGATGAAACAAAAAATTTAAAAGAAACGTTAAATATTATGGAAGTATGTGGTGGGCATACCCATACCATTATGAAATATGGGCTAAAGCAACTACTCCCTCATAATATAGATTTTATACATGGTCCTGGTTGTCCGGTATGCATCATGCCAAAAGAACGGATCGATCATGCAATCGCCTTGGCGCAGATGGAAGATACCATTTTACTCACCCTGGGTGATATGATCCGTGTACCAGGTTCTAAAAGTTCTTTGGCGGTGGAACGGGCTAATGGTTGTGATATACGCGCATTGTATTCACCTTTGGATGCGATCAAGATCGCACTTGAAAATCCAGATAAAAAAGTTGTTTTCTTTGCCATAGGTTTTGAAACAACAACCCCTATGACAGCAGCATTACTAGAGCAGGTCGAAAAACAAGGTATCACTAATCTTTATTTTCATATCAATCATGTACTTGTTCCTCCGGCAGTGGATGCCATCATGGCAGATGGTCAGGCAAAGATCAATGCGTTGATAGGCCCTGCACATGTCAGCGTCATCAGTGGAGCGAAGATCTATCAGCCATTACCTGAAAAATATGGTGCACCTGTAGTAGTCAGTGGGTTTGAACCGATTGATGTACTGCAGAGCATTTTGATGATCGTGAGGCAAAAGAATGAAGAGCGCTGTGAAATGGAGATTCAATACAGCCGATCTGTGACCTTAGAGGGCAATATTAAAGCACAGGAAATGATAGCAAAATTCATGGAACCACGTAAACATTTTCGCTGGCGTGGCATAGGCGACATTCCAGATAGTGCACTTGAACTAAGAGAAGAGTATGCTGCTTATGATGCAGAAAAAATATTTGCTGATATTCTACCAACAGAGCCTATTGATGACCATAAACTTTGTATCTGCGGAACGATACTCAAAGGATTGGCTAAGCCGAATAACTGTCAGGTCTTTGGAACGGCTTGTACACCAAACAATCCTATGGGTAGTTGTATGGTCAGCGCAGAAGGTGCCTGTAATGCCTATTACCGATATGGAGAGATCTAAATGACAAGTCCTAAACAGATACAGCTGAGCCACGGTGGTGGTGGAGAAGAGACTAACAGCCTCATTCACGATCTCTTCTATCACTATTTCTCCAATGATACACTGCTCGCTGCAGAAGATGCTGCCGTTTTGGAAGTCAAAAAAAAGATCGCGTTTACCACAGATAGTTTTACCGTAAGCCCGATCTTCTTCAATGGTGGAAACATAGGAAAACTTGCCATAGCAGGTACGGTCAATGATCTTGCCATGATGGGTGCCAAACCACTTTATCTTAGTGCCTCCTTCATGATCGAGGAAGGATTTTCTTTTGATGACTTGAAGACTATCGTAAAAGCAATGGCAGAGGAGCTTAAACACTCCGGAGCAAAAATTGTCTGTGGTGATACCAAAGTGGTTCCCAAAGGTGCCGTTGACAAATTATTTATCAATACCTCAGGCATAGGGGAGATAGAAAAAGAGGGGATCTCAGCAAATCATCTTCAGGAGGGAGATATCATTATCGTCTCAGGTGATGTGGGACGGCATGGTGCAGCGATCCTGATGGAACGTGAAGGATTGGGAATTTCTGGTGATCTTAAGAGTGATTGTGCCACATTATGGCCAGCAGTTCAAGCCTTAATCGATGCAAATGTTTCTATCTCTGCTATGCGTGATGCTACACGTGGAGGCCTTTCTGCAGTATTGAATGAATGGGCTGAACAAAGTGCAGTCTGTTTGGAAATCAAAGAGTCAAACATACCTGTTGATCAAGCGGTGCAGGGGATATGTGAACTGTTTGGTTTTGAAGCTTTTGATTTTGCCAATGAGGGTACCTTTATACTGTCTGTCCCTGAAAAAAATGCACAAATGGCATTAGCTGCACTGCATACAGTAGAAGTCACAAAGAAAGCAACAATGATCGGCCAGGTAAGTAGAAAAAAAGAGGGAAGGGTCATCCTTCATTCTGCCTATGGAAGCAGCCGTTATCTTGACTTGCCAAAAGGCGAACTTTTACCTAGGATATGCTAACGTCATGCATGAATACTCCATAGTCCAAGCCCTTTTAGAACAGTGTGAAGATCATGCCAGAGCAAATAATTCAACGAAAGTCACCAAAGTAGTGACCAAAATAGGCAAACTCAGCGGAGTGGAACCACATCTGCTAAAAACCGCTTTTGAAACATTTAGAGAAAAAACCGTGTGTGACGGTGCAGAATTTGTCATGCAGCTACAGGATCTTAAGCTCTACTGCAATACGTGTCAGCAAGAGAGCGAGCAGAATGAAGTTCGCTATCAGTGTCTTCACTGCCAAAGTACAGATGTATCGGTCCTTGACGGTGAAGAGATGTATCTGATGACACTGGAGATGGAATAAACTACGATCTACAGCAACTGTATCCAGAGAGATCGGGCAATTGTCACGATAAGTAGAATACCCATTAGATTAAACATGATCCCGTATGTCGCCATTGTTTTGACTGAAACTGCACCTGAACTCATCGCTATTGCATTAGGCGGGGTAGCAATAGGAAGCATAAATGCATACGAAGCGCAGACCGTCGCGACCACCATGATCAGTGTTGCATCCATACCCGTTTGTTCGGCTACCTTATAGAGAATAGGAAGCATGATCGATATCAGTGCGGTATTGCTGGTGATCTCTGTAGTAAAGGTGATCATAGCAGCAATGATAAGTAAGAAAAGGATCATAGGCATATTCGCGAAGCCCATAAGATGTGAAGCGATCTCTTCAGCCATACCCGTCTTTGTGACCGCCGCAGCTATCGCAAACCCTGCACCAAAAAGAAACATGATACGGTAGGGGATGCTCTCTTTATCATCCATCCACTCCAAAATTGAAAAAGGCGGGACAAAAAGAAGCAGCCCGGCTGCAAGCAGTATACCCGGTTCACTCAACCCCAATCCATTGTAATACGGTTTAATAGGAGCATTGACTAAGAGCAGTATGATCAACCCGAAAAGAAGATAGACGACTTTCTTTTGATCGGCAGTAAGCGTTTTGTTACTGAGATCTGCTTCAATATACAGATTTTTAACACCCGCTCCCAGAATATACCCCACTGCTATAAACATCAAGAAAACCAATGGTGCAACCATATACATCCACTGGACAAAAGGAATAGCTTCCATCCCCATCTCATTCATGATCCCCAAAAGTATCAGGTTAGGCGGCGTACCGATAGGTGTCAATATACCTCCAATACTTGCCCCATAGGCTATACTTAAAGCAAATCGCATTTTGAGTTTTACATCTTCGGTTAAGAAGAGTGCGATTGGAAGCAGGAGCAGAGTGGTCGTGGTGTTTGAGAGTATAGAACTTAAAAGCCCCGATGTGATGATTAAAGCAAAGATAATGCCTCTGACAGAATTTGGGAACAGATCTAGCATTCTGCTTGCTATCACTTTGTGAAGTCCTGTCTTCTCAACAGCGATCGCGATCAAAAAACCACCTAGAAAAAGGTAGATGATGGGATTGGCATAGTTTACCGCCGTCTCTTTTGTAGATAATATTCCTGTGGCGGGGAAAAGAACGATCGGAAGCAGTGAAACCACAGCCAGAGGCAACCCCTCATTCGTCCACAGTGTCACCATCAATACGATCACTGCAACCATAAGAGACTGTCCAAGTGTAAAAAATGCGATCATCACTCCAAACGCAATGACCCCCAATAATATTGCCAGCAGTATTTTTCTTGTCTGTTTAACCATTGATATACTCTATCCCTTTGCTTATCTCTTTGTAATTTTATTGTGCCTCAAAAAACTTAAGAGTAGTGGTACAGAGTTCTATAAATTAAATCAGTCATTAAAAGAGCCATATCATATAGTTATAACTTTTATTTATCTTATACGGATACATGCATGTAATCAAAATAATATATATTTGTTATCAATTTCTTCTAATATCCCACTGCATTTTTATGTATTAAACAAAACAAGGGAGCTAAAATGAGCAAATGGATCAGTATTGCTGCATCGGCAGCATTAGTTTTAACATTATCTGCGTGTACTACAGATGGTACAAATGGAGTTGATAATGTTGATAATATAGAGGAAGTTGATGCAACAGGTAATATCAATTTCAGTAATTTTGTTCCAATAGAATTATCTGCTAATGCAGAGAATTGGGATCCAAGTGCACCTTGGAAATTACCGGAAGGTTATATTCAGACGGTTGTATCTGATGAAACTGATCTAAATATCTATCCTACTGAAAATGATTGGCACGATATGAACGTGGTGAATGAAACTGGTACAAATGCAGGTCGTTATCTTTACCGTACACATGAAGTTCGTCTAGGTGCAACTGCTCCTACTGAATGGAATGATTTAGGTGGTGCAGTATCCGTTGTCGATCTGGAAACGGGTGAGACTAAAATCATTGCCCAGTCTACAAATTTCACTGCAATTGACGGTATCGCATGGACGCCATGGGGAAGTATAGTATTTAATTCAGAGACAACTGCTGGTTCTTTCTATGAATTGACACTTGACCCTAATGATATGATGTCCGGAACTGTTACTGAGCGTCCTGCAGTAGGTAAACTTTCACATGAAGGTGTTCAAGTTGATGCAGACGGTAATGTTTATGTCGTTGATGAGCACCGTGGTCGTACTCAAGGTTGTACAGATACGAATGGTATTGGTGTCACTAATTTAGGTGATACTCAACTTCCTTGTGGCGGCGGTATCTACAAATTCGTACCAAATACATATGGTGATCTATCATCAGGTAACCTCTATGTTCTTGGTTTCCCAGATGCTAACCGTGATGGAACAGGTCAAGGAGCATGGTTAGGACCAATAGATCCGGAAAATGCACGTGAATCAGGTTCTGATATAGGTGGTGCCAGCTACCAGCGTCCTGAAGACTTACAGATCATTGATGGTGTACTTTATGCAGCGATCACTGAAGGTCCAAGAGACGAGTACGGCAAAGAGTATTATGAAGGTCGTGTACTTGCAATCGATCTTGAGACTATAAAGGTGACTAACTTTGTTAAAGCAGGACTTAATGCTCCTATTGAACTTGGTAAACCCGGTCAAGATGGTCATCAGACTGGTTTTGACAGTGTAGATAATCTTGCTAAAGCACCAAACGGTGACTTGGTTATGGTTGAAGACAATAGTCCATCAGATATCTGGTTCGCATCAACTCAAACTAATGAATTCGGTGCTTCTAAATCTGTGAAACTTTTTGCTTCATTGACTGATGGTAGTGCAGAAGGTACAGGTATCTACTTCAGCCCAACTGATCCAGAAACACTTTATGTGAACATTCAGCACTCAGGTGCAGAAAATGGCGATGGTACTTGGGCTATCACTAAACCATAAATTTTTATAAACAAGAACTGTCATCATATAAAGAGTGGGTATTTACCCACTCTTTCCAGTAACTTCTTATTTCAATCATCAATCAAATTATAATCTTCCCAAAAAAACTAAATAACGATTTTATTAGGACTTGAGTAAAGGGCATAAAGTCGTTATAATAAAATATAATAAAATCAAAGGAGGTAATGTAGTCATGAATTTTAATGAAAATATTATAGTTATCGCTAACTTAGGTGGGTTTGATGCATATCAGGTTGATACAGTCACAGGTATTGATCCCCAAGAGACAAGAAATGTGAGTGCCGGCACGCAAAAAGTGAGAAGAAACCTAACCACAATTAAAAAATTTGAATATATAGAACCGCATACCCATACATCCGATGACATGAGTGACCAGTTGGGAAATCAGGGGCACAATACCGGTGAACAGCATAACCGTTCATTAGAAGCAGAGCGTCGCGGTATGCAGCAGATCGCTGATGATATCATTGCATTGATCTCTGAAACCAACCCTCCAAAATGGCATCTTGCCTTTCCTCAGGAAAACTTGAATAAACTCACTGAAATGATCGATACAAAAACCAAGGAAAAACTCGGAAAGAGTATTGGAAAAGATCTGACCAATGCACATGTGAAAGATCTACTATCATTTTTTGAATAGGTTTTTATCCCTATTGCTTAACCAGTAATAGAATGGTCTTCAAGTCATTGAGGTACATTGTGATATCCTTACAGGGTGTGTTTATGACACACCATACTGAACACTCTTCTTTACAAAGAAACCACTACAATCCCGATACTGCATGTAATGCATCATAAAGACCACGTTTATACTCTGTGTCATCCAGACAATCATAACGCTTTAACTGTTTTGATATCTGCAGCTTAAACTCTTCTCCTATTTTCTTTTCTTCTTGTAGGTAATAGTAAGTAAGTTCAATAAGGTACTCCAATGCAGTTACTCTGCCTTCTCTGTACTTATCACTTACGTGAAGTGTCGTATTGTTGAACTTGTAGAGTGTTAATTCATTGTAACAATGCTTACTGACCGATTCAAGCAGTTCTTTGGATGTAGATTTCATAGATGTATTCTGACAGAAAAAGATGAAAGAAGTTGAAAGTATGTCAAATTGTCATAGAAAATGATATCCATGAATACGTCATTCTATGTTTGAGAAATAAATGACGAAAAAAGTGCTACAATAGTATAGATGCGATACTAAACTCCAACGACGAAAGTGCCTAATATGGGTCTTATATTCACAATAGGAGAGTAATATGGACAGAAAATTTATATTTATCAGTCTCATGTATGCCATCATTGGCTTGGCACTTGGTATTTTTATGGCAGCATCCAAAGACCATAGTCATTTAGTAACGCATACGCATATCCTTCTCATTGGTTTTGTTGTCTCATTTATCTATGGTCTGTGTCACAAACTCTGGCTCAATAACCTGATCTCAAAACTATCTGTTACCCAATTTTATATTCATCAAGTCGGAACACTTGGCGTTGTCATTGGTTTATTTTTATATTATGGAAATTTTGTTTCTCTTGAAACTATTGACCCATTTTTGGCACTATTCTCTATCACTGTATTTATTGGCATGATACTTATGACTGTTCTTTTCATTCGATCATCCAAATATGATATATCGAATGATACGTAAGTAAAATGATACATAGACGGGATATCGTTAAAAAATAATATAAGAATCTTTGCTTTACCTCATTTCATTAGGCGATTCTTTGATAATGGTCAATGATGTTTCATCATTAAAAATAATTTCAAAAAAAATATCAAAGATAAATCATTTTGTCAGTAAAATACGTAAAATAATCTAAAAAAGGAATACCAATGAAAAAAATACTACTTGCAAGTATACTTGTGTTAAGTATGAGCAGCTTTACACATGCAGAGTCTGATGAGTTCGATGATGATCTTGGTGAAGAGCTGACGGAAAGAGAGATCGTTCAAGACTATATAGATGACTGTAATAATCATGGCGACTATTATGGATGTTTTTCAGTCGCAATGAAATATGAGAAGGGTGAAGTATTGGAAAAAGATATTTCAAAAGCGATTGAATACTACGAAAAAGCCTGTAAACTCGGTTCTGAAGAAGGCTGTAAAATGGCTGAGAAGCTTAAGGTAAAATAAGACCATTCTCTAAACAGGAAGGATAGAAGAAAAGTTAACGTCGATAGACAGAGAGTATAAAATTGTTTTTATACAATAACTCCACATTTTTATTTTATACTGTAATATATCAAAATTAGGAGGAACAATGAAAAAAATGATCATGAGCAGTTTGGTATGCATCAGTGTATGTATGCCTCTACAAGTATCTGCACAGTCTTTACTGGAAAGAGTGGTGGTAGATGTGATCTTAGGTACATATGATAAACCGCAGTACCGTGATGACAGACCTTATTACTTTTACAATAACAAATACTATTATGGTGGTGACTGGAGAAACGGAAGCTACTACTATGAGGGCAGAAGACTAAGTGGTGGACACTATTATCCACAAGGATATTACGACCAGTATAATCGAGCGTATGATAAACCACACTACCAAGATGAAAGACCTTACTACTTTTACAATAACAGATACTACTATGGTGGTGACTGGAGGAACGGGTACTACTATTATAAAGGTAAAAGACTAAAGGGTGGTCATTACTATGAGAGAGGGTACCAGGAACATTATAGAAAAAAGTATAGAAAAGAGAAACATCCAAACCATAAGAACGGCTATTATAAACACAATAAGCACTATCTGGGTGAACATCAGCGTGATCATTATGATGAAAAGCGTTACCGTCAAGAATCCAAGAGATACAAAAAAGACAAAAGTCATAAAAATAAATGATAACTTCACTAAAAGATATTGACATCATTAACAAAATTTGGTAGTATCAAGCTTATGAAACTAAACAGGCATTATATTGTATCGCTTATCATTGTTATGTTGACTGCCATCTCTTTTGACATCTCTTCACCTAAATTGGCGGATAGTACATCAGAAACAAAAATCCAAATTTCACTGGAAGAGAAAGAGACACAACAAATATTAGATGAAAAGCTAATTGCCTTTGTTCCAAAACCTTATTCAAAGGAAACAAAACCATTTACTGGTTTTGATTTCTCAACACCTATCGTAGATCAACTCTATCTCAATACTATCTTCAAACCTCCTATATTCTCTTAAAGCGCGATCACACTGCCTGCATTTGTTGGTATGTACTCGTGTGATTGTTCGTATATACAAATTTAACCAATACAAAAATAACTAAAATATATACATAATTAGGAGAATATATACATGAAAAAATTATTAGTGCTTACAACTATAGCAAGCTTTTTACTAGGTACAAACGGATTTGCAGCGTCTCAAATGACAGTGAAAGAAGATAAAATGATCAATGCCATTCAAACGGCTGCAATGAATGATGAGTGGACACAATATACACCAGCTATGCAAAATGCATCACAAACACTTTATTTTAAAAAGAAAATTAAAAATAAAGACTACTTCACATACAGATATCAGAACAGACATCAGAACAAACAAATGACTGTTTATGTGAAGGTAGCTTATACAAATGATAATGTCAATGTAGAGTTTGTAGATAAAATCCAAATGAATCCAGGTAGACTGGGAACAGATAACAAAGTACATAATGTTTTACATGAACTTACAGATGCCATTGAGAATCAATTATCTACTGATGCATAATCATTAAACAATCATCAAACTTCCTTGTTTTTACATCACCTAGACCCTAAAAGGGTCAGGGTGATATACTCAGACCTAAAAAACTTTTTTAACACTTCTTCATCCTTTTGTTATGCTATACTAGTCTCTATAAAATATGAAAGAGGAGGGTGGTAGATGAAAAACATTATGCTCGTTATTTTGATTATTGCAGGGTTATTTTTATTTATGACCAAAGAAGATCCAATACAAAATACTTATACAGATACTACGGAACCACCTAAAAAAATCGAACTTGATACTCCTACAAATACCTATAAAAGAAATGTTGAAGCGCTTAGTATCTCCAACACCCTACAAAACCCTACTTCATATCTAACTAGTCGAGTTAATTCGAGAGAGTCAAGCAAGAAGTCGGTGAATAAGGCTAACAAACGTATCGAAGAACAAAATAAGGCCATGGAGGCTTTGACAAAGTAAATGAAAACAATTCAATACAAAAACCAATACTTAGAAGTATCTAAAGTAGTCTGTATAGGTCGAAATTATGTCGCACATATAGAAGAGTTGGGTAATGAGATCCCTTCGAGTATGGTCGTTTTCAACAAACCAAATTCAGCCATAAGTGACACACTTTACTACTTTTCAGAACATTGTCGATATGAGGGTGAGATCTGTTTTTTAATCCGTGATGCAAAAATCGATGGTATAGGCTTTGGACTTGATCTGACACATGCTGATATTCAAAACCATCTGAAATCCAAAAGTTTGCCATGGGAGAGAGCCAAAGCATTTGATCATTCTGCTGTACTAAGTGAATTTATCAATCTTGATGTAGATATCAGCACGTTGAAAATGAAGCTCTATATCAATAATAAACTAGTACAATTTGCTACGTACGATTTAATGATGTATAAACCTGATACTATGCTTTCAGAGATACAAAGTTTTATGACATTGGACGATAACGATATTATCATGAGTGGCACGCCTAAAGGTGTAGGTAACTATAGCCTGGGAGATAAATTTGTAGGACAGATATTTTCAGGTGAGTTACTTTTACTTGAAAAAGAATGGATAGTTAAGAGTTTAAAAGATTAAATTTAAACCAACAACTTTCGATACTAAGACTAAATGGACGGAGGTGTAGCATGTTTGACTTTGAACTAGACCCTAAAATATTAAAAGAGCACTATGCAAATAAAGAAAAAGAACTTGAATATATAGAGTGGGCAGCCAAGAGAGGCTCTGGTGAGAAACCTGAATCACTTACACTCTATAATAAATACATAAAGAGAAAATCTAGGGAAGAGCCTAAAACAGATAGAGAATACTTAAATGACCCTTTATTAAGAGAAGAAGTTGCAATACTAGAAGAGGATATGCAAGACACTAAGTATACTGTAGAGAATATCTTTGATGTACTGCTTAATGATACACAGACAGCCAAGATGACAACACCTTTATTCTATGCACCCGAGCTAGAAGATGAACTTAGTTTGAGGGTTTTACATTATTTCATGGTTCTAAATACCATAAAAACTGCACATAGTATCACAGATGCCAAGATAAGAGCAACTAAAGAGACACTTGAGACTTTGGGAGCAGATCTACCAAAAGAGCTTAAAATAGCTATATATGTCAAAGAGAATTACAAGAAAAATCAACTTAAAAAAGCTGTAATTGATGCAGTGAAAATAATATTTCCACAAATTACAGATAAATCTACATTAGAACTAATAGCAACTGAAGCCCTAAGATAATACCTTACTTTTAACTCTTGCAACAGAACCAGAGTTACACCAATTTGTAGCCTGTGAAATATTAAAGAAAATTATTATGTCTTGACCATTTTGGAATAAAATACAATTTGCTATTTCATCTACTGAAGCTATTTACTTCTCCGCAATAAAGAATTGCCAGCCAAGTATCTCTGAGGCATGATAGGTTGCTGTAATCTGATCGCCATTCAACGTATAAGTGATAACCCCTTGATCATTACCCTGAATGGATTTAAACACACCCTCTACAGATTCGTCAAATTCAGCAGGATAGGCGAAAATGCGCTCAATATTACTATGTATTGGTGTCTGAAATTCTTGATCCAAAGCAAAAAAATACATATTTTCCGGCAGCTGCAATCTTTCAGTTACGAGTTGAGAAAGCAGTTCGGCATCAACAGAAACACCGATTGCAACACTGGTGTTGCCACCTACCTGTGTAGCGACAATGATGGAACGCTTCCCGGTTGATTTGCTGATGACCAGATCGCCTTCGATATCCTCACCGCTCATTAAGGATGAAAAATAGTCACGGTCACTGAGACTTGCATCAACAAGATCTTTTTCGACAGTGTAGTAATGCCCATCCGAAAAGACGTACCAAACGGCAGCATCGGTGCTCAAGTCATCAGCGAATTGTGCCAATATAGGCTTGACCGTATCCCAATCGCCTGATTGCGCCTCTACACTCGCAGCGATCGCTCGTTCTGCATTCAAAATGCCTGCAAGATGTTCTTCAACTATTCCCTGAAAGCCTCTTACTGAGACATCCATGGCAGTGTTACCATTATTGTTGCCACATCCGACTAAAAGAAGAGCGATTAATGTAATCAGACCACTTAGCATTAACTTCAATTTCATTGTAAACCTTTCACTCTAATGCTAAAGCATATCACTAAAATGTTCAAAAATTGTTGAAAAAATGGCAATGAAGAGTTTGGACGTAAGGAAGAAAACGATGTCCTAGTATGGGGGATTTAATTAGGCCATATTTTTCAAAAATTTATCTGACCACTATATGTATTATCTACCATTGGATGTTTTGAAGTAGGGGGAGGGTATTTGTGTATTGAGATATTTTTTAAAAAAGTAATCTAAATAAAGTAGCTTAAGAAAATAAAGTGTGTACCTTGACTAAAATTCGTAGTAAATATTATTTTGATTGATTGTCTTGTATTAACGATGATACCGATATTTATAATTGGTTGCGGGAGCCGGATTTGAACCAACGACCTTCGGGTTATGAGCCCGACGAGCTACCAAACTGCTCTATCCCGCGACAGGAAATTATAAATCTTTCGATTTAAATGAAGTGAGATTGTATCTTGATTTAATAAAACCAAGATTAAATCTTATGGATGGGGTAGAGGGATTCGAACCCCCGAATAACGGTACCAAAAACCGTTGCCTTACCGCTTGGCGATACCCCAATCGATATAAGCTAACTGCTTATGTGGACGGCATTATAGCACCATATGCTTCACATGTCAAGGGGTTTGAAAGAAAAGTTTAAAAAAGTTTCTAAAGTGAAGTACCAGATAGGTATAATACGATTAATACTATATATACTGTATAAAAGTTTTTGGAGAATATGAATGTCAATTGAAGCGATTAAAAGAGTAGAAAAAGCGATAGAAGATATAAAACATGGAAAAATGGTCATCATGATGGATGATGAAGATCGTGAAAACGAAGGTGACCTTGTTTATGCAGCAACTTTCTCTACACCGGATATGGTTAACTTCATGGCAAAAGAAGCCAGGGGATTGATCTGTACTCCTATCACCAATGAGATCGCTTCCAAGCTTGATCTTGTACCCATGGTAAGTAATAATGTATCTGCTCATGAAACAGCATTCACTGTCTCCATAGACTCAGCAAACGCAGAAACAGGTATCTCAGCTGCTGAGAGAGATGACTGTATCTCCAAGTTGGCAAATCCTCAAACAGTCAGTGAAGACTTTGTACGTCCGGGGCATATCTTTCCATTGATCGCCAAAGATGGTGGTGTTTTGGTAAGAACAGGACATACAGAAGGTTCGGTAGATCTTTGTAAGTTGGCTGGACTGGCTCCTGCTGCTGTGATCTGTGAGATCATCAAGGATGACGGAAAGATGGCACGTATGGATGACCTTAAACTCTTTTCAAAAAAACATGATCTCTCCATTGTGTACATTTCAGATATCGTTGAGTACCGTTTGGCTCATGAAAAATTGATCAAACGTGTCAAAGAAGAGGATTGTGAACTCAGAGGTATCAAAGTTGAGAAGATCACATACTGTGACCACCTCGATAGAACACATACGGTGATACAGTTTTACAAACCTCATGAAACTGCCAATGTGAAGTTTCATAATATAGGTTCAGACATAGGACTCGTACTTGACGATAAACGTTTTAATGCACTTAACAACTCTATAGAGTACTTAAAACTCAATGGAGGCACACTGATCTTCCTTGATACAAAAGTGATCTCTCACGAACAAGCCAAAGAGTTTGGTGTGGGTGCTCAGATACTTAAAGACCTTGGCATTAAAAATATCAATCTGCTTACCACAAATAAAGATACGGAATTTGTCGGACTGGCAGGTTTTGGTCTGGATGTCATAGAAAAAATTGAGATCATATAATACAAATTGACCACCAGATCCAACAAATAGGAGTTAATACTCCTATTTAAACTTTCTTTCTTAATTCTATGTTAAAATGATTTTCTACTATACATACCAAAGGATTGTTAATGATAAAAGAGACTTTTAACCCAAATCCGGAACTCGCTGCAAATGCTGCTATTAAAAACATGGATGAGTATTGGACGTTACAGAATAAGGCTTTAGAAGACTATGAAGGTTTTTGGAGAGAGTATGCTGACGAAAAGATCGACTGGTTAGCTCCTTATGATCAGGTACTGGATGAGAGTAATGCACCATTTTACAAATGGTTCATCAACGGTAAGCTCAATGTTTCCAACCAGTGTATCGACAGACACCTTGCAGACAAAGCAGACAAAACCGCTATCTTATTTGAGGGTGATAGAGGTGATGTAGAAAAGATCTCTTATGCGCAGCTCTCCCTACGTGTGAACAGAATGGCAAATTTACTTAGAGATGAATTTGGTGTAGGAAAAGGCGACAGAGTGGTACTCTATATGCCTATGATCCCTGAAGCTGCCTATGCAATGCTTGCATGTGCACGTATCGGTGCAATCCACTCCATCGTTTTTGGCGGATTCTCTGCAGAAGCACTGAAAGACCGTATCGAAGATGCAGAAGCGAAGCTTGTCATCACTGCAGATGGTGCGTATAGAAAAGGGAAGCCTTATATGCTTAAACATGTTGTCGATGATGCACTCTCACAAGGTGGCAAGAGTGTTGAAGCGGTACTTGTCGTAAAAAGAAACAATGAAGAGATCACATGGGTAGAGGGTAGAGACCATGATTACAACGAACTGATCACATCTCAACATGCAAAATGCCCTTTTGAACTGATGGACAGTGAAGACCCGCTCTTCTTACTCTATACCTCAGGAAGTACGGGTAAACCAAAAGGCGTACAACATGCAACTGCAGGATACATCCTTTGGGCACAAATGACGATGGAATGGGTCTTTGATATTAAAGAGGATGATGTCTACTGGTGTACCGCAGATATCGGTTGGATCACTGGGCATACGTATATTATCTACGGACCTTTGGCTGCGGGGACAACAACTATCATGTTTGAAGGTGTACCGACATACCCTGATGCAGGACGTGCATGGAAAATGGTTCAAGACCATAAGATCAACCAATTCTATACAGCACCGACTGCGATCCGTGTACTTCATAAAATGGGTGAACATGAGCCTGAGAAATACGATCTATCAAGTTTAAAGGTACTTGGAACTGTAGGAGAACCTATAGATCCACCGGCATGGAAATGGTATTATGAAACCGTAGGTAACTCGAAATGTGCCATTGTTGATACATGGTGGCAGACAGAAACAGGTGGACATATGATCTCTCCGCTTCCTGGTGCTACACCTATCAAACCGGCATGTGCCACGTTTGCACTTCCAGGAATCATAGCAGAGGTCATTGATCCTGATGGCACGCCTAAAGAAATAGGGGAGACAGGACTCCTTTGTATTACAAAACCGTGGCCAAGTATGATCAGAAATATTTGGGGAGATCCAAAACGTTATGAAAAAGCATACTTTGGAGACGCAGTTAAAAATGGAAAACCTGTGTATTTCTCCGGGGATGGTGCAGTCGTTGATGAAGAAGGCTACATTACGATCACCGGTCGTGTAGATGATGTGATCAATGTTTCTGGACACCGTATGGGAACTGCGGAAATAGAAGCAGCAGTAAAAAAAGATGATTCGGTAGCAGAGGTTGCGGTAGTAGGACGTCCTCACGATATTAAAGGTGAATCGATTTTCATCTATATTGTACTCAAAGAGGGGCACATCAACAAAGATATCAAGAACCATATCAATGCATTGCTTGCAGCAGAAATAGGTAACATTGCCATAGCAGACCATATCATTGAAGTACCGGGATTGCCTAAAACACGTTCCGGTAAGATCATGAGAAGAATTTTACGTTCTATCGCAAAACACGAAGAGATCACACAGGATATATCCACACTTGAAGATCCATCTATCGTTGAACAGTTGGTCACAAAAGCAAGAGAAGCCTAAACACTTCTCTTTGTCATTCCCCAGTATTCTTGGGGAACTCCTATGATTATTTCCCCATCAACTCTTTGACCTTCAACAGGTCTTCAAACACTTCTTTTTTAGCGCTTGGATTTCTCAGTAAATAACTTGGATGATAGGTAGGGATGACCGTATAATCATTTTGTTTGTGTAGGGTACCCCTCACTTTACTTATCTCTGTATCATCACCTGTAAGATAATGATAAGCAGTTACACCCAATGTGACTATGATCTTTGGCCGTATGAGTTCAATCTGCTTCAAGAGATAAGGTTGACAAGTATGTGCCTGGGTCGGTGTAGGTGTTGCATTATTGGGGGGACGGCACTTCACGATATTTGTGATATAAACCTCAGATCTGGAGATCAATAATACATTCTCTATCATCTTTGTGAGTAGTTCACCTGATCTACCGACAAAAGGTTTACCGGAGCTATCTTCCATCGTACCTGGCCCCTCACCGATAAAAAGGATATCTGCTTGTGGATCACCCTCTCCAAAGACCACTTTCTGGCGACTTTTGCTAAGCTCGCACAAATGACACTCCATGGCTTGCTTTTTCAGTGAATCCAATGTGTTAGGAAGTCTTAGGTGCTGCTCATCTTCTTTGTATGGTGTGACGGATGTATATTTGTAGCCCAGCTGTTTGAGTTGATACAGTTGTTTAAGTAAAAGTGCATTTCGGAGGTTTTTCATGAGAATATTATACTCCCAAACATCTTAATATGTTCTCTGAATAGTATTTGACTTATACGGTGTACCTCATGAAGTTCATATCGTAAAAAACATGATTATTTGTTCTTTCATCTTCCTTCTAAATACAAATAATAATACTATAAGGAATGTAATTTACCGAAATGAAAAAATTAAAAATATTTTAGACATTATTTTAGCCTATTTTTAGGTTAGCTTGCTAAAGTGCACATTATCTCCTAAAGGAAAAAAAATGGATCAAGAAACAAACGATGAGTATGGTATCAAGGTTGCAATGTTTATAAACGAACCTAAATATTTGGGGACTATCTCTGAAGAAGAAGCCGAAGAACTGGGTGCATCACTTTTTAGCTATACCTATGGCGATGAAGCACTTGGATACAAACTTACACTATATTGGGCTATAAACACACGTGAAGACAGCATTGTCCTAGCACGTTATACCTATGAAGGGATAGCCTCTGGTATAGCAGTCAATCATATGCTAGCACTCATATCTACGAATAAAAGTATACCACAGATCAATGATATCACTTACAAAGCCTTGGAACGCTTGCTACGTGACAATCCTACTATGGAAGCACTTCCTTCTTCTGAACGCTATACGATCACGTTTGCGATTGATGCTGCAAAACTGGCTGTCAAAGAGTATATTCATAAGCCATTAAACCATGAGGAGAAAACCGTTCCTTGTAAAGATAGCCCAATGAGCATTGCCTCTATAAAAGAGTCTATCGAGTTACATAACATTGATACACTTGAAGGTCTTGTAGAGTACACAAAAGCTGGATCCTCAGACACTGATTGCAAAGAAAACCTTTCTGCATTCATTGAAGCACACCAAAAAATATTGGCAGAGGAAGAAGAAGCAGAGAAGGCTCTGGCTGCTATACCTTTTAGAGAATTAAGCCCAGAGTATAGAGTCATGGCAGTTGAAACTGCGATTGATAACACTGTAAGACAGTTTCTTATTATGGATGGTGGAGACATCGATGTGCTTAATGTCAAAGAAAATGGTGAGATATTTGAGGTTTACATTAGTTATCTTGGTGCATGTAGTGACTGTTCCAGTTCAGGTACGGGTACACTCCAAGCCATTCAAAATGCGCTAAGAGATAAACTCGATCCAAATATCTATGTTATTGCTATTTAATGATTAAAAGGAAGATCCAGATCTTTTAAAGGCCATGCATCATTGCATGGCTTTGTTTATTTTTTAGACCCGTTTCTATGACTCTTCAGGGCATTGATTGCATTCATCGAAGATTTCATCCATACCCTCTATAGATTTTATCTCTTCAATACATTTTTCCATCGATTTTATAAAGCTTTCCGTTACTTTACCTTCTGAGTCACAATAGATCGTCAGCATTCGACAGTATCTTTTAATCACAGGCAACGGTACTACTGAACTGTCACCCATTTTCTCTTCGATTTTTTCTAGAAACTTTTTTTCACACTTATCTGCTATCTCTTGCATATTCATTTTTAACCCTTAGTCTTTTATGAACGTAGTGTAGCAGAAGATAGATAAAGGTATAAATAGATATTTTGGGTCACATAGGTTTAGTGAAAAAGAGAGTAATATGGGGGGCAGGAGTAGTTACCTGCCTTATATTGGTTCAAGAAGCTATTTATTTCTCATCACTTTTCTTTGAAAACTTCAAATAGAGTATAGGAAGAATGATAAGGGTAAGCAGTGTCGAAGAGAAAAGACCATTGATCACAACGATCGCCAGAGGTCTTTGTATCTCAGAACCCGGTCCTGTAGCAAAAAGTAAAGGGAGAAGACCAAATGCCGCAATGGTCGCAGTCATCAGTACAGGTCTGAGTCTTTTGATGGATCCCTCTACCACCGCATCTTTCAGCGTCCTTCCATTCAACATTAGATAGTTGAAATAATTCACCAGTACCACACCGTTCAGAACAGCGATCCCAAGCAGGGCGATGAATCCGACCGATGCTGGCACGGACATATATTCCCCGCTCACATAGAGCCCGATAAAGCCACCGATCAAAGCCAAAGGCACGTTGATCAGCACCATAGCAGCTTGTCTTAAAGACCCAAAAGAGACAAAGAGAAGGATAAAGACCAAAAAAAGAGCCAAAGGTATGATGATCGCCAATCTATCTGCAGCCCTTTGCTGATTTTCAAACTCTCCTCCAAACGCAAGATAATAGCCTGCAGGAAGTTTAACCTCTTTTTCGATCCTTTTCTTAGCTTCTTCTACAAAACTGACAAGGTCTCTACCTTCAACATTCGTTTGTACGATTGTTTTTCTGTACCCATGTTCATGCTCTATCTGTACAGGTCCTTCGTTGGAGACGAACTTTACGAAATTACTTAGAGGAACCGCATTCCCATTTTCCAGCGGATAGTAGAGTTTTTCTATCTTATCAAGTGAATTTTGCAGACTCTCATCTCCTTTTACGATAAGATCTATACGACGCATATCTTCCTGAATAATACCTACTTGCATACCTGTGACCATTACTTTGAGAAAATGATTGATCTCCAGCTGACTGATACCATGATATGCCATAGCTTTCTGGTTGAATTTCAGTTCAAAATACTCCACACCTTCATTGGCTTTTTTGTAGACATCTCTGCTTCCTTCTATAACTTCGAGTATCTCTTTGATCTTTACGGCGATCTCTTCAAGTGTGTTATTGTCAGTCCCAAAGATATCGATAGCAAGATCACCCCTGACTCCCGTAAGCATTTCAGATACCCTCATCTCTATAGGCTGTGTGAAGCTATACTCTATCCCGACAAACGCATCTAGTACATTTCTGATCTCATTCATAACAAATTCTTTCGAGGGCTCCCGCCACGTTTCTTTGTCCTTAAGAACCAGAAAGGTATCTGTATCGTTCAGACTCATGGGATCGAGACCAAGTTCATCACTTCCAGTTCTTGCTATGATCTCCTTTATCTCAGGTACTTTTTCCAAAAGTTTTTTTTGCAATTTCAGGTTCAGTGCCAAACTTTCCTTGAGAGAAATAGAAGGTAGCATTTCTATCCCAATAATGATGCTTCCTTCATCCATTGTAGGCATAAATGTCTTTCCTGTTTTTGATGCTAGAAAAAGAGAGCCGGCAAAAAGCACAAGCACCGCCATCACAGTGCCCTTAATATGGTTTAATGCTAAAAGCAGCACAGGCCTGTACTTTTTTGTCACATACTGAATAAGGGCTGATTCTCTGTCGGGTCTTTTGCTTAGAATAAATGAACTAAGCACCGGTATAAGCGTCAATGCCAGCACAAGTGAAGAGAATAGTGCAAAAATTATACTCAGTGCTACAGGTCGGAATAGCTTTCCTTCAAGACCTTCAAGGGTAAGAAGCGGCATGAACACAATGATAATGATGAGTACCCCTGTGATAATGGAGGGAGCCATTTCAGTCGTTGCTGCATAGATGATGTGCAGCTTGTTCTGTTTTGTGTGCTTAGGATTTCCAAGCTCTGCAGTAATGTGCTCTACCACCACGACCGCAGAATCTACAAGGATACCTATAGCTATGGCAAGTCCACCAAGGCTCATCAGGTTGGCTGTCAGACCAAAATATTGCATCGCGATGAAACTCATCAGCAGTGCAAAAGGAAGAATAAGTGCAACACTCAGTGCAGAAGCAAGATTTCCCAACATAAGCAGTAGAATGACCATAATGAGTATGACAGCTTCATAGAGTGCGTTTTTTACCGTATCAGTCGCAAGATTGACAAGGTCCGAACGGTCATAAAATATATCTATCTTTGTATCTTCCGGCAGCATCAAGTCAAGTTTATTAAGTTCTGTTTTTACTTTATCAAGGACCAAAGCCGTATTTGCCCCTTTAAGTCCGAGAACCAGACCCTGTACAGCTTCTCCTTCTCCATTTTTACTGACGAAACCTGAACGTGTGATATATCCATACCTCACGCCAGCCACATCACCTATGGTGATGATCTTCTCTCCACGTTTTCCAACAGGCAATGTACGGATATCATGCAGGTTTTTTAAACGACCAACACTTCTTACCAAGATGCTCTCTACCCCTTGTGAAACACGTCCTGCACCATCGTTTTGATTGTTCTTTTCAAGTGCTTTAAATATCTGGGAGAGTGTCACTTTCATACTTCTCATTTTGTTCATATCAGGTACCACTTCATAGGTTTTTACCTTCCCTCCCAGAGGGCTCACTTCTGCAACACCACTGATAGCACGTATCTTGGGAGTGATAACCCAATCCAAAATCGTTCTTTTTTCTTCAAGTGAAAGGGTATTGGATTCGATCGTGAACATTAATATCTCGCTTAAAGGTGTAGAGATAGGCGCAAGCCCCCCTTCAAGATTTGCAGGAAGATCGTCTCTGATGTCAGAAAGCCTTTCATTGACCTGCTGTCTGGCCCAATAGATATCTGTTCCATCTTCAAAGTCAATGGTGATATCACACAGACCATATTTAGAAATGGAGCGTAACATTGTTTCATGCGGTATACCGACCATTTGCATCTCGAGGGGAACGATAATCCGTGACTCTATCTCAGAAGGTGTCATTCCGCTTGACTTTAGGATGATCTTTACCTGAGTAGGGGAGATATCCGGAAATGCATCGATAGGTAATTCCTTATAAGCCTTGATACCGAAACCAAGCACCACGAGCGCCAACAAGGATAAGAAAAGCCTTTGTGCAAGGGCAAAACTGATCAACTTATTCATCTTCGTTTCCCAGCATACTTTTGAGGATAGCCACAGAGCTGATAGCTATCTTGTTTTTTAACAGTGGGGATGGTTTGACAAAGTAGTATTGATTATCTTCAAACACTATATCTACAGGCAATGGAGTGTAGCCATGCTTGTTTTTATAAAAAACTACTTGTGCTTCACCTACCTTGATCACAGAATCTTTTCTTATCTTAATGCACTGTTCTAAAAGTATGATCTTTGCACTGTTACGAAGTCCGGGAAAAATCTTAATATCCGAAGGTACCAGAAAACGTATCTCTCTAGTCTGATTCTCATGATTGATCACTGGAGAAATCTGCAAAATCGAGCTATCAAAAGTATGATTTTCAAGAACTATCTCTACCTTTTGTGCTTCTCTCAGTACTTCTGCTCTGTATGCTTCTATAGAACTTTCAATCCATAAAGGGCCATCTTGTTGAATGACAAACAGTGCTTCTGTAGGACTGATACTTTTCCCTGGTGCAGCTAGCAGTTGAACTACACTTCCCTTGACACTGCTTTTTATCTCTATGGTTGGGAACAATGTAAGGTCTTTCAAAAGTTTATCAATCATCTCATCGCTTGCACCGTAACTTTTCAGCATGGCTTTGGATGCAAAGACTTTGATCCTGTCTGTTTTAAGTTCTGCATTTGCAATCATACACTCTTTTTGAGGAATGATCTCTTCTTTACAGAGTAGATTCTTACGCTCAGTCAAATGTTGATGATGACGAAACTCTATGACTTCAGCTATGGCTTTTTGTTGTGTCTCTATCCATTCTGTCCCTGTAACTTCGGCCAGTATACCTCCTTTGTCCACTTTTTCATACCTGGCTACATTCAGTATCTGCACATTTGCTTCAAATGGCAAGGAGACCGTATGTAAGAGTGAAGGTGGCGTCACAACTTCAACGATAAATTCACCTAATGGCAATCTATCTGAGCTTTTCGGTATTTCAGTTTTGATCTTCCAGTTTGCTTCTTGTTCCGGTGTAAGCGTAATTGTCTCTGCATTTAAAGAGCATAGAAATAGTGCTAAAAAGATCAGTTGTTTTTTCATTGGTTATCCTTTGATTCAATAAATGTAAAGAGCGTAAAGAGTGTATGATAATAGGCTTTTTGTGTTGCAAAAAGCTCTTGCGTGAGCTGATGGTAATTCTGCCTGTTCAATAAATATTCTATGACGGAACTTTCACCAAGATCGTAACTCTTCCTGATAAGAGGTAAAAGGTTCTTTTTATAATTATTTAGATCATGCTTCAATGACCTGACCATCAAGGCACTGCTTTTCAATGTACTTGTCAATGATAAGTACATACTTTCTTTCTCAGCCATCATATTTTCATACTGAAACTCTATAGCCGAATTTTTATGCATAGCCGCGGCACGCTCTTTTTCTGATCTACGTCCACTAAAAGAGAGGGGAACAGATATGCCCACACTGTATTTATCGATATCTATCTCCTGTTCATACTGTAGTGAAAGGCTGACGGAGTCCAATGGTCTTGCATATCTCTCCAATGCTATCTCTGTGCTATGTATACGCTTTTCATAGGCTGCCTTAGAAAGCATAAAGGGACGTTCTTTAAGTTTCACAGATTCTCTGATCGGGTACATATCACTACAGGACAATACCGTCTTTTCAGAATGGTTGATACGTCCCAAAATAAAAAGTTTTTGCTTTGATATGCTTTGTATCGTCTTCATCTCCTGGAGTATTGCATAGAGTCTGTGCTTTTCGATCTCCAGCTGCATAAGTTCAGTCTTCGATATCTCTTGATATCTGTACGCCTTTTCTTTCTTTTTATAGAGTGTTTCAAACTCCTGATAGTTTTGATTGAAACTGTGGTAGCTCTTATAATCCAAACAATGTTGATGATAAAGACTCTTCAGGTTGTTTTCAAAACTCAAGATCTTTCTCTCTTCTTCTAAAAGATAGGCTTCATTATTCAGACGGTTGATCATTTCATCCTGTTCCTGAGTATTGCCCAAAGGAAGTGTCTTAGAAATACCGACGGAGTATTCGTATCCATTTTTTCTACCATCAATTGGATAGGCTTTTGTCCCAGAACCGTAAAGCTCCATAGGATCCAAAGATGTCTCTGCAAGGTTTTTTGCTTCGAGGAAAAGACGCTCCTGATCGAGTGCCTGTGTAAGTGTCTGATGCTTCTTTGCTGATTCCAACACTTCTTTTAAAGTCAATGTTGAAGCGTACGGCAACTGTATCAATAACACAAATAGTATAATCTGTTTCATAAAAATTTTTCTCTTTCTCTATAGTGTACGTAATAATAGGCCATCATCATGGCTATAGTGGAAATATGCCGATATACTAGAGTATACGACAGTATCAACAGTAATGTTATATTTAAATTTTATACTATTGGTGGTTTGTGTGAGGTTTTTACAAGGGGAGGGGTGTACTGTACCAAGTGATGTGGTATGTGCTCTTTTTTAGCAAACAGCATCTGACGATTACTATAAGGTACGACAATAGCAATAAAATGGAACATAGCATGTATTTTGTTGAATTCAATACATTCCGAAGATAATGATTTATCATCTATGTTATGTACGACACTGACATTATCATTTTTTTCTATAAGAGAGAAAAAGGAGTCATGCAAAAGCGTAAAAGCAAGCATGAATAACAGTACAAATATAATCTTTGATCGCATTATTACACACTCCCTTATTATTTTAACAGGCGCTATGTAGCTTTTATACACCGCCTATTGCCTGTTTTTAGAAGTTTACAGAAATTTGCATTATATGCAGATAATAAAAATTGTTACTTAGAGAAAGTATTTATGGTAATGTGTTGGATAAAGAAGAGATGGAGTTTCAACGTGTATCTATGAAAAAAGCGTTAGAAAAGTAATCTTATCAATAGATAAAGCTTAAAAGTAACACATGGTCTTATTTAAGACCATGTGCAACTGCAATTGTCACTTGATTTGAAATAAAGGTGATAGCGATCATTGCATCATCATTTTTCCATTCACAGTTACTTATTCCAAGCGTTTCAGAACACCCTTTAGGTTTACCTAGAACCTCGACCACTTCATTGTAGCTCATACCACTCTCAATTTTGTCGTAATTCTCTTTCGTAACTTTGTTACATCCGCTTAATAGCAGGATGAGTACCGTGATGATCAAATATCGTTTTTTCAAGTCGTTCCTTTTGATGTAATTTATTTAATGGACAGATAAATTCATTATTCATATTTTTTGCATAGAGGATTATAACAAAAGTTGAGAGAATAATAAGAGATTTGACTATTGGTTGTAGGTATATTGTATATGAAAGTAGGTTGGTAGGTATAAGGAATAGAATAAAATATAAGCTAAAGCCCTAAAATAGGGCTTTAAAGCTTATGAAGTAGGGCAGTTGCTTACGCTTCTACTGTTACTTCTTTTTCAGTACCTTCCCAGATACCGTGTTTAGTACAGTAACCGTGAGCGTTAAGCTTAAGTTTTTTACCTGTTGGGATGATAGTGAATGTAGTTGTGTTGTGCGCTTTTGTGTTACCAAGAGTTCCTGGTACATATGTAGCTTTTGCAAGTTGTGTATCACCATCGAAAAGTGTTACAGACTCGATAAAGTGATCAAAGTCATCTGGGTGAGTATACTCGTTACCCATTTTTACTGTTACTTCAAACGGCTCACCAGCTTTTGCAGTATCTGCACAGTGAATGAATGGAGAGTGTCTGTCGATAAGGTCTTTTTTCGCTTCTCTATCGATTTCTGAAATGTCTTGGTATTTGTTGATTTTTGGCATATTGTTTCCTTTTTTTTGTTTTTGTGCAAATATTATAGCACAAATAAAATTAATTAGGATAAAAATTGTCTTATTTGTTTAATTTTTATAATAATGTCCGAAATAGAAATCAAAAAAGAATCAAAAATGTCTATAATAAAAGGATGAATAGTTTTTTATGGGAAAGAAGGTATTGTTAGACCATTCTTAACATTGGTGTTTGAATGGTCTAAAAAAGTAGTTGTCTATGAAGCGGTATAAAGGTGTTTCGCTTTTTGAACGTGGAAATTAAGTCCGATCTCTTTTTCTGTACATCCAAGAGCCAAAGCAACCATTTGAGGCATATGTAGTACTGGAAGTTCTACGTCACGACCCATCACTTTCCCTATACTGTCTTGATAAGTATCCATCTTTAAGTGACAGAGTGGACATGGTGTAACCATGAGGTCTGCATTGTTATCCATAGCATCCAGTAGGGCATTACCGGCCAATACTTCAGAAGTATGGTTTGCTTGAAGTTCTACGTGGAAACCACAACACTTGTTCTTACTCTCATAATTCACCGGGTTACCCTCTAATGCATCTATCAAACTATCAAGTGAAGTAGGGTTATATGGGTTTTCATGTCCATTAGCTTCTTCATGAAGTTCAGATGGTCTGATATTATGACAACCATAGAATGGTGCTATGTTTAAGTGACTAAGTGGTACTTGTACCTTATCTTTAACATTTTCTAAACCATACTCATCGATCAGTGTATAGAGGAAGTGTTTGATCTCAGATGTACCTTTGTACTCAAGTCCAACTTCTGCAAGTTTTTCGTTGACTCTAGCTTTAAGTTCCGGGTCAGTGTCAAGTGCATGTTTTGTCATTGCAGAGTTTAGCTGACATGTATTACAGATAGTGATCATCGTAAGACCCAGTTTTTCTGCATAACAGATGTTTCTAGCGTTCAGTACATGGGCCAGGAACTCATCGAAATCTTGCAAGTGACTCGCACCACAACAACTCGCTTCTTCCAATATAGTGATCTTGATACCCAACTTATCAGCTACTGCAAGTGTAGATGAAAGTAACTCAGGTGTAGATTGCTTAGCAGTACATCCTGTAAATAATGCATAGTGTAATTGTTCGCTCATCTTTTCTCCTTACAGTTTATTTGTTTGTGAAATTTCAATCAGTTTTTGAACTTCATCTAGGTTTTTGATCTTAGGAATACTGTCTATGAACGGTACTCCTGAATGCCAATGAATTTTACCGCTTTTCATCATTTTCATTGCTGTACCTATGTGTTTAGCTGCACCAAGTAAGCCTTCAGAATAGGTAACAATATCTGCCTCATCAAGATAACCATATTTTTTCATACCTCTAAGGAAGCCTTCTGCGTGACGTGTTGCAACGTTACTCTCAGCGATACCCTGTTCAAACTGCATATTGTGAAGTTTTCCGATCTTCTCTATAGGATTGATCTCTTTTGGACATGCTTCTGCACATTCATAACATTTCACACAGTCCCAGACACCTTGACTTGGTTGTGCCGTCAACTCCAGACGTTCTGCACCAGCAGTGTCTCTGGTATCTACAGTAAATCTATATGCCGCAGCAAAGGCAGCCGGTCCGAAGAAGTCCGGGTTCACTTCAAGTGCAGGACAAGAGTAGTGACACGCACCACATTGGATACAAAGATCTGAATCCAAGAAGTTATTGAACTCAGAAATAGACTGTTTTGTCTCATGTGTTGGATGAGGCTCAACATCTGCAACGACATAAGGCTTGATCGCCGCATGTTTTTCCCAGAAATCTGATTTGTCAATGATCATATCTTTGATCGCACGTTTCTTCGAACTTGGCTCAAGTGTAATATCATTATCAAAAAGGTCTAAGAGTTCAATCGCATTTTGTTTACAAGCAAGCACTGCTTTACCATTAACCTTAATGGCACAGGCACCACAGATACCATGACGGCAAGAACGTCTATAAGAGAAACTTCCATCATGTTCCCATTTAATTCTGTTCATAAGGTCAAGGATCAAATCATCTTTTCCTACTTCCATTTCATACTGTTTTGTATATGGAAGATAGTCTGTTTCAGCATTAAATCTGAATGCTTTTATTGTTACTTTTCTTGTTTCACTCATCATGACCTCCTTAATATGTTCTTTCTTTAGGCTCAAACTTACCAAGCACTACATCACCCCATTCTTGAGTAATGTTAAAATCTTTATCCATATATGCATAGGTATGTTTGAGGAATCTTTCATCATCTCTCTTAGGGAAGTCTTCACGGTAGTGTCCGCCACGGCTCTCTTCTCTGTTAAGTGCTCCCACAACAATGAACTTGGAGAACTCTAACATATGTCCAAGTTCTAAAGCTTCTTGAAGGTCTGTATTATAGGTATCTGACTTGTCATCAATACGAATATTATTAAATCTTTCCAACAAGTTATCGATAAGTGCTATTTGTCTCTCTAAAGACTCTTTGCTTCTAAATACACCTGCATCTGCAGTCATCCCGTTTTGAAGTTCAGTTCTGAGTCCAGGAACTGTTTCAATACCGTTTGAAGTTTTGATCTTGTGCATCTCTTCGATCATTCTGTTTGCATCTGAAGCAGAGGCTTTACGTAACTCTATACCTTCATCAAGTGCCTTGATCATGTTTTCACCTGCATGACGACCAAAAAGTAGGGCTTCAAGCACTGAGTTTGCACCCAAACGATTCGCTCCATGCACCGATACACATGAACACTCACCGGCCGCATAGAAACCTTCTACCAATTCTCTTGGATTTTTACGAACCTGACAGTTGATATTTACAGGAATACCACCCATAGAGTAGTGTGCTGTTGCCGAGATATGAATAGGCTCTTTAAGCATATCCTGCCCTTGGAAGGCAATAGCAAGTTCACGTAGCTCCGGAAGACGTGTCAAGATGATCTCAGGATCAAGATGCGTAAGGTCAATGTTCACTGACTGACCATCTTTACCTACACCTCTACCTTGACGTACCTCTTCCATAATAGCTCTGGATACAACGTCACGTGAAGCAAGTTCCATAGCGTTTGGTGCATACTTGCTCATAAATCTTTCACCTTCAGAGTTAAAAAGACGACCACCTTCACCACGCGCCGCTTCTGAGATAAGTACACCTGAACCACCAAGTCCACTTGGGTGGAACTGAACAAATTCCATATCTTCTAGAGGAAGACCGTGACGTGCTACGATAGAAAGTGAGTCACCTGTATTTGCATGTGCATTTGAGTTAAATCTATAGGCTCTGGCATGACCACCTGTAGCGAACATCGTCACCTTTGCATTGAATATAGCCGGTTCTGAGTTACGGATATTATACGCAGCAACACCAGATACTTTTCCATCTTCATAAAGAAGATCAGCAGCATACCACTCATCAAATATCTCTACACCTGCACGGAATGCCTGTTCATAAATAGTCTGAAGCAGTGTAAGTCCTGTTCTGTCTTTTGCATAACATGCTCTAGGTTGAGACTGTCCACCAAAAGGTCTGATAGCAATATTACCTTCTTCATTTCTTGAGAATACAGCTCCCATTCTCTCTGCCCATCTGATAGTCTCAGGAGCTTTTGTACACATCAATTCAACGCAATCCTGGTCTGCAAGATAGTCAGAACCTTTCACCGTGTCAAACTCATGAAGTTCTGTAGAATCATCTTTACCAAGAGCAGCGTTGATTCCACCTTGTGCTGCACCTGAGTGAGATCTTAATGGGTGAAGTTTTGTAATGACCGCTGTCTTTTTCCCTGCTTCTGTCAACTCTTTCGCTGCTGCAAGTCCAGCGAGTCCAGAACCAACGATGACTGCGTCATATTCGTAGATTTTAATATCTGAGTTTTTGCTCATAGTATCCATATCCTTTTGTTACAATTTGGCTTTATTATATCTTCTTAGCATTAATTTTCGTTAGAAATTGGTATAAGTGATGAAATTTGGGGAGGTGTAGTGTTTCGTAGCGTGGCAATTCAGCCAACGCTACTTTTGATCATGCTGCGATAGAATTCAGTTGCGAAACAAAATCATTTGCAGAGATAAGTTCTAGACCTATCATCTTTCTACCTATCGTTCTTTCTATAGCAGAAAAGTTTTTCTTGAACATGTCCATTACGTCAATATCTTCAACAACAAGCACTTCTGCACCATGGTCATAGGCATCTAAAAGTATGGCACCTGCTTTTTTGAATGCGAGATCTTTGTTCTCTTCCAGTATCCCGAGTCCGGCAAGCTTTCCTGATCTTGAAAAGTGTACACCTTTCATACCTCTGTCAGCGATCAACTTATGCATAGTATCATGGGAAGCTGGACCATGATAATGTGCAATCTGCTTCTCTTCCAGGTTTTCAATCGTCTCTGCTGCTCTTTTTGGTACAGAAACTTCAACCTCTTTTTTAGAAAAGCGTGCCATAAGTCTTGCACAGAGAGAAGGGCCTTCTTCTGGTTTGACCATCGCTTTGAGCGTATTGATCGCAGCACTGTGGTCTTGCGCATTAAAGAGGTTATTTTCATATTCACAGTCAAAGAGTCCAGAGTTCACAGAAGTGACCGCTTCAAGTATGGCTTCTTTATGCTCTGAGCCTTCTGTGATCATTTTATGTGCCAGAACGAGTATTGCATCACCGATGTACTCACGGTCAAAGTTTTCTGTTTCTGATGCATAGTGAAGTGCATACAATGTTTTGTAGTATTTTAGATCTGATTCCGAAGCATAGGGAGCCAAAAGTTCAAAACTATTCATAAAGTCACTGTCATTGATCTTCAGTCCATCGTTAGAACGATAGCTGTTTACCGGATCTATTTGTAAAGAGGTTCCAAGTCTTTCCACCAGAGCTGAAACAGGTTGCTTCGCCTCGACAACAAGACCATTAATCTTCATAAGAAGTTTTTGTTTCGGAAAACTGAAGTTCTCGTTCTCTTCTTGTATCTTTACCAGCAGGTCTTTGGCTGTTGCATCATCATTCACATGGATAGTGAAGTTTTTGTAGTAAGGCAGATAGTCTGTTTTAGCATTAAAAAAGAATGCTCTTATTTCAAGTTTATATGACATAGGTATTTCCTTAATAAAGATTGTTTAGTATAACTTATAGAACTATGAATGAGACAATTTGACTCTTACTAAAGCTAAAACACTTGAACTATGTTACAATTCTACCAATTCTAAAGATTTAAGTGCTCAAAGGACAGAAACTATGCCTAAACAAGATAAAGAACACTACCTTATTCACTCTTTAAGTTCAAAATACATCGGTGATGATGCTGCAGTGATAGGTGATACACTCTATAGTATGGATGCCTTCTTTGAAGATACACATTTCAAGCGTGAATGGATGAGCATCGCTCAGATAGGTCGAAAAGCGATGCTTATCAATCTCTCTGATGCCATTGCTATGAATGCACGGCCACAGTTTGCACTCGTCACTGTCTCTATCCCTAAGACGATGACAGAATCAGAGATAGATGAATTGATACAGAGTATGGAAAGTACAGCGAAAGAGTACCACTGCGAGATCATTGGTGGAGATACCATTGGTGGTGACAAACTACATCTCTCTATTACGATCATTTCCAAAAGCGATACACCGCTTCTGCGTACAGGTTTACAAGTAGGGGACCTCTTGGCCTATACAGGAACATTGGGAGAGAGCAAACGTAATCTTGATGCACTTTTCAGAGGGGAAAAGATAGCCAATGATGCACGCTTTTTCGAGCCTACATTAAGGGCAGACTTTATAGCGAGTGCAAGACCTTTTTTACGTACGGGCATGGACATTTCAGACGGACTCTATTGTGACACGAACAAACTATTAGATATTAATAAATATGGATTTGATATATTTGAAGAAATTTCGCCTGAAATAGGGCACAGCGGGGAAGAGTATGAAATGCTTGTAAGCTTCGCTCCTGAACATTATAGTGATGTTATGAAAATAGCAGAAGAGACCAATACCCCTTTAAGTGTCTTTGCAAAAGTGGCTAAAAACAGTGACAGATATCCATGTAAAAGCCAGCATTTTCAAAATAGTACAGAGTAAGGTTAATTACCTTGCCATGCAGACTTCATCTTTCGCCTAAATGCTTCATGCACTTCGTCTAAAAGCATTTTTGCTTCTTCTCCAAAGACAAAGACGCCTTTATACTCTTTCTCTACAGACTGCACATAGGCTTGAAGTGCCTCTTTTTCCAACGCTGTTTTTGGCGGGGTAAAAAGGTATTGCATCCCACTCTCTTTGTCATAACTTTTTCTTGCTGTTTCTATATAAACTTTACTTGATCTCAATACTACCGTATGATCCGGGAGCATTTCATACTGCTGTATCCTTGCCCCATAAGGGCTGTCATACACTTTTCCTTTTCTGTCCCAAAAACTGTAGAGCGTGATAGTCGTACCGTTTATCTCATAGGCACCTTCTTGCGTACTTTTATCTGCACAGGTACCTGTTTTGTCTTTCAAGATCAGACTCAATACAAAGGTAAGATCGTTATTGCGTTCTTCTTTATAGAACTTCATTACTTCACCTTTAGAGTCATAGATATCATAAGCCTCCGTGACTATGGAAAAGTCCTGATTTCCCAGTGTGACATGTTCAAGCTCTGCCGTAGCGAAGAGGATGTTTAACGTAAATAGTATAAGAGAAAAGATTTTCATGAGACCTGCTTTGAAATATTTCTGTTGGCTAAAGCACGTGGATAGTCACGTTTTACTGCTATAGATTCAGCTCTTTGTTTTAATGCGGTTTCATCCAAGTCTGTGGCATGAGTAAAGTCACGCTTACCTAAAATATTGGCTTCTAGATAGCCTAAGTCAATAAATTGTTGTGTCATGGCATCTATCATATCCAAGACTGAAGAAACTTTGACGATCTCACATCTGGCATAACGTTCTCGAGGAAAAGAGACTTCTGCTACACGTAAAGTCGGGTCATCTCCAGGGATCTGCTGTGCACCAAAAAGAGGTTTGCTTCCTACAGTAGCACTCTTGAAGGACGGTATGTACTGAGAGAGATGTTCGATAGCCGCCTTTGTACGTTTTTGGGTCTCTTCTTGTGTCCAGGACTTTTCTATTTTGTCTATAAAATCCTGACCCAGTCTGGGTTGGCAACTGACAAGAGAATTTGCAACCAGACCATCTTCATAGAGTGTGATATCTTTGGTCATGCCATGCAGTTGAAAATACCCGCCGGGGTAGGGCGTGAATTGTCCCATACCTCGTGGTGTACCACGCTCTCCATGAAAAACAACTTCAGGGAATTGTGTACCTTCACACCCATCCCAGTGACTCACATACGCTGCTTTGAATTCAACCATAGACTTACAAGGTGCACCCAAAAGATCATCGATCTTTCCTGTTCTAAAGCCCGCAGCATTGATGAGATAGTCAAAAGAGTCTGTATGGCTGATATCATCCTTGACATAACTGATATCCCACCCTTCCGTTTCAAAATTTTGCTGTACATTATAAACGATACTATTCATATTGAGCGAAACGCACTCTAGTGCTTCAAGGGTCATTTCAGCACCAGCAGCAAGCCTAAAGAGGTTTAGTCCATACTCTTGAACCATAATAAGAGGAAACTGTACTTTATCCATATCGATATTTTTGGCTACAGGTATCATCCATTCATCAGAGGTTTTCGGTCTTTGGACCAATGCTTTTTCTCTGAGTCCTTGTATCTCTTCTTTGGTGTAGATCCGATAATAGTTCTCCGGTTTTCCCAGTACTTCATTCTTCGGGTCTTTGGCGATATGGGCTTTATATTCCTCTGTCAGTAACTTAAGGCGTGGTAGTAGTGCCTCAGGATTGGAACTGTCAGTAGTGGGTAACACTATGACCGTAGGTCTGTAGTCCACTACAAAAGGGTAGAAGCGCAAAAAGTCTATGGATTGTTTTAGTAAAGTAATGCACTGTGCATCAGAGATCTCACGATAGAGATTGCCCCCTGCATGTAAATGACACCATGGTGGCCCACTCACTAAACTTGCACTCTTTTCAAACAGTGTCACATTTAGACCAAGTTGACCAAAATAGAGTGCTGCACTTGATCCTGCAGCACCTCCCCCTATAATGGCAATTTTTACTTTACTCTTTTCTATCATACTCATAACAGTGCATTTAACTCCGAAAAATCATCTATGATAAATGTTGGGTCGTATATTCCTATCTCTTCACCATAATTATACCCATAAGTTACACCAACACTTTGCATACCACAGTTTTTGGCAGCCAAGAGGTCATTTCTAGAATCGCCTACCATCACACATTGCGATATGCTGACATTCATATGCTCGCAAGCATGCAGCAAAGGGAGGGGGTCTGGTTTCTTTTTCTCCAAACTGTCTCCTCCCAACCAAAAGTCAAACACGCCATCAAGCCCGAGGGCTTCCAGGATAGGGCCGACAAAATCAAAAGGTTTATTGGTCACGATCACCAAACGGTAGCCTTTTTCCTTTAAGGTATGCAGTGTGGTTGATACATTGGGATACGCCGCCGTATCGATACAAAGATTTTCTCCATAGAACGTTAAAAAGATATCTAAAGCCTTTTCAAACAAAGTAGGATCCAGCTTCTCGTCTATTTCTGTTTGTCCTGATAAAGCACGTTTGACCAAAACCTGTGCCCCGTTCCCCACCCAGTAACGAATCGTATCTTCACTGAACGTTTCACGGTGTAATGCATTTAACATATGATTTACTGCGGTTGCCAAGTCCGGTACACTGTCGATCAGTGTGCCATCCAGATCAAATAAAATGACTTCTTTATTAGTGAATTTCAAATTTTACCTTTTATATAATGTTATTGAATAATTAATATAATTTTTATATACAATACCAAATTTTCATTTATAGTACAAATAAAAGAACACCGTTTGTAGGTGAATTATGTTCGTTCGTACAAATAACCGATAATTTATGTATTGTGCATGTTTAGTTGGGCGATTATACATTTTTTAGCTAAAATGCTGGAATTATTAACTTTTGAAAGAAATCCATGCAGCTAATCTACCCACTGAACGTCAAAAATGAATTTGTATTTAACTCTTCTCCTCGAGACTTTACTGTTGAAGAGATACCACTGTATGAGTTTACGGGTGAGGGTGAACATCTGGTACTTCAAGTACGTAAAAAAGAGTTGACGACATGGGAGATGCTTGATGTCATTTCCAACCATGTAGGCATACGACGCCGTGACATGGGATATGCAGGGTTAAAAGACAAACATGCTATGACGATTCAGTACATCTCTTTGCCAGCGAAATTTGAGGAGAAGTTAAAGGCCTTTTCACATGATAAGATCAAGATCCTCTCTATGGTCCTCCACAATAACAAGATACGTGTAGGGCATCTGAAAGGTAATCGTTTCAAAATTCGTCTGAAAAAAGTGCTTGGTGTCCAAAAAGACAAACTGGATTCTGTACTGAAGTGGATCGACGAAAATGGTGTACCAAACTACTTTGGAAACCAACGTTTCGGGACAGATGGAAACAACTGGGAAGATGGTAAAAAACTGATAGAGGGAAGCCTGAAAATACGTGACAGAAAAACAAAAGAGTTTTTGATGGGTGCCTACCAAAGCTATCTTTTCAACCAATGGCTCTCAAAACGTATGGAACTGAGTCACTTGCTTGAAAAGTTCACTGAAGCTGAAACGGAGCAGGTATTGAACTTACCCAAAGGCTCACTCAAAGGTACAAAGTCACAGCCAAACTTCTTCAAACTGGTAGAGGGTGATGTAATGATGCACTATCCTTACGGACGTTTATTTACGGTGGAGAACCTGGAAGAAGAAGCCAAACGTTTTGCAGAAAAAGACATCGCACCTGCAGGACTGCTTCCCGGTAAAAAAACAAAGAGAGCAGAAGGTACAGCAGGTCTCATAGAATCACCATTTGCTGAGGAGATAAACCTCAATGGTGCCAGAAGGTATGCCTGGATACAGGTAACGGATATTAAGAAAACATATATCGAAGAAAAAGCCCACTATGAACTGAATTTTGTATTGCCTAAAGGTTCATACGCTACAAACGTATTAGACGTGTTGAGAGGTGGAGAGGCATAGATCAAAAGTATCCTTTAGATGCCTTAATGATTTCACACTTATTACATACTTCTAGTTTATCATTTAATTCAATGATCACTATAAAGGAAAGTAGGATGGTAAGAAGGAATCTTAAACTCATAGGTGCAGCAAGCATACTGACTTCAGCATTGATCTTTAATGCTTGTAATCCGCAGGAACGCGCTTTTGCTACTGGTGTAGGGGTTGGTGTTGTTGCGGCATCCGTATTTAGTTACCCACATTATTATGATCGTCCATACTATTATTACGACGGTAGATATTATTATGGTGGATATTATCGTGATGGATTTTATTATTATAAAGGTTACAGATTTAGAGATGGGCACTATTACCATAATGGATATCGATACCATCATGGACACCGTTATAGTGCACGTGTAGGTCAATATGGTTATTATCAAAATCGAAAACAATACGATAATCGCCACAGATATAGATAGTTACTGAAATTGTAAATTGAAGGAAATTTTATCTTAGATACAGCAAGGTTGGGTTTGTTTCGTTGGTAGTCGAGACAACAATGTTTTTCTAAAAGGAGGAAGAATAAAAAAAACTGCCATACCTAAGATATGACCGAATTGTAACCAAATAAGATAAAATTACTCTTAATTTAAAACTTATAACTAAAATTTGTTCAAATTATTTTTTTAAATCTAACACACAAGCCAATTTTCTATCTTAAATATCTCCTCTGTTGCAGGCATTCCTTTCCATCCATTTGATTCCAGATACATCATTTTATTTCCAAAATATCCAACAATGTATTTTTCTTTATAGATAGGGAAGGTTCCTGAGTGGAACATGGCAAAGATATCTTCATAGCTTTTGGCCGTTTCATAATAGCTGAAATCAAAACTATGCAGGGCTATCAGAGCCGTTTGCAACATCTCATTACTATGCATAGCACAGCTTAATACATAGTAAGATGGATAGGGAACAGCAGGGTTGTCCAGTAGGTCACAGATATAGAGTCTTTCTTTTTTTTGTTATACATGACGACATTGTAGGGTAAAGGATCCTAGAAAAGCTACAAATATGTCAAATTGACATATTTTTAAGCTTTCACACTATGAATTATGTAACTGCTACATAGAAAGTACACAAATTTTAACTATAGTGATATAAAAAATAGGGTGTTAAGATGAAGGTATTGATCGTTTACTATTCAATGTACGGGTATATCTACAGGCTGGCAGAAGAAGCTGCTGAAGGCGTACGATCTGTTGCAAATGCAGAAGCTATCATTCGCCGAGTTCCAGAGACTTTGTCCGAGGGAATATTAGAAAAAATGGGTGCGACTGAAGCCCAGAAACAGCAGTCTCATATACCTATATGCACGGTAAAGGAGCTGAGTGAGGCTGATGCGATCATTTTCGGAACACCTACCCGATTTGGAAATATGTGTGGACAGATGCGACAATTTCTTGATAGTACCGGGAAACTATGGATGGAAGGATCGTTGGTAGGCAAAGTAGGAAGTGTTATTACGAGTTCAAGTACCCAGCATGGTGGACAGGAATCCACGATATTGACCTTCCATGTTACACTCTTGCATCACGGTATGATCATTGCAGGTTTGCCTTATACGTTCCAGGGACAAATGATGATGGAAGAGATCAGTGGTTGTTCTCCATATGGTGCATCAACGATCGCTGGTGGTGATGGCAGTCGGTTCCCAAGTAAAAATGAGCTTTCCGGAGCACGATACCAGGGAGCATATGTCGCAGAGATCGCAAAGAAACTCATCACGTGATAAAATGCTCAAGAATATGCTTTAGTGACTGGATTACATAAAGAGGCGCTGATGCTCAGTATAGGATAGACTTTTATGGTTTCATAGATCCTATAAGTTCAGTTACCAACTGCCACCGCCGCCGCCGCCACCGCCGCCGCCGGAGAAGCCACCTCCACCTGAGAAGCCGCTACCGCCGTTAGAACTCTTGGAAGGCGAAGTAGATGCTGCACTGAGAGAAGAGGAGAATCGACCCAGACCTGAAACATTTCCATGATACCAATATGGCGTGTCTACATGTAGAATATCATAAAAGGTGAGCCAATGGTCCGATTCATCAAAAAGAACGGCATACGGCAACATTTTTTCCAGGTAAAGCGGGTCCATCGCTAAACGTCTTTTTATTTCATCTTGCTTTACCCGTTTGATAAACTCTTTCAATCCCAGTAGATGTTTCGATGCATAAGCACCTTTTTGTGTAAATTTTCCTATTTTCCTATAGGTAAAAACCAAAGATGCCACCAGTACGATCAAAACCCCCAAAGGACCTAGTATCAATTCATGGAAGTGTATCCCTTCCTTGTGTATGGCAAGAAAAGGCATCATTCCTGCTATAGCAAAGATAAGACCTGTTATTTTAGAGAACCAGTTTTTATTCAGCGTCATAATATTTAGACCTACACCACCAAAGACAAGAGGAAAGATAAGAAGAAAGATCACCTCTTCTCCAAACTGCAGATAGAGGTTGTAAAGCACCAATCCTACAACAGGCAATAAAAGTAGAATACTCTTGGCTAAAAAGTTTTTACGTACCCTTTGTGGATTCTCTACCATATATCCATCTGCCACCGACCAGGTGTAAAGGTTATCGTTGATATATTTGAATCCTTTTTGCAGTGCTGATGCTTTTTCTTCGGATCCAGAGGAGAGCATAAAACTGTTTTTTCCTTTAAAAAGTACATGATCAAGTAGATACTTCTGGTCCATTCTTAAATTTGCTGTATTACTCTCTTTACGTATCAAAAGAGGATCAAGTTTCTTCTCTCTTTGGTCTATCTCAAGGTGTCCCAAGTGTGCCAGTTCAAGGACAGCTGCTGCAAAGTCTTTATTGTCAGTGAACTTGTCCAGAACAAGTCCTGATTCTAACAGACTGAGCCCTTTTG
Organism: Sulfurovum sp. AR; assembly: GCF_000296775.1. Taxonomy (GTDB): domain Bacteria; phylum Campylobacterota; class Campylobacteria; order Campylobacterales; family Sulfurovaceae; genus Sulfurovum; species Sulfurovum xiamenensis. The sequence continues at coordinate 217,224 of NZ_AJLE01000002.1, read as the reverse complement.
GAGGTTCATATTGTACTGCGATAGACCGTTTGTCAACAAATCCTCTGTTCTTGGTGTAGGTATGATAAAAATAGAGCAAAAAACCAATCAATGCAGCCCAGTGGATATGGGCTAAAAACCACTCCACAAAAGTGGCTTTGACATTCTCCAGTCCATTTTGATCTAAAAGATCGGCCGGATAAGCTAGCTCGACCGTTGCTCCTTCATGGGGATACAGTTTTACTACTTTTACTTGCAGTTGTCTTGGATCAATCCACACGCTTTTAGCGGAAGAAGCCTTTGAACCATAACGACCTGTAGACGTTGAGAGTACGATGTCATATTGACTCAGAGAGGAGGGCAGGAAGAAATTTGCTTCAACATTATGAATAGGGATCTGCCAACCTGTACCGATAACATTCCAACGTATGGCATCATCTTCTTCATTTTGAGCAGCCGGAAGCACACCTTTTTTTACACGGTAAGCGATCTTATAGAGGTGTTTTCCAGTAATATAGGTATGAGCTGAACCAATCTTCAAACGTATGACATCTCCTGCCTGCGTAGAAGCAAGAGTGGACTGCTGCCACTCTATGATACCCCCATCAAGCTGCACCGAAAAGTCATAGAGCCCCAGATCTTTTATAAGGTTGTTTCTTTTGATGGTGTAAGGTATATCACGGAAGATCCCGTGCTTTCTTAAACCTTCAAAGTCATAGGTGATAGACTCTACGATAGAGAGTTCACCACTCTGTTCTACCGTAACATCTATCTTATAATTTGAGATCTTTTCAGCATAAGCAGAGGTATTCAAGCCCCAAAAAAGGAGGGCGAGGATGAGTAGTGTTTTCATCAGATCAAAAGTCTATTTTAGGCATCTTTTTCGCAGCTTCGGCTTCACTCTCATCAAGCTCAAAATACTCGCGAGGAGTAAAGTTAAACTTTTTTGCCACGTAAAGATCAGGAAAAGCATCAAGTCTATAGTTATAATCTCTTACGATGGCATTATAGTAACGTCTTGCATTTTGGAGCGCATCTTCTATGCTTGACAGCTCATTTTGCAGTTTCATAAAGGTAGTGTTCGCCTTAAGATCCGGGTAGGCTTCAGCCAGAGCAAAGAGTTTACCCAGGGCCCCGGAGATCATATTGGCTGCGGCAGCCTTTTCATCGATGCTTCCTGCATCCAATCCCTGCTGACGTGCCTGTATCACTTTTTCAAGTGTCTCTGCTTCATAATCCTTATAGCCTTTGACTGTATCCACCAGTGCCGGGATAAGATCATAGCGACGCTTCAACTGCACATCGATATCAGACCATGATGCATCGATACCCGTACGCAATGATATAAACCTGTTATAAATAACAACAAGATACGCAGCGACAGCTACAATGATCAGTAAAACAATATTTCCAAAACTCATTTCTCTTCCTTTAAGTGTTGTATAGCTTTATTATAACCAAAGATACTTTTCTACTCTTCTAAATGTTCTTTCTCTTCCTTGAGGACATAGATAAAAGTATCGACATCAAGTTCATCATATCTCTCTACACTCACAGCAGTACGTACAAACTCATCTCCTTCAAATTCATCGAGATACTCCCAATGCTCATCAAGATTCCGTGAGTAAAACAGGTAACCATGTACCGTATCACCATCAGGGTCGAGTTTAATGCCCGGATATCCCATTGAGGCTGACCAACCGGCACCGATAAGGTTTCCTCGTACGGTTGAGGGGACAAATTTACCTGTGATATTTTCCAGTACATGGCCATTGGGGCAATTTGGCATCAGCGTGCCATAGACAAACAGTGTTTCCATTTTCAACCTTTGATTTGGTAAAAGAATTCTAGCACAGGTTTTATTTGGTAAACTCTTCTCTCTGCCCCCTAAAGAAAAATTGACTACAATACGACAAACATCTATAAGGAAACCTATGGCGTATGACTTAAAAGACAAACTTGTCATTGCGATCTCATCCCGTGCACTCTTTAGCCTTGAGGAAGAAAACAGTATCTTTGATAAAGAAGGACTCGAAGCATATTATGATTATCAACTGTCTCATTTGGATGACCCTTTATCCAAAGGTTCTGCATTTAAATTTGTACAGAACCTGCTTGCTATTAACAAAAAATTTGATAACAAACTGATAGAAGTGATCATCCTTTCTCGCAATAATGCTGCAACTGGTTTACGTATAGGACGATCTATAGAACACTATAATCTAGATATAGAACGTACCGGATGGACTGCTGGTACGCCTGTAAGTAGATATCTTGAAGCGTTTAAAGTAGACTTGTTCCTTTCTGTACACTCCCCGGATGTTGAAGAAGCCGTCAACTCGGGGGTGGCTGCTGCAACCATACTTCCTCATACACCTATCACCTCTGAGGAGAGTGATATGGTAAAAATAGCCTTCGATGGGGATGCTGTCCTCTTTGGAGACGAGAGTGAGAGAGTCTATCAGGAAAAAGGTCTGGAAGCGTTCATAGAACACGAACGTGAAAATGCCAAGAATCCGTTGAGTCAAGGACCATTTTTCAAGTTCCTTAAAACGATATCAGAGATACAGGACAAGTTTCCCATGGAAAAATCACCTATACGTACAGCACTGGTAACGGCAAGAAACTTTTCCACACATGAAAGAGTATTAGGAACCTTAGAGGGGTGGGGTGTTCGTGTAGATGAAGCCTTTTTCCAGGGCGGTGTACAAAAATATGAGGTTGTGAAAGCATTCGGTGCAGATATATTTTTTGATGATCAGGATACACATTTAGAGCATACATCCAAAGAGACCCCTTCTGCCAAAGTCCCGTATAGACGATAATAGTATTTAATATAATTTAATAATATTTCTTAGTATTAAAGTCGTTAAATATTACTTCCGTTTTTCATAGAACTCCACTTTAAATGCATCGAATCTATTCTCTAAAATAGCTTCTCTCATCTGGCTCATCAAATTAAGATAATAATAGAGGTTATGGATCGTTGCCAGCCTGAAGTAAGTGATCTCTCTTGCACGGAAAAGGTGACGTAAATATGATCTTGAGTAGGTTTTACAGACCATACAGTCGCATTCAGGGTCGACAGGTCCTTCATCAGTCGTATATTCAGCCTTTTTGATGTTGACTTTACCAAAGCTTGTAAAAAGTGTTCCGTTACGTGCATTTCTTGTAGGCATCACACAGTCAAACATATCTACACCACGTGCTACGTTCTCCACCAAATCTTCAGGAGTTCCTACCCCCATAAGATAGCGTGGCTTCTCTTCTGGCATGAACTGTGTGGTCCACTCTACCGTGTCATACATATCCTGATTTGCCTCTCCTACGCTAAGACCGCCAATAGCAAAACCATCATAATCCATCGCACAGAGTTCTTTGGCAGATTTCTCACGAAAAGCCTTATCGGTACCTCCTTGGATAATGGCAAAAATATTTTGATACACACCGATACCTTCTTCTTGCTTGGCTCTGAAGTAGTCTATAGATTCCTGCGCCCAGCGTGTGGTACGTTCAATACTTGCTTTGATACGTTCCTGGGTAGCAGGCAGCGCCACAAGATCATCCAGTATCATCATAATATCTGATCCCAGGTTATGCTGGATATCTATCACTTTTTTAGGTGTAAAATAGTGTTTACTTCCATCCAGGTGACTTCTAAAAGTAATGCCGTTTTCATCGATCTTGACGTTATCTGAGAGTGAAAAAGCCTGGAATCCGCCGCTGTCTGTCAGAAAGCTTTTAGGGTACTTCGTAAACCCATGCAATTTGCCCATGGTCTTGATCGTTTCATCACCCGGACGCATGTACAAATGATAGGTATTTCCCAATATGATCTCCGGTTTGATAAATGTAGCAAGATCCGTTGCATCAAGTGCTTTGACGGCACCTACCGTACCTACAGGCATAAATACCGGTGTTTGTATCGTAGAATGTGCTGTTTTTATCGTACAGGCTCTTGCTTTACCATCTGTTTTATCTATCTGAAATTCCATTGTGTTATAATATCCCTCAAAAATAATTACGGAAGTATATCTATATTTTACAAAATAAGACAAAAGTGACGCTTCATATGATCCTGTCGTATAGATAAGAAAAGTCATTACAACCCTTTGACTTATGGGGTTATGATATAAAGGATTTTCATCAAAAATATACTTATTTTAGCCAGCGGTAGCATTGCCAAACATTTTATAGAATGGGTCAGTAAAAACAGGGTTGCAGACAACGAATATTATGTCACATGCTACAAAGAGCATACGATACCTGAAAAAATAGGCCAAAACATTACGATCATTGATGCGGATCCTACAAGTTTTTCAAAATTGAATCGTATTATGAATGAGACCAAGTTCTCAAATCTTTTTGTTGTCATGGAAGATATAGAGGATGCCCGATATGTGCTAAAAAATATAGCCATGATCAAACCAAAGATACGTATTACCCTTGTAAACCAATGGGATGACCATACGATAGGGAAGGACCATGAGAACATTACCATCGTACATAGCGATAAACTGATAGCGGCCCATCTTTATGACCAACTACCCAATGTACCTTTGGTCGCACAGAATGTCGGACTTGGCCAGGGAGAGATCATGGAAGTCCATGTACCCTTTGGAAGTTCTTACGCCTATAGACATGTAGGATCGATCCTTCAGCAAAAATGGAAGATCTCTGCGCTCTACAGAGATGAAAAACTGATCCTTCCGGAAGATACTACGATGATTCGTCCAAACGATACCCTACTTATCCTGGGACAACCTATCGTACTTAATGGTGTATACAAGACCATCAATAAAAGAATAGGTCTGTTCCCTGAACCATTTGGTAAAAACATCTATCTTATCCTGGATCTTAGACATGATAAAAAAGAGGCATTACTCTGTCTGAAACAGAGTATTTATCTTATAGAAAAACTGGAAGACAAAGCACTCTTCGTACGTATTTTATACCCTAATGATTTTGATTTGATCGAAGAGCTTAAAACCTTGGAATCAGAACGTGTGACGATCTCTATCTCCTATGAGAATGAAAATGCTGCATTTCTCATCAAAAATGATATACATGAATTTGATATCGGGCTTGTGATGAACAGCATCCCTACATTTGAAGCAGATGGGCTTAAAGAGACACTCTATGATCTAAAAAAACTGGTCTTCCTTTTTGGGGATAAACTGCTGTATAACATTAAAAACTCTGTTGTACTGATGAGTGAAAATGAAAAAATGGAATCCATTTCATCTACAGCGTTTGATATATCAGAGACACTGGGATTAGGGCTTACTCTGGGTGACTTTAACCCCGAAGGCGATTTTGAGAGTAAAAAGATGATCATAGATCATTACGAGACACTGGCCCATATCTTTAATATGGAGGTGAACATCGAACAAAAGGTGGCTAACCCTATACGTGAACTTTCAAACATGGAAGATATACTTCAGATCGCACCTTTTGAAAAACGGCTCAATACTGATAGCCTTAGAAAATTCATCTCCAACAGGATACAAGACTTTCTTCTTACTACCAATAAGCATCCCAAACTGCTAGTGCCTTTTGCGATGACATAAAGGCTCTATGGGGTCTAAAATCCTTTAAAACGATACTTAATCACAAATAAGATAAAATAGAGCCAATAATAACGCGCAAGGTTTTACCAATATGATCGTCCCTATCGAATTAGCTCATGCTCAAAACATCACTTATGATATTACTATTGATGCATTACCCCAACTTACTTTTGACACCAATGTTGTTGTAGTGACAAACCCGACAGTTGCGGGGTACCATCTTGAAACACTTCTTTCTCACATACATGCCACAAAACTCAATGTTGTGACGATCCCTGATGGGGAAGGGTACAAGACCCTGGAAACCGTTGAAAATATACTGAATGAATGTTTTGAACATAAGCTCGATAGAAAATCACTGCTTATCGCCTTTGGTGGGGGTGTGATAGGAGATATGACAGGATTTACTGCAAGCATTTATCAAAGAGGGATAGACTTTATCCAGATACCTACCACACTACTGAGTCAAGTGGATGCGAGTGTAGGAGGTAAAACAGGGGTCAATAACAAATATGGGAAAAATCTCATAGGTGCATTTTATCAGCCAAAAGCTGTCTACATAGACCCTGCATTTTTAAAAACACTGCCTCCAAGAGAGTTTGCTGCAGGTATCGCGGAGATAGTCAAAATGGCAGTCATGTTTGACAAAAACTATTTTGAGTTCCTGCAAAAATCGGATTTCAGTGACACTGAAACACTTAAAGAGGTGATCAAGAAGAGTGTCGAACTTAAGGCATGGGTGGTCAATCAGGATGAAAAAGAAGCAGGTATACGTGCTGTACTGAACTACGGGCATACCTTTGGTCATGTTGTTGAAAATGAAACCAACTATACGACTTATTTACATGGAGAAGCAGTCGCTATAGGTATGGTCATGGCCAACGCTTTGGCAGTAGAACTTGGCCTGTTTACACAAGATGAGGCCGATGCGGTCAAAACACTTTTGGAAAATGCCTCTTTGCCTACCGACTATGTGATCAAAGATGTAGATGACTTTTATGAGCATTTCTTTTTAGACAAAAAAAGTGCGAAAGGGAGTATCAAATTTATCTTACCTAATGGAATGGGTAACTATAAAATGGCATCCGATATTGATGAAAGTGTAGTAAAAAAAGTACTTCAAAGCTTTGGAGAAAAGAAATGAGTTTTAAAAACATTCTTATAGCTTTTTCTCTTTTATCTTCTGTTCCAGCCTTTGCTGAACCTGCCTTAGAGCAAAATACTACTACAGAAACGATCATAGAGGCCAATAAAACAGAAAAACTGCCTTTGGATGTACAGAGAATAGATCAGCTTCTTGTGCAAAAAGAAACACTGCAAAAAGAACTGAGTGATAACAATATCTGGTCAAAGATCTATAGTAATTACCATACCTACAAAGAACTTGAAAAACAACAGATTGTACTGGATGAAAACATTGCACGCTTGGAAAAAATCAAACGAAAAACACAAGCTCAAAAAGAAGAGTATCAAAATGCTCAAGACACCAAGATCACACTTCTTGGCAAACTTCAACTGCTAGAAGAGTATGAAAAAGACCCATTTAAAAAGTTTCTTACCCCGCCTGAGATCACTGCTGTACCTAAAGTAGATAGTCCTTTTGCTCTTATCTCTGCAGTATCGTATAGAGAAAAACTCCAATCCGATATGGAAGAGTACAACAACCGCTATGAATCTCTCTATCATATCGTTGAAAAGTTTAAAGAGAAACAGCTTCTTCTTAAAAAACTTTTAAAGTTGGACCCTCTGAACATAGAGTTCATCAATGAGCAGCAGGACACGATAGATCAAATTAAAACATTTATTCCTGTCCTGGAAATATTTAAAACCACCAAGAATGTGTACAGTAAAAAAATCGATGAGATCGAGCTCAAGCTCAAAAATGATATTCAAAGAGAGATACAAAGAACGATGACGATCGGTGGGATCATCCTGTTCTTTCTTTTCATTCTCTTCTTCATTAAACATTTCGTTAAAAAATATATGTCAGAAGATGAACGCTTTTATGCCATCAACAAAGCACTCAACATCTCTTTTGTGAGTATTTTGATCTTAACCTTACTCCTTGCCTATATAGAGAACGTGAGTTATCTGGTCACGATCCTTGGTTTTGCCTCAGCGGGTATTGCTATTGCGATGAAAGACTGGTTTATGTCCCTTATGGGGTGGGCGACCATCGTACTTGGCGGTGCTATCCATGTAGGTGACAGGGTTCGATTTGTACGTGAAGGTGTAGAGTATGTAGGGGATATCGTAGATATCTCCATGCTCCGTATGACCATGCATGAGGATGTCAACCTCACTTCTTACATGACCAACCGAAGAGCAGGACGTATGATCTTCATTCCAAACAACTTCATATTTACTGATATGATCGCAAATTACTCTCACTCTGGACTCAAAACAGTATGGGATGGGATAGACTTTGTCATTACTTTTGATTCTGATGCAAATAAAGCTACACAGATCGCTAAAGAGATCACCAAAAAATACTCAAAAGGGTATACAGAGATCACAAGAAAACAACTGAACAAACTAAGAAGTAAATATGGTATGAGAAACACCAATGTTGAGCCTCGTATCTTTACACATATTGAACCTTACGGTTTAAAAATATCTGCATGGTATCTGACAAACTCTTATGCGACGATGACTCTGAGAAGTACTATTTCCATTGAGATCATCGCACGTATTCAAGAAGAAGAGAAGATACAACTTGCATTCCCTACACAATCTATTTATGTGGATAAAAATGTACCTAAACCGGAAATAGGATTAGATACGATCAATCCTCCTCAAGGACTTTGATGATGAAAAAAGTCTATTTTAAAACCTTTGGATGTCGTACGAACCAGTTTGATACACAGGTCATGATGTCAAAACTGAAAGATTATGAACTGACAGATAATGAGCTGAGCTCTGATATCATCGTTGTGAACTCCTGTACCGTGACCAATGGTGCAGACTCTTCTGTCCGTAACTATATCTCCTCTATGCAGCGTAAAAATCCGGATGCAAAAGTGATTCTAGCAGGCTGTGGATCACACTCAAAAGGTGAATCACTCTTTGAAGACAAAAAAGTATTTGGTGTCATAGGTCATTCTGAAAAAGAGAACATCAACGCTATACTTAAAAATGAAAACCCATTTTATCAGATCGGTGATCTTGAGCATATTGATTCGACTATTGTTGAAGAGTTTGTAGGTAAAAGCCGTGCTTTTATCAAGATCCAGGAGGGGTGTGACTTTAGATGTTCCTACTGTATCATACCTGCAGTACGTGGTGATGCACGCTCCCATAAAGAAGAGACTATTTTAGAGCAGATCAACAAACTTGCAGCCAATGGATTTGGAGAATTTATCCTTACAGGAACCAATGTAGGAAGTTACGGACAGGATCACAACACCTCCATGGCCAAACTGCTTAAAAAGATGAGTATGATCCGTGGTGTTCGACGTATACGTATAGGAAGTATGGAGCCTATACAGATCGACGATGAATTCTTGGAGCTTCTCAATGAACCTTGGATGGCAAAACATATGCACATTGCCCTGCAGCATACCAGCGATAAAATGCTCAAACTGATGAACAGAAGAAATGAGTTTAAGAGCGATCTGGCACTTTTCAGAAAAATTGCCGACCAGGGCTATGCATTGGGGACGGACTACATCGTAGGACATCCAGGTGAAGATGAAAAAGAGTGGTCTGAGGCGATCTCCAGAGTGAAAGAATTACCTTTGACCCATGTACATGCTTTCTCCTATTCAAAGCGGGACAATACCCCTTCAGCAACCATGAAACCAGAAGTAAGGGGCAACATAGCCAAAGAGCGTCATCGTGAACTTACAGCTATCATAAAAGCAAAGAACTTTGCGTTCAGACGGGAGCATACACAAAACCTTGAAGTACTCCTAGAGAGTGGTTAAGATGGTGTCTATCAAGGCTTTGACCAATATTTTAATAAAGTATCTGTAACAAGTGATGAAGACCTCACTTCAAACTGGGTCCTGCTAAATGATGTGGAGGTAAGCAATGAAGGCAATAAAGCCAAAGTTTGATCCATCAATGCTGAATCCCTCGAATGTAAAAGTGATTGTAGGACTGCTTGTACTGTTGGTGTTCTTACTTTCATTTGCTATTCTTAGGGATACAGATACACTCATTACCCACGATCAGGCCAATGCTCTCTACACTGAAAACAAAATACAAAAAGTCATTATAGATGGTGATCTCATACGACTAAAGACTGATACAGACACCTATAAGATCTACAAAGATGCAGTGAACAAAACAGCTTTTTTCACCAAATACCCTGTTGAAGTACGTCAGGACAATAGTGACATCTATGATCTTCTTTCCTTTCTTATCATTATCGCGGCATTTGGTTTTTTATATAGATTAATGCAGCAGAACAGACTGCAACAACTCAAACATATACGTGCAGCCTCTAAAGACGATGATACACCTGTCAATGCTCCAGTACAGGCATTGACATCCACTATCACTTTTGCAGATGTCGCAGGGATAAAAGATGTGAAAGAGGAGCTTGAAGAAATCATTGATTTTCTCAAAGCACCGCAGAAATATCGTGACTTGGACATTCGTCTACCCAAAGGTGTGCTCCTTGTAGGTCCTCCCGGTGTAGGTAAAACACTTATCTCCAAAGCCGTCGCGGGTGAAGCCAATGTACCTTTCTTTTACCAAAGTGGGGCTTCTTTTGTCCATATCTATGTAGGCATGGGTGCAAAAAGGGTTTCTGAACTCTTTAAAAAAGCCAAACAGATGGCACCGAGTATTGTTTTTATCGATGAGATCGATGCTGTAGGTAAAAGCCGCGGTGAATTCAGAAATGATGAGAGAGAAGCCACACTTAATCAACTGCTCACGGAAATGGATGGTTTTGAAGAGAGTTCAGGTGTCATCGTCATCGGTGCGACCAATAAAATAGAGATGCTCGATGAAGCACTGCTAAGAGCAGGGCGTTTTGATAGACGTATACATATTTCACTGCCAGACCTGGAAGACAGGGCCAAAACACTTGAGCTCTATCTTGCACACAAACCAAACAATGTAGACATCGATCTTGTGGCACGTATGACCGTCGGTTTCAACTCTGCAGCATTGGATACACTGACCAACGAAGCCGCTATCTATGCGATGAGAGAAGGGCGTAGTGTCGTAGAAACTTCAGATTTTGAAGCAGTCAAAGAGAAAGTTTTACTGGGAAAACGAAAAATACTCTCTTTTACCGAAGAGGAGAGAGAGATTCAAGCCGTTTATCAGGCCGCAAAAGCTGTTATCGCTACCTGGCTGGATGTGGAATATGAAAAAATCGGTATCGTCAACACAAGGCTTCTCAACCAGGAACATGAGATACTCTCCAAAAGCCAGCTGCTTTCACGTATTAAAGTCTATCTTGCAGGCAGCATCGCTACAAAGATACACTATAATGAACAATTCACCAATGCAAGTACTGACATTGCTCAGGCAAAAGAGATCGTTAGAAAAGTGGTGTATGAGTATGTGATGAGTGACAACTTCATCGTAACCACACAGCAGGAAGAGGAACTTCTACGTGACTCTGTTTCAGAGATCACAAAACTTTTAACTACCCTGGATCAAGCACTGAGTGAAGTCACTGCTTTCCTCTTGGCACATGAAAATATCACGCCTGAAGAGTGCCGTGTGATCTTACGTAAGATCTTTTAGAGAGGAGTGCCTTCTAATGAAATACTTTAATGGATTTTCGCTTCAAAATGAAAAGGAACTCTTCATTCCCTATATGACACCAAGCAAATATGGTGTTGCCGGTTTTTCCTATGGGGCACAACAGGCATTTGAGTATGTATATAACTCTACAGAGCGTATAGACAGGCTGATACTTCTCTCACCGGCTTTTTTTCAAACAGAAAAACCAAGTTTTATACGTACACAGCTGCGTTACTTTGAAGCTGGGCAGGAAGCGTACGTGAAACAGTTCCTGGAAAATGCTGCTTATCCTTCAAACTTCAATCTTTCAGACTATTTGAATGTTGGAACCAAAAAAGAGCTTGAAGCACTGCTTAGCTACACTTGGGAGAATGAAAAGATACAGAAAGTCCTTGATAGAGGTACTACCATAGAAGTCTTTCTGGGAGAAAAGGACAAGATCATAGATGCACAAAAGGCATTTGAATTCTTCAAACCTTTGACTACTACCTATTTCATGAAAAATGCAGGACATCTACTCAAAGACTAAATACTAGACATCCGTAAAGGGGTAGAATAATCTACTCATAACCTAATTATTTTACAGTTTCTAAACTTTTTTGTGTAGCTCTTATACCTATCTCTATCATCTCATAGGCTTTGTCAAACTCATAAGCTTCACAAGCATCTCTAGGTATCTCTATCATTAGATCAGGTTCATATTCCTTGAGGGTATTCTCTATTATGAGACTTTGTGTGGCATCTAGACTTTTGTTCAGTATATACAAAATATCTATCGGAGGCTTTTCTTTAGAGCTATCCTTACCTATGGCCTCCTTGGCTTTATCTACTAGCTCTAGAGTCTTTTTATACAATCTATTTTCTGCTTTTTTCTCTTTTTCTAGTCTCTCTATATGATAGGTATTTTGTATATTCGCATTCAGGTTCACTGCAATAATAATATCCGTATCATCGGATAAGACGGAGGCTATGGGTAAGGGCTCCAATACACCTCCATCTACAAGGATCATATCATTTTCAATGACTGGTGTAAACACGGTAGGTATGGCGATAGAAGCTCTTATAGCATCAATAAGCTTTCCTTCCCTGAAGCATACTTTTTTACGATTTTTGATATCTGATGCCACCGCCATATAGGTGATAGGCAGATCTTCTATGGTAATATCACCTATCATCTGTTCTATTTTTTGATACACAGAGTCGATATTAACTATACCTCCATGAGCTAGTGAGATGTCAATCAGCTTAAGCGTGTCTATAAAATCAAGAGAGAGTACCCACTTTTTATATGCATCCAGTTTTCCTGCCGCATAAAGTCCTCCTATCAGTGCACCCATAGAAGATCCCGAAATAGATTTGATCGTATATCCTTTCTTTTCAAGCGTTTCTATGACACCAATATGTGCATATCCTCTGGCTCCTCCGCTGCCAAGGACCAAGGAGACAGTTTTATTATCTTTTTGCATATTACTATCCTTTTTTATCTGTTGACTGTCTGCAAAAAGTAGAAGTGGCAGCAATAGCATCAATACTATCTGTAAAAAAATCTGCTTTATCATGTTCAGTCAGCCTTATACATTATTTTCTATGCCTTAGTTCAGGAAGTCAACAGATGCTGAAACGTCCTTTTGTAAATGTTTAAAATCGTGTCCAAAAGAGCTGCGATCACTGGACCAATAATGATTCCCAGAGGACCAAAGGAGAGTATACCTCCAAAGATCGATATGAGTATGACCAGGTCAGGCAATTTTGCATCATTCCCAACGATCCATGGACGCAAGATATTATCCACCATTCCTACTACCAATACACCCCAAACCACGAGAGCTATACCCCATCCGGTACTGCCTGTAAATAGTAAATAGAGTGCTGCCGGCAACCAGATCAAGGATGCCCCTAATCCTGGAATAGCAGCTAGAAGAAAAACAATACTCCCCCAAAATGCTGAACCTTCGATACCGGCCATCCATAAGCCCAGACCGACCAATACACCCTCAACGAACCCTACAATGATGATGCCTTTCAGAGATGCCCTGGTCACCATCAAGCCGCGGCTCATCACTTCAGTCCGATCCTCTTCCGAAAGAGGCAGCAAAGAAGAGAGTGTACGGAGTAGTTGCGGTCCATGTATCAAGAAATGGAACATAGCATAAAACATAATGAACAGACCGATAAAAAATCCCACTGTACCTTTGGTAGCACTTGACAGACTTGAAACCAGCCAACTTCCCATCGCACTGGCTGCCTCAGAGGCTTTCTTGATAATAGTCTCATGAAAAGGTTCAAGTTTCTCTTTAAAAGGTAACCATTCAGGTAAATGTTCACCTAAAGAGAGATTATTGTCCAAAACTTCTTTGACTATAGGACGTGCCTTTTTAGTGATCTCTATGGCTTCACCTGTTACCATACCTGTAAAAGTGGCCAGCGGCAAACCAAAAGTCAACGCAGTGACGATCAGTGTAGTACTCGCTGCCAGAGCAGATCTTTTTTTGAAATAGTCAAAAAGTTTACGGTAAAAAGGATAAAGCAGTCCCGAAAAGATCGCAGCCAGGATCAGTGCGATCAAAAATTCATGGATCATCCCGATGAATCCCGTCAGAGCTATAAAGAGCAGGAGCAGAACAAAACCTTGCTGAAATTTATTGGCTATCTCGTTTTTCATTGTTTTTCCTTATGCTTGTATATCAAACTTGTGATCTTCCATCCTTCTTTTGGCTTGAGCTCATGATCTGTGGTAAAGAAATGTAATTTCCCGTCTGTATCTATCAAGTATAATGGAATAACCTTACTCTCATGTGCTTTTTTATAGGCCTCTATATCGAACTTCTCAGACAAGGTGGTTGTCTTGATCTCTCCTTCACCATGCAACAAAGAAGATAGTTTAGTAAAGGTCACATCTTCCGTGAAGAGTTGACGCCCTACAATCGTAGAGTGTGATGCTTTGCTCTTTTCAAGTTTCCGACCCTCAGCGTTCTGAAGGTAATAGATATTTTCAGTGCCAAACTCGGACTTGAACCGTACAGATGCCAAAGCATTCAGTGTAGCATGGGGACTTATGGCCAACAGACCTCCTATGCCTGCCAGTTCCATATTGCGATCTGCATGATCAGATATGACACGTCCATAATAGGTATCAAACCCCTCCATTCTTGCATGACTGATATTCTCCCAATCTGTATCTGCCAACTTTACAGCAACCCCTTGTTCCTTCAGTGATCTAGCGATCTCACGAGAGACCCTGTTGGCTCCAAGGATAAGCATACCGGAGGGCTCTGCTTCTTGCAGGTTTAAGCGTTTGGCCAGTGGTTTTGCACTCAACCCCTGTAGCAATATCGTACCAATAATGACCATGAATGTCAGTGGCACCAGCAGTTTTGCTTCCACATATCCAAATTCCTCCAAGCGTATAGCAAAAAGTGCCGAAACAGCAGCAGCGATGATACCGCGAGGAGCGATCCAGCTCAAAAATATCCTGGCACGTAGTGTAAGGTCAGAAAAGAGTGTTGATACCATCACAGAAAGAGGGCGTGCAATAAAGAGGATGATCCCCAACAGTCCCAATGCAGACCAGCCTATGTCAATCAGCGCTGAAAGATCCAAACGTGCAGAAAGAATGATAAAAAGTACGGAGATAAGTAGAAGACTCAAGCTCTCTTTAAAAAAGAGTATCTCTTCTATATCTACATTTTTCATATTTGCCAGCATCATACCCATGAGCGTCACCGCTAATAATCCTGATTCATGTGCGATCGCATTAGAGAGTGTAAAGATCATCAATACCAGGGTTAAAGTAAATACATGGTGCAAAAAATGGGGTAGAAGGTATCGACGTAATAAAAATGCAAGCAAGAGAGCCCCTATTGTACCGCTGATCATACCTGTAGCAACAATATAAGCCAGGGAAAGTGGAATCATTGTTCCAGAATGCTGCAGGGTAATAGTCTTATAGACAAGGACTATCAGGATCGCTACAGCTACATCCAGGATCACACCTTCCCAGTGAAGGATATTGGCAAGGTCGGCATAAGGACGTACCGTTCTGAGCAGCGGCTTAATGACCGTTGGTCCTGTTACCGTCATCAGTGCACCAAAGAGTATGGAGATTTCCCATGAAAGTCCTACCAATAGATGTGTAGCCAGAGCCACTATGGCCCATGTGACTACCAAACCAACTGTAAGAAGCATATAAAGCGGTCTGGTCAAACCTTTGATCTCATGAAAACGAAGTGTCAAGCCACCTTCAAAAAGTATAATAGCAACTCCCATAGAGACAAAAGGGAAAAGAAGTTCACCCAACACTGCATCCGGATCAAACAGTCCTGCCACCGGTCCAATCACTATACCAAACAGAAGCAGAAAAATGATCGATGGCTGTTTAATGTACCAGGAGAGCCACTGGCTCAAGATACCAAAAAAGCTGACCAATGCTAATGTAAGGAGTATATGTTCTGTCATATTGAAACTACCGATCCCTGAAATTGCCGAAAATCCGTAATAAATAAAGGCCCGATACCTATAGAAAAGCCTAATACTCTATCAGATAGCATAGAGTTTTCAATCGTAAGATCCCGTTCCATATACTTTCTCCTTTTTAGATCATTCCTTATTGAAACTGTCTACAACAATGGCGCCCATTGATGCAGGCATAGTAATTAATATTAATCTTTTTAACGCTATGAGGGGCTCATCTATAACGGGTAACTTATTTAAAGCCAGTAAAACTAAAACTACTACCAGGGCAGAGATAAAGTAGGCAATAAAAATACGTAAGATGAATATATCGTAGCGCTTTGATACCTGCTTTTGGAAGACACTGTAGTAGGCATAAAATCCTAAAAAAGTCACAGAAAGTATAAAAACCAACAAGAGGTTATAAAATGGTAAAGTCACACTCATCTTCCATGCTTCTTCTGTAAAAGAGATCGGCACGGCAAGGGCAAATGCACCTATAGCTATTTGAATGATATCTTCAGTATTGATACGAAGCTTCATTTTTTACCTACTTTCTTTACTAAAGGATCAATAAATTATATCATAATTCAAGTGCCCCGCATAACCCGTGTCCATAAAGAATATATCCAGTTGGTAAATTAATGCAGAGTGTATTACGTGTCTATGTAAAAGAAGATATATTCTAGTACCAGAGATTATAATGAGGGAAAGTGGTTAATAGAAATTAATAGGTTTTGGTAGACTTATTATGTGAGGATTATGTTAAAATTACCTATGTATTCCATCTGCGGAGAGGTGGAACGAGGTAAAGGCAAAAATTACAAAAGAAAAAGTAGATTAAAAGGAGAATGAATGAAAGTAAAGCCCATTATTATATGGCTCTACCTTCTGAATGCAGCTGTTCTCATTACCCATGAGATTGACTCTGCTTACTGGCATGAGTGGGAACTGTTCGGGATGCCGGGTGGCATTCAGTTATTTCTGATCCTCAATTTACTCTTAGTAGGGTTGGTTCTCTATGGTTATCTGGCACTCTTACAAGGACGTGCAGTCGGTATTGTTTTTTCATGGTTATTGGTTGCTGGTGGACTCTTCGCTGTAATGATACACTCGTATTTTCTGCTGCAAGCCAGTGAAGCCTTCAGGTCAGCCGTTTCTCTTGGACTTCTTACTGCTACGTTTTTTCTTTCTCTGGCACAAGCTGTTGCACTGCTTAAGATACAACAATCACCTTCTATGCCTTTTACGCCTAAAACACCCCATCTTACTACGGATGGTATTATAGAGTTGTATGAGGGAGATAGATTTAAGGGTATTATACTTATTGAGCGTAAAAATGATCCAAGGGGGTTGGCTCTGCCTGGTGGTTTTGTGGATGTGGGTGAGCGTGTAGAAGATGCTTTATGGCGGGAGATGCAAGAGGAAACCAACCTGGAGGTAGAGATAAGCAAACTGCTTGGTGTCTATTCTGATCCTGATCGTGACCCAAGGTTTCATACGGCAAGTATTGTTTTCATAACAAAGTCTCAAGGTCAACCCAAAGGCGGAGATGATGCCAAAGAGGCAAAAGTTTACGCATTGGAAGAGATACCCATGGATCAATTGGTCTTTGACCACAGTGTGATCTTGAAAGATTATCTACAACAGCGCTCTACAGACAAGTAAGGGTATCGTTTGCAAAGTAGTTATGATCTGCTGTGTGCCCTTCAAAACATGGGCTATCCCAAAACGAACAGAGATCCCCTCTGGTGGCCCAAAAGCTGTACCTTTGAAGTCATTATCGGTGCGATCTTGACGCAGCAGACAAAATGGGAGAAGGTAGAGGCATCACTGGCCAATTTAAAAGAAGCTGGTCTGATGTCACTGGAAGCACTTAGTAAAGCAGAATCAGGGCAGATCTCTACACTCATAAAACCCAGTGGTTTTTACAATACCAAAGCCCAGAGGCTTCAACAACTTTGTCAAAATATACTCCATGACTTTCATACCTTTGAAAAATTTCAAAATGAAGTAAGCAGGGAATGGCTGCTTGAACAAAAAGGGATAGGCATGGAGAGTGCGGATTCCATCCTTTGTTACGGATGCGGACGTGAAGTTTTTGTTGTCGACAGCTATACAGCCAGACTCCTTAATGCTTTGGGCTACAGTTTTGAGAACTATATGCAAATACAGGCATGGATGCAAGAGGGGATCGAAGCAAACTTTGATAAAATAACCCAAATGTTTGGCAAGGCATTGACACGACATACCCTTTATGCACGTTTTCATGGGATGATCGTAGAGTTTGCCAAAGAGCACATACGGGGTCAGAACGTCAATACCGAAATACTCAAAAAGTATATAGAAGGATAAAACAGTGACCAATATCGTCATCACAGGATGCAGTACAGGTATCGGACTTGAAACTGCAAAATATCTCCAAGACAAATTTATCAAAGTATATCCTACCGCAAGAGATACAAAAGATGTAGAGATGTTAAAAGCACTGGGCTTTGAACATGCCATGCAACTGGATGTCAGACACCCTGATGAGATCACAGCAGTGATCAACAAAGTACTTGAACTAGATGGAAAGATAGATGTCTGGTTCAACAATGCCGGCTATGGGCAACCAGGTGCGGTAGAAGACATTACAGTCCCTGTACTGCGAGAACAGTTTGAAACCAATGTGTTTGGGTTGCATGAATGTACAAGACAGATCATTCCTGTAATGAGAAAGCAGGGGTATGGGAAGATCATTCAGCACAGTTCTGTACTCGGCATCATCTCTCTTTTTGGGCGAGGTGCCTACAATGCAAGTAAATACGCCATAGAGGGGCTTACAGATACGCTTCGACTTGAACTTCAGGATACGAACATCTATCCTGTACTTCTTAATACTGGCCCCATCATAAGCCATTTTAGACAAACAGCCGTAGAAAAACTTGCAGAGAATGTTGATATAGAACATTCCGTCTTCAAGGAGAAATACCATCGCAGTCTTAAAGAGAGAACACAACAGAAAGTACCGTTTAAAGAGGGGCCTGAGTCGGTTGCTGCAGTGGTCCACAAAATTATATTGGCAGACCGTCCAAAACCCCGTTACTATATTACAAAAGCCACATATCTTCTAGGCTATATCAAACGCATCCTAAGTACTTCATACCTAGACAAACTCTTGATGAAGATCGATTAGCGCTAAGAAGAAGCACCAAAATTGTATTAAAAGAGTTTTGCTATAATCTGCGTAATAAAACAATAGGATTGTATATGGATAAGATAAAAATAGGTGTTGTTACTACAAGCGACAGAGCGTCACAAGGTATCTATGAAGATATCTCAGGGGTGGCTATCATGGATACAATGAAAGAGTACTTGCTCAATGAATGTGAGTATGAATACAGATGTATACCTGATGAACAGAGCCTTATCGAGACAACACTGATAGAACTTGCAAGGGATAAAAAGTGTGATCTAATCGTGACTACCGGCGGAACAGGCCCAGCCAAGAGAGATGTGACGACCGAAGCGACAGAAAATGTCTGTCAAAAACTTCTTCCTGGATTTGGAGAACAGATGAGAGCAGTGAGTCTACAGTATGTCCCAACAGCCATACTTTCACGCCAGACGGCTGGTATCTGCCACAGTTCACTGATCATTAATCTACCGGGAAAACCAAAGTCTATCCGTGAGTGTTTGGATGCTGTTTTCCCTGCTGTTCCATACTGTATAGACCTTATCGGAGGCTCTTTCATAGAAGCAAATGAAGACGTTATAAAGATCTTCAGACCGAAAGCAAAATAAGGACATACTAAATAATATGAATATAGATTTTATAGAAAATAAGATCAATGAGATCATCAAAGAGCTTGAAAAAGAGGTCATGGATGTACTCATGGATGAAAGTCTCGATAAAAAACAGACAAACCTTCATATGAAACCTCTAACATCAACGAAAAAGATACTCAATAATGCTTTAGATAGTATCAAGATGGTAGATAAACTGGGGAAAGAAGAGTTAGATAAATAAACATGACAAACAGTATCATTCTCATACTCTTTGTCTTAAGTGTGATCCTTTTTTTCTGGGGTATCTTTAAAACAGTTAAAACCCAAAAAAAGATCTTTTTGTTAGGGATTCTACCCTTTTTATTTCTGATTGCAGGGATATTCTTTCTTTAAATCCCTGCACTAAAGTCTTGCTTTATACTTGTTGGTAGTGCTCATACTTAACCCCAGCCAGTCCTCCATGCCGCCTCTGTACCATTTGATCTTTTCTGGAGGATAGCCCAGAGCCAGCAAGGATTTGACCATTTTGGGAGATTGGCTACACCATGCCCCGTTACAAAATAGTAAAATTGTTTTGGCCTTGGAAAAATCAAAAGGCTTTTTATTGCCAATAACACCGAGCATATCCATGGATGCTTCATAGTCATCCTGAAAAATATGGGGCTTCATGATATATTTATAATAGATATTGATCGCGCCTGGTATGGTACGATATGTATACCACTTTCCAGCACGTGTGTCAATCAAAAGCATAGACTCACTCTCTTGCATTTGTTTGATAAACTCCATCACTTCTACTTCCCCATAGGTTTCTATCTTTTTATGTAACTGCATTGGAAATATTGTTTGTCCGGCACAGGTAACAAAAGTAGACTTACATGCTTCAGGAACTTTAGAATTAGCATAGTTTCCCTGCCAAATCACTTCATTACTTATATGGATATTTTTACATATAGGGTCAATATCACGCTTGACTATAATAGGTTTTCTCTCACCTTTATTATTGATATGCTCAGTAACTACACGATTAAGTTGTAAGGTGCTATCATCTCCTTTGGAAAAAGAGATCAAGACAATACATAAAAGAATGGTTTTAAACATATTTTTTCCTTTTTTATTTATGATTTTCATTTGTGAGTTTTACATGAAGTATAGGAAATGAGTGTGTATTATATGTGTAGTTTATAATATTAAATAAGTTTATTTTATAATTATATCTTAGAGAATCATTCTCTGAAAAGGTTTCTAATCCCTTGTGGAGGTCATACCTGCAGCTAACCATGTTTGCATACCCCCGCGGTACCACTTGATCTTTTCAGGCGGATATCCTATGTCAAGAAGGGCTATGATCATTGCGACGGATTGGCTGCACCATGGGCCATTACAAAATATTGTAATGGTTTTTGCTTTTGTAAAGTCAAATGTATCATCCTCATTTATCTTTACACCCAATCTCCTTATTTCATGTTCAAATTCGAATTCGAAACTTTTTCGTTCTTTGAAATGATGAAAAGGCATATTGATAGCACCCGGAATTGTACGATAATCATACCATACCTGTTTACGGCCATCTATTAGCATCATCGAATCATTTTCTTGCATCTCTTTCATAAAGGCCAAAACTTCTAATTCTCCATAGGTATCTATATCTTCATGCAACTGCATAGGAAGGATCTTACCTTTCGTACTCACATAGGTAGATTTACATGCTTCAGGTACTTTTGCATTGGCATAGTTTCCGGTCCATAACATCTTATTCGTGATAGGCACTTTTATGCACTCTTCGGGAATATCACGTTTTACAATAAACTCTTTTATCTTACCGTTTATATCGACCATTTTTACAGGTATTCCCTCATATTCAAAACCATTATTTCCAGCCATTATGGAAGAAGTTAAAAGTAATGAGATGATTGTCATTTTATAAAACATGATACATCCTTTTTTGAATGACCATAACATAGTGTGTGTAGAAAATGTGTGTAATGAAGTCTAAGGCTACACTTTGTAAAATCATTTTCTTGTAGAAGTCATGCCTGCTGCCAACCATTCCTGCAATCCTCCACGGTACCACTTAATCTTTTCAGGAGGATACCCTATATCAAGTAAAGCCAGAATTGCTGTTACAGATAGGCTGCACCAGGGTCCATTACAAAAGAGAGTGATCGTTTTGGCATGAGTAAAGTCCAAACTATCATTTTCATCATTCACAGAAACGCCTAGATCTTTCATATGCTGTTCAAATTCAAACACATAGTTTGTTGGATCTTTAAAGTGATTAAAAGGCATATTGACTGCTCCGGGGATGGTCCGATAATGATAGAACTCTTTTTTACAAACGTCTATAAGCATCAGTGAATCATCTGTCTGCATCTGTTTGACAAAAGCCAACACTTCCAGTTCACCATAGGTAGTGATATCTGTATCTAGATACATAGGGTATATATGACCACCAACAGTATGTACGAAAGTAGATTTGCATACTTCAGGTACATTAGGATGGGCGTAGTTTCCTGTCCATAGCATTATATTATTGATAGGTATTTTTTTACACGCTTCCGGGATCTCACGTTTTACAACGGTGTATACATTCTTACCTGCTGCATCCATGGTTTTTACTGGTATACCTTCATACTCCAGTCCAATCTCTTCTGCCAAGAGGAGAGAGCTAATCACTAATACAAATGTACAGTATTTATAAAACATCCTTTTCCTTTAGTACTGATAATGCTATATAATAGTATAGAGAGTATGGAAAGAGTGTGTAACGCAAAAAAAGATGCCAGCATTTTCTATCTCTTGAAAGATGCTGGCATGTCATAAGATCATTTATATATTGGCTGCGACTTTATAGGTCGGGTCATCCTCTTCATAGGTACAGAAAGGTCCAGCCGTTTTTAACAAACTTTTACAGTCTTTGGAAAGGTGTCTAAGTGTAAGTTTTTTTCCTGCTTGTTTGTATTTGTCCGTGATGCTATCTATGGCTTCTGCACCGGAACTATCCATAACTCTGGCATCCTTGAAGTCTATAACAACAGTGTCTGGATCATTTTCTATATCAAACTGTTCATTAAATGAAGTCACCGAAGCAAAGAATAGCGGTCCCTCAAGTGTGTAGATCTTTTTACCCTTATCATCGGTAGAAGTACGTGCAAAGATCTTGGCATGTTCCCATGCAAATACCAGTGCAGAGATAATAATACCTGCGATCACTGCTACTGCAAGATCCTCAAGTACCGTGATGATGGTCACTACAATCAATACAAATGCATCTGAACGAGGCATATGCGTGATACGTTTAATAGAAGAGAACTCAAAAGTACCAATACTTACCATAAACATGATACCCACAAGCACTGCTATAGGGATAACTGCAATGATATGCGAAAAACTCACCACAAGAATGATAAGCAGTACAGCTGCAGTAAAGGAAGAAAGACGGCCCAGACCACCAGAGGTAAAGTTGATGACCGATTGGCCTATCATCGCACATCCTGCCATACCCCCAAAGAGTCCCGAAGTAGAGTTCCCGATACCAAGAGCGATACACTCTTTGTTTCCTGAACCACGCTCTCCACCCATCTCATCGAGTACAGAGAGGGTCAATAAAGACTCTATAAGTCCGACCAGTGCAACAATCAGTGCAGTTGGCAAGATCACAGCCATGGATTCCCATGTAAAGAGTTCAGTGAGAGGCATTACGAACGAAGGCAGAGAAACATTGGAAAGGTCTGCAAGGTTACCAACCACTTTCGTATCGATGTGCATAAAATACGTGATCAGCGTCAGTACAACGATCGCTACAAGTCCTGCAGGGACAGCTTTACTGAACTTAGGTAAAAAATGCATTGTTAGCATTGTCACAGCCACAATCATATACATTACATAGTTTTCTGTAAAACTTGCAAAGACGATATCTAT
Source organism: Sulfurovum sp. AR (assembly GCF_000296775.1). Taxonomy (GTDB): domain Bacteria; phylum Campylobacterota; class Campylobacteria; order Campylobacterales; family Sulfurovaceae; genus Sulfurovum; species Sulfurovum xiamenensis. The sequence continues at coordinate 193,825 of NZ_AJLE01000002.1, read as the reverse complement.
CCAGTTGGTATATTGTTCCATATTTTGAGGTGCAAGGAAAGGAAGCTGTGCCATGGCTATAACAATAGCAAGACCATTCACAAAACCAAAGAGGGCAGGCTGCGGCACAAGACGAATGAACTTACCCATCTTCAATACACCGATCGCTATCTGTATGAGTCCAGCTATAATGGATGTCAATAGGATGTAATGCAGTACCATCATGCTAAAAGCTTCCGTATCAAGCTCAGGGTACATAGATCTAACAGAAAGACCGAGTCCTACAAATACCACTGCCACAGAACCTGTAGCACCAGAGATCATTCCCGGCTTACCCCCAAGAAGTGCAGTAATAAGCCCGATGATAAATGCGCCGTAAAGCCCGACCACCGGAGAGACACCGGCAATAAATGAAAATGCTATCGCTTCAGGTACAAGGGCAACAGCGACCAATGCACCCGAAAGAATGTCATTTTTAATGTTTTGTTTCGAATAGTTTTGAATGTTAAACACATCAATTCCTTGCTTTAATTATGGTCGGAATTTTACCATAATAGTCTAGAATGTCCTAATGAAGTGCATAATGGTTGAATCTTAAAATAAAAGCGTTGTTTCTTTATGTATTCAAAGCTATAATTTTTATAAAAGTAAGGCTCAAATATGTATACGTTTGCCCAACAGATACTAGATTTTTATTTTACCTTGTCAAAAGAACCCTCTCTTCCCAAAGGGATAGAGTTGATCTATCCTTTCGATAACCCGCAAACCAGAGAGATGATGGAGACTTTTTTTAACAAATACTACAACGATACAAATCCGCGTACCTATCTCATAGGTATTAACCCGGGCAGGCTAGGTTCAGGTGTGACGGGAGTAGGGTTCAGTGATGCCTATCATTTAGAGCAGATATGCGATATAGCCAATGATTTTGATAAACGTATAGAACTGAGTGCAGCTTTTATGTTCGAGGTCATAGAAGCCTATGGCGGTGTAGAGAAGTTTTACGGTGATTTTTTCTTTACGACCACGATGCCTCTTGGTCTGCTCAAAGAGGGGAAGAACTATAACTACTATGATGATAAAGAGACCCTCGCAAGCCTCGAGCCCTACATTACCCAAACACTTTTACAACAGATCTCCATTCCTCAAGCCAAGCCAAAGATCATCTGCGTAGGCACAGGCAAAAACCTCAAGTATCTTGAAGCGTTTAACAAAATGCACCGATGTTTTGAAAGTATAGAAGTAGTGCCCCATCCAAGATGGGTCATGCAGTATAGACGTAAAGAAAAGCAGAAGTATATCGACCACTATATCGATATTTTAAACAAACATCTATAGACTTAGGAACTACATTTAGGCATCCAAAGTCAACTCACACACCACCTGTGCATGGTCACTTTGGATGAGGGAGCCATCTTTATATGTTTGTAAGTGCGCATCCAAAACATGGTAGTCGGTGACTGTTCCTACCTTTTGTGAGTTCTCTTTGTGAAAATGCTCTGAAATAAAAATATAATCAAGCACATTCCCCTTGTTTTTAAAGTAACTCGTAGGTGTTCGTTTTGGCTTTTTTTGTTCCGGGTGAGGGTTATATACCTTTTCTTTGTATTGGTAACTTGCATCATATAAAAGAGGAGTATCCTCACTTGTATCATCATGGTAGGACGGGTTGGTGAGTGCTTCAATGGTCAGGGAATACTCCTTATCGTTCAGGTCACACAAGAGCAGGGCAGGTGTATGTCGTGAACTTTGAATGTCATAGAACAGTGAAGATGCCTCACACAATCTCTGCTTTAGGGCGCTAGATCGCTTCTCTTCCAATAGTTTAAAGACACGCTCTTTTTTCTGTGCCAAGGTATCCTCTTTTTTAAAAACATATTCAAACGCGTTTAGCCTGTTTGATTTAAGATGGCATACGTAGACCAAAAGCGCTTGCCCGTTTGGCAGTGAGAGCGTTGCTTTTATGGGGACTCTGGAAAATGCAAACTCATCTTTAAAATGGTGCTTTTCCAGACTGGGAGCATGTAGATTAACACCTTGTATGTTTGATATAGGGTGTTTGGAGGCTATGGCAACGGTGGTAGTTGTGTATTTATGTGGTGTTGTTTCACTTAGCTTAGCATCATCGACGGTTGCAAAGTACTCAAAGCCCAACTCTTTTACAAGTGTCTCCAAGACCTTTTTAGAGAAGACCTCTTGAAACCCTATGATGTCACAATCCATACGAAGTATTTGCTTTTTTATCCACAACGTTTTTTCAAGCCACTGTCTTTGGTTGTACTTGCCTTTGCGTGTATAGCATGCAAAAGGCGGCTCGACAAATTGATAAAGGTTAAAGGTACCTACTCTAAGTTTCATGATGGAAGTATACACTTTTATTGGAAATTACACTATATGGTTTTTTGTATGATTTTCATTATAAAACATCACATTTTAGAACTTTTTATAAGGTTTTCTATTGGAGGGAAAAATATTTTACCTTGCAAACGTCGCTACAGCGAGAAACGTTATAAAATATGTTAGATTATAACGTTTTGAATCAGTTAACCATTTTAGAAATATATTTATTTACATATTTTTAACTCTTCAATGGAAGGAGTAATTTTCCTTTTGATGGTTTATTTGATAAATTAGGGAGCACTTTTAATTGACTCCTAATGCAAATATTACGTTATAATCAGACATTGTATTCCGTTAATAAATAATGATGAGTTAAGATACAAATCAAGACCAAGGAGTCATTATGAATACCTCAAAACTTATTACTGAAAGAATTAGTCGAACCGTGTATGGTCTTATCAGTTTATCACTTGGAATTATCAGCCTCACGATGATTGTTTATGCGCTCTATGATATTTGGGCTTCACTGCACGAGAAAATGTTACTTACCAAAGCCCTTCTAGATGCAGTCGGCTTCATTGTGATTGGAACAGCCATCTTTGATGTGTCGAGATTTTTGATGGAGGAGGAAGTGTTCAAAGTCCATGGCGAAGAGACGGTTCAGAAACAGAGAGTGATCTTAGTCAAATTTCTTATCATTATTATTATCGCCGTCACGCTTGAGGCTTTGGTATTCGTTTTTTCCGCAGCGAAAAAAGATATCAGTTTATTGGTGTATCCAACCTTTTTACTATTAACTGCTGTGATGCTAGTCATCGGTTTGGGTGCTTACCAGAAAATGACACAAGAAGAAAAATGATAACAGCTGTTAAACTATTATTGGCAACCAGGAGTTATATTAACTCTTCTAAAAAATAAGGTCAACCCCCTCAGAGAAAGATTTTGGTGTTTTTTTTAAAGGTATTATTGGTCATATACTAGAAATGTGAACCAAAGTTAACTGATCTAGGAAGACAGCCATAAAAAACAAAACCCTAACCAACGGTCTGAGCAAAATTATTTCGTCTTGCTACGCCTATACTACGACTCATCTAGTTTACTCACTAGAATTCACTACACAGGCAATACACACTTTCATAATATTCTATAAAAAAAGGAAAATAAAATGCTTGAAACGATTGCAATTATTCTAATTATACTTTGGGCTCTTGGGCTTGTCAGCTCATATACTATGGGCGGATTCATCCATATTCTTCTAGTCATCGCAATTGTGGTGATTGTGATTCGTGTTATTCAAGGTCGTCGTATACTCTAAAGAGTCAAAAATAGCTCTGCACAGAACACCTGGTTTCTATTTTTTAGTTACTTGTATCTGGCAGGGAATCAAATCAAAAAGGAAGTAAAATGAATGCAATCAAAATTTTTGGGATCATACTGATCATAGCCGGTGCATTAGGTTTAGCGTACAGCAGTTTCAGCTACACTAAGGATACAGATGCGATCAAGGTAGGACCAGTCGAGATGACGGTAGAAGAAAAACAGACGGTACAGATTCCAGTTTGGGCTGGTGCTGGTGCCATAGTATTAGGTGGATTGATCTTGCTTTTTGGAAACAGACGAAGCTAAATAGAGTATTTTTGAATAAGTAGGTAGATCAGGCATTCATTTGATAGTTAGCCAAAATGAAATTAAAGACTGACTACATAACTTACTCAAGATTTGATAATGAAGAAAAATTAATGATATAATAAGTTAATCTAAACTAATAGGAGAACAATGATGAAAAGTATAAACTTTAAAAAGATGTTAGTTGCTGTTTCAGTTGTAGGATTGATGTCGGGATGTGCTCAGCCTGGCCCAAAAACACAAAAAGGTGCTCTGATCGGAGCCGGTACTGGAGCAGTAGTTGGTGCCGTATCTGGACGTTCAGTACTTAAATCAGCAGCCGTTGGTACAGCTATAGGTGCGGGTGTTGGATATTACGAAGACACAAAATAGATAAACACCCTTTTAACAATCAGGAGAACTAGATTCTAATCCAAGTTCTCCGATCTAACGCATAATAGAATTACTCTACAATACGATCTACTTAAATTTTTAAATCAAATCTTTTTTATTGTGAATAGAACATTACGTCATATTTGAGTAGCTTATGTTTACATATTCAACACAAAAGATAAGAGATGGTGATCTTAATAACAAGTAAATTTTTAGGTACACTATAGGTATAAGAATGTATTATGAGACAATGGGTCTCGTTAATTAAACTGTTAGCTACGATATAAAAATATTTAGTCTCTTTCAACGATGGGGGTTTAACATAACAATGGCTTCAGGAACTACAATGAAAATTATTGGTATTGGTCTAGTGGCTATAGGTCTTGGCCTTGCATTATGGGGGTATCAATTATCTGGTTTTGTCGGTTCACAAATAACGACAGGTTCAGATACAGAGAAGATAATGACATTCTACATTACTGGCGCTGTCAGTTTTGTTGTTGGCACATACCTTATCATGAATAAGTTAATACAGTTTTGGGCTAATCTACGATCGAGCTTCTGGTTTTTACCTTTTTTGATCGTCCTAAGCAGCGTTGTTTACGCGGTAGTGTTGATTCAAATAGACTACTCCGTGAGTGACCAATGGCTGTCCCAGTGGCCACGGATATTTGGGGTCGGGGCGGATGGCGCGCGCGATATGTTATCAACGCTTGCCGGTTCGATGATGACCGTTATGGGCATCACGTTCTCCATGACTCTGCTGGCACTTGCGCTGGCTTCGAGCCAATACACCTCTCGCATTCTGCGGAACTTCATGCGCAGTCATGTCACACAGGTCACGCTGGGGACCTTTGCAGGAATTTTTGTCTATTGTTTGATTGTGATGCACGCTATACGCACTGGCGATGCGCCATTTGTGCCTAGCCTAGCGGTATTTTTCGCATTTGTTCTGGTGTTTTCTGGCATTGCCGTCCTCATTTTTTTCATTCATCACATCGCCTCGTCGATTCAGGCTTCCAGCATTATAGCCTCTGTTGCGCATGAAACCAACGCATCCATTAGTCGGTTGTTCCCGGAAAAACGGGACACCACCGCCGATAAAGCCGAGGATGAAAAAAACGAGCGACTCCTTCCATCTCTGGATGAGAAAACCTGGTACGCGGTCCCGGCAAAGGTGAGCGGCTATATACAAAACGTAGATCATGACGCTATCCTGAGCCTGGCGAAGGACAGGAGAACTATTGTGCGGATGGAGCACGGCATCGGAGCGTTCGTTGTGCAAGATACTGCACTGGTATCACTCGCCCTGACGTACCCACCAGATCAGGAGACGATTGCTACCCTGAATGAGGCTTATAGTATTAATCGTCATCGTACGGTTGAACAAGATCCTGCTTTCGGTATCAGGCAAATTGTGGATATGGCCTTAAAGGCACTTTCGCCCGGTGTTAATGACACCTCGACGGCGGTGATGTGTGTGGATTATTTGACAGCGATTCTGACCTCGCTATCTTGTCGGCAATTCCCGCCATCGAACCGTTACGAGGGAGAAACGTTGCGCCTGATCGCCATCGTTCCAACCTTTGAGGGTATGTTGGCTGAGGCGTTCGATCAGATTCGGGCTAGTGCCACAGGCAACGTCGCCATTATGGCGCGAATGCTCAGCGCCATCGGTACCATCGCCAGTCGCACGGTTAGACTGAGTCACTTACGCGCACTCGACGAACAGGTGCAGTATATTGCCGATCTGGCCGATCGCAGCATCGAATCCAAACATGATCGCGATCGGTTCGCAAGGCGGCTGTCGGAGGTGCGCGAAGCACTCAAAGCCGCTTTCTTTGAGCGTTGAGGAAGAGAAAGAATAGTGTTGTGATACCGAACAGGAAACTGCCACGTAAAGCCCATTTAGCAAATTTCAGTGTGGACATTACAGTTCAAAGCAGAAACTGTAATCTATATAAACCAGAATTTAGAGATAATTTAAGACTTCTTCTAATAGTCTTATTTTCAAAACCTTATAAAATATATAATTTTATAAGGTTTCCTATTTTCTTCTTGGAGAGGCTTACACATTGAGACATTTTAATGTTCTATGATCTTAACATACCTGCCAAATATCCACTGGCAAATGACCATTGTAGATTATATCCGCCGCAGGGGCCATCAAGATTCATGATCTCCCCGCAGAAATAGAGTCCCTTTATTTTCTTACTTTGCATGGTATAAGGATCAATCTCCTTGAGATGGATGCCCCCACGGGTGATCATAGCCATTTTAAAACCATCATGTCCATTTATGGTAAGCGGCGTCCATGCCAGAAGTCTGATGAGTCTATCTCTTGCCGAACCCGCCTGCTTACCCAAAGCCAGAGCAGGGTCAACTTCAGCAAGTTTGCAGAGTTCCAAACTGACAGACTCAGGAAGGAGGGTTTGAAGCAGTTGTAGTGTGTTACGGTGAGGATCTTTGAGCAGTTCCTGCTTGAAATGGTCACGGATCTGCTCTTCATTCATCCCTTTGGTAAAGTTTGCGAGTATAGGCACTTCATCAAATTTACTCAAAAGAGGAGTGATCTCTCTGGAGAAATCAAGGACCACCGGACCGCGTATACCACCTTTGGTAAAGATGAGATCTCCTTTGGCAGAGAGTCTTTTATATTTTTTCATATTAACATGCATAGCGACCTTTGCAATGGTATCTGCCCTACAGTTTTCTACCCAGGTCTCTTTTGTTTTAAGTGGCATCATAGCAGGGTAGAGATCGGTTACTTTATGTCCTACAGATTTTGCTATGGGGTAACCGTCACCCTCAGCTCCCAATACAGGATAACCCAACCCGCCTGTAGCGATCACAATATTATCACCTATGAATGTATCTGTAACTGTCTTAACACCGGTAACCTTCTCACCATCATGCTCCAATGTCTCAACTTTTTGTGAGCACAATACTTTTACACCAAGGTGTTGCATCTCCTTTTCCATTGCATGTATGATCGTAGAAGAGCTATGGGTTACAGGGAAAACCCTATATCCATCGGGAGCATGGCTCTCCACACCAATCTCTTTAAAAAATGTCATCAGTGCTTTATGGTCCAAAGCTTCCAGAGCGGGGGTCATAAAACGTCCGTCCCGTCCAAAACGTGCCATAAAATCTTCATTTGAAAGTGTGTTGGTCAGGTTGCAGCGTCCACCACCTGTGGCTTTGAGTTTTGCGCCTATCTTGGAGAGTTTTTCCAAAAGCAGTACAGAGTTGCCTGCACGTGCAGCAGTAATGGCAGCCATCATACCTGCTGCCCCGGAACCTACTACGATGAGATCATACTTTGACACTGAAGATTCCTTCTAAAATAATCAACATCATAACAAAAAATCGCATAAACCCCTCATCAATTTCACAAATAATACATATAAAATAGAGTACAATATTGTCACATTCTAATAGAAAAAAACAAACCCAAGGAATGAAAGGAACAAATAAATGAAAAATATAATAATGATTGGACTATTGGCTTCAGTAGCGTGGGCTGCAGATTTTTCCAATATGAGTACAGAAGAGATGATGAACATGCGAGGAAGTGTACCTGTGGATGATCGTCCTGCTTTCCAGCAAGAGATGCAAAAACGTATGCAGAGTATGACTCCTGAAGAACGACAAAAATATATGAGGACAAACGGTATGGGGAAAGGTATGGGTATGACGAGTAAGCGTAACTGTTGTAAACATATTATGCAGCCAACGTTTGAAGAATATGATCTTAACAATGATGGCAAGATCACCCAAAGCGAATTGGAAGAAGCACGTGCAAAACGTATGAGCCAGAAAGCCAAAGAGGGTAAAATGTTGAGAAATGCAGGAAAGGCTCCGGCATTTTCCGATATGGATAAAAACAACGACGGTGCATTAAACAAAGAAGAGTTCCAGATACATCAAACAGAACAGATGAAAAAATGTACTGGAAATTGTCCAAGCACAGGTATGGGACAAAGAAAAAGTATGATGAGAAATGCATCCAGCTTTGCAGAGATCGATACTAATAAGGATGGAGTCATCAGCCAGGAGGAATTCAATGTACACCAAACTCAGAGAATGAAAAACAGAGGAAATTGTCCGTCAGGAAATTGTCCCTAATCTTAACACTTCTACATTTTAATAGATATATATACTGTTTATTCCCACAGAGTGGTGGGAATAGCAGATATAAACAATATTTTCTTCAATATCTTTTACCATATTATCCTCTTCAATACACATACTTTACACACTAAAGTGATAGAGTAGGATAATTTTCTGATACAGAGAAAATAAATCCAATTTCATAGGAAAAAACCATGAAAAAGCTAATAATCATAGCACTGTTCGCTTCGGGTGTATGGGCTATAGATCAACCTAGGTTTTCCGAATTTGATCTTAACAATGATGGCAAGATCACCCAAAGTGAATTGGAAAAAGCCCGTACTATTCGTATGGAACAGAGGGCCGCAGAAGGTCGAATGCTTAAGAATGCAGGAGAAGCCCATTCATTTACAGAGATAGATGCCGATAACGATGGCGCTATCAGTAGAAAAGAGTTTCTTTTACATAAAACGATACATCATACTCAAGCCTGTGTCACCTTTGGCTAACAAGAGAAATCTATAGCTATAAGGAGACAAGAAACAGTCTAGAGTCAATGAAGAGACGAGATATATAATTGATGCTTGTCCAACCCATTCCCACTTTTTGTGGAAATGGGTCATCATATAACATACAAACTCACCTTTCAAACATCTATGATAAAATACACCATTACAAGCCAACATTACCCTAATACTAAATAATATTATATTCAAATACGGAGTATTCATTTGATATTTACCACCCAATCAATGCAAGATATCCTCACAATACTCAGTGTAAAGTCAAAGGCATGTGAAGCAGGGGAATATATCAGCTTTGAAACAGTTGATCCAGATCTTGGAGAAGGGTATGCCGGTAAGATATTAGAGATAGCAGGAGAAAGCTATGTTTATCGGGGCTACAAATCATGGACAGACCTGGCAGAACTTTTAATGTGCAAAATGATGACTCCTACAAAAAGTACCTATCCTCTAGTAAAACTCCATTTTAAAAAGCTAGAGACACAACGCTCTTTTCATAGTGAATCCCCAAGTTCCAAAGAAGAGAAATATGGTGTGGAGTCACATTTTTCTCAAATACAAAAAATGGAAGAGCCAGCATTTCTTTACTACTATACTCAAGCCCTGAAAAATGCCAGGCTCACTCAAAGAAGATCAATCCTGAACCTTGGTATCAATACAGGAGATGAGTTCAAGATCATCAAAAATAGTTTAGATACACTCACCTATGAAAAAATGAAGCTTGTAGGTATTGACCACTCAAAATCTGCTATTACCTATGCTGAAAAATGTTTTCCTGAAGAGAATGTGACATTTCATACACATGATATCAATGTCTTAGAGCGTTTAAATCTAGGGAAATTCGATCTACTTGTAAGCATAGGAACATTGCAAAGTCCAAGTATCAATTTCAAGCCTTTTTTTATGTCATTGGTGCAAAACTATCTTGAAAAAGATGCCGCTATCATCTTAGGTTTTCCAAACAGTAGATGGATAGGTGGAGAGATGATCTATGGGGCCAAGGCACCCAATTATGCAATGAGTGAAATGTCACTGCTTTTTAATGATATCATTTTTTGCAAAAAGTACCTGCAGCAGAAGAAGTTCAGAGTCACACTGACAGGGAAGCAGTATATTTTTTTAACTGCCACAAAGATTATTTGAGTAGAATTTAAAAATATCCCAAACTAAAAGGTATCTCTATGAAATTACAACTATTTATTGCATCTTTAGTGTGTACTGCAGGTATACATGCATCACAGAACCATGGTACGCAAGCTCTAAGTCAAACACAAGAAGGTATCAAGTATATCAAGATGCTTGGAGGGACACTTAAAAGTCAACTGAAAGCACAACTTCAGGCGGATCCGAGTGGTTTGAGTGCCATTGGTTTTTGTACAGCACAAGCACAACTTATTACCAATGAAGTCAATACACAGCTACCGGACTATGCCAAAGTAAGAAGAACTTCTCTGAGAACAAGAAATAGTATCAATAAGCCTGATACAAAAGATATTGAAATCATGAAAGAGATTGAGGATTCAATCCAAAATAAAAGAGCCACAGCGATGATGGTAAGAAAAGTGAACACCAAAGAAGCCACACGTTACTATAAACCATTGATAGCAGAAACAGCATGTCTCAAGTGTCACGGTGAGAACATCTCTCCTGAGATACAAGCAGTGATACATGAATCATATCCTGATGAGAATGCGAGTCACTACACTTTAGGTGCATTTAGGGGAGTCATCGTTTCAGAGATCAAAAAACGTTAAAACAAACCTGACAGGAAGATGTCACCCATCTTTCTGCCATAAGGTGATACTACTATAATATCCATTCATATCCTTCTCTAGCAATTGACACTTTATTTCAAATAGTTCATATTTATGTTACATAAATATGACATCAAAATGTTATATTTTCAATGAAGAATCGGGGAAGGGTGAAAATGAAAAAAGTACTATTAACAGTAATAAATGTCAATCGTTGGAAAAAACATGAAAAATCATTTGTGATAACTATGATGTTAATGGGTCTATTCAACCTGTTTATTGTTACTTTTATACAATATAATCACTAAGTAAAAAAAGGGCATCTCTTAAAGAAACACCCTTAGAGCCGCTGTGTGATAAATGTAGAAAGGTGTATCAGACTGATATTATTACCGTTTTCCTCCACCACCGCCTTTACCGCCTCTCATACCATTTCCACCTTTTTTACCACCATTCCCTTGCATACCTTTTCCACCTCTATTGCCTTGGCCCATACCTGACATATTCCCTTGGCCTTTACCTTGACCCATACCACCTGTCATATTCCTTTGGCCTTTACCTTGACCAGACATATTACCTTGGCCTTTGCCTTGACCCATACCACCTGTCATATTCCCTTTACCCTGACCCGTTCCTGCACCTTGCTGTTTACTGTTAGTACCCTGATACTCATATTGATGTTTGTATAGATGTTTATATTGTTTTTTACCACCCATACCTGCACCATTTTGTAACATTTGTTGTGTTTGAAGCGTTGTTTGTGTTTTTATAGCATCTACTGCAAATAGTGAAGGGGAAGCTAAAAATGCTAATGTACCAACGGTCAAAAATGCTTTTTTCATGTAAGATCCTTTATTTATGTGAGTTATTATCATTTAATTATACAAAAAATGCATGAAGCATTTGTGAAAAAGTAATCTTGAATCAAATTTTCCTCTATATTCATCTCAAGGCACTAGTTCTCAGCTGTACATCATCTAAGTGAGATAAAAGTACAGGTACTACAATAGTTCTAAAGTAAGTTTCTAAAAAATTTTAGCTATCGAATGACCTCAAAATTTATACCTGAATTTTGAAGTAAAAAATATGCTAGAATAAGTTAGTTATACATTAAATCGTTCAATGATGTTTCTAGAGAATAAGTGACAGGCCATAAATGTTTTGTTATGAGAGAGATTGAAGGAGAAAAAATGAAAAAGATCATTTCAACACTGTTTATTTGCATCTTGGCAAACGCATCTTTGGCAGCAGAAGCTGTTCCAATCCAGCAGACAGCAGTTCCAAAAACCACACTCAACGCGGCATCGAACTATCTGGATACTGTGTTAATGAATACACTATCGTCTCTTGAACTGATCGCCTCTACTCCTGAGGCTAAAAACGGCGATTGGGAAGGGATCAAAGACTACCTGAAACAGCTAAAAGAAGTTACGCCGGGGGTCTATTTCTATGTTCTGCCCGATGGCAACTACTACACTGTAACACTTGACTACACCAATCTAAATCTGAGCAACCGGGGTTATTTTAAGTCGCTCTTTGCCGACAACACAGTGATGGGTTATCCTATCTACAGCCGTTCTTCCGGGAAGAAATCAGCTCTGATGGCTGCTCCCATAGCGACAGATGGTAAAGTGACAGGTGCACTTGGTGCCTCGATCTTCCTGGATGAGCTGCATGATAAACTCAACCGCGAATTTGATTTACCCTATGACTACACCTGGTTTGTCCTGAACTCAGAGGGGATGATGATGCTTGACAACGACAGTGATTTTATCTTTATGAATGCTCTCACACAGGGGAGTGAATCACTGCATGATGCCATTTCAGAAGCAATAAAAACGGAAAGCGGACCCGTGCAGTATGAGCTGGACAACCTCCGTCACGGATATTACCAGAAACTGCAAAATATGGAATGGTGGATGTTCCTTGCCAAGATTGAGGGGGCAAAAGCAGTGACTCCACCACAACTTAAACTTTCGCTCGATCGCTTTGTACCCGATCTGCAAAACCGTTTGAACCATATTGACGAATCACTGGCAACATTGATCGAGAAAAGTAGGGTGGATGTCAAAAAAGAAAGTGAGATCAGAAGACTTCTCAACACCCTTCTTGATGAGAGCTCCGATATTGTCGAAGCCTCTTTTATCGATGCGAAGGGAATAATGCGACTGGTAGAGCCACGTGAATACAAGAACTTCGAGAATACGGACATAAGTTCCCAGAAGCATATCAAGGCCATGCTGAAAAAACCTGAACCACTGCTCAGCAGCGGATTTACAGCCGTCGAACATTTTACGGCAGTGGTCGTATCCCGTCCAATCTACGACAATAAGAAGAGATTCTCAGGCTCTATCAACCTCTTGATCCGCCCTGAACTGCTGGTCGATTCTCTGCTTAAGAAAACCACGATCCCCGATGATTATGAACTCTGGATTATGCAGCCAGACAGTATGATACTCTACGATCAGGATAAGGGAGAGATCGGTAGGATGCTTTTCAGCGATCCTATCTATGCAGGCTACGGAAACCTGCTAAAACTCAGCAAGAAGATTGTCTCTGATCCAGCAGGGGAAGGGAGCTATATCTATCTTTCACCCGAGTCCAACAAAAAGGCCATCAAAAATGCTATCTGGCAGAGTGTGAGACTCCACAACCGTGAATGGCGGGTCGTTCTAGCCTATCGCCCATATGAGAAGAAGTAGCACTGCCACAGTTCCGTGGGGCAGGACTGCGCCTAACGCTCAAGCAGTTTGACTCCGCGATAATAAGTCTAACTGTTTGTCATGGACCCTAGAAAGTATTATAAGCGCCATGATCGCTCCAAATAGTGCATATCCCATATCTGACTGTGTATCCCACATATATCCCTGTGTTCCCAGGAAGGCTTCAGCATCTTCACCAATAGCAAGAGCCACCCACCATTCTATAAGTTCATACAAGGCTGAAAATGCCAAAACAAGGCTTACAATGATGGTATTTAGCCATATTTTACTGCCTAGTACGATATGTTTACGTATCAGTATCTCTCTGGCGAGTATGGCAGGGATGAATCCCTGTGCAAAATGACCTACCTTGTCATAATTGTTCCGATTTTGGTCAAAAACCTCTTTGATCCAGTCAAACAGAGGGACTTCAGCATAAGTATAATGTCCTCCCACCATCAAAATTATCATATGAATTAATATAAGTGTATAGAGTAGGGAAGTTAACGGAAACTTTTTATAGGTTAAAAGTAAAATGACCAAACCTATGAAAACCGGTAACACTTCTAAAAACCATGTAAATGGATCTTTAGGTAAAGCTGCAGACCATATTAAAACAGGTATAAAGATACCTAACCAAAGATATTTCATTTAATATTCTCTAATATTATTTCTTTGCTGTCATTAAAAAAACAGTGAATTCGGCATGTGGTTTAGATATTTTATTGGCTAAACTGAAGGTCACATCCTTGAATCCTGCTTTTTGAGCGTACTCTGCAAGCAAATGTCGATCAAAACCGTAATGAAAGACACCTTCATTGTCACTATGGAAAGTGCCATCTTCACTATCCAGATCAGCAATAGCAATAAAGCCATGCTCATCCAGCATCTTATAGAATTTTGAGAAGAGGGCAGGAATATCTTCCAAATGGTGGATCGTCATGGATGAAATGATTCCATCAAACTTTCGTTCAAGTGTATCAGTACTCAGATCCTTCTCTATTACTTCAGTATTACATGAGAATTGACCGCATTTACTTTGAAATTCTCGAAGCATAGAAGGGGAGTTGTCTACAGCCACGATTTTCTCTACATAGGGGGCGACAAAGTAACTTAAAAGCCCCGTTCCTGCACCAAAATCCATAAGTTCCATAGATTTATCCAGTTTAATATTATTTACTATTAGTTCGGCTATGCCTTGTGCATTCTGTACGCGTTTGCTGTTCATATCCCACGTTTTTGATTTTTCAGCGAAATGATCCACTTTTGTTTCCATTCTAATCCTTAATATTATTTAGTATTTCCCTAAAATAGGGTCTCTTGTTTTTCCAGTTTTATATTATCCCAGAAGAAATCTACATGTTTCTCGAACATTGAGACGACTGAAGAGGTCGATTTTTTATCTAATTTTAGCAAAGAAACCTGCATCTGATAAAAAAATAGGGGAGAAATGAACTCATTTGCCAGTAAAAGAGGGTCCGAGGACTTGATCATCTCATCCTGCATCATCATAAAGAAGATGCTTGAGAGCTTTTTAACGTTCTCCTGGTAGAAATACTCGTTATAGATCTCCCTGATACGCTCATTTCTATAGATCTCCTGCATCAATAGCTTTAAAAGTGCCTCATTTTGCCCGTCAAAGCCTATAAGCTTAAAAGTAGTGGCAATAGACATTAACAAAGACTTTCCTTGTTTATGAAGCTCTGAGGCCTCTTTATCGCTAAATATAGTCACTATTGCAGAAGAGGTAAGCTCACTTACCAGTGTTTCAAGGATCTCATCCTTGTTCTTAAAGTGGTTATAAAGTGCACTTTGTTTCATATCCATAGCACCAGCGATATCTCTAACCGTTGTTGCCTTATATCCTTTAGTAGAAAAGAGTTTCAGGGATATTTTGAGTATTTTATCTTTGGTTTTACTTCCTTTAGTAGGGGAAGAACTAACGCTCTGCTCGTTCATTGTGGCTCCTTTAGTGACATTATAGTGAACAAGTGTTCATTTGTCAAGTAGAGATATTCAACATAAAAGAACAAACGTTCATATTTAATTTTATTACATAAATTATAAATGAACAAATGTTCTTTTATTTACCCTAAACTGATTCTTACAATGAACACTTGTTCATATATAATCCATCATCGCCCCTATATACGGTACTTTGAATGACATGAAACAGATATATGTTTTCTTTTGGAAACGGGAAGGAGTATTTCATCTTACTAATACTAATAAATATTAGAATTCTCTTGTGAATTACCCTAGATCATCTTGAGAAGATAACTTTTTAATACATTTGTGTGAATATTTTATTATTCCTCATTCACAAAAAAGTATCTTGGGGTTTTGATCATTTCATTTTGTATTATGTTTGGATTGATTGAAAAATGAGGTGTGTTAAATTTCTAACTATATTATATCTCTTGGTTAAAAAAATCTAATCAGATACATATTATAAGATCGGTTAAATTTTGAATACATTAAAATCTGTGTATAACCATTTTTTTCATTTTTCATACAACACAATATAAAAGTTCTGATATAAGAAATTTTATACATAGATACACATCTACCGATTTTTATAAAAATGACTTTTTCAAAAACCATTTAACCTTTGCTCTAATTCATGAGAGAGAAGAGATTTACTTTTTTGATAGAATTTATATTATGTTAACCAAAGTATATTATTACTCCATAACATATAGTATTTGTGTATCTCTACACAAATATGTATTTATTGTTTTGCGCCATCTTTTGAAGTTGTTTTAATGTTTTATTTTCTAAAGATCGTTGTTTGATCTTTGAAACCATACCTACCAGATGATCATAGGAATGAAAATCAACATTTTCTTTGTGTAAAGCCTTTGTACTCAAATACTCCAAAACTTCTTTTCTACTTACAATCTTTTCACTCTCAAGATCTTCTATAAGTCCTTTCAGTAGATCTTCCACTTCTTCACTGACAAGGTTTTCAGTGATTTCATCTGCTGCCTCTTTCTCCAATCCCCTACTATATAATAATGATGAAATACCCGATGAAACAGAATCGTTTATATTTTGGTTATAGGTAACCGTAGTGAATACTGCATTTGCCATCACTGGATTCAAGGCCAATCCTGAAATGATCAGTGTCAAAGTGATAAAGTTTTGTTTATGCATTAAAAATCCTTTCACATATCATAGTCTAATAAGGTTAATGGATTTTATTTTTATTTCAATATAACTATACTCACGTATATACCTCATCTATCTCTTCTTCTTTTGACACATACTGTAGTAGATAATTCTTATGGAAATATGCTATTATTTGATAAGGGAAGAGGCAAAAGCATGAATATGAACAATTTTTTACAAAGTGGTTTTAAGTTTACGGGTGAGGAAAACCTTCTACAGTTTAAATTTAAAATGCTGAATTCTATTTTGATCATTGTCGCTTTTTTTTCTCTTCTTTTTGCTTTACTGAGTGACTTAGGTATGAATGATATAGGCCCTATTCATACCAAAGTAAATTATATGTATAGTTTACTGACACTGATGCTTATATTCTTTCTCAGACTCTCCAAACAAAATGATACAGCTGCATCACACGCTCTACTTGTGATCTCATTGATCACATTTACATCAGCACTTATTTTTGTACCACAAGATGAGTTTAGGATCATATGGTTCTATCTGTTGATTTTTGTTGCCTATATGATCAATGGAAAAATAAGTGGACTACTCTATACACTATCTTCTATAGCAATTATACTGATCGCCAATTTCACTATCGATCTGCATCTATCAGATGTAGCTATTCATTCAGCTATTTTGGGGCTGATCATAGGAAGCTTTTTATCCTTTATATATACCAATAAAATCATCAATTATGAAACCAGTTTAAAACAGCAAAACAGCAGTTTAAGTGTATTGGCTTCTACAGATTACCTGACAGGTATTATGAATAGACGTATGTTCAATCAAATTTCCGAACACTATTTTAAAACAGCACAGCAGGATCATTTGAGTTTGACACTTCTGTTACTGGACTTGGACCACTTTAAAAAGGTCAATGATACATACGGTCATCAGACAGGCGATCAATTATTGATATGTTTTGTTCAAACTGTCAAAAACCTATTAAGAAAAAGTGACATATTTTCCCGTATAGGTGGTGAAGAATTTGCGATACTTCTATCTCAAATAGATAAAAAAGATGCTTATACTTTGGCTGAAAAAATTCGTAAAGCAGTTGAAAATGTCACTGTTCACTATGAAGGTTATAACGTGTCTGTACGAACTTCTATTGGAATCGCCCAAAATAATGCAACAGACACTTCATTTAGTGATATGTTTTCTCGTTCTGATATGGCACTTTACAAAGCCAAAAAAGAAGGAAGAAACCGGACATGTTGTGCATCATTTTCAGAGAATGATATAGATTGCCCACAGACATCAGAGCAGGCTGAAATACTCAATTTTTCTATCTAAAGAGTTCCCAAAATTCGGAAAATTCAATAGTAAACTTATCGAGTCTTCGCTCTATACTCTCTTTAATATCCTCTGATTTGCATATAAAGAAAAAGGCACGAGGGGAATAAGGCTTGTGTTTGATAGCTATAACGTGAAAATACTTTTTTTGTAAATCATATAAGAGAGACTCTATCTGACCATTATGTGCAAAGCAACGACTTAAATGCTGGTAAACGATACAAACTTCAACAGAAGACAATCGATAAAAAGAACTGACTTCCTCTGCAAAAATATACTTCTGAGAAGAGGATTTTTGTCCATGATGCGCTTCCAAGGTAAGAAACTCAAAACGTTGTTCTTTCCTATTGCACTTAAGAGCCATACCATTGTCTGGTTCGACAGCTACTACTGGTACTTTACTTGAAAATGTCAGGGCCGTGTTTAGCCAGATAGTACGCTCTTGTAAAGACTTGGGAACTTTTTCATAAAAATACTTTGCATTGGGGAGTAATGCTAAAGACTCCAATTCTCTCACTTCACGTTTATCTCTCATAATAAGGTTTCGTAGAGAACCTTCCAGGTATTCATCACACCCTGTCATACGGTCAAAATAGTCTATATGTCTACCGTCATTATTCTTTTCCCCCTCACCTTCATGCATGAACCATATCTGTGCAAGTTCCTTTCCATGCATCGGACTCTCTTGATGATTGAACAGATAACGAAAAAGATGAAACTTTCCAAAGTCCCCGACATCTGCTACATATTTATCTTGCATATAAAGTATCCTTTTTATGTGTACGTTACTATAATTGTATTTCGATACTATTTGTTTCCTAGGATCTTTTTAAAGTAGTATACCGAATGAAAATATGTGTAGATTTAAAGTAGTCAGGGGTAGTACCTTCATCAAAGAAGGTACCCTCTGATCTTCCAAAAAGGAAATATTATAAGATTTTTATTTCAATAGTACCAAACCACCGGCACCATCTGCTACATAGACACGCCCATTCCAGACAACTACATCCGTTGCCTTACCGGATGTATTGGCATGTTGCTCCAAGATTGGATCTATTGTCTCATAAGAAGTTGCAGGCGCTGGACTTGTCCATAGATTAGACCAGTCAAGTTTTACAACCCCAGCATTTCCATAAGCTATATAGATGATCTTTTTACCATTTGTGGCACTAATCGCATCTATTCCAGCAGCACCACCGCCCCAATCTGAAAAATCAGCAACTAGACTGGTTGTATATGTTGCAGTATTCTGTATCTTGAAATAGCCTACTGCATTCGGACGGTTTTGTGATGGTGCACCAGGTCGACTAACATCATCTGGATTTTGATAATTAGGATCGATCAAGTCCGATATCCTATAGGCTAAAACACCAAAGCTATCATAGGTAAAGAAGGCAAAACCATCCAAAATCGTTACATCCACCGCTACACCATCTGCATTGTGAGCCTTAGGATCTAACTCTAGATCCTCCCACTTGATAGGCTGGAATGTTTTAATAATTGACAAATTACTCGGATCACTAATATCGATGACGGTAATCCCTGTAGCACCACCGGCAACGAATGCATAATTACCTGACAACGCTATACCTGTTGCATTATTGATACGATCACCACCTGTTCCTTTAATATTATCAACAATGATAGCAGCATTACTACCATCAGGTGTTTCATCTAAGTTGTATACAGTTACACCGCTAAGACCATCTGCTGTATATGCCAAATTTTCTTTCACTTCAACGTCATAAATCCTATCTTCATAGGAAATATTTCCAAGTTTGGTTTCTTCAATGCTGTGCTCGTAAATGTCTCCTGCAGTTGGATAGAGTAGCTCTGGAGCACCATCTGTACCCAGCACATCGACATTCACACGTCGGAGTCCCACACTCAGAGATGCTACCATTGCTGACTTTGTCACTCCATCATTGGTAACTACTACTTCATCTGCATGCGGTGTCGGATTAATGTCTCCTATTACACTTTCACTTTGCAGTGTATTGCCCACAAGTCTCACTAGGTCTGTATCAATGTTGTTACAACTTTCATCTGCTACTTTCCAGGCCATCATACCATGTGGACCGTCGGCAAGGTAGAGAATATTGTCATAAGTCCCGACACCTGCAGCATGACCCACACTGATCGCTGGTGCATCCAATCCAACTGGCGCTGCACCAATTTCATTCGTCGTTGCTAAGTAGTCCGTTACATTGAAGTCATACTGTGTTACTGCTGGTCCATCATACAAGTCAATAAAGTTAAGACCACCTGCTCCTGCTGCCATAACTACATCGGCTGGTGAAGTATTAGTATTATTTAGATCCATGCTATCCATAAGAGCCAAGGCATTACCATGACCGCCTACTTCACCAGTTGATAAGAGGATCGGTGCATCAGTAGTGAACGTCGGAAGTGCCTCATCGCCACCAAGCGGATCAGGAGTCATATTATAAGAGGTAACAAAATCATAAGAAGGTACATGTTCTGTTCCAGGATCTGTATCATTAACTGCACCCCAGTCACCAGTACCTTCTTTCCAAAATGTTACAGGATCTTCAGCATGGTCAACCACCATCAGTCCACCAAAATGGTCCGTAAAGAACACTTTGGTTGGATCTATTTTTGTATCAACTTTTACATCTACAACACCCGCATCTTGAAGCATACCAGCCCCCGCACGTGAGAAGACGGTAGAACCATCCTGATTCCCGATCAGTCTATCCGTTGGTCCTTTTACCGGCATTGCAGGGACATATCCTAGGTACGTACCTGTATTCCCACATGCAGCGGTAGTTGTATTGTAGTTAGAAACATCTACAGCTACTAGACCAGCCAAACCATAGGCAATATAGGCATAAGTATTGGCTCCAACTGTAGCCACTTCTACATTTCGCGCATCATAGTAATATTTTCCGTAGAACTCGAAATCAGCCCATGGTGTTGGAGTCGTACCATTAATCTCATCACTGGCTTGATTGAAATCTGGCATTCCCGTACAAATATCTGTAGATGCTATAGCTGAAATATCCATATCATAGAACCAGTCCTCACCATTATTGTTCTCAGTTGCATCTGTATAGAGATTATATTGTCCAACCTTTACTAAATTTACAGGATCGTAGATCCCCATTCCAAGAAAGCCTTGGGCTACAAATAGTCTAGTACTGGTACCTTCCCCATATAGTGTTAAACTCTTTGGACCACCCCATGGATTTTCACCCGCATACTGCAAGGTATATACTTCACTATTAATAAGTAAGGTAGCATTATCATCTGGACAAAGTATATGGTTGAAGAGATTATCCAAGGCTGTCTTGTGCAAACCATAGCCTTCATCACCAATGATCAACTGCCAGGATGGATTGACGTCAGTTCCTTCATTATAAACAGCAAGTGAACTAATAGGTGCACGGCTACTGGAGATATTAATATCAGCAAGACTTCCACTACCTTCAGCAATAGTAATACCTGTCTTTTCGTAATTAACCTTCACACTAAGGTCTGTCCTTTGTACCATAGCAGCAGGGTTTGTGACATCAACCACACCGATCCCCTCTTCTCCCATGGCTAACAACGCATAGGTGTTATTATTACCTCCGTATTTTACAATTTCTATATCATGAATATAACCTTCTACTTCCAAGCTACTATTACTTTCAGGATTATCAACCATAGTGGCATGCAGTTCATTCGCAGTGTTATAAAGCGTCCAATTAGAATCAGCAACATTGAGTAGTTCTGCACTTGTCGTCGCACCACCTATCCGTGTCTGTCCCGCAAATCCATCTGTAAAAGAGGCGTCTATAGGGGTGCTACATTTACTTAGGCTTCCGGTGCCGCCACCACCGCCACCACCGCCACAGCCGGTCATATAAACCATACCGCTAATTAAAGCAGCACTTAATACACCCGTGATTTTTAAATTTTTTTATTTAAAATTTTTCTCATTTTAACTCCCACCTTTAATATAAGATTATGGAAAAACATATATCCATATAATATATGCTATTCATTATTCATTAACAAATAGTTAATCTGTTATCCCCTCCGAAACATATTCAGACAGGAAGAAAAACAAGAGACCAAAGCCTTAGAAAACTTAAGCTATGATTTAATACTACATTTTACAAGGATCAGTATGGAATATAGATACATAGGAAAAACCGGACTTCGTGTTTCACCCATCTGTATGGGAACTATGACCTTTGGAACACAGTGTGACAAAAAAGAAGCCTTTGCCATCATGGATAAAGCCTATCATCATGGTGTCAATTTTTATGACACCGCTGAACTCTACCCTGTTCCACCTGATGCAAAACTTGCAGGAATCACAGAAGAGTGGGTAGGAGAATGGATGAAAACAAAAGAACGTGATTCCATCATCCTGGCTACCAAAGTTGCAGGGGCTGCAAGCGGCTGGTTTGTACCTCCTATCCGTCATGGAATGACCTCTATCGACAGATTTCACATTGAACGTGCCATAGAAGGAAGCTTGAAACGGTTAAAAACAGACTATATAGACCTTTATCAGATGCATTGGCCAGATACTATCGTTCCTATAGAAGAGTCATTAGAAGCTTTTGACAGGCTGGTAAAATCAGGAAAAGTACGTTATATAGGGACTTCCAATGACACTGCATAC
The DNA here is from genome assembly GCF_000296775.1 of Sulfurovum sp. AR. Taxonomy (GTDB): domain Bacteria; phylum Campylobacterota; class Campylobacteria; order Campylobacterales; family Sulfurovaceae; genus Sulfurovum; species Sulfurovum xiamenensis. The sequence goes on along the minus strand of NZ_AJLE01000002.1, from coordinate 171,309 downwards.
GGCACCAGTAAAGCACTGATGACTTCCCAATATAAAGAATTGGCACGATTTGAGTCTATACAGAACAATTTTTCTATGTTAAACCGTAGATTTTTAGATGAGCTTTCCACACTTTGTGAAAAAGAACAGGTTTCACTACTCCCCTACTCACCGCTGGCAGGAGGCGTACTCTCAGGAAAATACAACCAGGGACTCAAACCTGAAGATGCAAAAGGAAGATTTGCAACATACCTCAAGTCCCCTAACCAAAGACAACGACTGATGGCACAACGTTTCATGAACGTCAAGACATTGGCATCCACCCAGAAATACTTAAAAATAGCAGCTGATGCGGGACTGCACCCGGTCACACTCGCTACAGCATGGTCAAAACAGTTTGATTTTGTAGCTTCCACCATCATAGGAGCAACCCATTCAGAGCAACTTGATGCCTCACTTGCAGCGATTAACCTTACACTCAGTGATGAAATTTTAAGCGCGTGTGACAAAGTACATGAAGAGATACTCTACCCTATGGGCTAAAGTATCTCTATTTATTTAGAAGCTTTACCATTGTTAATAATGAAAGTATCCTGCATTAATTCTAAAGTTCCAGCACTATTTTTTGCTCTATATCGGCAGACAGTAGTCCAACCTTTCTCACCTGCTCTGATCGGACCGCATCTTTCTTCTTCCAAAGAATCCGGATATTGAAGTGTATTATTCCAATATTCATAGACTTCAGAAGGAACACCCGTACTGTATTTGCCATAAGGTTTTGGACCAAATTTTATTTCTAACTCCATTTCATTTTTTGCTTCTAAAGAAACAACTTTAGTTTTTGGTTTCTCCTCCTCATTAAGAATCTGAACATCAACTGGCAATGTACTTGGATTAGTATTGGATTTCCACCATAAAGGTTCTGTGATCCATAATCCGAGTAAAAGCAGTGCAAATAGTATATATTTCATTATTTTCATCACTCTGACCTTCTGTTTTTAGTAAATAGTATATTTTACCATCTATACTCTAATTTATCTTTTTTTCATCTTTCTCTATAATATAAGCAAATAAGCAGTAGTATAATATAAATAGATATAAAAAATGGAGGGAAACTATGTCTTTAACACAAAATATAAAAGAGAGATTGGATTCTTGGCTAAATATGCTAATTGAAGCCAATGGCGCTGACCTGCATATTAAATCAAATAGCCAAATTCATGCACGTATAAAAAGTGACATCGTTCTTTTATCTAATGAGAAATTAGATGCAAAGACCATTGAATCCATTGTTAAGATGTTAATGGGTGATGCTTATGAAAAATTTATGGAAACTAAAGAATTTGATGGTGCTTATGCACTTGATGAAAACTACCGTTTCCGTATCAACATCTCAATGAACCTTAGTGGTTTTGCACTAGCCTTCCGTCTTATACCTTCCTATATTAAAACCATAGAAGAGCTGAACCTCCCGACAGCCTTACACAAGCTCACTCATCTCAGACGTGGTCTTGTTCTCATTACAGGGACAACGGGAAGTGGTAAATCTACAACCCTTTCAAGTATCATAGAAGAGATTAATAGAATATATCCACGTCACATCATCACTATTGAGGATCCTATAGAGTATGTACACAATGATGCAAAATCAATCGTAGAACAACGTGAACTAGGCTTGCATACGAACAGTTTTTCTGCTGCTTTACGTGCAGCAATGCGTGAGGACCCTGATATTATTGTCGTTGGGGAAATGCGTGATATGGCAACGGCTGAAAGTATTTTACAAGCTGTTAATACAGGGCACCTTGTTTTTACTACGGTTCATACACTAGATGCCAGAGAAACTGTTGACCGTATTATCGCTATTTTCCCGAACGAAGAGCAAAATCGTGTACGTGAAACACTTGCTGCAACCCTGGAAGCCGTTATTTCTCAACGTCTTATCCAAGGGATTTCTGGAGAAATGGTTCCTGCTGTGGAACTCATGTTTAAAAGTCCTCAAATCCAAGAACTGATTCGAAATAAACGTGATCATGAAATCCCGGATGCTCTTGAAAAAGAACGTATCAGTTTTGATTCCATTAGCTTTAATCGTGCACTTTTTGATCTTACATTGGCAGAAAAGATCACTGAAGAACAGGCATACCAGTATGCAAGCAGCGCAGCTGATCTTAAATTAATGTTCACAGTCAGTACAGAGTATGAAGAGAAATTCCATCCTGAATCAAAAGATGATGCCCCTATGCTCAAAGAGGAGTGATCACAAAATGAAGGGAAAGAAGTTAAATACTTTTTCCCTTCATTTTTATTCTAAACAACAACTACTACTAGATCCAAATTTTTTCCTTATTTGAACTTTTATACTCACTTAACACTGATTTGTTATAATGATAGAAATGCTGTGAAACATTTGTCTATTCATATGTTTTAATAATTTGAAAGAGACTGATATTATTGCGATTATCCATTTCTTTCAATCTCATTTCTATTAAAAGGAGTGTCATCATGTTTGGTAAAAAAACAGCATATTTTCTTATAGTTTTCAGTAATCTCATGCTTATAGGCTGTGGTGGTGGTTCAAGTGGAGATACCCCTTCATCTCTACCTGATACTCTTCTACATAATGATTCTTTTACCACAACACACTTTAGCGGTTCACAGAATTGTGCACAGTGTCATAATGGTATAACTGATGCCAATGGTACAGATGTCTCTATCGTCAAAGCATGGCAAGGTACAATGATGGCCAATGCAGCGACCGATCCGCTATGGAAGGCAAAAGTGGCCACCGAGGTCAAAGAACATCCTGAGTATAAAGAAATTATCGAAGGTAAATGCAGCCGATGCCACACGCCTATGGCCAATGTAGAAGCAACCTATAATGGTGATACGGTTTCACTGTCAGGAGATGGATTTTTGAACCATGACAACTACTATTACGATGCTGCAATGCAAGGGGTCAGCTGTACACTCTGTCATCAAATAGAAAACACTCCCCAATTGGGTACAACTGAAGGCTTTACCGGTGGCTTTGTTATAGATACAAATAATACAGGTACTGATCGTAAGATCTATGGCCCATTTATGAATCCTAGAACTGGACCTATGCAGAATAGTGTCCAATTTACACCAGAATATAGTCCCCATATGAATGAATCCAAGCTCTGTGCCAGCTGCCATAGCCTCGAGACTCCCGTCATTGCTACAGATGGAACGATCACTGATGAGACTTTCCCAGAACAAGCTGCTTATACCGAATGGGAGTACAGTGACTTCAATGGAACACAAAGCTGTCAAGACTGCCACATGCCAAAAGCTGAAGGTAGTGTGGTCATTTCTACAAAAGGTAATAATTTAGCACAAAGGGCCCCATTCTTTCAGCACAAGTTCCTTGGTGCCAACACCTATATGCTTGAGATCCTCAAGAACAACCGTGTTAAACTAGGGGTTTTGGCAGATGAAGCAAGATTTAATGAGAGCATCACTGATACCAGAGAGTTTCTTAAGGCCGCAGCTGATCTCAATATCACACAATGGAGCTTTGAAAATGGCTTGCTCAATTTTGATGTTCAGATCACAAACCACAGTGGTCACAAGTTCCCGACAGGTTTTCCCTCACGCCGTGCCTGGATTCATGTGACAGTCAAAAACAGTGTCGATGATATTGTGTTTGAATCAGGTGCCATTAACAGTGAAGGTCAGATTACTGGTGTGGTATACGACACAGCAACCAATACCTATGAACCCCATTATGAGAAGATCACTGATCCTTCACAAGTGCAGATCTATGAAACGATCTTACAGGATACAGACGATAATATGACCTACATTCTCTTACATGCCCTGCATTATCTAAAAGACAACCGTATTTTGCCAAAGGGACTTGATAAAAATGATGTGAATTTACCTGAAACTATTAATCCACATGGTAAAGCGGAAATCGACAATGACTTTATTGGGGGGAGTGATACTGTAGGGTATGAAATAGCACTACCAGTAGACAGGTATACTATCACTGCTACATTACACTATCAAACACTCTCTTATGGTTTTGCTCAAGATCTGTATAAAAATACTGAATTGCCTGAAGTCGCTCTGATGAAAGCACTTGATGCCAGTACAACGAATAGATATGAGACTATCTCAACGGATACCGTATCTATAGTCCCATAAAATTAGTGGTACTGCGTAGAAATACCTAGTACCTATACTTCAAATAGCTCTCTACTAGGCAGTTGCATTATGCACTGCCTTTTTAGACGCATCCCAGGCTTCGCCTGTATCTTGCTTGATACCGTTCCACGTTTTTGAGCATCCTGACATGATCATACCTAGGCTCATCAAGAGTGCTATTATAGTAATTTTTTTCATATTAGTGATCCTTTTTTACGAAATTATAGCTAACTTTATATTATATAGTATTATTCGGCTGCATCTTCTTCTAAATCAGTTTCTTTTGTTGGTTTTTGAACCACTTTGGCAAGTATCTCAATATAACAATCTGTGGCACCGTCTGCTTTTACTGCATCCAGTTCTTTGATCAGTGCATCATACTCTACGACTTTTGCAGTATCAGGAGTTACACCAATTTTACAATCAAAGTCCCAGTAGGTGTTCTGTGCATCATCAAGTTTCTTTTTCTTTTCACGTTTTACATACTTGCGTATCTCATGTTTGACTGCTTCAAGTACACGGTCTTCATGTTTTTTCTCATCTGTGAGTTTAAATATTTTTTTCATAATTAATCCTTATTATTTGTTTCTGTTGCGATTTCTATTACTTTTACTGCTTTTGGCATCCTCACGACTACCGCTGCTTCGAGATTTGTTACGTGAGGTTTTACCGCTAGTTCCCCGGCCTTTTCCACCACCTCTTCCATTTTGGATAGGTTCAGCCTTAATGTTCGGATCTGGTCTAAAAGCTGGGATATCTACTTTTGGGATCTCCAACTTGATAAACTTTTCGATATTTTTGAGCAATTCATGTTCATCTATACATACAAGTGAAACTGCCTCACCACTCTTCCCTGCACGGCCTGTTCTACCTATACGGTGAACATAATCTTCCGGTACATTTGGGAGTTCATAGTTTACCACATGAGGAAGCTGATCTATATCTATCCCCCTTGCTGCGATATCGGTGGCCACAAGTACACGGATCCCATTTGCCTTGAAAGCAGCCAGAGCTTTGGTTCTTGCACCCTGACTTTTGTTTCCATGAATCGCCGCCGCGGATATACCGGACTCTTCAAGCTCTTTGGTCAGCTTATTGGCACCGTGTTTTGTACGTGTAAAGACCAGAACCTGTTTCCACTTTTTTACCTTAATGAGCTGTGAAAGCAGTTCTCTCTTTCTTCTTTTATCTACGAAGTGTATCACCTGATTTATCTGGTCTGCCGTTTCATTCTGACGTGCTACTTCTACCAGTATAGGGTCGTTGAGAAGTCCTTCTGCCAATGCTTTGATATCCGCTGAAAAGGTAGCTGAAAAAAGCAGCGTTTGTCTCTTTTGAGGCATCAGTTTCATCAATTTTTTAATATCATGGATAAATCCCATATCTAGCATGCGGTCCGCCTCATCTAGAATGAGACACTCAAGTGCAGAAAAATCTATACCCTTTTGTCCTGCTATATCAAGCAGTCTTCCCGGTGTGGCAATAACGATCTCCACACCTTTTCGGATAGCAGCCAACTGAGGATTTATACCCACCCCGCCAAAGATCACTGTAGAAGTGTAAGGGAGGTGTTTCCCATAGGTTTTAATGCTTTCAGCCACTTGTGCTGCAAGTTCACGTGTAGGGGTAAGTACCAAAGCACGTATCTGTTTTTTATGCATTTTTGGCTGTGTTTTAGAAAGTTTTTCTAGCAATGGCAGTGTAAATCCTGCTGTTTTTCCTGTACCCGTTTGTGCTGCAGCCAAGACATCTTTTCCTTCTATCACGACAGGAATAGCTTGTTGTTGTATGGGAGTAGGTGTATCATAGCCCTGCTCTTTGATCGCTTTTAAAAGAGGTTCAGATAACCCCAAGTTTGTAAATGACATTGTATTTTATACCTTATGAACGAGCCTACCATCTGTTATGAGAGGTCGGTCCTAGGCTAAGTTAGTTGTTTAAATTTGTTTGTAGTACCCCAAGGGCATTTTCCCCTATAGTCAGGGTAAATAGAAGTCGTTGACCGATGTACGCTTAAATTGTATGATATTATAGCGTAATTTTATAGTAATGATAATTTTATATTTCAGGATATTTCACATTTTATTATCCATCTGCAATTCTCAGTTTATTTGCTACAATATAATACTATCAAATAATGAGGAGACGACTATGGAAGATGAAGATTTTTTAAGACTTGAAGAAATTGTCTATAATAATGATCTAGAAGCATTTAAAAGAGAATTTGAAAATGGCATGGATCCTGATATTCAAAATATATACGGATGGACCCCGCTTCATATTGCCATAAGAAGAGACAGAAGAGACATGGTTGAATATCTTTTGGAACAAGGTGCTGATATTGATAAAGTAGATGGTGTAGGATGGACTCCGCTTATGGAAGCTGTTATGGATGATATGCCAGAAATATGTGCCTTTCTTATAGAAAAAGGTGCTGACGTTACTATCGCCAATAAAAGAGGTGGAACAGCTGGAATGATTGCTCAAAAATTTGGCCGTGAATCAATGCTAAAATATTTCAAATAGTAGATAAAATGTCAGGCAACCATTCTCATCATCACCATCTAATAAACAATTATAACCGCTCTTTTGCCATAGGCATTGCGTTCAATGTCATTTTTGTGATCATTGAAGTCGGTTATGGGCTGCTTGCTGACTCCCTTGCACTTATCGCAGATGCCGGGCATAACTTCAGTGATGTTCTGAGCCTTATGCTTGCATGGGGTGCAAGCTATCTGTCAACAAAACATCCTACGCACAAAAGAACCTATGGCTTACGAAAGGTCACCATCATGGCTTCTTTGGTTTCGGCGGTATTACTTCTTGTAGCACTAGGTGGTATCGCGTGGGAATCCATAGAACGACTCTCTTCTCCAGAACCTGTGAATGGGATGATTATTATTGTTGTTGCTGCTATTGGTGTGGTCATCAATACCGCAACAGCATTACTTTTTGTAAAAGGTCAGAAACATGATCTTAACATCCGGGCAGCATACTTACATATGGCAGCTGATGCAGCTATCTCTTTAGGTGTTGTAGTCGCTGGTATCGCTATTATGATAACAGGCTGGCTTTGGCTCGACCCTGTTATCAGTCTTTTCATTGTATTATTTATCTTGATCGGGACATGGAGTTTGCTGAAAGATTCCATAGATCTCTCCATCGATGCAGTACCACAGGGGATAGATGTTCAGCATATCAAAAACTATCTCACTGGTCTAAAAAATGTAACCGAGATACATGACCTGCATATTTGGGCACTCAGTACTACAGAAACTGCCCTGACCGTACATCTTGTAACGACCCATGAGTTGATTGACAATTGTTTCTTGGAAAAGATACAAGAACATCTTCATCATCATTTTGACATTTCACATGCCACTATCCAGATCGAAAATGAAGCAGATGATTACACTTGTATTTTAAATCGTGATGAATGTAAATTTTAAACCTTAAAACGCCAACTAAAGCAGGAGATCATAACACCTTTATGCAGCTCTAGAAATGGCTGTATGGAAGGTATTTAAGTGGTTTATATTACCTTTTTTAAGTTTTTCATATACAGATACCACATCACTTGGCATACCTATTGAGGCATGTTCGAGCATATCAACATCCGAAGCTCCAATAAATTCAGACATCTCCAATGCATCACGAAGTGAACTTTTCCCTTTTTCTATATAAGTATCATAAAGCATAGTTAAAACTGGTGATTCAAATACACCAATCACACTCTCATCTACAGATGAAGTATCAACACCATAAATATCACAAAGTTTTTTTGCACAATCCAAATGTCTCTGTTCTGTAATGTGCATTAATCTAAAAGTGTTTTCACTATTATAAATCTTACCCAATGTAATATAAACATCTCTGGCCACTTTTTCTTCTTGATAGATGAAAAAAAGCATATCTTTTTGTTCTTCAGTTAGTACTGAAGTTGAATCTGGCTTACTACTCATGATTACATCCTTTCTAAGCATTCCATTATTCTTTATTGCTTCATTATAAAAAAGAAGTATGAATTAAGCATGAAGGTCTTAATTGAGTTCAAAAACATGACAATATGACATGTTTTTTCTACAATTAAAAAAAATATATTATCATTGGACACTATCAATAAAAAGGAGCATAAGGTGGAAGGTATGATAAAAGTGATGTATACGGTCATGTGTCAAAATGATGTAAATGAAACAGTGAGTCTTGTTGATATACTGGCGAATGAAAAAATTCAAAAAGCCATTAAGGGTGAGTTTGCCAAAGGGCTGAGAAATCTTACTCTCTCTTGTAAAGAGGATACAGAGGTTTACTTAAGAACAAACAAAGTCATCTATGAAATGACCGTAAATAAAAATGATTTTGCAGACTTGTTGGTACTTGCTGAAGAGGATGCCCGTAAACATAAACGTATCAAAAAAGAGTGTGATGGAGTGGAATTGGTTGATATTTTAACCATTGACTAGACACAAGGGTTACTTTTTCATGTTATACTTAGTCAAAATAAAGAATGATAGAAGACTATGGCAAAGAAAAAGAAAAAATACTTTATAAAACTCAACAATAAAATACGAAACTATTTTAATGGACTCCCTTTTGAAGAAGGTGTAACTACACTGGATGAAGATAAACTCATAGAGCTTATTATGCTTCTTGAACTCCGGCTTCCCTCCCATACCAAAGAAGAGATGATACGTGCACTCAGACGTGTTTGGAGCGAAGGTGATGCAGTATCTAGAGAAAAGATAGTCTCTTACCTTACCCAGCGCTACAAAGCGGTACCTTATTCCGGAAGTCATAAACGTCCCTCAGATAAAGTAGAGAAGATCCTCCAACTCTTAGGTGATACTACCTACACCAAACATGAAGAGAACCTGATCCTTGAAGCATTCATCGACGTTAAAAGTAGCAAGATCACTGAAGAAAAGGTACGCAATAAACTTACCTACTTACGTATGAGAAGCCGACTTCATACACTTGAAAACTCCTTGGAAGTCGTGTTCAATTCCCTGAATGAAATGGAGTTCTACCATAGCTTTACCTTTGCCCTGAAAAGTTTTGACTTCAATAAACTGCTTCTCTGTACAACGCCAACCCTCAATATGGATGAACTCTGGAATTTGAACGATGAAGAGATCATCACTAAACTTGAAACCCTAAAAGAAGTGACCATCAACCAAAAAAATGCGGAGATAGAAACTTTTCTTGAACATGTTCAAGATGGTAAACATCCCTATCTGGCAGAGCAGGAGATCACCACTGCTCTCAAAAGCATGCCCCCAGAGGCGCTACTTTATCATGCACCTATAGGATTTGAAACTATTGAAAAGATATTAACAAAGATCAGTGATAAGTATGAAGTATTTGAAAGTACGGATCATATTATTATAGAGAAAGAGAAAAACGATGATCTGTTTGGTACCACCCTCTTTTACAATACCTCTGTTTCCTATGAAAAACCATTTATCTATAATCTCATCTGGAGAGGCAAAGAACTTCCTGTAAAAGAGGATATCAACAGGGTCAATGATGACCTGCTTGCGCACTTCAGGGTCGCCATAGATGATGTCATGCAGGATATGAGAGAAGAGAGCGATAAACTGGATATAGAAGATGAGAAACTGCATGAGTTCATTGTACGTTTTGTAGAACCGCAGGTACGTTCCTCGAATGTTCTGAAATTCAAAGAGAAGAGTAAAAGACGCATACTTTTTCACTTTGGAGAATACATCAGGCCTCTGCTTGAAAAGCAAAAACGTGAAGAGCTGCTTGCCAAAACCATCCGTGACTTTAAAAACCTTTTCCCTCTTGCACGTGAACTTAAAAGAAAGATCATCTTTCATGTTGGGCCAACAAATTCAGGGAAAACCTATGCAGCCATGCAAGAATTACAAACTGCGACTACAGGTTACTATCTTGCACCGCTGAGGCTTCTTGCTCTTGAGGGGTATGAGAACCTCAAAAAAGAGGATATAGCGGTTTCACTCATCACTGGTGAAGAGGAGATCTTAGACGAAGAGTCTACACATATCTCTTCCACGATAGAGATGATGAATGGTTCTGTTGATGTGGATGTCTGTGTCATAGATGAGATCCAGATGATCGCAGACCGCGACAGAGGGTGGGCTTGGGCCAATGCACTCATAGGAGTACCAGCAAGAAAAGTCATACTTACAGGATCAAGTGATGCACTTCACGCGGTCAAAGAACTCTGTGAGTATCTGGATGAAGAGTTGGAAATTGTCCATTTTGAGCGGAAAAATGAACTCACCATGCTGCCCAACCCTACTTCCATGAAGCATATAGAACCCCAAACCGCGGTCGTAGCTTTTTCCAGACGAGATGTTCTTTCACTCAAACAGCAACTCAGCGAAAAATATTCTGTCTCTGTCGTATATGGTAACCTTTCTCCTGAGGTCAGACGGGAAGAAGCCAGACGTTTTAGAGAAGGTGAAAGCCAGATACTCGTCGCCACAGATGCCATAGCTATGGGACTTAACCTCCCTATCAAGACACTACTTTTTTCAAAAGACAACAAGTTTGATGGCTTACGCAGACGTGAACTTCTTCCTACAGAAGTCCTCCAGATATCAGGACGGGCAGGACGTTACGGTTTTGAAGAAAAAGGATATGTAGGTGCTTTGGATGAGACTGCACTGGATACCATCACTTCAGCTTTTCATATGCCGCTTCCAGACCTTAAATTACCTGTCTCTGTCATGGCCAGCTTAGAACATGTCATGCTCATCGGTGAAATACTCGAAACAGATAATATTTTGGATATTCTTGCATTTTTTTCTGAAAATATGGAGTTTGAAGGTCCTTTTGTCGCTGCTAACATTGATTCTATGCTGGAGATAGCTGCTATTGTCAGTGAATACAGTCTGGATCTGAAAACACGTTATTATCTCTCTTGTGCACCGGCAAGTATCTCATCACCCTATATAGAATCCGTATTCCACCGTTATATCCGTCAGATCGAAGCGGGAGGGAAAGTACTTTATATACCGCCACGAGACCTTCCTGCTTTTGCACAGACCAATGACATGCTGCTTAATGCAGAGGACAGAGTAAGAGAGATCTCACTCTATCTGTGGCTCTCTTTCAAATTCCCGGATATTTTTCAGGATACTGACAAAGCTGTAGCAGCCAGAGTACGACTGAACAACTTCATCGAAAATTCTCTTAGACAAGGACACTTCACCAAACAGTGTCGCAGGTGTGGGAAGGTACTTGATTTTTCTTACAGATTTTCTATTTGTGATGAGTGTCATAATCAAAACAGAAGAGGTTCAGGATCTTCAAGCTATGGTGGCTATCGCGGCCGAAAACGACGCTAAACGATACTCTATAATTGAATTTGAAACAGATTCACAGTGATGAGAGACGTATGAAGATAAACAAAGTATCAAAAAAAGAGCAGCTCATGAGTATTGAAAATCTTGCCTATCAGATATGGTATGAACATTACACACCGATCATAGGAGAGTATCAGGTGGCGTATATGTTAAAGAAGTTTCAATCCGTTGAAGCAATGACGGAACAGATTAAAAATGGCTTTTTATACTTTTTAATTCTGGATGACAATGTACCTCTGGGATACATGAGTGTGGAACCTCTCCACGATACACTATTCCTAAGTAAATTCTATGTAACAGAGGCTGAACGTGGTAAAGGGTATGGACGAAAAATGATAGCCTATCTGGAAGCTTTGGCTCAAAAAAAAGATCTTAACAAAATTTCACTCACAGTCAATAAGTATAATAGAGAAAGCATTGCTATGTATGAAAAAGTTGGTTTTGTTATTTCCGGTAGTGTAGTCAAAGATATCGGTGAAGGTTTTGTCATGGATGACTATCAAATGGAAAAATTACTGTAATATCATAATCTACTATCACTGAAAAAGCATTTAATTGTGCCTTACAGAAAGAGCTAGATATGAAAAAAATAAAAAGGCACTCACAATGGCAGAAAAATTCATAGTCAAAGAGAGATCCAAACTCTTGGATTTTCTTTTTAACCACCTTAAAGGTTGGTCCAAAAAAACTATCAAACAGCGCTTACAAGGTTCCAATATTGCAGTCAATGGTGAGATTATTACCAAACATGATTTTTCTTTACATCTCAATGATGTGGTAGAAGTGGGTGTCGTTAAAAAAGCTTCGACACCGGTACAGACACTACAAAAGGTTGAGATCATCTATCAAGATAAAGATATCATTGCTATTAATAAGCCTGCCGGGCTTTTATCTGTGGGGAACACGACAGAAAACAAGCACCATGCCCTTGCCATACTGAGAAATCAACTCTCCCGTGGGAAAAAAGAAGTGAAGCTCTGGCCTGTACATCGATTGGATCGTGATACCTCGGGCATACTTCTCTTTGCAACATCCAAAGAGATGAGAGAAGCTGTCATGGACAAATGGAGTGACTCTGAAAAAATCTATCTGGCTATCGTTGAAGGTTGTCCAAAAGAGCAAAAGGGGACCATAGACCAGCCCTTAAGAACAGATGAAAAAGTCTACCGTATGCATGTAGGTAAACATCCCGATGCAAAACCTGCCATTACCCACTATGAAGTAAAACAAAGCACCTCTGATCGCTCTTTACTGGAAGTCAGGATAGAGACAGGAAGACAGCACCAGATACGGGCACATATGGCCTGGCTTGGACACAGTATCATCGGTGATGAACGTTATGGAACCAAAGGTGAAATAATGGGACTTCATTCACAAAAACTGACTATTATCCATCCTCTAAAGCAAAATCCTATAACATTTGAAATAGACGCTCCGAGGGATTTTTATGCACTTTTACGTTAAATATGTAATATCATTCATCTGATATCTAAACTACAATGCTAAAGTTTGACTCGTTCTTAACACCGTGACACTCTCTACTTTTCTACACACTTTTTTAAATTGTGGTATACTGTATATATTTTCCGGGTCAAGAAAACCTATAAAAAATAGTTTATCAACCCAAGAGGAGATTTCATGAATATTAAAATCATTTCTATCATTGCACTGATAGTGCTGGTTGTTTTGTTTATTGTTCAAAATATTGCTGTAGTAGAAATTACATTTTTATTCTGGTCTCTCCAAATGTCGCGTGCCTTGCTTATTTTTTTCCTGCTTGCTATTGGTATCGCAATAGGTTGGCTTTTGCATGCCCACTTTAAAGGTGACTGATATTCCAATGATATCCTATATAGAACACATATGGTTATGATGTGGTTCTCATTTTTGCTATAATGGCAACAAAACTATTTAATTTTTATATCACTACTCTATAGATTTGAAAGGAAATATCATCAAATCATTTGAAAAACTCAATTTACATCCCGATATTTTAAAAGCCATAGCTCATGCAAAGTATGAGCAAACAACGGTCATACAGAACAAGGTCATACCCCCGGCACTTAAAGGCGCAGACATACTTGGTGCATCAAAGTCCGGTACGGGAAAAACAGCCGCCTATGTATTGCCCCTGCTCAATAAACTGCAGAAAATCGTAAAACATGACCAAAAAGTTGTGAGAGCGCTGATCATTGTTCCTACCATCGAGCTTGTAGACCAGGTCTCTCGTACAATCACCGATTTTAGCAGATATCTGGATATTAAGAATGTAAAGATTCAAGGTGGGATACACAAGAGTGCACAACTTGAAAGGCTCTCCCAGGGAGCTGACATTATTGTTGCTACACCAGGAAGATTACAAAACTTCATAGAAGATAAAAAGATCAACCTCGATTACATCAATACTGTGATCTTAGATGAAGCAGATACGATGCTTGAACTTGGGTTTCTAAGTGAAATACAAGGCATACTCAAGCATTGTGTGCAACCCAAACAGACTATGATGTTCTCTGCAACCATTTCACAGAATATTAAAAAACTTGCGAAAGAGTTTTTACGTGACCCGGCTATAGTAGAAGTAAGCCAACGAAGGGATGTTGTTGATTTCATTGCACACAGAGCCTATAAAGTTGATAAAGCCAGAAAAGCAGAACTAACAGCAAAACTCATCCAGGATATGCACTTAGATCAAGTCTTGTTATTTGCCAGTACAAAAGAGTCTGCCAATAAGATCTATGAATACCTAAGAAGTCAAAATATACGTACCTCCATTATACACGGTGACCTTACAAGAGGTGCCAGAGCAAAATCCCTGGCTCTTTTGAAAAGCGGGAAAACACAGGTTTTGGTAGCCACAGACATTGCGGCTAGGGGTATAGATATCAAAGAACTCTCTATGGTCATTAATTATGACATGCCTGAAGGGACGGATGACTTTACACACCGTGTAGGAAGAACCGGTAGAGCGAACCATAAGGGATCGGTCATTTCTATTTTAACCACGAGAGATTATGATGTTTTCTCTAAAATGGAAAGAAATTTACGCCTGAATATCAAGAGAGAGATCTATCCAGGTTTTGAACTGACAGACAAACAGCCAAGACAAAAGCAGCCAAAGAAAAAGTCACTGATCGAGAGAAAAGGAAAATTTGACTTTCATAAACAAAAGATGCAGAAGAAAAGTGCGCAAAAAAAGAGCGCTCAAACAAAGAAGAAGCAACCAGGACGAAAAAAATAAAAATATTACAGTAGTGGTGCAAACACTTTCATCACATTTTCAAAAGCTTCACGCAGTTTAGATGGCTTTTCCATTCCTCTACTTGAATGGTTTATCAATCCATTCATCCAACTTTCAATACTCTCTATAAATTGTGGAGAGTAGACAAATGTGACCACCTCATAATTCAAAAAAAGACTGCGATTGTCAAAATTGACCGATCCTACCATACCACCGACATTATCAAAAAGTATGGCCTTTGCATGCAGCATTTCACCTTCATACAAAACCACGTCCGCACCTATCTCATCGAGTTCACGCATATATGCACTTCTTCCCATATCCGCCAGGAGATGATCAGAATTTTTAGGGGTGATCAACTTGATATCAACCCCTTTATGATGGGCTATGACCAATGCCTGTATCATATTTTCATCTGGTACAAAATAAGGGGTGACGATCCAGATACGTTTTTTCGCATTATAGATAGCATTCAAAAGTGCCTCATAAAGTGCATCGGTTGGAATATCCGGACCTGAGGGAACCACTTGTACCCTACTCTCTCCCTCGCATGACTCTTCTATCTTAAGCTCTATGTTCTTCTCTTCTTTGGTCGCATAGATCCAGTCATTTTGAAAAATATGATAAAAATGGTAAACAGAAGGTCCCTTCAAACAGTAAAGCAGGTCTTCCCGGCGTTTAGTGCCATCCGCTTCTCCCATATATTCATTACTCAGGTTCATACCGCCGCTGAGCAGGGTCGTTTGATCAAAGAGATAAATTTTGCGATGATTTCGAAGGTTAATATAGTTTTGAAACGGTCTTTTCAAAATAGGCGTAAAAAATGCCACTTCCCCACCCGCTTCTTTTAATGCTTTAAAGCCTTTTTGATTGAAGCTGGCCCCCATAGAGCCCACCAGGTCCATGAGTAGTCGAACTTTAATGCCCTCTTCGGCCTTTTTAGTAAGTGCACCTAACATGACTTTAGTCATAGTATCAAATTCAAAAATATAGGTACAGATATCGATACTCTGTTTTGCCTGATCGATCTCTTTGAGCATGCGTTCATACGCTTCTGTATTATTCGTAATCAGTTCAAAGCTATTTCCTGTTGTTGCAGGAGGCATCCCGTTCTTCTGCAAAAGATTTTGAAAAGCATGATGTGCATCATCTGATTCATGAAGGGGATGTTCACAGGCATGATCAAACTTCACATACTCTTTTTTATTTTTTCCTTCACGCTTTCGTATACCGATAAGAAAATAGAGCGGGACAACAATGTAAGGTAAAAAGAAAATAGACAACATCCATGAGATCATACTGGTAGGAGAGCGTTTTTGATAGAGAATATGACTGAGTGCAGAGAAAACAAAAATACCGGCAAGTATAACCAGAAAATAAGTACTGATAAACTGTAAAGGTGTAACGTCGATGGGTGACTCCTCTCTGAATACGTTTTGAAAGCCTCAATCCTTTTATGAATTGATTATAACATAAAGAGAAGTTTTGAAAGCAAACTTTTATAAGTATCAAACAGAACTATCGAGAGATATAAGCCTCTGGCCTAGATCTCTTATGATCCATTAAACCTGTGAACTTGTATGTGGTACTTTGATCTTTGTTCCATTGTTTTCAATTTTCTCTTTGATTTTTTCTGTTTCTGATCTCTCATTAGGCTTTTTCACCTCTTTTCCATTTCCTGCAGGCTGTGCAAGACTCTTTTTCTTCTGAAGTGTTAAAACAAGCAAGCCATTTTTATATTCGCTTTTTAAACTTCTGGGATCTGCATCTTGGGGTAATGTTTCACTGCGTTGTATCATGCTCACGTAATGCTGTTGCATTTTCATATTCGACTCGTTACTCTTCTTGATCGTATCTACCGTTGCTTTTAAATGTAAAACACCGTCATTAATGGAAATATCTATCTGATTGTTTTGATTTTCGGGTATTTGTGTATGGTACTCATAATGGGTACCTTTGTCTTCCAATAAAGTGGCTGTTCTCGTACGATTGCCTGGTATGAATGTTTGTTTCGTAGGGTAATTCCAGAGTTTAGTACGTTGATTCATACGCTCTTGCATACGTTCAAAGACCTTATCCATCTCTTTTTGCATCTGATACATCTCTTTAAAAATATCATCGCCGAATGGATCATCAAAAAAAGGATCATTTGCCTGTAGTGAAACCATGGTTATCAATGGCAAAATAAGAAATGAGATTTTTTTTGTAAACATATTATGCTCCTTATGATCTATACTGTTGTAAAAATTATAAAAAACATAGGTTAATCGTTTTTTAACACTTTTGTGACTTTTCATGGTGAAACTTCCCATATAGAACATTTTATAAGGCTTTCTATTGAAAGGTACAAAATTATCTCCTACAGACGCCGATACAGCATATAGTATATGTTATAGCTAAAACCTTATAAAATTGAGTTCTTCTTGCCTGCTATAGTCCATGTTTAATTACAAGCAAATTTACCATTACAAATAATTTCCAGCATGATACTAAAGACCAAGACACAACAAGGTCCAACAAAAGAAATTAATGTATATTTAGCCAAAACTAGGTTAGTAGCTAACTTTTGATTCCTAAAGAAAAGATAGCTACCGTAAAGTACAGTTAATGGATAAAGCCAAAGTGAATATGCTAATCCTAAAGTAATAAAATTAGAGCCTGAAACTGGTGCATCGAACATGAATATACTCAAGAAAATACCAAGCGGCCACGCTACAACTAATAACACTAACATAATATTTAACAGATAAAGGATAGCTTTCAAGTGAACTCCTTTTATTTAGTCTTTTATTTAGTAATGTAATCAAACACTAATGTTAAACCCAATAGAGGTAACCCAATCATAAAACTTATATTTCTAATCTTTGTAAAAAAGTATCTAGCCCAATTCTCTTTCATTAGTTTTTTTTCATCTTCTGTACGTATAGCTAAAGGTATTTAAGAGATCTTTTCGTAACCTTTAAACTGAGTTCTATTTAGGTGACAGCCAGCATAAATTGTTTGAACAACAAATAAAAATACCCCTACCCCTATCAAAACAATACTAATAAGTCCTATGCAATACATCACTTCCCTTTTCCAATTTATTGTTAATAATATGTATTGACAAAGTTACTCATATAACCATACTACTGTCATTTACTATTCCATCTTTAATCATATTTTTATTATCAATGTCATCTATTTCATTTGTCTGATAATGGAACAAAAGAGTATCATCGTGATATAACCTATACCAAGTAATTCTAGAAAAATTAAAAGGGTTTCTAGTCGATATAACATGAATTTTTGAAATAGGTATTTTACTCAGGATTTTTTCATTCTTCTTAATTATCAAGTATTCACCATCTCTACAAACTTGATCATATGACATGATTCGATGAAGTTTAGCGGCAACATCAAGAACTCCTGCACAGACCAAAAAAACAAGAGCCCAAATTCCCATATTGCCTGCATCAAATTTATCAACAATAATATATGCTAGAGCACCTATAAGCATTAATAGGAATATAGTTTTTATCCGTATAGAATCTTTATCATTAGGGTATTTAAAGCACCAACTATCATTCACAACGTTATTCATTTAACATCCATCTAATTCCTAATTATTAAACATTTAGTGATACTTATGAATGTAAAATCCAAACACATTTTTCTGTCCAGAAACTTCAACATCATCCCAATAATGATTTAGTCTGTTAAAAGCCCTTTTACTATCAAAAAACTCTTTTGTTACACACAGTTTTCCATAATAAAATGAATCCTCTAGTTGAAGATATTGATCACAGGCTAAAAAAGCTCTCGCAGGTCTTGTACCTTTGTTCTTTATTGTATATTTTGCTGTATGGTCTGATGTATCAATATACTGTGTTATTAGAGGCACAGTGTTAAAAAATAATAATGTATTTAAATGTGCAAATACTGGGATCGCTAACAATAAAACTATTTCCTTTGATATAGTTTTCCCAAAGAGATTTATCTGTTCCATATACGCTTGCCTATGCGGAACAGAAACGACTACCAACCAAATTGCAAAGATCCATATAAAAACATAAGAAAAAAGAGCATAACCGTGACTTGGTATAAATGTAGCTTGAGAAAGTACCCCTATGATAATGGCAAGTGGATAGATAATCCATACTAATTTGTATGTTTTGTTTGAAATCTTAAACAATGTACTCCCTCTAATTTTGACTGTGAAAGCCGACGATATATTAAAGGAGTAAAGTGTCCTTTATAATGTAACAGTTAATATTATAAGTATATCAAAAACATCTTGTTTTAATAACCTTATAAAGTATATAAGTTTCTAAGGTTTTCTGTTTTGTATTTTAATACTTAGCATCTGTAACGAATTTCATTGGATTTTAGTGTTTTTGTTAGAACTGATAGTCCATACGGTATAATAATACATAAAAGTATGAGGATGAGTGTATGGTGGAAAATGGTGTTGCTTACTTGGTTCTACTTATCATCATTGCCTCATCCATCGTTTTTCTTGAAAAAAAGACCCAACACAAACTTTTTGAGTCTCTTCCAGCCATTGTGATCATCTACTTTACAGTCATGATTTTTTCAACCTTTGGTTTATGGAAAAAAACCGAATCTATCACAGAAACATATACATTTCTGAAATCCTACCTGCTTCCAGCCATGATCTTTCTCATGTTACTCTCTGCAGATATGAGACAGATCTTTAAACTAGGAAAGAAGATGTTACTTACTTTCTTTCTGGCCTCTGTAAGCATTGCCATCGGATTCATAGGTACTTTTTCTCTTTTCCATACCTATTTTGAGCCTGGTTCATGGAAAGCTTTTGCTGCACTCTCAGGCTCCTGGATGGGAGGTACGGGAAATATGGTAGCCATACAGGGTGCCCTTGACCTGCCTGACTCTTCTATGGGGTACACACTGCTCATCGACTCTATAGATTACGCCATTTGGGTAATGATATTGCTTGCTCTGGTACCTTTTTCGAGAACATTCAACCTATGGAGCAAGGCTGATACTTCGATCATAGATGAAGTAGGAGAGAAACTTACTCTTCTTAATGAAAAACATAAAAGACCGATGAGCTTGTTCTCTCTTTTTATCTTACTAGCCAGTTCTCTGATCATCTCTTATCTGGCACAGTCTATGGCTATATATCTGCCTACGACCCCATTTCTTACAATGAGCACATGGGTGGTTATCATCGCTACACTCTCAGGCATACTCTTTGCTATGACACCATTGGCAAAGCTCTCTGGAAATTCACAACTTGGAAGTATCATGCTCTACCTGATAGTGGCACTTATCGCTTCACGTGCCAACTTTACAGAACTGACCGAAGCACCTCTTTATATCGTATCTGGATTTGTGATCATTCTTATACATGGCAGTATCATGGTACTCTTTGCAAAACTCTTTAGG
The DNA here is from genome assembly GCF_000296775.1 of Sulfurovum sp. AR. Classification (GTDB taxonomy): domain Bacteria; phylum Campylobacterota; class Campylobacteria; order Campylobacterales; family Sulfurovaceae; genus Sulfurovum; species Sulfurovum xiamenensis. The sequence goes on along the minus strand of NZ_AJLE01000002.1, from coordinate 151,152 downwards.
CTTGACCTTTTCTCTTTGGGTGTAGCGTCCTTAGCCAATATAGGGGGTGTTGCCTCAGCCCCTATATTGGCCTCAGCTTACTCAAAAGCACTCATTCCTATAGGTGTACTTATGGCAATGATGGGATACATCGTAGGGACCTTTGGCGGACTGATGGTGGGTAAGATATTAGAGATGATAGCCCAATAAACAGAGCCATAAACTACACCATGATATAATTATTTAATATATGTAAAGGGAAATTGAACACTCCATGAAAATAAGCAATATACGGACAATGACACTCAAAGCACCGCTTAAAAATCCTTTTGTCACCTCTTTGCGTCGTGTAGATGCTCTGGAGGATCTCGTGGTTCTCATTGAATGTGATGACGGATCCATAGGTTATGGTGAAGGTGCTCCCACACCTGTCATTACAGGCGAGACCATGGGCTCTATGATCGCTGCTGTCGAGTATATCAAGCCATTTATCATAGGTCTTGATATAGAAGAGTTTGATGTTATATTAAATAATATACACACATCCATTCTGAAAAACACTACGGCCAAATCTGCCCTTGAGATAGCACTTTACGACTTGAAAGCCAAATCTCTCAAGCAGCCTCTTTATCAAATGCTTGGTGGTACAAAAAGAAATTTCAAAACGGATATTACCATCAGCATGGGAGACATTGACAAAATGGTGTCAGACAGTCTTAATGCGGTGAATCTGGGCTATGATACACTGAAAATAAAAATAGGAGATGATCCCAAAAAAGATGTGGAACGCGTCATTGCTATACATGAGGCACTGGATAAGAATATCACACTAAGACTTGATGCAAACCAGGGCTGGACAGCAGAAGAGAGTGTAGATCTCTTATATGCTTTGGAAAAACAGGGCATTATCGCTGAATTTATAGAACAGCCAGTTGCAGCAGATGATATAGAGGGACTACGTTACATCAAAGAGAGAGTCCAGACCCCCCTACTTGCAGATGAATCCATATTTTCTGTAAAAGATGCAAAAAGATTGCTTGAAATGGAGGCTATAGACTATGTCAATATCAAATTGGCGAAGACAGCAGGTATCACGCAAGCTTTGGCATTGGCAGATCTCTCTAAAACATTCGGTGTCAAATGTATGATCGGATGTATGCTTGAAGGTCCCATCTCTGTAGCTGCCGGAGTTCATGTCGCTTCTGCCAAGGCAGATATCATTACGATGCTTGATCTGGATGCTGTGAGTTTATTGGCTTCTCATCCCGTAAAGACATCCATTGTTTTTAATGAAAGTGAGATCAGGCTCTCTGAAGATATTGGCTTAGGAGTATTGTATTAGATAAGGTAGATGATCTCTCTTGCCGCAGTCTATACTCTCAACCCAGACTATAAGTATTCGATCTCTCCAAGTTTGGTAAAGAATACTTTATTGAATGCTTTCTCCTGTCTGATGTCAATGTATTTTTCCACCATGGTAAAAATAATTTCCTGAATTGTGTAGGATGTTGTTTTAACCTCTGTTTGGACACAGTAGCTGGATTTTCCACCGTGCATACGTACATTGGACATCAGGATCTCTGCAAATTGTTCTCCACCCTCCATGTCTGTGGACTGGCAAAGAAGTACATAGATATTATTGGTTTTATCGATCTCATACAAAATATCAGTTTGACGCTTCCACTTATCAAGGAGGCTCTCCAGCTTCAGATCATCAGATGAAAATAGGATCATCGTAAAGGACAACCCCTCTTTACGATCCATAAGATAATAAAGAAATTCCACTGTACTTCTTAATCTATCCATCATTTTTTGTGCTAATTTAATCTCATCTTCATGAAATGACAGGTCATTTTTATTTCTTCTTTCAAATGTAAGCATACTATACCTTTCGCATTAAGATAATAAAACTGCATTATTTTCAATTATAACAAATTTATATAAATTTTTCACTACGCAATACACTAAGATATCATTACACTTTTGCTATAATGTCTGCATGAAAAAGATCACGCTAATATTTTTACTATCAACTACATATATATTTTCTAATATCAATGCTGTAGTAAGCATTTTACCTGAACAGACATTTGTCAAAGCGATAGGAGGCGATAAGGTGAATGTATCCCTTATGGTAGAGCCTGGTAATTCACCACACACCTATGAGCCAAAGCCTTCACAGATGGTAGAGATCGCAAAAGCACATCTTTACTTTGCCATTGATGTGGAATTCGAAGATGTTTGGCTATCTAAATTTAAAAACCTGAACCCTAATATGCAGATCATTGATCTTGCAGACAATATCAGCAAAATAGAGATAGAAGCAGAACATGAAGAAGAGACACATGATCATCACAGTGCACATAAACATGAAGGTGAAGATCCACACGTCTGGACAGCCCCTGCAAATGTCAAGATCATCGCACGAAACATTTATAACGCCTTAAAGAAAGAAGATCCTGAGAACAGTGACTACTACAAAAAAAACCTTGATAGGTTTTTAACTTCTATTGATGAGACTGATCAAGAGATCACCGACATACTTTCACCTTTAAAAGATGGCGAGAAGTTCATGGTATTTCACCCCTCATGGGGCTACTTTGCTAAAGCCTATAATCTAAAACAAATAGCTGTAGAAGTGGAAGGTAAAGAGCCCAAGCCCAAAGAACTGATACATCTACTCGAAGAGGCAAAAGAAGAGAAAGTCAAAGCCATTTTTACCCAACCGGAGTTTTCAGATACTGTTGCCAAGATCATTGCCAAAGAGTTACAAATACCTGTAGTGAAAGTATCACCCCTGGCACCCAACTGGTCTGAAAACCTCATAAATATCGCCAAAGCGATCGCAGGTAAGCACTGAGATGTCAGTCATTGATATCAAAAATGTTTCATTTGCTTATGACAAGCAGATGATCTTGGAAAACATTAACCTAAATGTAGAAGAGAAAGATTTCTTAGCCATCATTGGCCCAAATGGCGGAGGTAAATCTACCCTGCTCAAACTCATTTTAGGTCTCCTTAAACCACAAAAAGGTTCTATCTCTGTCTTAGGTAAAGCACCATCAAAGAGTCTTACACAAATTGGCTATGTTCCACAAAACACAAATGTGAACACTGACTTTCCTATCAAGGTCATTGAAGTGGTCATGATGGGACATGTGGGAGGTAAAAAACCTCTCTTTGGTTACGGTAAAGAGGAAATACTCTGTGCTATGGGTGCCTTGACTCAAGTAGGTATGGAGAACTTTGCCCAAACCAAGATAGGGGCACTCTCCGGCGGACAGCGTCAAAGAGTGATGATAGCCCGTGCTCTCTGTGCACATCCTCAAATACTCATACTGGATGAACCAACATCAAGCATAGATATCTCAGGACAAAAAGAGATCTATGAGTTGATAAAAAAACTCAATGAAAGTATTACCATACTGGTAGTCAGCCACGATATCTCTGTCATATTAGAATATGCTAACAAAGCAGCCCATGTTAATAAAAGTCTCTCCTATCACGACATTTCAGACAAAACAAAGACTTTCCATACTCATGGTGATGAGGACCATTTCTGTGAAGTAGAGCTGCTGCAAATGTTAGGCCGTGAGAACTGCGACAGTTGTGAACCCGAACCTACACCAAAATGGAGAACAAAAAAATGATAGAAGCGCTCCAGTTTGAATTTATACAGCATGCACTTTTAGCAGGATTACTGGTTAGTTTTGCTGCGGGTATCATCGGATCGCTCATCGTGGTCAATCGGATGGTCTTTTTGGCAGGGGGCATTGCACATACCTCTTATGGAGGTATCGGTCTTGCTGTCTATTTCGGATTGCCTATTTTTCTGGGTGCTTCCCTCTTTGCCGTAGGTGCTGCCCTGCTTATAGCAGGACTGACACTCAAAAAACGTCATCGTATGGATACCTTTATCGGTCTTATTTGGGCAGTGGGTATGGCGATCGGTGTAATATTTGTTGACCTTACCCCCGGATATAATGTAGATCTTATGAGTTATCTTTTTGGTTCTATACTAGCAGTAAGTTCTGAAGATCTCTACTTTATGGGTACTTTACTTGTACTTATACTTATGGTTATCACCTTCTGGTATAGAGATATTTTAGCCGTCTCCTATGACAGCGAATATGCAGGTCTACGTGATGTCAATGTCAGATTTTTCTACACACTCATACTGATACTCTCAGCACTTACGGTTGTCATAGCCATTAAAGTGGTAGGACTGATCCTGGTCATAGCGATGCTTACCATTCCTGTATATATCGCAGAAAAGCTTTCAAGCTCTCTGTTTTCTATGATGTTCCTCTCAGGAGCCATTGCAACACTTTTTACACTTGTGGGCTTATGGTTCTCCTATACCTATAATCTGACCTCAGGTGCTTCTATTATTATCGTATCTGCTGTTTCTCTGGGTACTTTTTTACTTTTTCATAAAGAAAAATAAGATGCTAAAAATGATCACTCTGGCTTTTTTACTGCTTCTATGTTTCACTGCATGCTCACCTCGTATAGGTGTAGGTGTGGGAGGAGGCGTCGCCTCATCTGACAGTATCGCTACTACAGAAGTATATGCAGACAGTGAAAGCGGTGTCCATGGAAGTGTTTCTATGGGTACAGTTTTGGGGCTTTAAAGTTTTATCCCCCCCTTGACTATATATCATTCAATACTTTTCTCTTTATCAGACTCTCTAGACTGATAATAGGATTCAAATGCTTTACCATCCAAAGCTTTTGAATAATAATATCCTTGTATCATATCACATCCTATTTCTTTAAGATACTCTACCTGATATGCTTCTTCTACTCCTTCTGCGATAGTCGTCACATCTATGGCATGTGAAAGATTTATGATCGCATTCAATAAATGAACGGGTTTTTTATCTGGTGTAATTCCATCAATAAAACTTTTGTCTATCTTTATCGAAGAAATGGGTGTATCTTTCAAATACGTTAATGAGGAATAGCCTGTTCCAAAATCATCCAAACGGAAAGTCATACCATCATGCTGCATTTTATTCAACATTGCCATAGTGGTTTCTCTATACTGCATTAATGTATATTCTGTGATCTCTAAACTTATTTTTTTTATATCTACATCATATTTTTTTATAATGGCATTCATCACATCATAAAAATTGGTTGCATGCATATGCTTGACAGAAAGATTAATAGACATATTAACATCGATCCCATTCTTCGACCATTCTTTTTGCTGTTTACATGCTCTATCAAATACCCATACCCCTATTTCTTTCACGCAACATCCTTTTTCAACAAAAGGAATAAATTCAGTTGGATAAATTGTCCCTTTGACTGGATGTTCCCAGCGTATCAATGCTTCCACAGCTACTACTTTCCCACTGCTAATGTCAATAATAGGCTGATATTTTAAACTAAATTCATTATGTTCAAAAGCATATCTAATCTCTTTTTCAAGTTCTATCTCTGATTGAATTTTCTTTCCAAGCTCTATTGAGAAGAAAACGACCCTATTACGTCCTTCGTGTTTCGCCTGATACATTGCTATATCTACATTTTTAAGCAAAGTTATCACATCATTACCATCTTCAGGATACATCACACCACCAATGCTCATACCGATAATAATATCATTTCCTTCTATATGGAATGGTTCTTTAAATTTTGCAATTAGTTTCTGAAGTTTCAAAAAAATATCAACATTATTGATTGTATCAATAATGATTAGAAACTCATCACCACCCAATCGTCCAATATGATCTAGTGTGCGTATCTCAGATTGTAATACTTTAGCTATCTCTTTTAACAGTAGATCACCTATATCATGACCATAATTGTCATTGACCTTTTTAAAGTGGTCAAGATCGATCATTACTACAGCAAAAGGATGTTTATTTTTTTTTGCTTCAATGATCTTTTTTTTCAAGATCTCTTCAATTGCCTTTCGATTATATACACCTGTTAAAGTATCAAAATAGGCAAGTTCTTTTAACTCTTTTAGATTATTCTGTAAATTTTGGGAGAGATGATTAAACTCCCGTATGTAAAATTTTGGAATTCTCTGGACAATTCCACGTAAAAAATCGTCGACGATCATGATCGGCTTCATGATAAGATTTTTAATATAGAGTAAATAAAATATTACTACCCCGATAAAAAAGAGTAATGGATAGATAATCTGTACTCCAATACGCTGTTGAACACTATTAGTTATATATTTTTTGTCCATCTTTACATACATACTATAATGAACTATATTATCATGATCGATCACTTTAATATCTGAACGTAACAGATCTATATTCGATATATTATCTGTATTCAGTTGACGTAAAGAGATAGTATTTTCCTCTTTGAAATAATTCTTTTCATATAAATAATCTGATGTACGTAAAAGTGTGCCGTCCTCTTTAACTACATAAATCTCTTTGATCATACGTGATCCTGCTTTTTGTCGATCAAGATACGCTTTTAGGTTAATCGTATCTTGATTATTTAGTATCGCTTTAATATCAAACTTCATATCCGACACTGATTCTCGTAAATTATCGATCATAATAGTATGGATATGTTTTACGGTCTGGGTATAATGTAAAAGTATTGTTATAACAAAAAATCCAACAAACAATACCATGAATGTCAAATTTAATTTTTTAAAACTCATCTACCGGTTCCAATATATTGTGGGCTGGAATGTGATGTAATTCCAGCTGCTTCATAAGAGGTAATGAACGGTCATCATAGATCCACTGTATAGAAGTAAGTGCCTGCAAAAACGCATTTTTATCTTTATAATTAAAGTAGATCTGAACCGTAGAAAAATACTCTTCCGGGTCTTCTTTTAAATGATTCAATGCTTTAGAGATCAATTTGTTCAATACGGCCAGTTCTTCTGCATATTTTTCTCTTGTTTTCAGATCGGTATAGAGTGCATCCATCACAAAAAAAGAGAGATTTTTTGTCGTATCCACTACTTTATATCCATTTTTTTTCAACAGAATGTCATAAGGTGTATAGGTAATGATAAGTGTAGGTTCATCTTTCATTTCAAGCATGGAACTATTATCTGAATCTTTATTGATCAAGTGTAACACTGATAGGTTAATACCATATAACTCTGTAAAATTATCAAGCAATACTTTATTGACACTATCTATCTCTAAATAGACATTTATTTTTTGAGCCTTTTGCAATGTTTCTATATCACGGTTTCCCATGATAACATCTCCGCCAATAGAACGATCAAGTAGTATTATAGGCTCTAAATCTGGCGTTTTTTTCTGCATTTGTTCAAATTCATATTGTGTTCCGGTAAATGCATTGACAAAACCTGATTCATACATTTGCATATTTTCAGAGAGTGAAACCACATTAACGATTTCTATGTTGTGATCTTTCAGCCACCCTTTTTGTTGCATATAAAAAAATGGAGAATAGCCGATCCATAAATTTGTAGAGATACGTAATGGCTGAGAAATAGAAATGGTACAACCGATTACTATAGAAAATATAACAAAAGCAAACACTATAAAGTTATTTTTCAATATTGTCAACCTTTTGAAACGAAAGGATTATTGTGTATAATAAAATATAATATTTACTATTGTATCTATTTTATCTTTAATCTATCTAGCTTTTCGTATGAGAAGAAGATACCCCACAAGCCCCCACAGTATTATAGAACTCCCTATCGCGACTATTCCTGATTCTTCCTCTATATGCACTAAAGAAGCAGGATTGATCTCAGATGTAGAAAAGATATAGTCCAATCCTAAGCCAAACACAATACTCCCCACAATGATACTTCCCAAATAGATCGTAAGCGAGCGTGTTCCAAGCATTTTTTTTACTACCCCTATGGTCACGGTATTGGTTGCAGGACCTGCAGAGAGGAAGACAAAAGCTGCTCCTGCACTCACACCTGAGAGCATCAACCCGGCAGCGATAGGCAAGGATGCCGTAGCACAGACATACATCGGCACCGCAATCGCTATCACAATGATATAAGAGAGCCATGAATACTCTATAAGGATATCGCTGATGCTTTGAGGGATCGCTACGCTGATCAGTGCACCCAAAAGCAGACCCCACATAAGCGGCTTGGCAATGTCACCTAAAAGGGTAATAAAAGCATACCGTAAGGCACCCGTGAGCCAAAAACTTTTTGTTTCTGTCGCGCAACATGAAGCTGACTCAGAGCAACAGCTTTCCTCTTCTTTTTTTGCCATAGAAAATACAGGAGAGAAGGTATTAGGTGCTTTCACAGCAGAAAATGCAGGTTTTACGGCTGCCACCTCTTTATCAAAAAGATTGGCCAGAATACCTGACACCATTGCTATGATCATAGAAGTAATGACACGGTAAATCGTAAATATCCATCCAAATATCCCATAGGTTGCCATAATAGAATCTACTCCTGTTATAGGTGTGGATATCAAAAATGAAAGTGTCGATCCTTTGCTTGCACCACTCTTTTTAATACTAGTCGCCAAAGGGATCACCCCGCATGAACATACAGGCAGGGGAATACCAAAAAGCGTGGCTTTGATCACAGAGAATATATTGCCTTTCCCTAAATGTTTGGTTACAAGGGTATCGGGCACAAACTCATGCAAAATACCTGCAAATATCAGACCAAAAAGTATGTAGGGAGCCATCGCATTGCTAAGCTCTATCAGTGCAGTGATAAATTCAGTGATGTATTCCATAGATTTCCTTAAAATATTTATACATGTATAACTTTATTCCCATAAATAAAACCTGAAAACATTTGTATATCATTATATCTTGTATCCAAGGTCAGTGACTCAAAAAGACTCTAAAATTTAACTTACATGACGAATTTGAAAAGGTGTAAAATTTTTAGATTTAAAACTGATACCTAATAAATAATTGAACCAGTTCATCCTCACTTAACAAACCGATATGTCTGTAAACCTCTTTACCTTCTTTATCATAAATAATTTGAGTTGGAATCATCATTATATTAAGGATTGAAGCGGCTTCACGCTCTTTTTTTACATTGATGAAATGGATATTGTACACAGGGTTTTCCTGTACTATTTTATACAGCATACTGCCCATGATCTTGCAGCTATGACAAGTATCTGAACCTACTTCTAAGAAGTAAGGTTTCCCCTTACCGATACTTTGCTGTATCTTCTTGTATGAACTCTCTTTAAGCATATGGTCTTCACCAAAAGCCATTGATACACAAAACACTAAAAAAACTGTTATGATTAATTTCATTTTATCTCCTAAAACTGTAAAACGGCTTGCCAGGCAAAATAGAAACCTATACCTATAAGCATCAACGCAAAGCCTTTATTGATGGAATTCGACACTTTTGCAACTACTACACTTGATGATATACTTTGTGCAAAACCAACTGAAATACCTGCAATCAAAAGAAGCATTGAATGTCCTAAAGCAAATGTCAGAATAAGGGCATAAGCATACATATATCCACTGTTTGCCGCAATGGTAATGATCGAAACAAGAGGTGCTGATGCACATGGTGTACTCACTAGACCAAAGATAACTCCTATCAGGAACCCTCCAAAGAGGCGAAACTTGATCAGATGCATCATAAGTGAAGATTTATCAATTTGACCAAAAACTCCCCAAGCATACAAACCGATTGATATACTCAAAAATGAGGCAGCTAAATATGCCCAAACTGGTGCAACTGAAAAAAAACCTCCAAATTTGGCGACAATAAATCCCAAAATAGAAAAACTGATCATGACACCTAAAGCGAACAAAGTTGCAAAGGCATAGGTATAGAATGCTTTTTTTCTACCTTCCAAATCTTTATTCAGAGCTACAGAACTTCCTACTAAAAGTGGTACAGACACCAAAGAACATGGAGCGATAGCTGTAATACTCCCTGCACCGAAAGCACCGAGAAATGCCAGAAGAGAATTTGATTCTAGTAAGGCAAGTATACTCTCTTGCATCATTATCCGTTTATCAGTGCAACAACTTCATCTACACTCAATAGTTTTCCTGTACTTACAACTTTACCATCTATCACAAGTCCAGGTGTACTCACTACCTGATACTCCATGATCTTCATGATATCATCGACTTTTTCTATTTGGGCGAACTTTCCGCTTTTCGCAACAGCTTCTTTTACAACCTTTTCCAAGGCAACACACTTGGCACATCCGGTTCCTAATACTTCGATCTTCATAACAAACACTCCTTCATTATTGGTTCTAACTCTTTAGCATTCAAGCCACCAAGAAAAGCTTTTATACATCGGTTGGTATGATTGACTTTAAACATTATTTCTCCTTTATAAAATAGTATTAAAAAGATACCCGATGATGATGATACCACTTCCGACTATGGCGAAAAATAATCCAATAAGTCTTATTGAAATGATCTTTTTTAGTATCAGTGCTTCGGGTAAACTCAATGCTGTGACAGCCATCATAAAGCTGAGTGCCGTGCCCAAAAGCATCCCTTTGCCGGTGAGTACTTCTACTAAAGGCATAACACCTGCCGCATTAGAATACATAGGTATACCCATCATCACAGCGATGATCACGGCAAACGGATTACCTTCCCCTGTATAACGAGCAATAAAATCAGTCGGGATATACCCATGTATCCACGCTCCTACACCTACACCAAGTAATACATACAGATAAATTTTCTTAAAAATATCCAAGGTATAGCCCCATGCTTCATTTGCTCTCTCTTTGACTGTCAGCGAGACAAGCCCGGCTTCCAGTTCAGAATCAATTGGTTTCACATCCAACAGTATCTCTTTTTCAGCACCCATTTTTCCGATAAAGTAACCGCCGATGATGGCAACCATCAGCCCAAAACCGATATATATAGCTGTAACCTTCCATCCAAAAAGCCCAAAAAGCATTGCTATGGCAATCTCATTGTTCATAGGAGCAGAGATAAGATAACTAAAGGTAACCCCTACCGGGATCCTTGCTTGAATAAAACCTAAAAAAAGAGGGATCGCAGAGCAGGAGCAAAATGGTGTGATGATCCCGAACAGTGAAGCACCTACATGCCCGTAAAGCGCAGATTTACCCTGAAGATGTGCACGAACGTATTCTGTATTGACCCATGTTCTCAAAAAGGAAACGGCAAAAATGATCGTAAGCAGTAAAAACCATATCTTGGCAGTATCATAGATAAAAAAGTGTAAGGCATCCGCCAACTTTCCTTCAAGCCCTACAATACCGTAGATAAACTCTTTGGTGAGTTCATACCACATTTAGCAAAGCTCATTTTTGATGATAGGAAGGAGTTCTTTTTCAATAAGATTGAGTGTTTTTTCATACTCTTCTACCGCCTTGCCGCTTGGATCTTCAAATCCTACATGTATCGTCTTCACTGCTTTTGGGAACATAGGACATGTCTCATTTGCATGGTCACATACAGTCACAACCAGATCAAAAGGTGTATTCAGCACTGTTTCGATCACTTTTGAGTGATATTCATCCCTCCAGAACCCTTTTGACTCCAACAGTGCCTGAGCATTGGGATTAACTTTTCCACTTGCTTTGACACCAGAACTTTGAGCAAAGACACAATCACCGAGTTTAGCATTGATCAGTGCCTCTCCCATAATAGAACGACAACTGTTTCCCGTACATAAGATCAATACATTTTTTTTCATACTTTACATCCTTGTGTTTGTGATATGTTCTTTAATTCAGGAAGATTCATATCCAAATAACGGATCTCTTCCAATGCTTCACTGCGAAAGCGGTCCAACGGTTTTCGAATGGAGTAATATGCCCAGGTTCCTTTACGCTCTACTCGTAAAAATCCTGCATCTTTTAGAATCTTAAGGTGGCGTGAAAGGCGGGACTGTATCATGTCAAATGATATCTGCATGTCACATACACATGTCTCCCCGTATTTATCAAGAAAACGCAGGATCAACACTCTTGTTTCATCATTAAGTGCAGCAACACTTTTTAAAAAAACTTCCATCATCACTCCTAGCATATTCATAAAATTGTAGCAGATTTTAATTACTAAATCAAGATATCTTGATATATTTATTTAACTTTCGATATAGTTACCAAATTAAATTTATAGGAAGTTTATATGTTTTTGGCAATTTCAGTCTTTTTAATAACCTTGGTTTTTGTGATCTGGCAGCCTCGTGGTCTTCAAATAGGTACAACAGCTGTCATCGGTGCAGTAGCCGCCCTGCTTCTGGGTGTAGTGAGTTATACGGATGTTTTTACCGTGATAGACATTGTATGGGATGCCACATTGGCATTTATAGGTATCATCATTCTCTCCATGATACTGGACCAGATAGGCTTTTTTGAATGGGCAGCGATTAAAATGGCACAATTAAGCAAAGGCAGTGGGAACAGGATGTTTGTCTATATCTTAATTCTTGGTGCACTTGTTGCCGCATTCTTCGCCAATGATGGAGCAGCACTCATCTTAACCCCTATTCTACTGGCCAAGATGAAGTACTTAAAAATGAATCCGTTGGCTATCTTTGCATTTTTGATGGCTGGAGGATTTATCGGTGACAGTGCATCCAACCCTCTGGTGATCTCAAACCTTACCAACATCGTAACTGTCGGATACTTTGACATCGGTTTTATCGAATATGCAAAAAATATGTTCCTGCCTAATCTTCTGTCAATCTTCGCTTCTATTGTCGTCTTGTGGATCTATTTCCGTAAGGAAATTCCATTAAAAGTTGATGTATCTACACTTCCAGAGGCCTCTTCAGTCATTAAAAACCAGACCATGTTTAAATTGAGCTGGTGGTTTTTGGGATTGTTGATGACGGGTTACTTTATCGGTGACTTTTATGACCTTCCCGTCTCTGTGTTTGCACTTGGCGGAGCACTGATATTTTTAGCCATAGCAAACCATTATAAAGCGACCAAACCCCTCATGACCATCAAAGCTGCGCCTTGGCAGGTGGTTTGGTTCTCCATAGGACTCTATGTTGTGGTCTACGGACTTAAAAATGCAGGACTTACCGACACCGTAGCCTCATGGATCAGTGCACTCCAGACACAGGGTGAAGCCATGGCGGTCATAGGTACAGGTTTTCTTGCTGCGGGTCTCAGCTCTGTGATGAACAATATGCCGACCATCATGGTGATGGACATCGCCATCAATCAGGTAGGATATACAGGAAATGAAGCGTTGGTCTATGCCAATATACTTGGCTCAAACCTCGGTCCTAAAATGACCCCTATCGGCTCACTGGCCACCCTCCTTTGGCTTCATGTTCTTGCACAAAAAGGTGTAAAAATAGGCTGGGGAGAATATATGAAAGTGGGACTTGTGATCACACCGCCTGTATTACTGATAGCCTTACTCGGTCTAATATAAATTTTTTATGACTACTCATGTAAAACGTAAAGAAAGAGAGAAAAATATGATAAATCTAAAAGAGTTTTTTGCCTATGGCGAAAAGGTACCAGGATATGAGATAGGTATGCTGAATGAAAGAGAAGCACGTGCGGCAGCAGCTATACTGTTTGTCGGTGCATTTCTTGGACTAATGAACGGGATCATGCTGCATACGGCAGTCTTTTCTAAATATTTTGTAACATTTTTTGCTATCGACTTTACGATGCGTATCATTCAGCCACGATATGCGCCCAGTTTGATGCTCGGACGTTTTTTTGTACAGAACCAGAGACCTGAGTATGTCGGAGCTGCACAAAAACGTTTTGCATGGGTACTGGGATTTATACTGGCATGGCCAATGTTCTACTATCTGGTCATTGATTTCCAGCCTAACCCGCTTAAAGCACTGGTGTGTTTGATCTGTATGGCACTGCTCTTCTTCGAGGCGGCCTTCTCTATCTGCCTGGGCTGTAAGATCTTCGAATGGGTCAAAAGAAAAGATCCGAAGTACTGTCCAGGCGGTGTATGTGAAATGAAGATAAAAGAGCCTATCCAAACCTTTTCAGTAGCTCAAAAGGTTATCCTTATCTCCACGGTACTGGTCATGGGATACGGTATCTATGCCTATTTTACCAAACTACCCGACAGAACTGTGTTTGTCCAAAAGATGAAAACGATGATGATGAGTCAGGCGGAACTTGATGCGATACAAGCAGCAAAAGAGCAAGCTGAAGAGGATGCATTCTTCAATGACGATGAGGATCTCTAATTCTATCGATATCTTCGTCAAATATATCTGCATGGGTATGGTCTTTAGAAATGCCAAAACTCATTATACGTTGAAAATTCGCTCAATTGAGGTACGTAACAGACAAAGACAGTCTATCTAGCAGCATAGAGCTCTTTTTCTCTTCCTATCAGTATATCTCCCAAAAAGAAATACGCCTCTTTCCAGGCATCAATGACATCTTTACTTGCTACATCACCCAGCACATCTTTAATGGCTTGTAGTAAAGAAGCACCCACCATGGGATAGTGCTCAGACTTCACATTGCTTGTTACATGCCTTTTTGCAATGTCATCTACCGTATGACTTAACACATGAAGCTTATCTATATTGGCTGCGTATGCAACGATAGCCCCTGCAAGTTTTTTGTACTGCGCTTCAAGTGCTTCAGGAAAAAGAGCTCTTGTCTCAGGATAATTCATAAACAAGATCTCATACATTCTCGTAGTAATAGCTTCTCCATATTCTACTAGTAACGGTGCTGTTTTTTTACATATCTCAACTGTTTTTTCTGAGAGTACCATTGCTTTTCCTTTATTTTATTGTTTGAATATATATTATTATATTACTATTATGAATCCTATATATACAAAATATTGTATAATTATTAATCAATACAAACTATAAATAAGAGTGATTCAAGTAATACATTAGACTAATTTAAAGAATAAAAAATTGAAAATGGTTAGGAGTGATTTTTATTTACTTGTATGTTTCTAGGTATATTGTAACCATCAAAGATGGTTACAAACTATTTTCAAAAAGTTTGTCATCTAACTGACCCAGTACCGATGCAAAAGATTCATTTTCTATATAGTGCATAAGTGCAGCGTTAAATGTCAGGTTAAATACCCTATTACGGTGTTTGAAGCTGTAATTTGACATCTCATTTTGCATATTGTGTAGATGTTCTTCTGCTTCATTTTCATTCAACCCATGTAAAAAGATCAGAAAGTTATCCTCCGAATAACGCACGATCTCATAATGGCAATGCTTCTGGTCCAGATAACCAATCATATAGTCACTGACCTGTTTTAAGAGTCTATTACCTATATTCGTATCATACTCACTAATGATCCTGTCATAATCGGTTATCTTGATACTGATCAAAAATCCGCGATCATTAAATGTTTCATTATTATTAAGCTTATCTTTAAAGATCCATAATCGGTTTTTACTCTTCGAAATATCATCTGAAAAGAGTTGTGTACGCAGAGTGTCCATAGCAGACCGCAGAACATTCAGCTCCTTCATATAGTCTCTACCTGAATCAAACCAATGTTGCTCCATTTGTTTCAGTGACTGCATAGTGTTTATGATCTCATCCTCATCTGCTGCAACACTGTGAATACTTTTTTCTTGCTGTTGATCATCTATTTTTTTCATCTCTTCCATAAATATCTCAAGATATGTAGAAGGTAGGATGATGTCATGCTTTAACGCCCTAAGCTTTGTTTTTTCAGTGATTTGTACCAATTTATCGTTATTGTTATGCAATGTTGCCCCCTTTCGGCCCAAATGTTGCGCTAACACTCTCCCAATGCTCCGGTTTATGCAAATGATACCCTTGCAGATAATCTACACCGATACTTTTTGCCAGTCTCATAATAGTTTCATCACTAATATATTCAGCAATGGTTTTGATCCCGAGATCATGGCAGATCTTGACCATATTCTCTAGAATGATCCTGTATTTTTCATCATCTATTTTTGATACCAATGAACCATCGAGCTTTACAAAATCGATATCAAGGTTAGCGATATTGTCAAAATTCGAGAAGCCACTGCCAAAATCATCTATCGCGATAAGCACACCCTTTTTTTTAAGGGAAAAGATAAATTCATTGACCTGTTCAATATCCTCTATCTGTTCACTCTCTACGATCTCAACTGTTAAACGGCTACCGACTTTCTTTTGTTTGATCTGTTGCATCAAAGTATGACAAAGTTCAGAGTTATTGATATCTAGATAAGAGAGGTTCAATGTCATGGCAACATCATGTTTATCCATGACATCAAATACTTTTTCGATCATTTGAGACATCAACTGTGTATATAAACGGTACTCTTTTGATTTTTCCATAAATGCCGCTGGGGATAATACATGCCCTTCACTGTCCATCAGTCGCATAAGGCTTTCAAACTTGTTCGGGACATGGTTGTCATCCGCATCAAATATCCCCTGAAAATATGGTGTGACGGTCTCTTGTTTAATATTGTTAAGCAGTGTCTCATAGACCTTATTGACGATATGTTCATTCTTATCAATCGCATAACTGTCATAAAAAACATAGTTCTTTTGTGATCTTTTTGCTTCCTGCAGTGCTTTTTCCGCATAGAGCAAACTAACAGAACTATCTGCCTTTGTTGCACCAAACGTCGCATTGAGATGAATATGGCTATCGTCAGATATAACGAACCTATGATTTGCAATACTTTGGGAAAGCTGTTTTACCACATATTCAAGCAGACGATGATTTAGATCATTTTTGATGAACAAACAGAGTTTATCTGCATAGACATGATAGATATCGTAGGATAATACCCCAACACCCTATGTTCTAAATATCTCTTTAGACTCCATCTCTTGAAGGGTACCTTTGATCATCGTTTGCATTTCACTCACAATGCGTGTACCTGTTTCATATCCATAGAGGATATTGATATCATCAAAGGCAACGATGTCGATCAGTGAAACGATAGCAACATCATTGTATCTGGAGATCATTTTTTGGTGATCCTGCATCGTTTTCCCTGATGATATAGCAGAAACTTGTCTCTTTTTGTTTTCATCGGCCAATATTTTTTTATCTGGTTGAGAAAGAGTTGCACCCATGTTCTTTCCTTTTTTGTCTAAGTCGACTTGATGTTTAATTTCCATCAGTTTAAGTAGAGCTTCATCTCTGGTCTGAGCATCTACTCTTTTTTTGATCGGTTTGCCATCAGCATCTCTATAGGTCACATAGTAACCTGTGACTTGCCCATCAGATTTACGATAGAGTTCACTGACACCTTTATAGTGCTTGTCAGTGATAGTTCTGATTGGCATCTTTTCCTCCGATCTCCATGAAACTTTTTTCTTAGAGAGTTTTCTAAAGTGTAAAACTCTAAACCTTATAATTCTATTGTACACAAAAGTTACTACATATGTCAAGAAAATGTAGTAACTTTTAAATAACTCTTTCAAATTCCTATTTATAGGGGGTATAGCATTATTTAAGTCATAATATATTTTTTAATATACTAGAACATCAAATAAGTTACTACAAGAATAATATTGTTAATATTAATAAATATCTAACATATGGATCTCATCACTTATTTGTCATTATTCAGTATGAAACGCTGCTTCCTACTTATGTATGTTTTCATTTTCAAGTGCTGTAAGAAGTATGAGAAAGAAAAATATTTTTCATCCTCCCCTACTTCATTCGGGTTGTTTCTGTTATACTTATAGAAGTTAATCCACAACAAGGTATCCAATGGGTAGTGAGATAAGCCACAGAGAGTTTACTGAAAAAGATTTTATAGCCTTTCAAAAAGCATTGGATGCTGAGTTTGCATATGTAAAAACTCTTTTTGATAAAGGTTGCGAAGTTTTTTCCAATGCGTACCGTATAGGGTATGAACTTGAAGTGTGTCTACTCACCAATGACAACCAGCCCAACCCTATCAATAAAAACATACTTGAAACGATAGACTCCCCTCTTTTTACCAATGAACTTGCAAAATATGATATGGAGATCAATGGTCATGTTTTTGAGCTTGGTTCCGGGGCGCCTGAAGCGTTAAACAATGACCTTGTTGCACTTTGGGAACAGGCTCAAAACGCTGCTAAAAAATTTGATGCGAAGATCGGGCTTTTTGGAGTGCTTCCAAGTCTGAGGCTTGAACACTTCAACAAAGAGTTGTACCAATCTGATATGCATAGATATACCCTGGTATCCCAACGTATTAAAGAGTTAAGACATGAAAGTGTCAAGATCCTGTTTCATGGAGAGGATGAAGTCTCTTTGCAAAAAGATGATGTGATGTTTGAAGCACTCGGAACATCTCTACAGATCCATCTACAGATCCCTTTTGATAAAGCAGTCGCATATTATCATGCTGCACTGCTTGCCTCTGTTGTACTGGTAGGGTTCGGGGCAAACTCTCCTTTGGTGCTGGGGAAAAGGGCCTGGCATGAATCTCGTATCACCATCTTTGAACAATCTGTCGATACAAGAGACAAAGAGAGAAGAGAGCATGGTGAAGAGAGGAGAGTACATTTTGCACATGGGTATATAGATTCTTGGCAAGAGCTGTTTGAACAGAACAAAATGTTTAAAATTATTTTTGCCGATGTAAAAAACCAACCTGCAAGTGACCTCCACCATTTCAATCTCCATAATGGGACGATCTGGAGATGGATCCGTCCTATATTAGGCAAGGACAAGGATGGTAGACATACTCTCAGACTTGAACTTCGTGTACTTCCCTCTGGACCGACACTGATAGATACAGAAGTAAACCTATGGTTCTTTATAGGTCTCATCCATGGCTTGGTAAAGTCAAAGATCAACCTTACAAAAATACCTTTTGAAACAGTAAAAGATGATTTTTACTCTGTAGCAAAGAAAGGATTACAAACGAAATTTCATGAACCTGTAAATGCACAGAAAATTTCTTTGAAAGAGTGGATCTTAAACGATGGATTGAAGATGACTAAAATGGGGCTTGATGTTTTAGGCATAGATAAAGCCGACGGATATCTGGATATCATCAAACAGAGAACCTCCTGTGGACAAAATGGAGCTGTATGGCAACTTGAACACTTTAAAAAATATAACAGCATACCAAAACTTATGGAGGATTATATGAAAAACTCTGAGCAAAATATTCCCGTACATAAGTGGGGTCTATAGATGAACAAGCTGAACATAGTGAACAAACTACCCGATGCATTTTTAGATATTTCCTACCGGGATATTAAACAAGTATTCGACAGACCTACACTAGTAAATCTAAAAGGTCATAAAGCCCCTGCCCTGTTTATATCTATACTGCTTCATGGAAATGAGTTCAGTGGCTTGATGATCATGCAGGAGATCCTCAAAAAGTACAAAGATCCACAGGGATATACTCTACCAAGATCGATCTGGCTTTTTGTGGGAAATATAGAAGCAGCATCACAAGGAGTTCGTAGACTTGATCATGAACTGGACTTTAACCGCGGCTGGCCGGGAACGACTGAACCAGATGCACCTACAGCAAAACTTATTGCCCAAGTGATGCAGAAGATCACAGAGGATGAACTCTTCGCAGCCATTGATCTGCACAATAATACAGGGAAAAACCCGCCTTATGGCTGTATCTCCGTTGTCAATGAGAAGAACAAGTACTTAAGCAGCTTTTTTAACCATATTGCGATGGTATTCCATACACCCAAAGGGGTCTCAACGATGGCCTTTGATGATATCTGTCCTGCTATTACCCTCGAGTGTTCTACTCCCGGCAATCAGCTTGGGATAGACAAAGCCGTGGCCCTGATTGATGATCTGATGCATATGGACCATTTCCCCGATAAAGCCCTTCCTTCTCATGATCTACAATTGGTACAGAACAGTGCCGTGCTTAAAATAGCCGAAGGTGTCAAATTTGGCTTTGAAGATGAAGAGGGAAGTTTTGATCTCACGCTGGTAGCCAACTTTGACCGTCACAACTTCACCCAGCTTAACATCTCAGAGGTTTTTGCACATACCACCCTGGAGAGACCCCTTATCGTTACAGCAGAAGATGGGACGGATCTAACAGATGAATTGATATCCAACAATAACGGTTCTATCTCTCTTAAAAAATCGCTCATGCCGGCGATGATCACTCTGGATAAAAAAATTATTGTACAAGATTGCCTCTGTTATCTATTGGAAGACTATCAAGGATTAAATATTTAATCCTCTTTATTTAAGAGTATCTTTTTTTCAAAAGCATCAAATAGATCACTACAGATATACCCGCAGAACCTAAGATCATCAGCATGACCATGATCTGATACCGTACAGCTATCAAAGGATCGACCCCTGATAGTATCTGACCTGTCATCATGCCAGGCAAAGATACAAGACCCACGGCAAAAAGCATATTGATCCTAGGAATCAGTGCTGCCTTAAAAGATATGACCCGGGCATTGATATAAGCATTTCCCCTATTGATCTCGCTTTCAACTCTTTCAGCAGCAATACTTACAGCATTCATCGCATTTGCAAAGATCATCCCAGCAAGCGGAATAATATATCTGGGTTCATACCAAGAATCAAGACTCAGTACACCAAACACAACCATCAACAGTGTAAAAATACTACCAATACATATAGAAAGAAAAGCGTAAAGATAGAATTTGTTTTGCCGTTTTTCAAGAGGCCGCATAGAGATGATACTTGCAGCAATAAGCATAACCGAAAGTATCAATAGTACGAGATACGGAGAATCCACATTAAAGATATAGGTCAACACATATCCTATCAGTATCAACTGTATCAACATCCTGAAAAGTGCATAAAAAAGCGTAACCTTATCCTGAGTCCAACGTATATAGATCACGATCACTATAGCAACGGGGATCATCACCCACAAAAGATTGAGAAATGAGATAGTGTATATGGATGTATTCATCTGTTTATTATAGCAAACTCATACTACGTCTTACTATCTACAGAAATACTCAGGATCATTTCTAGACTGTTGATTAAAATTTAATCAACAGTAGATATATAAACTACTCCATTGCTGTTATACTTGAATCACACATAGTTAAAAGGAATTTAAAAAGAGTTATCTAAAACAAATAGAGGGATAGTTAAAACCAAACAGCCAGAGTATATTTGTACTCATGGACCGGCTGAATTTAAAAATCCTACATTTGTCACTAAAAAAATGTAAATACAAAGCATAATGTTCTGTATTTACAAGTGCCTGAAGTGAATTAAATCCTCCTTTTTGAATACAATGTAATCTCCTTATCTCACTTCAGGTACCTGTAAATACAAAGGTATTAACTCTTAAAGATCTCCATATGTCATAGGGGTGGACCCATATGAAAGTATAACTATGTCAAAAAACTATAGTTTTTTTAAACGTGCACATTAAAGGAGAAAAGATGAAATATGAGCTTATAAAAAAGATCATATTACCACTATTGGTATTGAGCACGATCTGGGGTATATGGAGTGGCATCGCTAGTGTGGTGGACGGATTCCCAACTCCTGCCAATACCTATCTAGCAGCTTTTGGTGGGGAAGATGCTGAAGGAGATGAAATCGATGGTATATTTGCTAACCCTTTTTATATAGATAGTGAAGAGGATAAAGGGATCTTTTGGCATCTCTTAGCATCGCTTAAAAAGGTTTTTGGTGGATTTGCACTTTCACTGATCATAGGGATCCCATTGGGCTTACACATAGGTATGAGCAAAAATCTTCAATATGCCTTTGATCCTATTATTCATCTATTAAAGCCTGTATCCCCATTGGCATGGTTACCCCTGTTACTTTTTATCTTCAAAGATAGTAATATGACAGTGATCTCAACCATTTTCCTTACCTCACTATGGCCGGTCATGATCTATACGGTCTTGGGTGTACGCAGTGTAAGTGAAAATTATATGAATGTGGCCAGGGTCTTAAGATTTAATGCACTTGAAAAAGTCGTACAGATCATACTTCCTGTTGCTGTACCATACATCTTTTCCGGTATGAGACTCTCACTGGGACTTTCATGGTTAGTGATCATTGGTGCTGAAATGTTGGCCGGTGGGATTGGTATAGGAACATGGATCTGGAATGCATACGATGACCTTGCTTATAGTCATGTCATTATTGGTATGTTCCTTGTTAGTATCATCGGGTTTATTTTAGATCTCATGATGAGAAAAGTATCTGATTTCTTTGATTACACAAAAAAAGGTAGAGCATCATGAGTGAATTTCTAAGTTTAAAAAATATTGAAAAAAGATTTCCTACGTCTGGGAAAGAAGCGTATATTGCATTGACCGATGTCAATTTAGACATTAACAAAAATGAAATCATTTCTATCATTGGACACAAAGGATGCGGTAAATCAACATTACTGAATATCATCTTGGGACTTGAGAAACAGTCTCAAGGTGAGATTATTCTAAATGGAAATGCAGTGAGTGAACCGGGACCGGACAGAGCAGTCGTATTTCAGCATGGCTCTTTACTTCCATGGTTAAGCGTATATGAAAATATAGAGATGGCCATTAGAAAAATAATGCCTAAACTTGATGCCCTCACCTTACGTGAACGTGTAGAAAAATTTGTCTCCATGGTAAACTTGGATGCGGCTAAAGATAAACTTCCCTGTGATATCTCCGAAGGTATGAACCAGCGTGCAGATATCGCAAGAGCGCTTTCTATCGAACCCGATGTTTTACTGATGGATGAACCTTTTGCAGCGATTGACTCGTTAACAAGAACAACGCTGCAAGAACTTTTAATGCATATACAGCAAACTGTGAATACAACCATGATCATCATGACACATGACATAGATGAAGCCGTACTGCTCAGTGATAGAGTTGTCATGATGACCAATGGCCCTGCAGCGACTATCGGAGAGATACTCGAAGTAAATCTGGAGCGTCCAAGAAACAGAGTTGAACTTCAACATGATCCTGAGTATATCAGATGCAGAGAAGCCATTGTGGCATTTTTTTATGAAAAATTTGCCAAAGAAGACGAATAACATTATCAACTCATAGAAAGAAAACCTTATAAAGTTATATATTTTATAAGGTTTTGAGAAGAATATATTTTTGGTATACTCTTAATATTTAATTTCATAATAATCAAGACATTTTCTTTCTTTAATTAAATGAATTATTCTCGAAAAAGGACACATATGGAAAATCCATTCAGAGTTCCAACTGATCAGGAAATACAAGAAGCCCAAGAGAAATTAAATTATAAATTTCATCCAGATTACATTGAATTTTTAAAATCTGGAAGTGATGTTGCTAATGCTTGTTTTGAACCAGCAGTAATTTTGTCTGGTTCATGTCATTTAGATATTTATGAAATTTCGGATACTGCTTGGAGTAAAATGGGATTATCAAGAGACTTGCTCCCTATTGTGGAAGACAATGGTGACTACTATTGTCTAAACAAGTCGGGAGAAGTTGTGTTTTGGTCTCACAATGGCACTACTGATGAAAAGTGGAAAAATATTTCAGACTGGTATCAACAGGTATGTGTAGAGTTAAATTGAGGTATAAAATATAGTTAGTAGATAACCCAATAAAGTTATATATTTTATAAGGTTTTCAGAACAAGACATTTTTGATATACTCTTAATACTGAAATAACTCAATAAGAGGACACTTTGTTCCTTTAATAAATAGTTATACTCAAAAAACAACTACAAGGTAAAGACACTTTGATTGAAATCATTATTACAACTATTATTTTAATTGGATTAATCTATATTGGTGCTAGAGTTATGTATTATTTAGTTAAATGGAGGGAGCGGATACGGCTTGCCCATCTACGTTCTGAATCTGAAGATACTAGTTTTATAGAGGAATATGACAAACTTGAAGATGAAATCAAAAATATGCCACTCTTCGATAATAGATTATTTGTATATTATTTAATACTTGCCGTTCCAATTGTTCTCATCTTAACATTAATCAAATAAGATAATAAAACCTTGCAGCGACATAGTTGTCCTGTGGGTACAACTATGTCTCAAGTCAAACGTTATAAACTTTTTATATCCTAAAAACCAAAACCTTATAATCTAACATAGAATATAACAGGGATGAAGTCCTTATAAAGTTATATATTTTATAAGGTTTTCAAACTAAAAAACTGACTAATCAAAAAGCTGCAAGTGGGTTTATGATTGGTGTTATGGTTTCAGTAAACCTTGTTTTGCCATTCTATTAGAATAGTAAACAAGGAAGATAACCCAAAGTAGTCCAAGGACATGAGCAGCAATGCCACCACTCTCGGATAATGACATAATATTTGTTCCAGATTTCATAAGATTGTAAATTTGGCTTATTATATAAAAAAAGCATACGCCCAAAAGAGTTTTACCGCAATAAGTTTTTTGCGTATCAACATGAATGAGGCTACAAAGGCTAAAATTGGATTGATTATTACTTTTAAATGATCAATAACTCCAAGTGAAGCGTAGTATTCTTTCATATGTGGATCATCTACAGAAAGATATCCAAGTATGACAGCTAAAAAAGATAGGAGCCCAACTATCCCAAGAAAAGAGATTATAAAAATAATCCAAGCTACTACAGGAACTTTTATTTTTTGAGCTTGTTGTTCATAAACATTTTCCATTTTTATTGGTGTGTAGAGTCTTATTAGGCTACGGCTGTTTGTAGAATTTTCAAGTTCGAAAAATATTTTTTTGTAAAAACGAAGAAAATTGTAAAAATAATTCCGAAAAAGACAGTATTGTAAACAATTCCGATGATATTGAAACCATTGAAAATACTAAGTGCCCACATACATGCAGCTAAAACTCCAAAGACTATTATCGAGATTCTTGAACTACGTTGAGGGTTTGAAACGGTAAATTTCTTGTTAATGTACGAAAGTGAATATTTCACACCAAGAAAGACGAAACCAATACTTACCAAATCTTTGAGAATCATAAGTGTTGTAACATCAAGAGATTTACCTAAAAATTTGAGTACAAAGTACCCCGTAAGTAATCCAAAGAATGGAAATATAATAGTTGTATGTAGTATGTGATGTACGACAATACTTGTAGCCGATTTTTCTTTTTTCACTTTTGCTCCTTTTGTAACCTGATTATTTATTAGAAGAACAAAATGTTCTCTATTATTTTTATTAAAGCATTGTAGTATACAAAAAAAATGTCCTATTATCTTTAAGGGAAGTATTAGTGATCATGTGAACTTAGCAAATGCTTGTATAATTGCCTAGAAAACAAAAACCTTATAATATGACGGGGAAGAAACCTCATAAAGTTATATATTTTATAAGGTTTTCTAACTAAAAGGTGAGTTAACGTTTAAAATACTATTTATAAATATTTTAATTTGCATTCTTCAGTTCAACATAAAGATACGTTCTTTGCGGTTCACAAAACGATATTCCAGATGTCGAAAAATCCTGCCGATACACTTTGCCATTTCGTAAACGATATACAATGGAAACTGTAGAAGGTTTAGTATATCCTGTAAATTTAAATTGGCTAGTTGGTGTTGTAAACGAGCGCAGATCGGATGTAAAATTCTTTTCGTTAATTGGTACAGTTATGGGAAAGCCGATACCATTATTTTCCGGAATTCTTATGATGTATTGGACAACCTTTTCCCTATAAGAGGCTAGAACCATTAATGATTCTACTTCAGGTACAGCAGATATATGAAAGTATTCACCATCTCCGCTTACTGCGAGTTTAGGGTCGTCTGATTCGTGATCCCAAGGGGAATAGGCCTTATTCTTTGTTTTTATCACATCAGAAGTGCCGTAGAGTATTTTAATGGCCTCTTCGAAACTGGTTGCTTCCCAAAGATTTGGGTGAGTAGTGTGATAATCGACAGATCTATGATCCTCTTTGACATTAGAGGGATTTTGTACAAGTTTAGGCTTTTCTAGAGTACTTTGATTGATTGGCTTAGAACATTTGAGCTGCTCACCTGTATTGTAGGTGATAATGGCTTGCAGTGTATTTGATTCATTCGTATTATCGGCATATAAAGAGATTGTTTGCAGTGGGAATACACTATCAGATGTCGATGCATCATAGAGGACATTCTCACCTTTTTTAAGTAAAATGTGTGTGATATAACGTAGTTCCGTTGCTTTTTTTTGCTTTATTTTATAATAGTTATTGGCATCTCTCATTCTAAACTTTACGTACATTGAACCACCAATGCTTTTTGCTTTCAATCTCACATCATGACTACAGGTGTCTGAGTAAAGAGTGGCGAATAAGATGGCAATTAAAAGTATTACTCTTATTGGATGTATCATGGAGCTCATTATGTTTTCCTAACTATGTTATTAGAGGAACTAAATGTACTTTCTCCCCTTTTTGAAGCATTTGTAGTATACAAAAAATGTCCAGCTATTACAAGAAATACAACAGGTGAGAAATCCTCATAAAGTTATATATTTTATAAGGTTTTAACAACTAAATATTTCTGATATACTCTTAATACTAAAATAACATAATTGAGACTAAAATGGATATTGCAAGAAGAGTTCAAATAGCATTATTGGGTGAGGTTCCACCCACCCTTAGATTTTTGTATGTTTCATTTAATGGAGATCAGTTAAATTTCCATGCTGTTTTTACAGATGATGCCACCGAGGATCATATAGAATCAGCTAATTGTGTATTAACAGAGGTATCATCTGCCTGTCCTTTGAATACAAAAATAAAAGAAAAAATTGAAAAGAATAGTGATCTGCCTTGGAAAATTAATAATGGTGAAAATCTTATGTATTTAAGATACGGGGAGCTAAGTGATGTTTAGCAAAGCTTTGAAAACTAGGGCTAATCACTAATGTATAGAAAACTTATAAAGTTATATATTTTATAAGGTTTTTAAACAATATATTTGTTCTTCTTGTTTCTATTATGGATTCTCAGATCTCTCAGTTCCATTCTGTATTTCGTATAAGGCATTTTGGAATGCATATATCTCAGGTTTTTCTTTAGCCCAAGTATCATTTCTTGGTATTTTTGTTGCTTCTTTTCGAACCCATCTTCCAAGCCTTCCCCACCATTTTTTTGCGACATCAGGAGCAGAATTTCCTAAAATTGAATAATGATTACCAATCCATCCAAATGTTGACATCCCGATTCCATTATTACTTTTTAGTTTCACGTTAAACTCAAAAATGGCTGTATGACCTGGGCCAAAATAGGGACAACTATCATCAAATCCTGACCTAAGTTCAGTCCATCCCTCAAAAGGGTTTTCAATTAGAGTGTCTTCTTCATCATTATTTTTAGCAAGTAGAGGTAGAGGGCCAGCTAGCTTATGATATAGGCAATATCTTCCTTCATTTGAGATATTGAAATTCTCTTTTGCTTGCCATTTTCCTTTTCCAATAGACTCAATTAAAGCTATATCGGGCTCATTGTTAAGCCAATTGGAAATCTCTTGCAAATCCTTTTCTACAATATACATAGGTATCCATGCCATACATTTTCCTATACTGTTATTTTACGAAGAAATACTATACATTTTTTCATATTAAATTCTAAAATAGCTAGATACAAAAAAGTTAGACAAAACATTTTGATATACTCTTAATAGTGGAATGCATATAGTAAGACAAAGTAATCTGTCAATAAATAGATAGGAAAAAAATGAAACTATGGATGAGTAGTGAAACTAGTCGTGAAGTTTTAAATGAGGATCAATCAACTCAGTTGAGACTTGCTCGTAACTTTGTAAAAGATAAAATTAATTTGAAGATAGAAGATATTTCATATGAAATACCTTTAGATAGTTGGGACTGTATTATTGTAATGATGGGGGATGATTCATTTGAAGAACGAACTATATACTCTATGAAAAAACGTGATATGGACTTCAGATTAAAAATAGATCATGCTGAGTTTAACTCAACTGATGCTCTAGGGCAACAGAAGTTAATTTTTGAAATGCTAATGAGAAGCTTGGATTTACTAAAAGAGAAATTTACAAAAGTAAAACCAAAATTACCCCATACAATTTATGATGAACTAGAAAATCTTAAAGCAGATGTATTAAGCGTAGCAAACTCAAATGGCTGGATATAATGGGGGGCTAACTAGCTCAATCTGTTCCTTAAAAACCAAAACCTTATAATCTAACATATTTTATAACGTTTTTCGCTATAGCGACGTTTGCGAGCCATAAATCTATCCCCTTCAATAGAAAACCTTATAAAATGTTCTATATAGGAGGTTTTATAATTAAAACTATAAAAGAAAGCATAAGCTCAAAAGAGTTTAAAAAACTAATGATTTACACTAGAGGTAGAGAGGATTTAAGACGAAATACAAAAAAGAATTTACTAAGAACATTTGTCTTTTTGTATTACACAGGTGCCAGATTAAATGAGCTTCAAACACTTAAAATAAAAGATGTAAAAAGATTGCTCGAAAAAGGTGAATTGTTTCTGTTTACACAAAAGACAAATTCCCAAAGAAAACTATTCTTGTCTCCTCGCTTCAAACATGATCTGTTAAATCTTGAATTTGAAGATGATGGAGAATGTAAATTAATACAACGTGCAGGTCATCCAAAAAGTTCAATGCATACTCTTAGCTATATAACCATAGTTAACAAGTTCATAAAAGACACTTTGGGACCAAACTATACCTCTCATAGCTTTAGGCAGGGATTACTGACTGAAATGGCAGCAAAGGGTATAAATGTACAAATCATGGCCAGGTTTGTTGGACACAGCTCATTTAAGACAACACTAAATTATGTCAAGCCAACAGATGAGATGGTTATGTCTTCACTTGTTAGGTAGTAGATGAGAAATAGTGTCTACCAAGTGTTTCGCTAAGTTTACGAGGAGACACACCACTATTGTTCTCAACATCTGGATTTGCACCATAAGAAACTAGAAGTTCAATATTATCCTCTTTCCCTGCCATAACAGCTCGGAACAGAGGAGTATTTCCAAAGGTATCCACTGCATCTATATCCGCACCAGCATCAAGTAAAACCTTACATATATTCTGACCACAATCACGTGCTGCAAAAGCCAATGCAGTCCAAGATTGTTCTTTATCTTTAATATTAATATTTACTCCAGATGCAATGAGGGCTTTAATCACTTCAAAAGAATAATCAGTGTCCAAAATGGCATGCATTAAGGCCGTTCGTTCATCATTGTCTGTACCTGATATCAATTCATCAGTTTCGAGGAACTTATCTAAATCAGTTAGGTTCTTCGTATAAACAATTTGAATAAGCTTATCACTAAGTTTTGACATGAATCCCTTTCTACAAGATAGCTATTAATAAAACATATCTGTATTGACAATTAGTCTATTATTTTTAATTTAACTTCAGCACCATCGGGAAGATCTTTAATTTGTTTTCCAACATCTCCAGAATATCTAATAATCTCCATTAGAGGAGCAGTTTTTATATTATCAATTCCATATTCACCACCGAGTGCTCCAGGAATAACCAAATAATATTTTTTACCTTCTTCTAGTGGTCCTAACTTATCTTGTGCTACATCTACCAATCTTCTAAAAACTCTTGATCTTTGGATAAAGTATCAAGTTCTTCTTGGTTCTGTGCCACAATCTCACAATAAACATCTTCTGGGCATAAGCGCCAATATTTACCATCAGTATCTTTAATCATCAGGTTGCCAAAGTCATTCTCTCCAATGACCTCTACGGGGTTGATGCCTATCCAGCCCCAAGACTCTTTAATTTCTTCTACAATGTTCATGTTTTGATTGCGTCCAACTATTTATTTATTCGTCCAATATTTAGAGTATACCAAAAATATATTCTTTGATTCAAAACCTTATAAAATATGTTAGATTATAAGGTTATTGACTATTTTCTTTGAGAGTAAGTGTGATAATGATCTTTATTGATATTTTTTACTTGATTTGTGTAGAGGCATTACTTTATCATTTGTATATAGTATTTACGATATGATTTCATAAATATTTAAAAAATTGAGGGCAAAAGTGAAGTCACCTAAAGGGTTTGGGAAACGCTATTTTACACTAGCATCCATCTTGGCACATACTGTTCAGCGTAAAATTGAAAGTCAAACCATCAAGATCGACCATCTTTTAGCCAATATGACTCCAAAAGAAGCAACGGAAGCGGATGAAAATGATCCTCCAACCGAGCTCTTAAACTTATTCCTTATTACAAATGCAAAGTCTTGCCATTGTAACTGCTTTTATAAGTTAAGAACCAGAATCATTTTAAAGATCAATCATTATATTCCGCGATGTCCCTACTATACGACCTGGTTCGCATTTAGAAGGACCGGAGTACATCCTCCTTACATTACTTTTTAATTTCCAATACATCTAATATCAATACACAATAACACATAACCAAAGGATAGAGTAATGTCAAAAAAAAGCTATATTACAGGTTTTCCAAGAATTGGAGAACAAAGAGAATTAAAAAGAATACTTGAGAGTTTTTGGGCACAGAAATGTTCATTCAATGAAGTTGAAAATGTCGCAAAGGAACTAAAAAAAAGACACTGGAATTATCAAAAAGAGGCGGGTATAAAGTATATCAGTTCGAATGATTTCAGTTACTATGACACAATGTTGGATACGGCGATTATGCTGAGTGCCATGCCAAAAAGGTTCAGCGATCTAGCGAACGAAACGCAGTATTTCTCTATGGCTAGAGGGAATAAAGAGAGTGTGGCCATGGAAATGACCAAATGGTTTAATACCAATTATCACTACATCGTGCCAGAACTCAGCCTTGAAGATGAGTACCGACTTAACAGCGAGAAGATAATCAATGAATATAAAGAGGCAAAGGCACAAGGTATTAAGACCAAGATTAACCTTATCGGACCGATCACATTCCTGGGGCTCTCAAAAAGGGTAGACAGGGGAGATACGTATATGCTGCACTCAAAAGTGTTACCGATCTATGAATCATTGCTCAAAGAGATCGCTACACTTGATGATGAGATTACCGTACAGATAGATGAACCTATCTTTGTAAAGGATAATGACCCAAAAGTTTTAAGCCTGATCAAACCTACCTATGACGCGCTTTCGACTATCTCTGAGTCGATTAAAATCATTGTGACTACTTACTTTGAACACTCAAATGAAGCAACTAGAATTTTGGTCAATACACCGATCTGGGGGCTTGGACTGGACTTTTTGTATGGAGAGAAAAACAAGGAGTCTTTAGCGCGTATTGCCAACAGTGATAAAAAATTGATTGCAGGCGTAGTAGATGGTAGAAACATCTGGAAAAATGATATAAAGCGTACGCTAGAGCTTTTGGAGGACATTGCAAAAGTTGTACCAAAAGAACAACTGTTTGTTTCATCTTCTTGTTCTCTTTTGCATACGCCATTTACACTGAAGTATGAAGAAAAAATGGATAGAGAGATTAAGAACTGGTTGAGCTATGCCGTTGAAAAACTGGATGAAGTTTCTTTGATATCCAAACTATTTTTTGAGGGGGAAGAGAGTCTGAACAACCATGAAAAGGTAGTTCTGGAAAACAATACTCAAGCCAATAAACACAGAAAAACCTCTACTGTTATACATGACAAAAATGTACAAAACAAAGTAGCCAACTTTAATAAATTTACCAGAGACGGTCAGTATGAAGAAAGGATCAAAATTCAAAAAGAAATTTTAGGCTATAGAGAACTGGCAACAACAACGATAGGTTCATTCCCTCAAACACCTGAAGTGAGAAAGGCCAGACAAGCGTTTAAGAACGGGCTCATTTCAAAAGAAGACTATGAACAGCAGATGAAAGCCTATATTGATGACTGTGTGGCATTTCAGGAAGCGTGTGGTCTTGATATATTAGTCCATGGAGAGCCTGAAAGAAATGATATGGTTGAATATTTTGGCGAGCAGCTCCAAGGATATGGATTTAGCCAAAATGGCTGGGTACAAAGCTATGGGAGCAGATGTGTAAAGCCACCATTTATCTACGGAGATATCAGCAGACCAAAACCCATGACTGTGGAATGGATGAAATATGCCCAAAGTAAAACAGAAAAAATCATGAAAGGAATGTTAACCGGTCCCGTTACCATACTCAACTGGTCTTTTGTAAGGGATGATAAACCAAGAGATGAAGTTTCCAAGCAAATCGCTGTGGCCTTAAGTGATGAGATAGATGACCTGCAAAATGCAGGCATTCAAATCATACAAGTTGATGAAGCGGCATTTAAAGAGGGATACCCGTTAAGAGAAGCGGATATAAAGACGTATGAAGCGTGGGCAGTCAGAGACTTCAAAATTGCCGTAAGCACTGCAAAAGAAGAAACACAGATACATACACATATGTGTTATAGTGAATTCAATGATATCATCAAAACCATTGAAGCGATGGATGCTGATGTCATTTCGATAGAGACAGCCAGAAGCGGCAATGAACTGCTTAAAATCTTTAAACAAGTCGGCTACAAGCAAGAAGTTGGACCAGGTGTATATGATATCCACTCTCCAAGAGTACCTAGTGTTGAAGAAATCGTACAACAGATCAAACTACTACTTGAAGTTCTTCCAAAAGAGCAGCTTTGGATCAATCCAGACTGTGGACTAAAAACACGAAAGTGGGAAGAAGTAAAACCTAGCCTAAGTAATATGGTTAAAGCGGTTCAAATCGTTAGAAGCGAATTAGTGTGATAAATATAGGACAAGACAATATGTCTTGTTCTCAAAACCTTATAAAATATATAACTATATGAGGTTCTGGTGCAACAAAAAAAATTAGTTTAAAAATTGGTGTTTTGATCGAAGAAATAAAAAAAGGCATATCCCAAACTTAGGATACGCCTTGCTTTTTTTATCCAAAATATATTAATATAATGAACTAGAGACCACCAAGAAATGCATCCCAGTGTCCAGAATTATCTGGTATTCCTGAGCCAGCTTGATCTACTGGTGCAGGATGATGTGCCATAGCGCTTGAAGCTAAACCGATTGTTAGAAGTAAGATTGCTGTTAATTTTTTCATTATAAATCCTTTTAATTTTTTTGTAATGCTTATCTGATATTCAAATCAGAAACGCTTTATCCAAATTCAGATGAAGTATAAAATAGAAGTGTGAAACTAGTGTGAAGAGAAAACCTTATAAAATATATAACTTTATAAGGCTCTAATTAAGTGTTAAATTTCATCAAAATAAGGACCATCATTTTTGGTGCATACCTTACATGGTCCCAATATATTTGGACAAACATAGAATAGAAAATCACCATTTTTAATTAAATATTCACTTACTCTTCTTTGTTATCTTTAACATCTCATTCCCACCTTTTTGAAATTCATATTCTGTTGCAATGATCTGAACACCATATCCTCTCTTATTAAGTGTATGGATAATGCTGTCGATATGAACAGAACGTTTACCTTCCAAGGTAATGATAGGGAATACTCTTACTTCTTTTGCTACACGCAACATTTCAAAGAGAGCTTCTCTATGAAACGTTTCATCTAAATGGTCACTGTATAAGAACAGAAAGTGTGAACTCAAGGCTAGGTCAAAATACTCATCCTCGAAAGAGAGTTTTGGAAGTGCTTGAAACTGGTAGCGTCCTTCCTCTTTTCCCTTATCATAATCCTTGAGAAAATACTGCATTGCATCCATACGTATGGCATAAAGCTCGTTGGGGTCTTTGATATTTTTCCATACAAAGTCCTTCTCTTTATTTCTCACCTGAGTCATCACTTCTGTGGCCACTTCATCAATTCGTGAAACAATCTGCTTTTGACTGAATTGGTATGTAGGGTCAATGGAGATAATGTTTCCACCTAACTTCGTTACCTCCGCGTTAAAACTTGCAGGGCCGTCACCACATCCCAATACCTTACTTTTCAGCTCCTCGTTTGTGAGCAGGAATATGGCTTGATATTCTGCTAGGTTTCGTCCCCATGGGACAATATTTTCAAGTTTCATTTTATATCACCACCTTGTAATCAAGTAACATTTCATCTCCAGCCATACCCCTGAATCCGAATTGATATGCCGGCGCTTCTTGCATAACGATTTCTATGTCTATGGCTTGAATACGAAGTTCTTTTCGTATCCGTTCAAATAGAAGCTGGATGAGCCTTTTTTTTGTCTGTACTGTTCTGCCTTCCATCATCATGATCTCTATAATAGTATAGGCCTGACTTCTATTCTCAGGGTAGAACATATTCTCTTTTTTCATCGGAAAAAAACGATGAAACTTTTTATCTTCTGGAAACTGTAGCGCTTCCACTACGCAGTCATGAATCACATCAGATAATTGCTCTTTTATTAGGTCTAAATGGGTATCTATCCCATATATTTTTACTTGTGCCATAAGACATCCTTTTATATAAACAATCAAAAAGTCTCCTATCCCTCACAAACATAACCCTCTTATGGTGATTACCTTACCAGGCAAAGCACTTTAAAAATAGAGAGTAATACATTGTATGATATATAAGAAACAACAATAAATTAAAATCAATGATAAATAAGTGTATCAGCTAAATAAGGAGAAAACAGGCTAGCGCCATCTTCTAAGAAGCATTAGTGTAGATTGAAAGTGGTTAAATGTTTTCATTTTTTGCTCCTTACAAGTTTTAGTGATAAAAGTGTAATAGCAATTGCCTTTAGGAAAGCTGTTTGGAAACCAGTTAAATCTCTCCTGTCATGATTATGCATTATCGGTATCTTTATGCCAGTTATTTGAGAAGATCAAACAGATATAAAAATTTCGGATAATACACTTGTTCTATACCTTATAAAATATATAACTTTATGAGGTTTTCTATCTACTTTTGATGGATACTAAAGGCTGCAGCTTATTTCATTGGTACTTACTAATCCCCATTTTCTTGCCTGATCTTGATTCCTGAAAATCGCCATTCCAGTATTCATTTTTTCAAATCCAAGCTTAGCATAAAATGCTTCCTTTCCCAGTGAAGAGTAAAGAATAATCTTGTTATGCCCCTCACTAAACTCTACTAGCTTACGGACGATTGCACTGCCAAGTCCCTGTCCTTTAAAATCGGGGTGTACTGCTACGTCTCCAATATAGGATGTATCGACACCATCGGCCAAGGCCCTACCGGCACCGATAAGAAGTTCTTCTTCATAAACAAAACATTTATAGTTGCTGTTAGTAAAAGCTGTTTTCAAATCTTCCGGACTCTTATCCCCAAGCGGAGCAATCTTATAGAGATTGCTCAGTATTTCAAAATTCACATATTCCTCATCAAAGAACCACTGCATTTTCGCCTTCCTTTTTTTAAAAATCATAATACAAATCACCAAACTACCGATATGTCCAAAGCAGTAAGAAAATGGATAAAAATATTGCTTCACTTATGGATGGTTGAATTTACGAGCCGAAGTCCTTTCACAATTTCATTCTTGGTGCTATTAGTGAAATTGAATCGTATCTCATTATCAATACTCCCATTAAGATAAAATTCTCTCCCCGGAACGAATACAACGTTTTTTTGCAAACACTTTTGAACTAAATTTGATGTACTTATGCCATCTAAAGAACCGTATATGAACATTCCTCCTTTAGGTTTTCTATACTCAAACATCGGTAAAAACTCATCTAATGCTTTAGCAAAAAATTCCATTTTTTCTCCATAAGAGGAACGAATCGTCTCTAGATGTGTTTGATAGTTTTCTATATCACTAAGATAATCATCTATAATACGCTGGGCAATACTGTTGGTATGCAGATCCATCGCTTCTTTGTAAGGGATCAATGGTTTCAGCAATGCTTCACTAGCACGTATCCATCCTATACGTAATGCCGGTGCCAATACCTTGGAAAATGATCCAAGATGAAAACTATGCTTCGGAACCATAGAACTTATAGATGGATAACTACGCTCAAAAAACAGTTGGCTATAGGGACTGTCCTCGATTAGGACACCATTCACATCTTCTATATGATCGGCAACTAGTCTCCGCTTCTCTTCTGAGTAAGTGAGACCCGTTGGATTTTGAAAATCCGGTATCAGATACGCTAGTTTGCTCTGTTGAATATTTTGTGCAAAACCCTCAATATCTATACCGTCATATTCCAACTTGACTGAGGATTGCTTGAGTTTATTCATACTAAATACATTCATTGCACCCAAATAAGAGGGAGCCTCGATGGTAATCTCATGGCTATGATAAAAGCGAGTAATGATGTCCAGTGCCTGTTGAGAACCGGATGTTATCATGATCTCCTCGCTTTTAGTAGGAAATCCTTGCTTTGCATATTGTTCGGCAATCTTTTCTCTAAGAGGCTGATAGCCCTGTGATGTTGTGTACTGAAGAGACGCAGGTTCACTTAATGCCCTATATCCTGATTCACGCAGTGCTTGATAAGGAAAGAGTGATTCATTCGGTAAACCGCCTGCAAAAGAGATCGTTTGATTCGTCGTATGTTCCAGTATTTCTCGTATAAATGAGCGTTTCATTGTTGTACCTTAAGAATATTTTGAACATTGTATCTCTTCATGAAAATAAAGTCTTCACAAAAAGTGTCAATATAAATATCTATTTGTGCTCATAAAGTTATCTAAAAATGCTATAATAGTATCATGAAGAAGAATACAATGCAGTTACATTCACATATAGCTAACAAGTTGATGTCCTATATCTACCAGCATATCGAAACCGATATCAATATCGATGAACTGGCAGCAATGCATAGTGTCAGTAAATTCCACCTTCATCGTATCTTTAAAGAGCAGATGGGTATGAATATCTATGAAACCGTTAAATCTATACGGCTTCAAAAGGCAGCTAACCTTCTCCTCACCAATCCACATTCAACTATTACGGATATTGCCAACCAGTGCGGATACTCCTCCCAAACCTCTTTTATCCGAGCTTTCAAGGAACGATTTTCAAGCTCTCCTAAAATATGGCGGAAAGGAGGATACAAAAGTTATTCAGATCAGATACTCTCTACTTCCTCAACCGCTTCTATATCACAGGCAGACTTCTCCCACTTGGAACCTGAAATCATAAAAACCAAACCTCAAGAGGCTTACTATATCCGTCACAAAGGATATAATTATGAGATCAAAAAAAGCTGGCAGAAACTCATGGCCTGGGTCTATAGTAATAACATCACAGAATATAAACAGATAGGGATCTATCATAACAACCCTATTGTCACACCATTGAAAGAGTGTTACTATATTGCTGCTGTTGTTCCCGACACAAAGACAAAGCTCAAAGAAAGTGTACTCCCCTCATTTATCATCCCCTCAGGACTCTATGCGACGTTTGAAGCTGAAGGACAATACGGTGATATACTAAAGCTGATTCAATGGGCCTACCATGAATGGCTGCCTCAAAGCGGATTTGAAACAACGACACAGCCATCCTATACAGAATTTTATACGAACCATTTTCTTGCAAAAGACGGCAGGTTCAGAGTGAAGTATTTTTTGCCAATCCAATTGATATGATTACATCATATGAAATAATTGGTTAAATTTATTATAATGTTTGAATATGCTCAATGAAGAGGTTCTTGGTTTGATATACTCAATTAATAATTTAACAAAAGATTTAAAACAAAACTATCACTTTATTCTAACCTATTATAGAATTTACATTTATTCGTGTAAATGACAGATGTGAATGAAGATTATCCTTATTGTAAAATGTTTAATACAAAAATGTTATTAGCAAAAGGATACACACAAAAACAATTAGATGATGTAATAGCAGATATTGATTTAGTGCCTTTTGATGAAAAACATCAAATCTTGGCTGCTAAATCGATTAAAGCTATTTACGAAAGTAAATTATTTACAAAAAAAGATTTTGAACTACTCTATAATTTGGGATGGACTCAAAAAGATGTATTTGATGTCATTGATCATGCAGGGACTATTTTTAGAAATGGACGCATATTGACTACTTATGCTATTAAAGATTAATAATATCATTTAAAATAGTATCTAAGCGTTTGCCACATGTGTGTGAATATCCATTTGCGGGTAAGGGATAGAGATACCTTTTTCATCAAATGTAAGTTTTACTTTTTCAATGGTATCAAAATGTACACCCCAGTAATCTGCAGCTTTGACCCATACACGTACCGTAAAGTTCACAGAACTGTCTCCAAGCTCACCTACACCTATAAAACTTGCACGATCCTTCAATATACGGGTGTCAGCATCAATGATCTCTTGGAGGGTTGCCTTTGCCAGTTTTAGATCATCATCATAACCTATACCAAATACAAAATCGACACGGCGTTCTTCTTTTTTGGAAAAATTCGTGATATTCCCTGAAGCAACCGCACTGTTTGGAATTAAAATGACCTTATTGTCCGGTGTTAAAAGTGTTGTATTGAATAGTGTGATAGCCTCCACTGTGCCGCTCTCCCCTGCTACGGTAACGAAGTTCCCTACTTCAAAAGGACGGAACAGTATCAAGATCACACCCGCACCGATATTTCCAAATGTACCCTGAAGTGCCAAACCTATAGCCAAACCGGCCGCACCCAATATCGCTATGAACGAGGTGGTATCGACACCTAGATTATTGATCGCGGCTAAGACCACTACAATCAGCAGAAGTATATCGATGACACTTGCTATAAATGCACTGAGCGTGGTATCGATCTCTCCGCGCTCCATAAGTTTTTTAATGAAAGCAGAGATTTTATGTGCCACCCATTTACCAATGACAAAAATGGCGATAGCACCGATCACCTTTATGCCATATTCAGTACCGTACTGTATTGCCATATCTACATATTTATTGACTTCTGTGTTTGTTACTTCCATTGTCTCCCTTTATTTCCTAAGTTTTTATGTATAAACATTGGTCATACATTGAACCAACATCAGTATAGTATTATATTTTCATAATATTAATATTATGAAACAGTTCGGAATCATATGATTCCTCCAGATTTGGCACCCCATGTGGTTCGCCATCTAGTCTTTACCAAACTTAGTCCTGCCATAGCGATCAAGGCATTTGCAGCTATAAACAGGAACCCTATAGTATAATCCCCAAACATCATTGTAGATGCTCCGAGTACTACTAAAATTCCTACCCCTCCAAGTGCACCGGCTGCTCCAATGAGACCGGTCATAATACCTATATCTTTGGAAAACCTCTGTGGTACAAGTTGAAACAGAGCACCATTTGCCATACCAAGGTTTGCCATAATAAGGAACATAACAAAAATCGCAAACCAAAATGACAATCCTATAAAGGCATTGATAAAGATAAGCAATGTAACACTTGAAAAATAAATATAAAGTGACTTGATCCCTCCCACTCTATCGGCGACAGCTCCGCCTACAGGTCTAAGCAGCGCACCAGCCATGATGCAAAATGCTGCAAAATAACCCGCAACCACATGGATGTTCTCTTCTCCCAATATTTCTGATCCAAACAGTGCCATCTCATTAGAATACATCGCCATCAGATAGACCTTCATATACATGGCAAATCCTACAAAAGCGCCAAAACTCACAGCATAAAAGAGGTTGAACCACCATGTATCTCTATCTTTTAAGAGCCTTATATAATCAGAGAGATTTTTGGGTCTTGGGACATACACTTCTTTGGGCGCATCTTTTGCCATTAAAACATACATGACAAAAATGAGCAGAGACAAAATTGCAACTACAAAAAATACCGATTTCCATCCCCAGATCTCAGCGATCTTAGGTGCAAAAAGAAAACCAAGTACCACACCTATATTTCCTATACCCGCGATACCAAGTACAACCCCTTGTAATCTTGGTGGATACCATTGCCCTGCCTGGGGTAAAGCCACCGCAAAGGATGCCCCTGCAAAACCAAGTCCAACACCTACGAACAACAACTCTTCATAAGAGATATGCTCACCAAATGATGTCACATAAAACAGGGTTAATATGACAATAACCTGTGCTCCCAAAGCACTCTTTTTAGCACCGATTTTACCGACTAAAAAACCAAGTACGACACGCAATAGTGACCCTACCAGTATGGGCACCGAAAGAAGTGTTGCTGTCTCGGAAGATGTCATTAAAAATCCATAATTGGCCAAGCTGTCCGTGATCTCTGTAGCAAGTGGTGCAAGTATCGTCCAGACCATAAAACTAAAATCAAAATACAAAAATGCTGCAAACAAAGTAGAGGGGCTCCCCTGCCCTTTCAGACGATTAATACCTATCATTTTTACTCCTTCAGGACAAGATAAATAGTATAGTAAAGTATACATGAAAATGATACGAAGATCAGTTCTATAGTGATTAAATATTATACATACTTATGTTTATACAACATACACATATTGGATATACTTGACTATGAAGATGTTTAGAGAAAAGGAGTTATATGCGAATCACACGACTTATCATTTTTTTCATTTCTACAATGATACTTTACTGGATCGCAATGGCAGGCTTATTTATCTCTTTTGCATACTCTAAAGGCTGGATATTCGCAGACTTTGAGTTTATCAATGCCAAACAGGCTATTGTACGTTTAGCCAATGATAGCAACATTACACTGCTTGATGTAAGAACGGTCAAAGAGTATGAAGAAAAACACTTAAAGAATGCTATAAACATACCGGTTCAACAACTTGATAGTAATCTTATCAGGCTGGAAAAAGTGAGATCCAAACCTATTATGGTCTATTGCCGGTCAGGGAGTAGAAGTATTAAAGCATCACGTATTTTAGAAAAAAACGGATTTACGCCACTGAATGTTGAGGGGGGTATCATAGAGTTGATACGTAATGATGCAGAGATCGTAAGGTGACCTGTATGGGATGAAGCATACTCCAAGTCCCCCCATACACAAGTAAAACAGTACTTCTGTTCAATCCTACTTTTGATCATCCTCTACATCATATATACTGAAGATCGCTTCATAGCCCATAAGTTGCAGTTTTTTATCGAGAGTTTTTGCATCAAAACCGTTCATTTTTACAAATGATAATAATTTCACCTGTTGTTCTCTACTCAACCCTGCCAGCTCCAACTCAAATTCCATCTCTTCTAAAGTCATTCTATATCCTTATAAAACCTGTCACAAATACCCATGGCATTTTCACAGATCTCAGTATTTTTAAGGATTGTACCATGCAATACTTAGAGTTGAAATTTCCTGATAACTCCATCCTTTATATCACAACTACGCGTCAAGATCGAACCGATCCAGATTCATCACCTTGGTCCATGCGGCTATAAAGTCATGGATAAAACGTTCTCGCGCATCCAAACTTCCGTAGACTTCAGCCAGGGCACGTAGCTGGGAATTTGAACCGAAGATCAGATCGACACGTGTCCCAGTCCACTTAGGCTCACCTGTCACACGGTCACTGCCTTCAAAGATATCCTTATCCTCTGAAACTGCCTTCCATACAATACTCATATCAAGCAGATTGATGAAAAAATCGTTTGTAAGCATCTCCGGACGCTGGGTAAAGACACCATGCTGCACTTGATCAACATTGGTATCCAAAACACGCATGCCTCCAAGAAGTACAGTCATCTCTGGTGCTGTTAGCGTGAGCAGTTGAGCCCGATCTACAAGCATCTCTTCAGCAGAGACGGAGAATTTTGTCTTCAAATAGTTACGGAAACCATCCGCGACCGGTTCGAGTACATCAAAGGCAGTCACATCAGTCTGTTCCTCTAAAGCATCCATACGGCCCGGTGTAAATGGCACCGTGACATCATGACCGGCACGCTTCGCTGCCTCTTCAACACCTGCACAGCCTGCCAGTATGATAAGATCAGCGAGTGAAACCTTCTTGTCTCCAGGCTGGCTCTCAGTGTACTCGTGCTGGATGCCTTGGAGTATAGCAAGTACTTTTGAAAGTTGATCTGGCTGGTTTACTTCCCAGTCTTTCTGGGGTGCCAGACGGATACGTGCACCGTTACCACCGCCGCGTTTATCAGAACCACGGAAGGTTGAAGCAGTTGCCCAGGCTGTTGATACCAGTTCCGAGACAGAGAGTCCGGAATCAAGAACTTTAGCCTTAAGCAAAGCAATATCTGCATCATCGATCAGAGTATGATCCACAGCAGGAATGGGATCTTGCCAGATGAGATCCTCATCCGGTACTTCAGGACCCAGATATCGTGACTTCGGTCCCATATCACGGTGGGTCAACTTGAACCATGCACGGGCATAGGCATCTTGAAAGTCAGTGGGATTTTCTAAGAAATGTCGTGAGATCCTTTCGTACACAGGATCAAAACGAAGCGAGAGGTCTGTGGTCAACATGGTGGGTGTATGATGTTTTGATGGATCCTGGGCATCCGGTATCGTATCCTCCGCGTTTATCGCTCTCCACTGATGGGCACCTGCAGGGCTTTTTGTCAGTTCCCATTCATAGCCGAAAAGGTTTTCTAAGAAGTTACTGCTCCATTGTGTCGGTGTCTTGGTCCAGGTCACTTCCAGTCCGCTACCGATCGTATCACCACCTTTTCCTGTGCCGTAACTGCTGCTCCAACCGAGTCCCTGTTCCTCGATCCCCGCTGCTTCAGGCTCTGGACCGACATGGGCTGCATCACCGGCTCCATGGCATTTTCCAAAAGTGTGTCCCCCCGCTATCAGGGCAACTGTCTCTTCATCGTTCATGGCCATTCTGGCAAAGGTTTCACGGATATCCTTGGCTGCTTCAAGAGGATCCGGGTTTCCGTTGGGACCTTCAGGGTTTACATAGATCAATCCCATTTGAACGGCTGCAAGAGGATTTTCAAGTTCCTCATGATCACCGGAATAACGCTTGTCATCCAACCAGGTACTTTCCATACCCCAGTAAATGTCCTTTTCCGGTTCCCAAATGTCTTCACGTCCACCTCCGTAACCAAAGGTCTTAAAGCCCATGGATTCCATCGCAACATTACCTGCAAGTATCATCAGGTCAGCCCAGGAGATCTTTTGACCATACTTTTGCTTCACTGGCCATATCAATCTACGTGCTTTATCGAGATTGACATTATCAGGCCAGCTGTTAAGGGGTGCAAAACGCTGATTTCCACTCCCCCCACC
The DNA here is from genome assembly GCF_000296775.1 of Sulfurovum sp. AR. Lineage (GTDB taxonomy): Bacteria > Campylobacterota > Campylobacteria > Campylobacterales > Sulfurovaceae > Sulfurovum > Sulfurovum xiamenensis. The sequence continues at coordinate 108,301 of NZ_AJLE01000002.1, read as the reverse complement.
ACCACGGCCGTCACCACTACGGTAAGTACCCGCACTGTGCCATGCCATACGTATGAACAGTGGGCCATAGTGACCAAAATCTGCTGGCCACCAATCCTGAGAGTCGGTCATCACTGCAATGAGATCTTTTTTTACAGCTTCAAGATCAAGACTATTAAAGGCTTCAGCATAGTTGAAATCATCACCCATAGGATTGGATAGTGAAGAGTGTTGGTGCAAAATATCGAGTTTCAACTGGTTAGGCCACCAGTCCTGGTTCGACATACCCCCACCCGAAGTATGTTGTATAAATTTTTTGTTATCAAACATGACATTCTCCTCATTGTGTTAGAATCTGATTTAAAGATGCCACACATGCATCTAAACCATTTTATAAACATTTAGATAATTCTATTTATTGATTTAACTTAAAGTATAAGACGATAATGTGCAAAGAGTGTGTAGGAAAAGTATTCTTAACTGGTTTATAATAAAAATTGTATCCTATAGTTCTAAAACCTTATAATTTAACATATTTTATAATGTTTACCATTCTAGCTACACTTAAGGAGTATACAGATATTACTGCATTCAACAGATCAGGATTCCTCTGCATCAGCTAAAGTCAAAGCGAAGAGTACATTGACTCCGTGAGATATCAGTACTTTTTGTGCTTCTTGCAGTGTAATACCCGTTGTGATGATATCATCTACCAATATCACATCTATACCTGACTTACCTTTATAAAGAAAATCCCTCGGGTTTTCCAAACGGAACTGTAGGTTTTTACCCGAATAGTTCACCCTGTTCTGTGCCATGAGTGCACTGTGTTGTATGATAGAGGTTTTTGTCTTCATCGCCTGTGTAAGCAGTGCCACATGAGAATATCCGCTTTTGACATATTCATCTATGCCCACTATATAAACAGCTCTCTCATCAGACTCTACAAACTCTTCAATAAATGGTTTCATGGTCATATGGGCCAAAGCTTTGTAGATACGGTATCCTTCGGGTTTATGTTTACTATGTAGCAGTGTCTCCAGTGTGGAGTACTTAAAAAAGCTGATGACATCCAGTGTTCCTACTTTTCGAGTACTTACCGTAGGTATAAACAAGTGTTCTACACATTGCTTGCAAATGATCTTAAAACTTAATTTTGAACAAGAAAAACAACGCATAACAAACCCTTCCACTTTGCTTGATCAAGCCTATATATTCTGAAGATAATCATAGTTATCAGGTATAAAATTCCAGATAGTCTATCAAAGTATTAATTGTAGCGAAATGGTATAATATCATATTAATTACAAGCGAGTGTATGTATGATAAAAAATAAGATCCATACTATGGTAGCAGCATCTATTCTATTGCTTATCAATGGATGTGGTTCTGATACGCCAGAACCTGAGGAAAAAAAGCGCAAAGTAGCCGGTTTTCATACAGATAGGTCTATGTTTATCGCTACTGTTGATAAAGTGTCACCTACAAAAGAAGATCGTAATGCCATGATAGGCGAGTTTATCATGAAATCAAATCTTCAGTGTCAGCACTACTTGGACAATCCGCTCAATAAATCATCCAACCCTAAAAAACAAGGGCTCTATATGGATATTTTTGATGGTGTAAGCCAAGCATTTGGCATGAAACATATCACAGATGGTGCCAAAAAACTCTATATTAAAAAGAGTGGTAATGGCACTAATAAAGCAAAAATAGCCTATGAAAATGCACTGTCTCCCGAAATTAAACAGGGTGTGGAAATAGCAAGAGAAAAGTATGCACAAAAAATGCTCCTGCGAAAGACAAGGATGATAGAAAGTTACACCATAGCCATGTTGGAACGGGATATGGAGAACTATGATAAATTATGTAGTTATGAAACGGGTTTGATCGAGATACATAAAGCACTCAAAAAGGCACAAAGACAACCAAAAATAAAACCTTTTTCTCCCAAAATAGATCCTACTACCATCAAAAATAAAGTGGAGGCTGTAACCAGAGAGGCGGAAGCCAATGAACTATCAAACGTAAAGATAGATGTAAAGGTCCTAAATGCTAAAGAATCAGAAAAAGAGAGTCAAAGCCAAACCATGAGTGACATAGAAGAGCTTAACAATACTGCATTTTAAAGATACTCTATTATCTAAATAATCTTCTTCAATGCTTCAACGGCACCCATAGGAAGACCTATCTCTGCTCCAAAACTCTCTCTTGGGTTGATACGTATCAAAGGAACATCAAATCTTCTGGCTATCTGTTCAGACGTATTTCTGACCGTTGGTACAGCAGTTCCTGCCCCTAGCTCTACGATAGCAAGCTTTACCCCCTCCTTTTCCAAAGAGTCCATCCAACGACTTAGTCTCTCTCTTTGTCCATCGGTACGTGCATACTCCCAACCAAAATCCCCGAACATCAAAATATTCGGGCGTGCCATAGCCCCACAGAAAGGACAGGAAGGTAAAGGTTCTTTGGCTTTAAACCCCTCTTCTATCTCTATAAAAGTATCATTCGCACTCCAAAGCATGCCTTGACAATTATCGATACACTGCATATGGTGAATGGAACCGTGACACTCCATGATCTGCTCCTCTTTGAAACCAGATTTTTGAAACTGTCCATCTACATTTGAGGTAAAAATATGAGCTCCATATTTTTTAGTATTAGATAGTTCCAAAAGCTTTCTAAAGCCCTCATTAGGTACTGTATCACGGTAAAGGTGTAATCTATGACCATAAAAAGCCCAAGCCAACCGAGGGTCAGACTCAAACCACTCCGGATTAGCCATCTCTTCAAAATGAAGCCCCAACTCTTTGGCCTTTGGATAGGCATTCCAAAAGCCCTCCACTCCTCTAAAGTCAGGCAATCCACTGTCCACACCCATCCCTGCACCTGCAGTGATAAAAAGTGCATCTGATTCTTCCAGTAATTGTTTTGCTTTTTGTAGGTTTTCTGTAATATTCATGGGGAAGATTATAGCATATAATCCCACCTACCTATCAAAAAACCTTCCTACTGAAATAAAGCAAAAATAAGAGATAATGGTTGTATGCATGTTGCCTCAGGAGTGTCATATGACAGTCAATCTTTTTCTGAAAACAAGTATGATCTGGTTGATCATAGCTTTCATGGCGATCATCAACGGTATCTTTAGAGAAAATGTTTTAGTTGGCATGATTGGTCCAAATATGGCAGTGCCGGTGAGTGGTATCACACTCTCCATGATCGTATTGATCGTTACCTATGTCTCTTTTCCACTATTTGGAAAACATCATGCTCTTACCTACTTTGTTATTGGACTTCAATGGGTTTTAATGACACTCCTGTTTGAATTCATCTTTGGCTATTATGTGATGGGGAAATCATGGTCTGATATCTCAGAGGTCTTTCATATTATGAGAGGAAACCTCTTTATCATTGTACTGGCAGTAAGTTTGATCTCACCACTTTTAATGGCCAAGGTGAAACGTATACTGTAATTTTACAATACCCCTACTTCAATCGTAAATAATACCAGCATTTGAATTTCCATTACACACTCATTACATTGTAGTATTGTATATTTATACGATTTCTGGATACAGTGTCCAAATAAAACAAGCAAGTGCTTACTTGGTCTACTAAAAATTGTTCCTATGCAAAAAAATAAAAGCTGACGGAAAGGATAGACAAATGAATAATACAGATACAAAAAATGCTATTGAGATCTTAAACAGGATAATGGAGGTCGAATTAGCCGGGGTTGTACGTTATACCCATTACTCTTTAATGGTTTATGGCTACAATAGGTTACCTATAGTTGATTGGATGAAAAGTAATGCGCAAGAAGGTTTAACTCATGCACATAGGGCTGGTGAACTTGTAACGCTTTTGGGTGGTCATCCATCACTCAGTATTGGAAAGTTACTTGAAACAGCGAAGCATGACATTGGAGATATACTCCGAGAAAGCCTGGAGCATGAAAAAACAGCTCTTGATGCCTACTACGAATTATTGAAACTAACAGAAGGTGGTACTTCCGTGTTATTGGAAGAATACGCCAGAGAAATGATCGTAGAAGAGGAGATGCATCTTGATAGTGTGAATAAGATGTTAAGGCATCCTGGAGATGTAGAGGCATTTAAAACCTAACGAAGCTCTACCTGTCCATCTTACTGGGATGTTTTGTGTTCCTCTATTACATATGCAGACGAGGAGAATATTTTTAAAAATGAATAGAGATTCAGTGAAAAAAGAACTTATTTTAGAATCTGAGATCACATGTTCTAAATGTGGTTATAAAAAAATAGAAACCATGCCAACAGATGCGTGTCAATGGTTTTATGAGTGTGAGAATTGCGGTGCAATTCTTAAGCCTAAAAAGTGTGATTGCTGTGTCTTTTGTTCATACGGTTCAGTCCCCTGTCCTCCCATGCAGAAAGATTCAGATTCTTGTTGTCAATCATAGATAGAAGGAATAAAAATAGCAAGTTGTAGATCTGACACGGAAATCAATCATCGTTTAGAAGGCAAGGTATTAAAAATCCTCTTGAGTATCAATGCCTTTATGTTTATGGCTGAGATTACACTTGGCATCTTGAGTGAGTCAACTGCCCTCATAGCAGATTCTCTTGATATGTTGGCTGATGCAACAGTCTATGGTATAGCGCTGTATGCAGTTGGAAAATCACCGCTTGTAAAAATAAAAGCCGCACATTTAAGCGGTATTTTTCAAGTAATATTGGGAGTATTGGTTTTTGCAGATGTTATACGCCGATTGATTTATGGAAGTGAACCAGAGTCACTCCTGATGATTTTTGTTGGGATGGCAGCTCTAGTAGCAAACATTATTTGTTTGATCCTGATTTCAAAATACAAAAAAGGTGAGGTTCATATGCGTGCCAGTTGGATATTTTCAAAAAATGATGTGATTGCTAATGTAGGTATTATTATTGGTGGTGGATTTGTATATCTTTTAGAGACAAGATTACCAGATCTGATTGTTGGTATGATTATTTCAATCATAGTCATTCGTGGTGGTATAGATATTATCAAGGATGCATATCATGAAAAACGTGTACATACAGAGAGTTGCATCTAATCATCTGTCCATTTTGATACACAAAAAATGTATGTATATATTGAGCCTGTAAAAGTCAGTAGATCAACGGTACAAACACAAATCCGTAAAACTCTTCTTTTTCAATCTTTGTTTCTGAAGTCTTTGTAAATTTAAAAATAGACTCTCCTATAGGTATCACCAGGATACCACCTATTTTTAATTGTAAAAAAAGTTCTTCCGGAGTTTCATCAGCTGAAGCAGAGACCAGTATCCTGTCAAACTGTTTTCCCGGCAGGCCAAGCGTATCTCCTGCCCTTTCTATGTGACAATGACTATTAAAACCAAACTTGGAAAGGTTTTCTCTTCCTTGCTCCACCAATATACTGATCCTTTCAAGCCCGATCACACTGCCTTTATTTCCTACCATATAACAAAGAAGTGCTGTGGTCCATCCTGACCCCGAACCAATGTCCAACACCGTGTTCCCATCCTGGGGGTCAAGACGTTCCAACATGAAGGCTACTGTGGAAGGTTGGGATATGGTTTGGTAATCTCCTATGGGCAGAGGCATATCTGCGTAGGCTTCATCTTCATATTCTTCAGGTACAAAGTATTTTCTATCGATCGTTCTAAAGGCATCAATGATCAGTGGACTTTTCAACATATTCGAGGAGATCATACTATCCACGAGTCTATCCATCTTCTTCATCTACTGCTCCACAAATGCTGCACTCATATACCCTACAACCTGTGATTCATCTCCGCTGGCATCCGCACTCGTACGATAATCCAACAGCACAGATCTCAACCCGTTCTTTTTTGCTGCAAGCAACATCGCCTCTACACCGATCTTACCACAGGCTTCACATCCTTCATGCAATTCAGCAGTGCTCAGTTTCTCCACCGCATCCAAACAGATACTGTCAAGTGCATTGGCTTTTTTGATATCATAATAGTGGCTTAAGTCCGTACTGATCACGACTGCAGTCTCAGGATCATCCAGAAGATACTCGATGACCTCTGCCAGCTTTTGTGGTGATTCATCACCATAGACCAACTCGACCACGGACACATCCGGTGTATAGGTTTTGACAAAAGGGACCTGTACTTCTGTACTGTGCTCATGGTGGGCTTCAGGTACAAATCCTATATCAAACCGTTCTTTCAGATCTAATACCAATGGTTTATCGATGAGCAATGCACCAAGAGGTGTATGATAGGTATCAAATTCAGAAATACTTGTTCCAGTGAGGTAAACCCTATGACTAGGACCGATGATCACCACACGTTTGACATCTGAATTTGACAACAGTCTTAATGCGATATTCGCAGTAAAACCACTGTAGACATATCCTGCATGCGGTACAATGACCGCTCTTGGTTTAAGGTGTAGCACACTATCCTTCTCTTTGAGATGCTCATCAATAATTTGATTATAATGTTCCAGCATGGAGTGTATCTCATCCGGGCTGGATGGGTAAAACTGTCCGGCTACCGAAGCTTCTCGTGTACTCATGACCATACTCCTTCTATCGCTCTATGACACTTCGGACAGTGCCCATTCTCCAAGTTATTCACTGTTACATCATAGCCTGAACGGTCTATGAGTAACGTTCCACATTGCGGACAGTGTGTATCAGCATGCACCGGTACATTCCCTAGATAAATATAATAAAGTCCTGCTTTTTCACCTATCTTTTTTGCACGCATCAGTGTGTCTATTTTTGTTCTCTCATGATCCATCATTTTATAATCAGGATGGAACGCACTTAAATGCCATGGCACATGTTTACCAAGGTCATTGGCGATGTACGATGCCATCTCTTCCAAGTCTTTATCACTGTCGTTCTCACCCTCGATAAGCAGTGTCGTGATCTCGACCCATATCCCAGCATCTATCATTCTTTTAAGTGTGTCTTTCACCTCATCGAGCCCGCCTTTGAGTACCTTTCTATAGTAGGCATCATCCCAGCTTTTAAGATCGATGTTTGCAGCATCCACCCAGCTTGCCATATCTGCTATGACCTCTGGTGATTCAAAGCCGTTAGAGACAAAAAGGTTTTTAAGCCCTTTTGCTTTCGCAATCACACCGATATCTTTGGCATAAGGGTAGAAGATCGTGGGTTCATTGTAAGTGTAGGCAATGGATTCTGCACCATGTGAGATGGCCAATTCGACCATTTCTTCAGGACTTACATTGATGGATTCATTGACTTTTTTCTCCTGGGAGATATCCCAATTTTGACAGAACGGACATTTGAAGTTACATCCAACTGTCCCAAAGGAGAGTGCTGTACTGCCTGGTAGTACATGATTCAGCGGTTTTTTTTCTACAGGATCCACATGGACTGCAACAGGATGGCCATATACAAGCGTTTCAAGCTCTCCTCCTACGTTTTTGTTGATTCCGCAGATACCGACCTGTCCCTCTTTCAGTTTACAGGAGTGGCGACAGAGCAGACAGATGATCCTGTCTTTACCCTCTTCTTTTGTGTAGTATTTCATATCTTTGTTAGATGTCATGTTGACTCCTTTAATGAGCCAGCTTCGTAACTAAAGTTGACTCAACTATACTTAATCATATCACAGGCTATTATAAATGTCAATAAATTTTTCATATACTTAATTTCTTAGAGAAGCTTTCTTTATAAAATAGTTCAAAATGATCTTTTGACAGTGGTTTTGAGAAATAATACCCCTGAAACATATCACAGCCATTTTCCAATAGAAATAAAAATTGTTCTTGTGTCTCTATACCTTCTGCTACCGTTTTAAGATCATATATTTTCGCCAGGGAAAGAATCGTAGTAATCATCAGTTCATCCGATTTGCGCTCACCTAAATGGATCACAAATGAACGGTCTATTTTCAACTCTTCTATAGGCATTTCACGTAGCGCACTGAGCGAGGAGTATCCTGTACCAAAGTCATCCATGGAAAATGAAAAATCCAACTGCTTTAGTTTATTGATGATGACACTGATTCTATAAACATCTTCGATGAGGATCGTCTCTGTCACTTCAAAAATGATCTTTTTTCTTGTATCTTCATTGAGATACTTGTCAGACAGCCGCTTCACCTCATCTAAAAAAGTACTATGAAAAAATTGTCTCACACTGATATTGATCGAGAACTGTTTTAGGTCTAAGCCCATGATCTCCCATGCCTGAAGTGTTTTAAAAGCCTCTTCAATAATATAATTTCCCAGTTCAATGATCAGCCCTGTCTTTTCCGAGATCGAAACAAATTCAAACGGAGAGATAAGTCCAAGATCTGGACTGTTCCATCGGACAAGTACTTCACAACCAATGATCTTCTGATCCCTGTTAAACTGTGGCTGGTAGCGCAGTTCAATTTCATTATGTTCCAAAGCAAAATAAAGTTTTCGTTCGATCTCCAGACGATATTCAACCTCTTTGGCCAATTCATCATTGAATAAAATGATCCCATCACGCCCCTGTGCTTTTGCCTGATACATCGCGATATCTGCTTCTTTTATGAATTGTCTGGCTTCTTTTGATGAACCGCCCAGATTATTGACTCCGATACTTGCACTAATATAGAGATGATGACGATCCACCACATAGGTCTCTTTCAAAACCCCCAACAATTCCACAGAAAAACTGTAAGCACTCTCCTGACAAGTTCCATCACCATATAATGTATCACTTATGATTGCAAATTCATCTCCTCCAAGACGGGCGATCGTATGCGTATCTTCACAATACTCTCTAATACGTTTTGAAACTTCCTGAAGTACTTTATCTCCCAATTCATGCCCCAGTGAATCGTTGATCGTTTTGAAATGATCAAGATCGATAAGCAAAAGATAGGCACATTTTTTGGAAGCGTGAATTCTCTTGATCATATAATCCATATAATTGATAAAATAACGGCTGTTATATAAACCTGTCAATGCATCATGCTGTGCCTGATAATAGGCTTTTTGGATCAGGTTATAACTATTGTCTGATGCGTAGATCAATACACCCAAAAAAATAAGAGAGAAGAGAGAAAGCACATCACCATAGAACTCTCCGATCAAGAGAGAATAGACGATCAAAGGTAAAATGAGGATCAATAAAATAGGATAAAAAAGTTTTCTTTCTGAAAAGAGTAATATGGATGCTACGATAGAGATACCTACTTGCGTACAAACAGCGATATAATGAAGTTTACTCTCTATCTCTTCTGAATAGACAAGAAAATCAAGGGTCCATAAGCCGAAGATGATATAAAAAAAGAGTGTCAGTTTTCTATACCAATGTTTCAGCTCCTCTTTATCCATCTCTTCAAATTCAAAATCTCTATAAAGCTTCCATCCCCATACTGATACCAGTATGACCAAACCATTCACGATTAAAGCTGGCATCAGGACCCCCTTCATCCAGCCCAATCCAAGGTATGCAAAACCGGGTATAAAAGAGAATCCTATTGTCAGTAAGATCTGTTTTCGTAAAAAGCCATAGAATTTTTGTTTCTGCATAATGATTATTGTATAACTATCTTTTATAACATAAGATTAAAACCGACCTACAAATCTATCATATAGACTATACACACGTAAATACAGTAGAAATATCTTCCTCTTATACTTGACGTTTTTTACGACTCATAATTAAGTCTACTGTGACTATAATTCGAAAAAAAAGACCATTATGATAAAAACTCTTTTTGATAAGAACCATAATACTGCTATACTCCTGGCCGGTATACTCGCTATCGTCGTAGGTGTAGGTGTGGCAAGGTTTGCTTTTACTTCACTTCTTCCTTCTATGCTTGAAGACTTCTTGTCACTTACCTATGCCGGTGTCTTGGCATCCTTTAACTTTGCAGGCTATCTGGCCGGTGCTCTCTTTTCTATCTTTATCAAAGATATCAACACAAAAGTAAAGTATTTTCGCATCGGCATGGTACTCAGTATCCTTACAACACTGGTGCTGGCAACTACTACCAATGAAACATTGTGGCTTATCTCAAGGATTATCGCTGGTTTTGGTTCAGCCATGGTCCTTATCGTGGGTGGTGCCATCGTCATGGTAAAACTGAATTTTGAGAATAAAACAAAGGCTATGGGCATCCACTTCAGCGGTATTGGCTTTGCTATAGTTATATCTGAACTTTTCAGCCAGTATGTGCTGCAAAATGGCACATGGAGTGATGCCTGGCTGGCTTTATCTCTGTTTGCTTTTATTATCACTTTTTATACACTTTATATTCTCTCTTTTGATAAAGTGGTCAAAAAGGAAGCAGTAAAACATCCTCTCTCAAAGTCTATATTCTCACCCTATGTCATACTGCTTATCTTGGCCTATTTCACAGAAGGTGTCGGTTTTGTTGTGCAGGGTACTTTTTTACCGGACATCATTAATTCTCTTGAAGGATTGGAGGGGTATGGAAATCTCGGTTGGCTTATCGTGGGTATTGCAGGTATCCCCTCTTCTATCCTTTGGATGAGATGGGCACATCACTATGGAAGTGTCAATGTCATCATCATCGCGATGGCACTTCAGATCATAGGTATTCTCATACCCGCATGGAGTACCAACATCATACTCAACCTGCTCAGCGGTGCACTATACGGCAGTACTTTCATAGGCCTTGTAGCACTGTTTCTGAATCTCGGCGGTCAACTGGCCGGGAAAAATCCGGTAGTACTTATGGGATCCATGACTGCTGCTTACGGCATCGGTCAAGTCGGTGCACCGCTTTACAGTGTTGCTCTTATCAATCATTTTGGAAACTATAATTCTACACTCTATGTCACAGCATTCATCGTGTTTTTAGGTATAGTGTTTTTAGCGTACGCAAAGAGAATCAACAAACTAAAATAAACCTCTCTACAATTTTGCTATAATAAAAAAAAGGGGCTTATATGAAATACTTCATCTCTCTGCTTTTTATTGCATTCTCTTTACACGCTAACGAAGCCCAAGCCATCATCAAAAAACTTGAAAAAAATCTCCGTGGTGACTACATGTACTCCACTATGAGTATGATCGTTACCTCTAAGCGTGGCAAACGCACGGTAAAGATAGAGAGCTGGTCTGAGGGGAACGACAAGAGCTTTATCAAAATACTCTACCCTAAAAAAGACAAAGGCATCACCTTTTTAAAGATCGACAATCAAATGTGGCAGTATATTCCCAAGATAGAACGTACCATCAAGATACCACCATCTATGATGCTGCAAAGCTGGATGGGAAGTGACTTCACCAATGATGATATGGTCAAAGAGAGCTCTTTGGAAGAGGACTACAGCGCCTCTCTTCTCTCAAAGAAAGGTGATTTTGCTACCTTGGAACTGATACCAAAACCCAATGCCGCAGTAGTTTGGGGAAAGATCGTCATTGATGTCGATCTCAAAAATGCTGTCCCAATCAAAGAGATATTTTACGATGACATGATGAAAAAAGTAAGGATAATGACCTTCTCCAAAATAGAAGCACATGGTTCACACACGATCCCTATGGTCATGGAACTCCAGCCTCTAGATCCGGACAAAAAGAAAAACCGTACGAAGGTGATCTTTGAAAAGGTCAACTTTGATACCAAAATAGATCCTTCGTATTTTACAAAACAAGCTTTGAAACGCTATTCAAGGTAAAAGGTAGGACCGTGCTTTTTTCACTCGCTTTTAGAAATATTGTAAAATCCAAAGGCAGAAGTATCACCACACTGCTTTTGAGCACCTTCAGTACGATTCTTTTCATCTCTTATGTTGCACTGATGGATGGTTCACACCATCAGATCATTAAAAGTTCGGTGGAGATCTATACCGGGTATGCACATGTGAATCTTGACGGGTATAGAGATGAAGGCGGTTACGATCATCTCATAGAAGATGCAGATCACATTGATACTATTCTCAAAAATGACCCTTCCATCAAACACTATAGTCCAAGGTTTGAGACCTATGCGCTACTCTCAAGAGAGATAAAGACCATAGGAAGTTTGATCGGAGGGATCATTCCTTCCCGGGAAAAAACACTGAGTAAACTGAACGATTCTCTTATCAAAGGTGCTTATCTCGATGATAATGATACCAATGCCATCTACATCGGCTCTTCACTTGCAGAGCGTTTGGATGCAGAGGTAGGCAGCGAGATAGCCATGGTGGGATCTTCCGTCGATTACTCCATCGCTGCAGACCTTTTTACTGTGAAAGGGATCTTTAAAACAGGCCTTTTCGAATTTGATTCCCAGTCCGCTTTTGTCAACAAATCCTATCTGGACACCCTGATGATGAGTCAAAATATAGCCAGTTATTTTACCCTCTGCTTCCATGATAATGACAAGATAGATATAATGACCACAAAACTTCAAAATGTACTCCCTTCAGGGTATGAATCGGTCAATTGGAAAACACTTCTTACTGCACTGGTACAGGCGATGCTGGTGGATTCTATTTTCGGGTATATCTCCATCTCCATCTTCTTTATCGTGATCTTTTTTGTGATCATGATATTTTCTTATGTCAGTATCTATACGCGTGCCAGAGAAATAGGACTGTTACGTGCTTTGGGACTGACATCCAAAGATATCTTTGGCATGCTTTTTATTGAGATCCTGATACTTGCTACGATCAGCATCATTCTGGGTACCCTTATCGGTGCATCCATCGCCTACTACTTTGAACTTCATCCTATCGTAATATCGGGTATCGCTGAGACCTATAAAGAGTATGGTGTGGTCAGTGATGAGATATCTATGAACTTTGATCTCTTTACTATCTCATGGAATGCACTGACGATCTTTATACTCAATCTGGCAGCCATTATCTACCCGATCTTCAAGGTCAACAAACTCACGGCAATGGAGGCGATGAGATATGTCTAAATATCCACTGAGTACCGTGCTGGCCTGGCTGAGTATTTGGAGACGTAAAACCCGTTCTTTGATGGTGATCATGATGATCGCACTGAGTCTGACTGGTCTGCTTGGACTCCAGGGACTCTATGATGGTATGATCCTCCATTTGATCAATACGACCATCCGCAGTGATTCAGGAGAGATATCTCTCTACAACAAAAAGTATAGACTGAATAAAACACTGGAGTACAGACTCACGCCTATTTCAAACTATATAGAGGCTTTTTCCAAGATAGAAGCTATAGACGCTTACTCCGTGCGTTTGGAAAAAGAAGGTCTCATCGCTACCGCACATAAGTCTCTTGGGGCAGTCCTCAAAGGCATCTCTCTTTCAAATGAACAGAATTTCGGAGAACTTAATGATTTTATCACCCAAGGGGAGTACAGTTTTGGTGAAAAGAATCAAAAGGCATTGATCGGTTCAGCACTGGCTAAAAAACTCAATCTTAACATAGGAAGCCGTGTGATCTTCACCGCGCAAGATGCAACAGGTGAGATCAATGCTATCTCTTTTCGTATTAGCGGTATTCTCAAGACCGGTAACCCTACTATCGATGATCAGGCTGTATTTATCTCTATGGAAAAGATGTCCACATTTCTCGATGTGCATCAAAGTGCTACTCAGATAGCGTTGCGGGTGAAAGATTCTGAGCATATCCTTATGGTACAACAAGAGCTGAAAAAACGTTTTCCTGCCATAGATGTACTTCGCTGGGATGAACTCTACCCTTTACTGATACAGATGCAGGAGTGGATGAATATCTTCAATTTGGCCTCTTATGCCATTGTCTTTATCGTCGCTGCACTGGGAATTTTTGGTGTAATGCTTGTCTCTGTTCTAGAAAGAATGCGCGAATTCAGTATTATGCTTGCCATAGGAACCCCTTACAGAACCGTCAGAAACCAGATCATTATGGAAGCCTCTTTTCTCGGTCTGATCGGTTATATCGCAGGGGCTTTGGGAGGATGGATCTTCCTTTTGTATATGTCAACTGCAGGTGTGGATATGCGTGCTTTTGAAGCAGGATTGGAACTCTATGGCTACAGTGCAGTCATGTATGCCAATATGCATCTTTACTATTTCTTTCAAGCATTCTTTGCTGTATTTTTTGCTACCCTGCTCTCAGTGATCTGGCCTCTGCGTAAACTGAAAAAGATAAAACCTATACAAGTTATACAAGGAAAAATGTTATGAAACTCAACCATGTCTACAAAACATTCTACCCTGATACCCCCAAAGAGGTCAAAGCCCTGACCGATATCAATCTTACCTTTGAAAAGGGTGAGTTCACTACACTGAGTGGTGAGTCAGGTTCAGGAAAGACCACCCTTTTGAATATCATAGGTGGACTTGACTCTGCCACAAGCGGAGAGATATTTTTTGAAGGAGAAGAGATATCGGCTTATAGTGAAGAGAAGATGGCAAAACTGAGACTGCATGATATCGGTTTTATCTTTCAGGCCTACAATCTCATCCATGTACTCAATGTGAGAGAAAACATAGGGTTCATTATGAAACTGCTCAAGTTTGATCAAAAAGAGATCGATGCACGTATCATGGAACTGGCTTCTATATTGCAGATCGAAGACCTTCTTGACAAACTGCCCGGTGAAATAAGCGGTGGACAGCAGCAGCGTGTGGCTGTAGCACGTGCAGTTGCTTCACGTCCCAAACTGATACTCGCTGATGAACCCACAGCAAACCTTGATTCAAAGAACAGTGAACGTCTGATGAATATGCTGCGAACACTCAATGAAAAAGAGCATGTGACGGTCATCTTTGCTTCCCATGACAAGTATGTACTGGAACAGTCCAAACGTATCATAGTTCTGGATGACGGAGTTGTCGTTGAAGATCGTTAACTCTCTAGCCCTGCTCTGTTTGACCGTGCCGATCATGGCCATAGAGCATGACCTTACCATAGAGAACACCAACTATACGATCTCAAAGATACCCTATACCCAACAGGAAAGAACACTGTACAATTACAACAGGCTAAGGTTGACCGATAACATTACAGAGAGAAACTGGTTTGCCCATATCATCGCAGATATAGATAACTATTACGGAGAAACCTATATAGATAGCTTTGAATACGGGTTTTTTCGCTCTATCCAAGCAGATACCCCCTTTGATATAGAGACACATAGCAAAAACTATGGGAATGGCGAAGTATTTGGACGGCTGCACCGTTTTTCTATCGGTTACGCAGATGAAAAACATAATATACTCTTCGGTCTACAAAAGATCACGATGGGTGTGGGACGCATATGGACACCTACCGATCTTTTTAACCCTAGAAATCCTCTTGCACTGGAACCTGACCAGATCTATGGTAACTTTTCTCTCTCCTATACCTATGCACTGGGAACACTCAGCCAGATGATGGGAGTGGTAGCTAAACGTCATGATGGTAGTTACAAATATGCAGGAAGGATCAAAGGGAATACCAAGATCGGGGATGTCGCACTGGATCTCTTTTCAAGTAATGATGCCCAAATGATCGCCTATGAGATAGAAGGTAATCTTTTTGATACTGGTATAGAATGGCGAAGTGAAGGCGGGTACTACAAAGATAAACTGCTAGATAGATCCTTTTATCAAACCATATTGGGTGTAGACTATGGTTTTGTCAATGGACTGACCGTCATGGCCGAGTGGCTGCACTCTACCAAAACCTATACAGCTGATGAAATACTCAACTTCCAGAAAAGCAGCCTGGGTTATAACCGTCATCTCTCTTCAGACTATATAGGAGCCTCTGCCTATTATGACTTCAACCTACTTTATAGCGGTACACTGAGTATGATACACAGTCCAGAAGACCAAAGTAGTTTCATCTCCCCTCTTCTCACTTACAGTCTCAGTGACGATGCTTCCGTATCAATAGGTGCAATGCTTTATAGAGGAACAGAAGAGAGTGAATTCGGTAGTGTAGAGAACAGCTATTATCTGCGTTTCAGAGTGACCTATTGATCCTTTACCACCTATTTTTTAAGCACTTTTCAGTGTTTTTATCTAAGCTTCAGGCTTCTTGTATCCTTCAGTAAATATAGGGTTTTTAGAGCTTCCAAAAGCCAAAAGCTAAGGTATGCCTATACTATATCAGCTATAATCTGAAAATAATCGACGAAAAGACATACTTAAAGGATAAAAAAATGTACCCAGGAAAGATAAGAAAAGGCTTCTCAATGAAAATTAGCGGGGTCCATCTTACGCGTCCAGAGTTGCATAATCTCGCGGCGGAACTAGGTATTGGAACCAGAGATGTACTTATAAAAGACGGCATACTTACGATTTACAACACCTCTAATGTATGCCAGGAAATTATAGATGATAATGCTTTGGTCTCTTTTGTTTCAATGGTACTGAGTATCCCTGCTGAAGATATCAGTGAGTTAAAAGAAGTGGTAGAAGAACCCGTAAAGTTAGAGTTTGATTTCGATGATGACGACGAGGATGATTTTTAGACTCTTCGACATGAAGCATTGTTTGATGCACTGAAGTGTAAAGGTGCATTCACACTAGCTGAACATGCAGCAAAGGATAATGAATGAGTATCACTATGATGTGTTACTCGTCATCCTCTTCATCTTTGGCTATCTCTGCACGTATTTGATCCATATCAAGTCCCTTCACGTGGGTGATGAGTTTATCAAAGGCTTCTTCAGGGAGCATACCTGCTTGATTGAGCAAGATGATACCATCTCTGCTGACCATCAGTGTTGGAATCGAACGGATACCGTACTGCGCCGATATCGCAGGTTGTTCCTCAGTATTGACCTTGGCAAAGGTAATATCAGGATACTTTTCTGCTACCCTTTCAAAAATTGGGGCGAACTGCTTACAAGGCCCACACCATTCTGCCCAAAAATCGATAATGACTATTTCATTATTGTCCAGTGTTTCATTAAAATTTTGCGTTGTTAAATCTATATATGCCATAGTCTTTCCTTTATATGAGGATGGAGTATAGCATAGCGATCATATCTGTTCTCTTAATATTATAACTTGGATAATGAATGTTTATGTTATCTCTCCCACTCTTCCCAATGCCCTCATCATTTGCCTACTAAAATCAGCTTTTTATACACATTGAATGCTGTTTTAGAAGAGCGGCAAGATAAATAGATACAGTTCAAATCTCTCTATCCATCGATCTACACACTCCTTTTATTTGTATCCCTGTAGCGTACAACATACTTTTCAAGCTCTACAAGGAAGAGTACAGAAGATGCAACCAACACTATACGCAACCATATGGTAAAGTCGATCGCAGTGCTGCCGAACAGAGACTGCATTGGTCCAAGATAGGTAAAGCCAAGCTGCAGTATGACCAGTATAGCAATAGCGATCAGTACATAACGGTTTCCAGATAAACCTTCCCAGTTCAAAACCGAGCCTGTGATATAACGGGAGTTGAACAGATAAAAGATCTCAAACATGATCAGAGTGTTTACCGCTACAGTTTGTGCATGCGCAATACTAGCACCCTGTTCCATTTCCCAAATAAAAAGCCCAAATGTACCACCCATCAAGATCATTGAAACATAAGCAATACGCCAAATAAGATACCCTGTAAGTATAGGCTCATGTGCATCACGCGGGGGTCTTTGCATAACATTTTGCTCAGGTGGTTCAAAGGCCAGTGACAGCGCTAATGTCACAGCTGTTACCATATTTACCCAAAGGATCTGCACCGGGATAAGAGGCATCTGATGAAAGCCAAATGCAATAGCAGCCAGAATGATCAATGCCTCACCGCCATTGGTCGGAAGAATAAAAAGTATGGCCTTTTTGAGATTATCATAGACTGTACGACCCTCTTCTACCGCATGAATGATGGAAGCAAAATTATCATCTGCAAGTACCATTTCAGATGCTTCTTTTGCGGCTTCTGTACCATTATGCCCCATCGCAGTACCTACATCAGCACGTTTGAGTGCAGGTGCATCGTTCACCCCGTCACCTGTCATTGCTACTATCAGACCATGCTCCTGTAATGATCGTACCAGACAAAGTTTATGTTCAGGGTTCACACGTGCATAGATATCAACGTCCAGCACGCGTTGACGTAGCTCTTCCTCACTCATGGATTCAAGTTCTGTGCCTGTCAGCACATCATCGGTATTCACAAGTTTCAGTTGTTTGGCGATGGCACGTGCAGTGGCACCATGATCACCTGTGATCATTTTCACTCTGATCCCTGCCTTGTTACAGACCTGCACCGCTTCAATCGCTTCTTCACGAGGTGGATCGATCAAACCAAGCATACCCAGCATGATCAGACCTCCCTCTAGATCACTGAATGCAAGTTCCTCCTGTTTAGGCTTTGCCGGCTTGGAAGCAAGGGCCAATACACGCTGTCCATGCCCTGCAAGCTCTTCAATACGCTCCAGCCAGTAATGCTTATCCAAAGGTTGGTCACCATCGAGACTTCTCTGATAGGTACACATCTCCAATATCTGCTCTGGGGCACCCTTGAGAAAAATAAAAGTATCACCAGCATGGTCATGGTGGAGTGTCGCCATAAAACGATGTTCTGATTCAAAAGGGATAAGATCGGTACGAGGGTACTCTTTGGCTTCCATCTCCATATCCAGTCCTGCCTTTAAAGCAGCTATCAGAAGGGCTCCCTCCATCGGATCACCATGTACAAACCATTCACCATTCTTTTGTTCCAATGATGCATCATTGCAAAGCATTGCAGCCCGGGCTACTTCCTCTAAAAGTGGTCTCTCTTCTGCCAGAACAGCTCTGCCAGATAAAGAGATCTCTCCATGTGGGTCATAGCCTGTTCCGCTGAGTTGAAACAGATCTTTGGCCGTCGCGATCGTAGAGACGGTCATTTCATTACGGGTTAAGGTACCTGTTTTATCCGAACAGATCACGGTAACCGCCCCGAGTGTTTCAACCGCCGGTAATTTACGGATGATCGCATGACGTTTTGCCATTCGCTGTACACCAATAGCAAGCGTAATGGTCATGATGGCAGGCAGTCCTTCCGGGATAGCGGCGACTGCCAGACTGACTGCAGCAAGAAACATTTCAGACGCAGCATAATCCCTGACCCATAAGCCAAAGGCAAAGGTGATCAGAGAAATACCCAAAATAGCGATTGTAAGCCAACGGCCGAACTGGGCCATTTGGCGAAGTAGAGGCGTCGTCACTGCTTCCACCTCCGATACCAGGCTGCTGATACGGCCTATTTGTGTATGTGCACCCGTGCCTATAACGATGCCGCTGCCTTGACCGTGTGTGACAATGGTGCCCGAGTACGCCATGCAACTCCGATCGCCTATCACACTCTCTTTTCCTACAGGATCTGTCATTTTCTCTACCGCTATCGACTCACCTGTCAAGGCCGACTCCTGAATTTGAAGTCCCTTGACGCGAAAAAGTCTCAAGTCTGCTGGTACCTTATCACCAGATTGCAAAGTTACGATATCTCCTGGCACCAGATCTTCTGCCTGTATCGTTCCCTGTCGGCCATTACGTATCACGATTGCATGAGGAGAAAGCATCTGTTGTATGGATCTCAAAGCATCCTCTGCTTTACCCTCCTGTATGAATCCGATTAATGCGTTAAGAAGTACGACAGCAAAGATCACACCGGCATCGACCCAATGCTCCAATATAGCAGTCACTATACCTGCAGCAAGCAGCACGTAGATCAATATATTATGAAATTGATAGATAAAGCGTAAAAATGCACTGCGTGTCTGTACTACAGGAAGCTGATTTGGCCCATACGATTCAAGTCTCTTCTCTACCTCTTCTTGATCAAGGCCATCTGTAGATGTTTCAAGTAATGTGAAGACAGAATTTGTACTTTTAGTGTGCCAATCTTCTGATATCAAAACCGACGTATCTACTTGGTTCTTCATGGTTGCACCTTTCTAGACAGTTGTTAGGTTTCCTTAGTGATCAGCCAATATGTGATCCCCAAAGCCAAGACAACCGCTGCTGTGCTAAGTACAAAAAAAGGTGTGATCTCTTTGAAATCAAAAATAATCACTTTACGTGAAATTGCCATGAGTGCAGTTGCAACAACCAGTCTAACGGGTATCACATTGGTTTTGAGATAAAGTGTAATGTTTATAAAGATCTCTATAGCGATCAGAACGGCAAGAAAGGCACCAAAAGTCGCTAGAATATCACTGATATTTAACAGCAGATATGGCGGGGATGCTAGACGCTGATACAAAACATAAATGACATCACCTATACCCCAGACAATAACCAAAACCATCAAAGTCGCCAGCACTTTTACTGCCATACGTATGATCTTGTGAAGAAAATCTATAAAGGGGTCTTCTACCTTATCCGTCAATTCATGACCAATGTCTACAAAAGTATCCTTTTTGTTTTCATTATCCATCTGCTTATCCTATAGTTCATCATGATAATGCTATCTGCCTTGTACTTTATTGATAGAACAAGGCACCTCTTAGATATTATAACACAAATATATATGATAGAATAATCTCAGGTTAAACGTAGACTCTAAACTGTTTATTAAGCAGAAATCTATCAAAAATATCTTCTATGAAAACCTTATATATGCATCATACCAAAAGTAATCACCATCACCCCTATACTCAATAGATAAAAAAGGGCCATAATCATGCCTACTTTTTTTCCTCCCAAAGCAAAAACAATACCCAGTTTTACGATAGAGTTTACAACCGTTGCAATCATGATCCCGTACATGGCTGTAAGTTCGGATATCTTCACTGTTGCAATCTGGGATAAAGAGAGTGTAATGGCATCTACATCCGTTAATCCCGATAAAAAGGAGATGATATAGACACCTGAATCTCCAAATTCTGACTGAAAGATATAGATCGAACCGAAAATAATTCCAAACAGCAAACCTAACTTCAGTGCCTGTGAGAGTTCAAGAGGATTGGTGGTCACAGCTATATGTTCTACTTTATAGACCTTTTCATGTTTATAAAGATACGAAACAAATACCAATCCCACTATGGTGCCTGAAATATAGGGGAGTGCCAGTGACTTAGCGAGATCAGAATTGAAAACGGCAGTTTCAGCAAGTACCCTTAGATACATAATCGTTGAAGCAATGGCCATCCCACCGGCAAAGTTTTTCAGATATGTTTTCTCCAATGCATAGAGTTTTGAAAGGCTGATGGAGACAGCGGTTGACGATACAAGACCTCCAAATATACCCGTCATATATACCCCTCTTTTATTTCCAAGTATCTTAATGGCTATGTAACCGATAAAAGAGATACCGGCTATCAGAACGACCATCAGCCATGTTTTATAGGGGTTGAACACACCAAAAGGATCGACCATTTCATTGGGGAGCAGAGGCAGGACAACAAAGGTCATGACCAAAAAAAGCGTGGCGGATTTGATATCGGTCTGTGTGATCTCCTGTTCTACCTTAGCAAGTGTACTTTTGATCTCCAGTATCAGCAACATGATCACCGCTATGAATACAGCATAATCTTCCAATGAGAGATACATCATCATCCCCAGAATATACGTCACAAATGCAGCGATCTCAGTCGTTGTACCATGTGAATCACTCTTAACTGTTTTATAGACATAGGTAGCTAAGATCAATGATCCAAATAAAAAAAGTGATACATGCAGAAAATATGGTATAAATGTCTGCATCCATGCACTCAAATACCCTAAAAGAGCGATCAGTGTAAATGTTCTTGTACCTGCAGATCTAATATGTTCTTTACTATGTTCACGCATTTCACGTTGTAAACCTATCATAAAGCCTATGATAAGGGTAATAGCAATTTTTCTTATGATATCTATTTCCATTTGGTCCACCTGATCCATTTATAAAGCTCTGTCAAAATAAATATTGGTAATGAGACTAACACTATAATACCCCAATCTTCCCAACTCATAGCAGTCGTATGCAATGCACTTTGTAAAAACGGCACATAGACGGCACATGCCTGCAGTCCCAAAGTGAGTGCGATAGCCAATAGAAGCCACTTGTTTGTGAAAAAACCTATGACATTGATAGGCTCACGTAGTGAACGAAAATTCAGCACGATCATCTTCTCAAGAATAATGATCCCCGTAAATGCTATGGTCTGTGCAAGCACCATGCCATTTTGAGGATCTTTTGCAAGATAGTAATGAAAAAGCCAAAGCGTTACCAATCCTACATAAGTCCCTAACACAGCAATCATAATAGTGCCACCACGGTCAAGGATAGGTTCATCTACCTCTCTTGGCGGTCGCTTCATAATACCTTTTTCTGCCGGTTCCACACCCAGAGCAATCGCTGTCATACCATCGGTGATAAGATTCATCCACAATATCTGTACAGGGATAAGGACCAGTGGTCCGCCCAATAAAATATTTAAAAAGATGACGATGACCTCACCACTGTTGGATGCCATAAGGTACTGCACGAATTTTTTAATATTATCATACTCCCGTCGTCCCTCTTTTACTGCATTAATAATAGATGCAAAGTTATCATCCACTAATACAATATCAGAAGCGCTTTTAGCGACATCCGTACCTTTTTTCCCCATAGCTATACCAATATCTGCTTCTTTCAGTGCCGGAGCATCATTCACCCCATCACCAGTCATTGCGACCACTTCATCTCTCGCTTTAAGGGTATTTACAATTCTGAGTTTATCTTCGGGCCTTGCTCTTGCGAATAATACCTTTTCCTGTAATACCGTACCTAATGTATCATTATCCATTTGAGAAAGTTCACTTGATGTTATCGCTCTGTCTACTTCCAGACCGATCGTGTGGGCAATAGAGAGTGCTGTATCCGCATTATCCCCAGTGATCATAATAATATCGATACCAGCTGTTTTAGCCATATGAATAGCTTCAGGAACTTCTTCATGCGGTGGATCTATGATCCCTACAAAACCAAGTAAAACCAATGAGTTCTCAACACTCTCTTCTAAAAGTGTTGTATCAACAGGAAGTCTCCTAAAAGCAATGGCAAGTGTTCGTAGTCCATTGGTAGCCATCTTTTTATACGCTGATTCAATCTCTTTTTTATAGGATTCTTCCAAAGGAAGTACCTTCCCATCTTTGAACACCTGAGTACTTCTTTCAAGGATGACTTCCGGAGCACCTTTGACATAGGCTGTCAAAGTATCTTTTTCATGTACAATAACGCTCATACGTTTCCGGCTGGAGTTAAAAGAAAATTCGCTTACTCTAGTATCATTCTCATCATCATAAAGACCTGCTTTGTAGGCGGAAACAACCAAGGATGCTTCTGTAGGTTCACCGATCACTTCCCAATCTGCATTGTTTTTTTGTACTTTGGCATGATTACATATCAAAGCACTTTTTAACAGCATCATCAAGTCTGTATGGCTCTTATGATCGATCTTCTCCCCTGCTACTTCAAAATGACCCTTAGGTTCATAGCCACTTCCGGTTACTTCGATCTCTCCGGAGAGAAGCCAGATCTTTTTTACAGTCATCTGGTTTTGCGTCAATGTTCCAGTCTTATCTGTACATATCGTGGTTGCTGCACCAAGTGTTTCTGCAGCCTGCAAGCGTCTCAAAAGTGCTTTTTGCTTTGCCATAGCCTTGATACCAAGTGCCAGTGTGATCGTCACAACTGCAGGAAGTCCTTCAGGTACCACAGCAACAGCCAATGCGACCCCCGTCAGAAACATCTCAAAAAGATCTTTGCCAAGAAGCCATCCGATCAAAGCAACAAGTATAGAAATAGCTACAGAATAGATCCCCAGTTTTTTACCCAATACAGCAAGTTTCTTTTGTAGAGGTGTTTTGACTGTATCGACACTCTGCGTCATACGTGCAATTTTTCCAAACTGGGTTTGCATACCAGTCTCAACCACTATCCCCGTTCCTCTTCCATTCACCACTGCTGTACCCATCCAGGCCATATCAGACTGTTCTGAAAGAGGAGTATCTTTATCTACCGTATCCACTTTTTTAAAGACTGAGGCGGATTCACCTGTCAGGGAAGACTCATCCACTTTTAGGTTAAAACTTTGAATAAGCCTCAGATCTGCAGGTACCCTGTCACCTATCTCCAATAAGACAATATCTCCGGGAACAAGCATTTTGGCATCAATGATCTGCTCTTTGGATGCACGAAGTACCTTGCACTTTGGATGCAACATCTTTCTTAATACTTCAATGGCATTTTCGGCCTTGAACTCCTGAACAAATCCGAGAATACCGTTAAGTACAATGATTACTAAAATAGTGACAGCATCACCCAATTCACCAATGGCCAAAGAGATCGCTGCTGCAACTATGAGTATAAGGATAAGTACATTCGTAAACTGACGTAGAAATACTTGATACCAGGGAGATTTTTCTATACGAACAAGTTCATTCGGTCCATATACTTCAACCCTATGTTTCGCTTCCTCTTCACTTAATCCGGTTTGTATATCACTGTTTAAAGCACTGAGGAGATCATTTATATCTTTTGTCTGCCATTGAACACTATTTTTCATGGTAAACCTCGTCACCCCAAAAACGTATCAAGAGTGAAAAGATGATGGGTACCGTTATCGCAGTAAAAGAGGATGCAGCGACCAGTGCCGTAAAGAGTTTTATATCGATGATCGCTGCACTAAAAAGTAACTGTGCAACGATGATCTCTGTTGTCAGTCTAGCATCAAGACCTACTCCTACTATTATCGCCTCTTTTAGACACATTTTTTTCATTGGTACCATGAGCAAAACACCAAATAGCTTGCCAAATGTACCTGCAAGATAGAGTATGATAGCTAAAAGCGGCTCCTGCAGGAATCCTTCCATATCAGCATTAAACCCGACCCAAAAGAAGAAGATTACACCAAAAAAACCATAACTTAAGGTCTGTGTTGTTTTAGCAAGCAATTCACCCTTCTGTTCTTCATGTTCAAAAAGAGGACGCATAATAATCCCTGCAGTAATAGCACCTACAACCATCCCCAGTTCGACATACTCTCCAAAACCGCCAAAACCAAATAAAATGATCAATGAGAAGATCATCAGAGCACTTAAATTTTTTGGTTCCCACTTTTGCAGAATCCTAGGCATCCATTGATATAAAATCCAAGAAAGTAAAATAAATGTCATAATACCGGCAAACAGCCCTAATACCCCTCCATGACTTTGGCCTGTTCTTGCTCCTATCCAGATAGAAACGATACCAACTAATATCACTTCAATCACATCATCAAGGACTCCCGCACCGATAATAAACGTACCGATACGTGTTTTGAGCATTTTATACTCATCTAAGATAGGCACGATAACGGCTTCAGCCGTTGGCATACGTGTCAAACCTATTACCAATGCGATCGCCCATCCATAATCATATAAAAGCATAGCCATCACACCAAAGATAAAAGGAATGATCGTATTGAACAATGTAAGCCATGCTATATCCGAACTTGATTTCTTCATCTCAGTCAAATCTATCTGTAAGCCTATATAGAAAAGTAGAAAAAGAACACCAAGATCAGAAAGAAAGGAAAAAGTACTTTCAAAATCAGGATTACCGTGGATCAATGTAGAAAAAGAGGTATAACTAAGCGCAATTCCAACAAATAGTGCGGCAAGTATACTGGGTATACGAAATCTTGAAAGTAAAAAAGCAAGTGCATAAGTGAAAGCAAATACCAAGGCAAAAGTTAAAAGAAGTTCTCCCAACTCTAATTCATTCATACCTATTCCACCTTTCGAGCAGTTTATTAAATCTTACCATAAAACAAAATAAGTGCAAAATATAATTAAAACAATAAAATCAAATTGAAGGCTTAAATATTTCATAGAGATATTTTAGGGATACACGCTACAATATAAGAATGACCGATACAAGTCATCTTAGCAAATACTATTTGATGCGTTTATATTGTGATCACTTAAAGGCAATATAGTTTATGAACTTTTTGACAGACAACTAAAGGAGTATGATCATGGCAGAGCATTCAACTATGATGGTTGACGGCAATGAAGCCGTTGCAATGGTAGCCCACAAGATCAATGAGGTCATTGCCATATACCCTATCACCCCCGCCTCTCCTATGGGTGAATTCAGTGATATTTACAGTGCCAAAAAACAGAAGAATATTTTTGGTACGGTGCCTGAAGTGTATGAAATGCAAAGTGAAGGAGGCGCAAGCGGTGCTGTGCACGGTGCCTTGCAGGCAGGTGCACTGACCACGACCTTTACCGCTTCTCAGGGATTGCTGCTGATGATACCCAATATGTATAAGATCGCAGGAGAGCTCACTTCGACGGTATTTCATGTGGCTTCTCGCTCTCTTGCTGCCCAGGCACTCTCCATTTTTGGTGACCATCAGGATGTCATGGGAGTAAGACAGACCGGGTTTGCCCTACTCGCCTCTGGTTCCGTACAGGAAGCCCATGATTTTGCCCTTATTGCACAGGTAGCAACCCTGCATGGACGCATTCCTTTTTTACATTTTTTTGACGGATTTAGAACCTCCCATGAAGTGAATCGTATCGAAAAACTCCCTGATGAAGTACTCAAAAGCATGATCAACCTTGATCTGGTCGAAGCACACCATAAACGGGGTCTGACACCTGACCTCCCTGTACTTCGTGGTACATCCCAAAACCCCGATGTCTATTTTCAAGGGCGTGAAAGTGTCAATAAGTATTATCAGGCACTGCCTAAGATCTTGCAGGAGCAGATGGATACCTTTGCCGAATTAACCGGAAGATCCTACCGGCTTTTTGATTATGTCGGTGTTGAAGATGCTGAGAGAGTGATCGTATTGATGGGTTCTGGTACCCAGGCAGTAGAAGAGAGTGTACTCTATCTGAATGCGCAAGATGAAAAAGTGGGCATGATAAAGATACGGCTGGCATTGCCTTTTGCGGTCGAAACATTCATTGATGCACTTCCAAGCTCAGTCAAGTCCATTGCCGTGCTTGACCGTACCAAAGAATCAGGGAGTCTGGGTGAACCACTCTATCATGATGTAGTGAGTGCACTGTATGAACATCGTACCGAACTACCTTTTGAGCTGCCAACTATCATCGGGGGACGCTACGGCCTCTCGTCCAAAGAGTTTACTCCTGCTATGATACTAGCGATCTACAAGGAACTTTCAAAAGCATCTCCGAAAAATCACTTTACTATCGGTATTGACGATGATGTTACCCATACTTCACTTGATTATGATCATAATTTCATCTTAAAAAACCCTAATCAGTTTCAGGCCCTCTTTTACGGACTGGGCTCGGATGGTACGGTAGGAGCCAACAAAAATACCATCAAGATCATCGGAGAAGAGACAGACTATTATGCCCAGGGGTATTTTGTCTATGACTCCAAAAAATCCGGTTCTATGACCATTTCTCATCTTCGTTTCGGTCCCGATCCGATACGCTCGAGCTACCTGATACAAGAAGCCGATTTTATCGCCGTACATCAATCTGTATTTCTTGAAAAACTCGATCTGCTGCAGCATGCTAAACCAGGTGCCGTTTTTCTGCTGAACACCCCGCACAACAAAGAGGAAGTATGGCAGCATCTTCCCCGTGTGACCCTGAAACTTATCATTGATAAAAGGCTTAAATTTTATGTCATTGATGCCTACAGTGTGGCCAAAGAAAGTAAGATTGGGTCTCGTATCAATACCGTGATGCAGACCTGTTTCTTTGCCATCAGCGGTATTCTTCCAAGAGAGGAAGCGATTGCCAAGATAAAACACTCGATCCAAAAAAGCTATGGAAAAAAAGGTGATGTCATTGTACAGATGAATTTTGCCGCCGTGGACAATACACTTGAGAATCTCTATGAAGTCGATATTCCCACACAGGCAGAGAGTACCCAAGAGCTTCAGCCTGTACTCAAAGGGGTACTAAGCCCATTCGTTTCTGAAGTGATCGGAAAAATGAGTGCCTACATGGGAGATGAACTTCCAGTATCCAAGATCCCGGCTGACGGGACATGGCCCACAGGGACCACACAGTACGAAAAACGGAACATTGCCCATGAAGTGCCTGTATGGGACCCTGATACCTGTATCCAGTGCAACAAATGTGTCTCTGCTTGTCCCCACTCGGTCATTCGCTCCAATGTCTTTGATGTCTCCTTTATGGATGAAGCGCCTGAAGGGTTTCTATCAAAACTGGCCAAGGGAAAGAAATTCGGAGAAAATGATCTTTTCAATATCTCTGTAGCGGTCGAGGACTGTACTGGATGTTCGCTCTGCACTGAAGTGTGCCCAGCAAAGAACAAATCACAAACGAACCTCAAAGCGATCAATATGACCCCGCTTCCCGACATTAAAGAAGAGAAGATTGCACAGTGGGATTACTTTACTTCACTCCCAAAGGTTGAGCGTTCCAAACTAGACCATGATGACCTAAAAGAGTCACAATTCCTTGAACCTCTCTTTGAGTTCAGCGGTGCATGTGCAGGGTGCGGAGAGACCCCGTACATTAAACTTGCTACACAGCTTTTTGGTGACAGGATGGTCGTTGCCAACGCCACTGGATGCAGTTCCATCTACGGAGGGAATCTTCCTACCACACCATGGAGAAAAAATGATGAAGGACGCGGACCGGCCTGGTCCAATTCACTCTTTGAAGACAATGCAGAGTTCGGTCTTGGCTTCCGCCTTGCCATCGATAACCACATAGCCCATGCCCGAAGCCTGCTTGAAGGACTTCAAGATGGTCTGGACAAAAAACTTGTTGAAGCGATACTGGGTGCTTCTCAGAAGAATGAAACAGAATTCAATGAGCAGAGGGAACGGATTACACTGCTTAAATCTGCTCTTGCTGAACGTGAAGACAATGAAGCAAAAAAACTACATGAGATCGCAGATTATCTTGTGAAAAAATCTGTTTGGATCATCGGGGGAGACGGCTGGGCCTATGACATCGGCTATGGCGGTCTGGATCATGTGCTTGCCAGCGGGAAAAACGTCAATATTCTGGTACTCGATACCCAGGTCTACTCCAACACCGGCGGCCAGCAGTCCAAAGCCACCCTGACGGGTGCTGTGGCCAAGTTCGCTGCAGACGGAAAGGCAGGGGTACCGAAAGATCTTGCTGCCATGGCCATCAATTACGAAAATGTCTATGTAGCAAAAGTCTCACTGGGTGCGAACGACAAAGCAACGGTCAAAGCCTTTGTTGAAGCAGAGTGTTATGAAGGTCCTTCCATCATCATTGCCTACTCGCACTGCATCGCCCACGGGTATGATCTAAAATACGGGTTTGATCAGCAAAAACGTGCTGTTGACAGTGGATTATGGCCGATTTTCCGATTTAACCCAGATAAGATCAAAGAAGGGGAAAATCCGATGACACTGGACTACAAAGGTCCTAAAATAGATGTCAAAGATTTTATGTATCGTGAAACACGATTTAAAATGGTTGAGAAGATGAATGCTGAATCTGCAGGATCTTACCTGAAAACCGCGGCACATACAGCTCAGACTCTCTACAAAAGATACCAAAACCTATATGAACATTATCAACCAATACAAAAGGAGGTCTGACCATGGAACTGACTACTACGCATTTAGGGCTGGAGTTAAAAAATCCTCTTATTGCTAGTGCTTCGCCGTTAACGGCATCTCTTGATAGCATAAAAAAGCTTGAAGAGAACGGTATCGCCGCTGTCATCATGCATTCCCTCTTCGAAGAAGAGATTAACCATGAGATCCATCAGATCGACCATTTTTTGCACATTCACAGTAACGCTAATGCTGAAGCAACTACTTATCTGCCAAATGAAGTGGATTTTGAGAATCTCCACTCTGAAAACTATCTTGAAGAGATTAGAAAAACCAAAAAAGCTGTCCAAATTCCGATTATCGCAAGTCTGAACGGTGTTTCTGCAGGAGGATGGGTGAAATATGCCAAAAAACTGCAAGAAGCCGGTGCGGATGCTTTAGAACTTAACATCACCTATATTCCTACCTCTATAGATATGGAGGGTCATACCGTAGAACAAATGTATGTCGACACCGTAACGCAAGTCAAAGAGCATATATCTATTCCCCTCAATGTCAAAATGAACGCCTATTTTTCCAGCCCTGCAAATATGGCAAAACGCTTTGTGGAAGCCGGAGCCAACGGTCTGACCATTTTTGACAATCCTGCACGTGTGGATGTGGACCTTGAACTTCTTACTCCATTGCAGCGTGCCAATATCACCAGCCCAGCCAATATCAGTGAAACTTTAAGATGGTGTGCGATCCTCTATAACAAGCTTTCCTGCTCAATGTGTGCGGGTACAGGGATACACAGCGGTGAAGATGTGCTCAAAGCCATCATGAGTGGAGCAGATGCAGTGGCACTGGCTTCCATACTTCTTACCAAAGGAGAAGCCCAGGCAGCTGTGATACTCAATGAAATCACCCAATGGATGCAGGAATACGAGTATGACTCTATCTCGCAAATGAAAGGAAGTATCTCTCTGACCCATACCGATAACCCGGCTGCGTATGAACGCAACTCCTATATGTACGCTTTACAGCAGTATCGCCGCTGATGCTACAATAAAGAAATAGAAATAATGCAATGATGGAGTTTATTGATAATCATGAAAATCTATTGTTTGGGTTAACGCTAGTGTCGATCATGAGCTTTATCGCCTCGATACTGTTGATTCCTTGGATAGTGACTCAAATACCTGCAGATTATTTTACGCATCCAAAACGCCAAAGGTATCTATGCTGTCAAAAACCAAAAATGGTACGCTTTATGTTTATATTCCTTAAAAATATCATTGGAGTGCTGCTCATCATAGGAGGTATTTTCCTGCTTTTTTTACCCGGTCAGGGAATACTTACCATCCTGATAGGATTGCTTATCATAGATTTTCCCTACAAATACAGATTTGAGATCTGGGTCATAAAACACCCTTTTGTGCTAAAATCTGTCAATAAATTACGTACGAAAGCAAAAAAGCGCCCTTTAGTGATCTAAAAATTCACTGTTTTCTACTGTTGAGAAGTTTCCCGAAGATCCTTTAACTTCTCTTGATAATCCTCTTCATCACCATAAGAGAGGAATTCCTCATAATACTTATGTTGCGCTATCACCTTCTTCGCATGTTTTATAGGACAAAAGTAGAGTTCGGTTCTACCAGAAATGGCTGAAGCATACAGCATTAGGCCATTAAAATAAGAGCAATAAAGACAATTGAGCTTTTCAATAGCGTTTAAATATCCAAGGTAATGATGGTCAAAGTGCATATAGTCACTTCGTTTGATAAACTCAAACTTAAAAATTCTGAATGCGATCTGTTGATAGATAAAGAGCAACACGTCAAAGATGATAGCAGGAATGACCATCACATAGATAAGAGGTGCCGTAAGCAAATGTAAAAAAGGCACTTCCCTAAACCAGGTTAAAAGATTTTTCATATTCTCTTTTTGTTTGGCCAAAACCTCTTGTTCAAATGTCACATAGCCATTTTTGATCTCATAAGAGATATGATTCTCTTGTTTGTCGATCTCTTTTGCAAGTTTCACCTTCATCTTGTCGATCTCTTCAATCATTTCTCTTATCTTATCATTCATAGATAACCCTTCATATGTTTCAATTCTTGCTTATTATACAGAGTTAACTCTATGGTATCAATGTAATTATTATAATATGTGTAAATAAAAGAGTGCCGTGAAGCAGTAGTAAAAAGTTGAATGCTGGAAGAGCATACCAAGCATGAACAGAATCTACAATCCCAAATGGTCAGGATGCACTAGTTCTTTGCTCTAAAAAGCGTTCCTTTCGTATGTTTACCATCCATGAGAAACTCATAGGCAGTCGAAAGATCAAACCCGCTACATAGAAACATTTCACGTTTTTTATTGATCAGGAAATCTGCAGCAACCAACTTAGTATATAGACCGCCTGATGTAAATTCATTATGAGGTCTATATACTGCAGCAAGTTCATCTTCTGAAATACTATTCACTTCTTTTAACATTTGTGCATGAGGATTTTCATCTGGATTGCTGTCATAGTAACCGTCTATATCACTCAAAATAACCAAGAGATCCGAGTCTGTATGATGGGTCACTTTGGCTGCAAGTAGATCATTATCTCCAAATATCTGATCAGGTGTACTTGAAATATCATTCTCATTGACAATAGGAATGATGTCTTCTTTAAATGATGTTTGTATGATCTGGCTAAATATCTCTGTACGTTTTCTGGAGTTAAAATCATCTTCGGTCAAAAGAATTTGAGCAATATCCGTATCATAGATATCAAACTTTTTTTTGTAAGAGCTCATGAGTATAGGCTGTCCAATTGCAGCCAGTACTTTCTTGCTAATATGTTCTCTTTTGTCTAATTTTAAAGCTGTGTACCCTGCTGCTGCTGCACCAGAACTTACAAATATAACCTCATATTTTTTGCGAACTTCTACGATAAAAGAAACGAGATTAAGCATACGCTCTTTTGCGATCTCACCCTTCTCTGTTAACACAGAACTTCCTACTTTTATAACGACTCTGTTATATTGATTCATAGTAACCTTAATCGATTTTTGATGTAGCGGACGATAATAACAAAATAACTTTAAAGTTATAGACTTCATCAAGCACTATGCTTTACTCCATGAAGAATGAGTGAAAACATTTTAGACAGAAAATTGGTTTCTAAATGCTTTTGCTCCATCTTTACTGGATTCTATCTGATCAGGGATATCTTGAAATGAAAAACGGAGTTTACTCTGTTCTATGGTCTCTATCTCTTTGATCTTGTTAATATTGATCAGATAGGATCTATGGATACGTACAAAATGATAAGCCAATAATCTTTTTTCAAGATCAGAGATCTTTTGGGCATAGTAAGAAAATCCTTTCGAAGAACGTAACATCACTTCACTGAGATCCGCTTTGACATAATAGATCTCCTCTGGTTTCAGTAGATAATAGCTCTCACCCGTCTTACTCATCAAACGAAGATCATTACTGCTTTTACTTTCCACTTTAACACGTGCTATACACTGCTCTAACTGTTCTATACTGAAAGGTTTGACCAGATACCCTACTGCACCGATATCAAACGCTTTAAGCGCATGTTCATCATACGCTGTTTGAAATATGATGGCTATGTCCTCCTGATGATAACGTAGTTCATACCCCAGTTCAAGTCCACTGCTTCCAGGCATGTTAATATCTAATAGTGCCAGATCAACATGATTCTCTTTGATCGCTTGAAGTGCACCTGTCGCACTCTCTGCTTCTATGATATCTTCATATCCAAGTGTATTAAGCATTCTTTTCAGTCTGCTAAGTGCTAAAGCTTCATCATCAACGATGAGTATTTTCATGACAATCTCCTAAATAGATAGTAAAAGTGGGGGTTTCTTTGTCTGTTATTTCTATCTTTCCCTTACAGAGAAGCTTTAGACGCTGGGCTAGATTCGTTAAGCCGGTTCCAAATTTGGTGTTTTTCATTGCTCTACCATTATTTTTCAATATCAGTGTATTTTGACTTTGATCATAAAATAGAGATATTTCTAATATTTTTTTGTCTATAAAACCATGCTTTATAGCATTCTCTACAAGTAACTGAATGGAAAATTTCGGTACTTTTATCTTAGGTATAGAATCATCAATATGCATATGGATCTTACCTGAAAAACGTATATTCTCAAGTTCGACATAATCACGCACATTTCTGAGTTCATCATTCAATGGAATGAGTGCTTTTTCATCCATAGTATTGCGTAAAAAAGTAGATACTTTTAATATGGCAGTCTCAGCTTTGTTCGGATCTTGGTGAATGAGTTCTGCTATAGAATTCAAAGCATTAAAAAGAAAATGTGGATTGAGCTGAGTCTCCAATGAACGGAGACGGCTTTGCAAATAATGATGATCAACCTCTTCTTTTTCATTACGCATCTTTACAAAACGATACAGCAAAGCACCTACTATATACGTCAGAACACCTATGGTAACAGCTATTTGGACATGGTGGGTATGAAATAAGGGGATAAGATCAATATCCCATAACTCTGCAATTTCAGTACTTAATAAAGTACCTAAAAAACCAGAAAGAAACGAGAAGAATATTGCCAATGGTAGCCAAAATATTTTTGAGATCTTTGGTAAAATAGTTTGATTCATAAACGTAATGAACAAAAGAGAGAAAAATGTAATAGAAAAACCAAGCATAGCTCCAAAATACATACCTTGGACCCATTCAAGACCTAAAAGCACATACCCTAAAGAAGAGAGCAACATCGCAAAAACAACGCCAATAAGTAAAATGTAAAGCCAATCAAGTACCTTGATACGCAAAGCGATATTATACATCCAGCAATCCTCTGAGATTTTCAACACCCAACATCACTCCAGGCCATCCCTGTGCTGCATAGACTGTATCACCTACCTGATATAAATCTTTAATTGGAGTATCATTGGAAGGAAGTTTTGGTAGGAAGTTTTTCATAGTGATAGCATTTCCTCCAAGTTGTGAACGGTTAATATAACGCTTGAAGCTTCTAGGTGTAGCAGCGAACTGATGCACTATCTCCTCTTCATTGATATCAAGTATAGCACAGATACTCTTTAGCATTTGAGTTTGAAGTTCTGATTTTTTACTCTGATAGGTTTGCTTATCTTCCCAAAACCTTACATCAGTATGTATGGATGCTGTCACACTATAGTGCCCTTCAGGTGTAAGCATGTTATCTGTCACATCTGAAAAAGAAACAAAGACTGCATTGGATATGCTGTGTGTATATTGTTCATCCTGTATCAGTTGATAATGATGTTCATACTTCTTGTCACTTCTTATTGTCATATAGAGCATAAATGAACTTTGGTGATTGTTGAGTGTTTCATACTTTTGATAATAGTTCTTTACTTTTTCATCATTAAAAAGTTTTTCGCTGTCATAAATGGTACTGTTCAGTATCACTTTTTTGGCTTTTAGTGACTCATTTTTGGTATGTAGTGTGAAATGATCACTGTGTCGTTCAATCTTTTCTATTTGTGTGTTACGTTTGATATACTTCATCTTTGCTGTCATCTGATCAAACAATCTTCCGAATCCACCTGGTACATAATGAGTTTCATTAAAAGAATATCCCAAAGAGAGTGCTGCAGTAAAAAAATTGATCTCTTTTGAATGAGCCTGTGCAACGATGAGGATCTGTGCTTCTAGAAATTTTTGATACTCTTCCGAAATATCTCCATAAAAATCGTTGATAAAATCATAGGCATTGGTCCGTAAGAAACGTTGAAATCTGACCAATAAAGGGAAAAAACTTGTCAGTGATATAAGTTTATGCCATAGAGAACGATTAGAGTAGTAATGTCCATGCAAAGCATAAAACTCTTTTCCAAGTCTATGAACCAATGTCCAAAATTCACGATTTTTAGGATGAGGATAGTTTTTTTCAAGCACTTCTAAAAAATCTTCCAAGTCGGAAAAACGAGGTGTGATTTTTTCATTTTGTATAATAACGATTGTAGGGTCTGTGACCAGAAGTTCAGGCGTAAAGCCTATTTTGTCAAACATTGATTTTACAATATGACCCTCTTGATATCCAGCCAGTGTCGTAGCACCGGTATTGTAAGCATAACCTCCATGTACAAAGGTCGAACTGCATCCACCAAGATATGGCTCTTTTTCAAACAAAACAGTCTCATACCCTTTAGCATCCAGATATGCAGCCATGCTGCTGCCACCTATACCAGAACCAACTACTGCATACTCGATCATTAGGAGACTTTCATACTCTCATATAGATTTGCTATGCATTTGACAAATGAGGGATGATCATTAGGGGCCTTTGCCACACGATACTCCACAAACCCAATTTTTTCAGCGATCTCTCTATACTCTACATCAAGTTCAAACTCTGTCTCAGAATTATCAATGGTAAAGGCTATCGGATAGATAATAACTTTTTTTTCTTTAGACTTTTGAGTTTATCCTCAAGATAGGGACGTATCCATTCCAGTGGTCCAAGTCTTGACTGGTAGGCAAGATGGGTCTTATGAAACTGAATACCTGCTTCGAGCAATGCTTTACGAGCATGATATACATTGTACTTGATATGACGCTGATAGTTATCTCCATTATCTATGATCTTTTTGGGTAGTCCATGTGCAGAAAAAACCAACTCAAACTCTTCAGGATTGTCTGTACCAAGTGCCTCTTTGATCCGCTCTACACTTGCAGCGATATAATCTGGATGACGGTAATAACTATGCAG
Organism: Sulfurovum sp. AR; assembly: GCF_000296775.1. Classification (GTDB taxonomy): domain Bacteria; phylum Campylobacterota; class Campylobacteria; order Campylobacterales; family Sulfurovaceae; genus Sulfurovum; species Sulfurovum xiamenensis. The sequence goes on along the minus strand of NZ_AJLE01000002.1, from coordinate 72,226 downwards.
TGTTTTTACTTTTGCATGAATACCCTGCTTTTTGATACTCTCTTCGAGATCTTCCATACTTGAAAGTGTCGTTGTACTTGAGTAATGCGGATATAGAGGGATAGCATAGATCTCATCCACATGCTTAAGTCCTTGAAGTGCATCAAATGAATAAGGAGGGGTATAACGCATAGCCATATGTACGGTAGCATCAATACCCTCTTCAAGTTTTGATATGAGTTGTTTTGTATACCCTACCAAAGGTGATCTTCCTCCTAAAGCAGCATAACTGCTTTTGGCTTCTTCTTTTCTTCTCCATGTAATAAGTTTTGCTAACATCTTACGTATAGGCTTTGGTGCTGAAATAATGCGTTTATCGTTGAACATATTGTTCAAAAAAACTTCTACCTCATCCAAGTTATTGGGTCCACCCATGTTCATTAATACTATGGCTCGTTTCACGGAAACCTCACTTTTTTGTTTATTTTACAAATAATAGGGTTGTGTTCGTAGCCTCATAATGTCGATTCATTGTAAAAACTAGGTTAACTGGTGTTTTAGCGCTTTTTCTATGTCTGTATATTCAAAGACAAAACCTTGTTCCTGGAGTGCAGTAGGATAGACTTCTTTCGAACCTGTAAGGACAGAGCTGGCTTCCCCATACATGATGCGCAAAGCAAATTCAGGAATAGGCAGTATGGTAGGACGATGTAAAACCTTTCCTAATGCTTTGGTTAAAACATAATTTGTAACAGGGTTGGGGGAAACAGCATTAAAAACACCGGTAAGATGCTTATCAATAATGAATTGATAGATGCGTACCAGATCTTTCATAGCTATCCAACTGGTCATCATCTTCCCATTTCCAATAATGCCTCCAACACCCAATCTAAATGGTGTAAGCATCTGTGCCAATGCACCACCCTCTTTGCCAAGTATCACACCAAAACGTAATATAGTGGTTGGTTTCTCACACAATCTAGCTTCCTCTTCCCACTTATGGGCAAGTTCACCCAAAAAATCGTCTGCTATTTCTGTACAGCTTTCATCACATTTTTGATCATCAGGATAAATACCAATGGCTGAAGTAGAAATAAAATGTTTCACATGACTTTGATTGATCGCTTTTACCAATCGTTCTGTACTTTCTATACGGCTTTGAAGAAGAATTTTTTTATAAGGATCACTCCATCGCTTGATAATAGGAGCACCGGCAAGATTAATGACAACATTAACGTCTTCTAATTTTTTTACTATCATAGAGATGTCATCTTTCCTGTCTATGACACTACACTCTTTAAAATGATTCTGTAAAGCCGTTCCAACGAACCCGCTGGCTCCAGTCAGTGCTACTTTCATCACTTGTCTCCTTTTTATTATTGTAGAGACTCTCTATGTACTCCGTGTGCAATAATATATTACATAGAGTAAACAGATCAGGTCTATTTTAGTAGTGCTTCTATCTTTTCTTCGAGTTCTTTAGGTTTGGTAGATGAACCAAAACGCTCAACTACCTTACCCTCTCTATCCACAAGGAATTTCGTAAAGTTCCATTTGATCGCTTCTGTACCCAAAATTCCCGGCTGTTCTGATTTAAGATATCTGTAAAGTGGATGCGTATCATCGCCGTTGACATTGATCTTGGAGAACATAGGGAAAGTCACACCAAAGTTCACACGACAAAAATTCTGTATCTCTTTTTCAGAACCTGGTTCCTGGGAACCAAACTGGTTACATGGAAATCCAAGTACCACCAATCCTTGATCCTTATATTTTTTGTAGAGTGTTTCAAGTCCATCATATTGAGGTGTATAGCCACATTTACTCGCAACATTTACGATAAGCAACACCTTTCCTTTGTATGGTTCCAGTGTTGTCTCTTTCCCTTCAATAGTTTTAACTTTAAAATCATAAATTGTTTTCATCTGTACATCCTTTGCTAACGTATTCACACTCAATATAAACAATAAAGATAAGATACCTTTTAACATACTGTCTCCTTTAATCCATTGCATCGGCAGGAAAATCTTTAATGATTGTGATCACCAGTTCACCCACTTCAAAACCGAATTTTTTCATTTTAGAATGATTTAAAATTACACCATCTTCTTGAAGATGCAGCCAGTCACGTACATTGATATCTATCGTTGACTTATTGTACGGGACACGCATCGTATAGTCTATCATAACTGTATTGCCTTTTGCAATCATCTGCGCTTCACCAACAATGTCTCCGGCAGTGCCTGTAAAGGTTTTCTCTCCAGTAGGTGTCAGGGTCCAGACACGTGTCTGTGTTTCTCCATCATCATAGACAAATTTCTCATCCAGGGTACCTACACCATTCTTGTCCCAGCTTCCTACTAGTTTTCCTTTGAAACGCCTAATGATCTTTCCATCTCTGTCTTTCACTATACCGTATGCGGTCATTGGTCCGTTAAAATACTTTTGAGGGATGAACTCAGGTGTAGTGTTGGAGAAATCATCAATCTTCATACTGCTGCCACACCCTGTTAAGAGTCCGCATATTCCAAGTGTTAAAATAGATTTGAGTTTCATGCTACCAATCCTTTATTCAAATGTATGTTCTGATCACGGGTAAAAGCCACTTGTACCAAATTGATATTTCGCGTTAAAAATGCTGCTTCACAGTAACAAAGATACATTTTCCACATCCGTATAAAGTATTCATCGAATCCGAGTTCTTTAACCTTATGAAGCTTGGACCTGAACGCATCATGCCATAATCTTAGAGTTTTCGCATAATCTTCTGTAAACTCTTCCATATGTAAAAGATTTAAACGGGTGTGATTTGTCGTTGTTTGAAGTATTTTGCTGACACTTGGCAAATGTCCTCCCGGGAAAATATACTTCTGGATAAAGTCGGTTCCTCTACTATAGGCATCATAGCGCTGATCTGGCATAGTAATAACCTGCATCACCATTACACCTGAAGGCTTGAGGAGTGATTCGCATTTTTTGAAAAAAACATCAAAATATTCTTTTCCGACTGCTTCAAACATTTCTACTGCAATGATGGCATCAAAAGTGCCATCAAGATCCCTGTAGTCCTTAAGCAGGATCTCTATCTGGTTATCGACCTCTTCTTTTCTAAAACGCTTTTCACAAAGTGCTTTTTGCTCTTTACTCAGTGTAACTGTTGTCACCTCGCACTGTTTCTCTTTGGCCAGGTGAATCGCCATTGCTCCCCAGCCCGAACCTATCTCAAGTACTTTAGCCCCCGGCTTAAGGCGTAGCTTGTCTGAAAGCAGTTTGATCTTTCTTTGTTGTGCTTCATACAGTGACTCTTCCGGGTGTTCAAATACTGCACTGGAATACATCATCGTATCATCCAGCATCAATTCAAAAAAATCATTAGAGAGGTCATAGTGCTGTGAGATATTTTTTTGTGACTGCGTTTTAGAGTTTTTACGCATCCAGTGCTTTATCTTGTTGAGCTGAGGCAATAGGTTGATAAAATGGTTAGTGCTTTTATCTTCACTTTTTGCTGCCAATGCTTTTGAGTTCAGCAGTGCAATACTGATCAGGTTCGTTAGGTCGGTAGTTTCAAAATCACCGTCCATGTAACTCTCTGCAAATCCTATATCACCATAAAGTGCAAGACGTCTAAAAAAGCGGCTGTCATGTATGATCATACTTGTTTTTGGAGATTCACCGTTTCCATAGATTTTTTTGGTTCCGTCACTGTAGATTACTTTCAGTGTTCCCTGTTCAATACGCTTTAAATATCTGTCTCCGAATTTGTTCCAAAATCCTTTCATTTCAATACCTCCTTATTTGATCTGCTGCTGTTGGCGAATACCAGGTCAATCCTTTTCGCCAAAGCTTTAAGGTTTGCCACAATGTTCTTGTAACCACCCAAAATGTTAAAAAAGAGTGACGTGCAAACAGTTTTACAACCGTTGTACTCTTAAAGGGCTTTGCTCTGCCTCTGAAAGAAGCAGTCAGTTTTTTGTTTCCTTCTTCATAGAGATCCACTTTCAGTGACATTTTTGTCTCTTGATACTGCAGTGTAAATCGGTACTCTCCCTTCGTTTCCAAAAAAGGAGAAACATACATATCTTTCATTACTTTGCCTTCATAGACATCATTCTTTTTTGTCTCTAATATCACAGGGTAGACGACTCTCCCACCGTTGTAGTTATGTACTTCAGCAAAAAGATGTGTTGGTGTCTTCTCATTAAAAAGTATCAGTACACTTATAGGATTAAATACAAAATTTGCAACTCTTGGAAGGGTCATAAAATGCATATTTTCACTAGGTGTAAGTTCAAACTTCTGGAGTAATGCTTCTACATTCTGCTTAAAATCTTCACTTTGGCCAAAATGATCTTTACTTTTGAAAGAAAAAAGGTTCACCCCTTCGAATGAGAAAAGCTTGTTTTTCAGTGTATTCAGTAAGCTCAGATCGATATCCAACAGATAGAAGGGGTAGGTAAATTCATGAACCTTTGGTGTATACCGTTTATGATAGACCGTTCCTTCAAAAAAACTATGGCTCATAATGCACATCCAAAGCTCTGGGCTATCGTGTTGGCACTCCAGAGTCCATCTTCATGGAAACCGTAACGCCAGTAGGCACCCGCATAGTACGTATGGTTCTGACCATTGATCTCTTCACGTCTGGATTGCATCATGATCGCCCTGCTGTCAAACTGCGGATGTGCATAAGAGATCTGTTCTATCACATTTTCCAGCTCTGAAGTTTCATTCAAAGAGACAAAATACTCTTTCTTACTGTCAAGATTTTGCAGCCTGTTTATCCAGTAAGAGAGTGTCACGGCATTCTCTTTCCCACCTGTTTTATAGTTCCATGCTGCATAGATCTTCTTGTCCGGGTAAAGTGCCTTACTGTCATTATGCAGTAGTGCATCGTTTTGCTTGTAAGGGAAAGCAGAAAGTATCTCCTCTTCTTCAGCTGTGGCATCCTGTAGCAACTCTAATGCCTCAGGTGCATGCATTGCCATGACTACTTTGTCATAATGGCTCTCACTCCCGTCTTGATGGAGAAGTATCACATAGTCATCATGGCGCTTAATACCCACCACATCACTGTTCAAAATGATCTTTCCTGAAATGTGCGCTTTAATCTTCTCTACATAATTTTTTGAACCTCCGCTTACAGTAAGCCACTGATGCTGTGTCGTAACACCAAGCAGTCCGTGGTTTTTAAAGAACTGTACAAAAGTCCTTGCAGGAAAATCATGCATTTTGTCACTCGGTGTTGACCAGATAGCAGCTCCCATCGGTATGATATAACGTTCTTTGAATACCTTCGAATAGGACTCAAGATATTCTCCAAGAGTACCATCTAGTGCAGAACTATTTTCGTCTATATCGATGTTAGCCGTTTTATTGAACCGCATAATATCGGCTATCATTCTGTAGTGAGACAATGAAAAAAGATTTCTTTTCTGGAAGAATAGACCACTAAGAGATTGACCATTATAGGCCGTATTGGATACTTCGTCCCAAAAACCGAAACTCATGTCACTGTTTTCTATCTTGACATCCAGTTTTGAAAAGAGTTTGGTCAAAAGCGGATAGGTCTCATGGTTGAATACCAAAAAACCTGTATCAACACCAAAACGTTTGTCATCTTCCTCTACCATGGTAGTACGTGCATGTCCTCCAAGACGTCCTTCTTTTTCATACAGATCTACTTCATGTTTTTGGCTTAAAAGATAGGCAGAACCCAAACCGCTGATGCCTGCTCCAAGTACTGCAATTTTCATTTGTAACGTCCTTTTTTGTCTTGTGGTGTAAAGATCAGTCTCTTCACATCCATCTTTTTTTCAAGTTTCGATAGAATCTTCTTGAGTTTTCTTTTTGGCAACTGAGGCTTTCTGCTCAGCACCCAGACCTGATCCATCTCTTCATCTGTTACCACTGCAGCAGAGTAATCTTTTTCTAAGTAAATAACACGGTATTCACGTGTAAAAATATAAAAATAGGTCATGTCTATCTTTGACATAGAGTTTCCATTCTTAGGCTCCGCAGTACCTTTGTACTCTATAAGATCTCCACCTATGATATTTTCAAAACATCGGTTGAAAACTTTGTAAGTACTGTCGTTTTGCAATGCATATTCAACCGACGATGCAACACAATCTTTTTGATAACTGTTATAAGTTCTTGCTACTTCATACCATAGACCGCTAAACGCTTTAACGTCTACATGAGGTACAGGCAAAGGGGCGTTAGAAAACAAAAATGTTGAAAATAAAATAAATAACAATTTTTTCATCTCTAGCTCCTTTACAGTTTTTTACTCTAACTGTAGTTTATGCTGTTTTTAAATCTTTTTGTATTGTTATTTTGTCAGTTGATTAAAACCAGCGACGTGTGTGTTGTTTGTAGTGTGTATATCTCTCTTTGAATAGGCTTTCTAAAATCTTTTCTTCATCTGGTACAATCAGGTAATAAAGGGTAATCCATAAAATCAGAGCAGAAGGCAAAAGCCACACCATATCTAATACAAAACCCAAACCAAATTGAGACAATACCAATGCCAAGTAGACAGGGTTTCTACTCATAGCAAAAACACCGCTGTCTATAAGTACCGTAGGTGTAGAAAAGGGGGCATGAGGGGTGAAATGATTTTTAAACATTCTATAAGCCAAGATAGTGAGTATCAGGCTAACGAAAAGTAAAATTAGCCCTATAAATCGTATTACATCACTATCACTATCTATATAAAGTTTAAAATTCAAAGGTTGAATCCACGAAAGATATACACCTAAAATAAATGTCATTAAAAATAAAATTGAAGGACTAAGGTTAGACTGTTTCACGATAATCTTTCATAATCCAAAACGCGATCATTTTGAAAAAAACCGGTGCACCGCCATAGAGTAAGGCAAGTGTAGTCAGTGCCAATGGTGTAGGTTCATGAGGATCAAACCCCACTGCCCCTAATATGACAAACCCTATACCCACAGATAGTGCAAGTGCAAACTTGGTCAACATAGCCCAGATTCCAAACAGTATGCCGGCATAAGAAGATTTTTCTTTTTCTATCTTTTGTACCACATCTGCCTGAATGGAAGATGGCAATGCCATATCTGCACCTAAAGAGAGCCCTGAGACGAAAGTAATACATGCAAACCATACAAGATCGCCACTACCGAGAAAGGGAACAAAGACAAAGGCAGTAGAAGCAAGTAACATAGAACCCAGCCAGCTTTTCCGTTTGCCTATCTTTTTGGCTAACATAGTCCAAAAAGGTAAGCCTGCTATACCTGAAGCAAAATAGAGTAAAAGCAGTGGACCTGTTTTTGATTCTTCTTCCAAGACAAGCTGAACAAAAAACAAAAAAAGTGTTGCAGGAAGAGCATTTGCCAGTGAGTTAAGTGTAAAAGCTGATTGCAGTCGGCTAAGTGCAGGTATTTTCTGCCAGAGTGTTTTAACCTCTCTAAATGTAATGTGCTTAGTAGGTTTTACTCTACTTTCTTTAATACCCGTAAGGGTAAGAGGAAGCATCAAAATGAGTGCTATCAGAAATGCAGTATATAAGATACTCAGGCTTTTATCTGCGGATTCTGAAACACTATAAAGGTACGGTATAAGAAGTGCTGCCAATGCACCGAGTATAGTAAAAAGCTCTCTTGCTCCACTCAAACGGGTCTTTTCATGATAGTCTGAAGTGATCTCGGCACTCCATGCAAGATAGGGTATGGATACAATACTCCATCCTAAGTAAACCAATATTGAAAAACTAAAAAGCCATAGTTCAGTCTGATTTTCAGGTGGATGTATCAGTGCATAAAAACTTGCAACTAAGATCAAGGAACCTGTAAGTATAAAAGGTTTTCTTTTCCCATATCTGCTTTGAAGTCTATCACTGTAAAGTCCTACCAGTGGATCTGTAATAACATCCGTGAGTCGTGCAAAAAAAAGAATAAGACCTACTAGTGTTACACTTATTCCTACACTCTGTGAATAAAAGGTAGGCAGATAGATATACAGTGGAAGTCCTAACATAGCAAGGGGTATTGCAGTTGAAGCGTAGGAGATCAATGTAAAATATGTAAGTTTTTCTTGTTTCATTGTACACCCTTTTTACATTTTGATACCCACATAAAATGTTTACGCAATCTCTCATCAGCACAGAGTTTTTCAAGTGTATTAAACTCTTTAGAAAGGGTATGTTCATCATACAAATCATGTATACCGTTATGACAGGTACGACATACATAAATAACCGCATCAAGCAATTCATTGATAGAACTGTTTTTCATTTTTTTATGTCTTTTTTTCGGTATAAGGTGGTGTTTTGTCAATGCTGTATGACGAGAACAGGTAGCACATATTCCTAAGGTTTTTGAGTTTTGCATAAGGTCAACTTCTCGAAATCTTGCGCTTGATCAATCTAAGAACAGACCCTACTACAGGCATCTTTTCATATATATGCTCAGCCGCATCCCAAAAGTCAACATGCGATATAATCTTTCCTTGGTTATTTATTTGCAAGCGACTTACCCCTTCAAACCTGTTTTCATTCTTTTCACCTTTAAATGCAAAGGTAAAATCCCATTTGACGTAGGCCACATTTTGTTTGTCTATGTATTCTTTAATGATAAATCTTGGTTTATCCAGAGTCTGATACATATGTTCAAATACTTCATATACTGCTCGTATACCCTTTACTTCATTGAAGGGATCCTTGAAAACAACAGCATCATCATAGATAGTACGAAAATCTTCAATGTCAACACCTTCATTCAGTGTTTCAAAATAATGGCTCAATTTCTCTTGGTTCATCATAGCATCCTTACGAAATGTCTTTAGGCAGCATCTTTTTAGTCAATGCCAAAGAGATCCTGTAGGGAATCAAGCGTAATACCTGCAAAAAGGTAGAGAGTTTAAACGGAAAATGTATCTCAAAACGATATGGTTTTTTTGTCGCTCTGATAATATTTTCTGCTGCTTCTTCAGGTGTCATAAGTTCTGGCATATCAAAACTGTTTTTCTGTGTCAGTCTTGTTTTCACAAAACCATGATTGATCACCTGAAGTTCTATACCCTTGACATTCAACTCAGGCTGTAGAGACTCAGCCAAATTCAGTAATGCCGCTTTAGGTGCACTGTACCCACCTCCAAGAGGAAGGCCAAAGTAGCTTGAGAGACTGGCATTCCATATCCACCTTCCCTCCCCTTTTCTTTCAAAATATGGTAAAAGTTCACTCATCACACGTACTGCTCCCATATAATTGATCTGCATCATCGCTTCAAAATGTTCAACATCCCACTCTTCTGTAGACATCACTTCGTAGACTGCTGCATTATAGAACCATATATCGATACCCTCAAAACGTTTCCATGCTTGAGGTACAGCTTTTTTTACAGATGCTATAGAGGTCACATCTATGTCTACGATCTGTAGTTGTTCTTCATAAATTTGTTTGAGCGTTAAAAGTTCTTTTGTACTGCTCGCCTTTCTGGCACTGGTAATAACATACATACCCTCTTGTAACCACTTTTTTACAAGTTCCAGTCCAATCCCACTGCTTCCACCGACAATCCAGATGCGCTTTTTCATTTGTGGTTCCTTTTATGAGATTTTATTTTCATCTTTATGTAAGTTTATGATTTTTATACCTATCTTTGTAGTCATTTATTGTCGATTGAAAAATAATGAATTGACAAAAAGGTTATACAAAAGATTTATATCCCATGACATAATGCAAATATGAAACATACACTAATATTTGAAACTCCAATACCATGCAGTGTCAAAACCCTTTTTGACTTTCATGCAAACACAAAGAATCTTCCTCTGATTACACCCAAAGATACCAGTCTTGAGATACTCAAACTTGATACACCTTTGAAAGAGGGAAATAAAGCCGTGCTACGCATTAAAAAAGGATGGTTTTCTTTTGTCTGGAAACTGACATTTGAAAAAGTAGAATATCCGGATCTTATCATTGATACAGCAACACAGTCACCCTTTAAAAGCTTCAGGCATGAACATCACTTTATACAAGTGGATGATTCACACAGTGTACTACGGGACGAAATTACTTTTTCGCTGCCTTTTGAGCCACTGACTACAGCTATTGTATGGCTGATCAAACGAGATATGAAAAAAATGTTTGCCTACAGACATCAAAAGACTCAAGAGCTTATAGCTTCAAAATCTCCATAGCCTGTATCATATCTTTATCTCCTCTTCCAGAAAGGCTGATGATAATTGTTTTATCTTTGATCTTCTCTTTAGGCATTTTTTTAAGATAGGCGATGGCATGGGCACTTTCAAATGCCGGAACGATCCCTTCAGTGCGGCTAAGCCATACAAAGGCATCCATCGCTTCGTCATCGGTAACAGAGTCATAGATCACTTTGCCCTGCTCCATTAAAAATGAGTGTTCAGGACCTATCCCCGGATAGTCAAGCCCAGCAGAGACAGAATAAGCCTCTTCTACCTGTCCGTCATCTGTTTGCAACAGATAACTCAACTGTCCATGAAGAACACCGGGTCTACCTAATGCCAGAGAAGCACCATGATCCCCGCTATCCAATCCTTTTCCTCCTGCCTCTATGCCAATGCACTCTGTTTTTTCTTCTTCTATAAAGTGGGCAAACATACCTAATGCATTGGATCCGCCACCGATACAGGCAATGACATAATCAGGCAGCGTATTCGCCTGTTCTAAGAGTTGTGCTTTGGCTTCATAACTAATGATGGCCTGAAAATCACGTACCATCAAAGGATAGGGATGGGGGCCTGCAGCGGTACCTATAACATAAAAAGTGTCTCTGGCATGGGTGACCCAGTGTCTTATAGCGTCATTCATCGCATCTTTCAGTGTTTTACTGCCGGATTCCACTGCATGTACTTTGGCTCCAAGCAGTTTCATACGAAAGACATTGAGCTGTTGGCGCTCTACGTCTTTTGCACCCATAAAAACCTCACACTCAAGACCCATAAGTGCTGCGACAGTTGCAGTAGCTACGCCATGCTGTCCTGCACCCGTCTCAGCAATGATCTTCGTTTTCCCCATACGCTTAGCCAAAAGACCCTGGGCAATGGTGTTATTCACCTTGTGTGCACCTGTATGGTTGAGATCTTCACGTTTCAGATAGACTTCTGCACCTATTTCATCACTGATGTTCTGTGCTTTATATAAAGGGGATGGACGTCCTACATAGTCTTTGTAGAGTGCATTAACCTCATTCCAAAAGGTTTTGTCAAAACGGTATTGTTTATAGACCTCATCAAGTTCAATAAGTATGGGCATCAGTGTCTCAGGTACATATCTGCCTCCAAACTTGCCAAAGTGGCCTCTTTCATCCGGGTCAAAACTAAATTCTGTTGGTATATACGGTTTCATGAAAACTCCTTTATAACCTATACTATACAGTTTAAAAAAGTTTTCGTAGTATATTTATGTCGATTAAAAAATACACTCACTTTTTTGCACTTAGTTTTTTTATATAGATATCTTCTCAATCTTCATCATAAATAGTGAAGATCGGTTCAAATCCCATAAGTTGTAATTTTTTATCCACTGTTTTTGCATCAAAACCATTTCTTTTAATCGATGATATTAATTTGATCTGTTGTTCTCTACTCAACCCTGCTAGCTCCAATTCAAATTCAATTTCTTCTAAAGTCATTTTATACTCCTTTTTGATAATGTAAATGTCTCTTCCACTGTCCCATACTTCCCACGACCAGAAAATAGCATAGGCTTCTCACTTTGCTTATCATTCACATATATTTTGGTGACATCTGCTATAAAAATGGTATGATCACCATTTTTATAAGTATCACATACCTTACATTCATAGATAAAGTCTGAAGCACTGAGTAATACATTTTCATGGCTATCTTTACCCTCAACCTTTAATCCACTTTTAGCCAATTTATCTTCACTGTCACCATGTATTTTCCCCAAAATATTGATAGTTTCATAATGATCAAATGGTAAAAAATTGAGTGTAAAGCTTCGATGTTTTTCCAGTAGTGCATGCGTGTAGTTCTCTTCACGTACCGCCACTGCATAACGAAAAGGTGACTTAGAGATAGGCATATGCCATGAAGCCGGCATGAGATTATCTTGGCAGGCGAGCAAAGCCGTGACTCTTGGTTGTGCGTGTGTTGCTTGTTCTAAAGTATCATAGGTTTTAAACATTGGTTCCTCATTTTTTCTCATATTTTATACTGATACAACAGTATTTCGTATAGAAATTATGTCAATTCATACTAAATATCTACTCTGCCATATCGCTAAGAAGCTTCACCATACCAGAGGAACTGCCTACATGTTCTTTGAGTGTTATTTTTACTTGCGGGTATAATGCCTGTATCTTATGAACCACTTCAGGGATATCTCGGGTAACATGGTTACCCGAAGCCAGGAAGTAAGGTAAGATGACTATCTCACTGGCATCCTTCTCAACACAGGAGAGCATACTCTCTTCCAAAGAAGGCGCAGCAAACTCCAAAAATGCCGTCATGACAAATGCATAGTTTTTAATCTGTAGGGATCTTACTTTCTCTCCAAGTGCCTTGACCTCTTCATTGGAAGAGTCTTTTCGGCTTCCATGTGCTACGATGATGAGTGCTTTATTTGTCATTATTCCTACTTGTATTCATACTTTGGTCCGGATAGATCAGTTTGCTTGTATCAAAGCCGGCTTCTTTTGCTTGCGCTAAAAGTCTCTTCAGTGTTGTCTCATCAAGTGTGGGTTTTCTAGAGAGTATCCAGAAGTAACTCAGATCTGGTCCACTGATCATCGTGTAAGTTTCATAATCTGTATCCATCACGATATAGGAGCCATAAAAAGGCCCAAAGAAGGATACTTTTAAGAAGCCTTTGTCAGGATCTTTTACAAAGTACGCTTTACCTTCGGCCTCACTCCACTCTTTCTCTTGTGTTTTATATCCTTTATTGAGTACTTTAACCCCACCATCTTCTCTCATACTGTAGGTTGCCGATATCGCTTCCATACCCCTTTCAAATCTGTGTTCCAATCTTGCTATCTCATACCATGTTCCAAGGTACTCGGTGAGTTTGAAATTTTCAACGGGTGCTACTTTTTCTGGTTTTTTCTCTTCACACCCTGTCAATAATAACGCAAATAAGAGTGCGAGTGATAATAGTAATTTTTTCATGTTTATCCTTTTCTATAATAGTGAAATACAGTATTCCTGCAACATAAAGTATGAGTAAATCCATTTATTTTATTTTAGCCATTCTATCAACGTATTCATAGTTTTATTTTGTCTGTTCATCGTTTTGTGCTTTTTTTAATATGGACCTTATCATATTACGAAATACTAAATAATGCACAGGAGTAAGAATATACCAATAGAGTCTGCCCCATAGTCCACGTGGAGAAAAATAAGCAGTTTGCACCAGCTCATCCCCTTTTATCTTGAATTCCAGCCAAGCCTTACCCGGAATTTTCATTTGTGCATAGAGAAGCAGTCTTTCATTGACACTCAAATCTTCAACCCTCCAGAAATCCACACTCTCTCCTATTCTAAGTTGTCGACAGTCTCTTCGTCCCCTGTTCAATCCTGCACCACCGATCATTTTATCCATCCAGCCTCTGATCTCCCAAAGCCAATCATATCCGAACCATCCCTCTTCCCCACCTATGGAGCAAAAAGTGCAATATATTGTCTCTTTTGGAATACCACGCAGCTTTATAGACTGACGATCCATCAAAACTGCTGATGCAGGGTCATGTTTATGCTGTTTCTCCCACATGTCCTGTCCACCACTCGCATCACTCCATCGACTGAGAACTTGATTCTCTTCCATCTCTTTGATCGCTTTTTTAACTGCTTCATTAAATTTCATAGGGTGTATATGACTAAAGTACCTCTTGGCATTGTCATTTTGTATGAGCACTTCAGACGATAGTCCTTCTATAAGTGGACGTGCAACCGTATAAGGTACAGGGGTAAAGAGATTCAGCCAATAAGAAGAGAATTTAATGCTCAGTATAGGAAGCGGAAAGATCCAGCGTCGAAGACCCAGTGCATTGGCACAAGCTAGCATCATCTCTTTATAGGTCATCTTCTCACTGCCTATATCCACTACAAGATTGCCATCTATACTAAGATCCTTTGAGGCATTCAAGTAGGCAATGACATCATCTACTCCTATTGGCTGTGCTAAGGTATTGACCCATTTAGGTGTGACCATGATAGGCAGTTTTTCTGTAACATGCCTGATGATCTCAAAACTGACACTTCCTGAACCTATGATCACCCCTGCACGTATCCAGATGGTCTCTATCTTGTCAGGTCTGCTTGAAAGTATTTCTCCTGTTTCTATTCGGCTTAAAAGATGTTCACTTGCATGTTCTTTCACACCAAGTCCACCCAGGTATATGATACGTTTAACCCCTTTTTTGATGGCTGCATCCAGAAAATTTTGCGCACTTTGTTTGTCAAGTTCTTTATAGTTTTTGTGTTGCAAAGAGTGTATGAGATAGTAGGCAACATCAATGCCCTCAAGTGCACGCTCCAAAGAGTCCATATCAAAAGTATCACCTTGTACTATTTCAGCATTTAGATTAGAATCAAGACTTTTAGGATTACGCACAAGCAGGCGTAAGAATACATCTTCATTTAAAAGCGTTTGTTTGAGGCGTCTTCCTATATACCCGTTTGCACCTGTAAGCAGAACTTTCATCATGTATCCTTTCTAACATTATAACAAGCACTGTATAAAATACATATATCTTATGCTTAAGTATAGTCTAAACAAATTATTATTCATAGTGTTCTTATGACTGTTCATCATCTGTATTATAATGAATTGACATCTTTTTACTATGAAAGTAGATGAAATCACATTATAATCAGATAAAAAAGGAGGCATACATTATGGACGACTTAAAAATCGAAAATATATATGTTGTAGGCGATGTACATGGATGCTTATATACTTTACAAAACCTCATTGCACGTCTTCCAAGAGGTGCTGAACTCATATTTGTTGGAGATTTGTGTGATAAAGGTAACTTCTCAAAAGATGTTATCGATTTTGTCATTGAAAAAGGTTATGCTTGTGTCAAAGGGAATCATGAACATCTCATGGATACCTACTTGGAAGATGCGATTTTTCACAACAAACACGGTCCATGGAGTTCAGACAAACGCTACGGTGGGATGGTTACCCTTGAGAGTTATCAAGGTGATCATACCAAAATACTCTCCCATCTCGAGTGGATCAGAACCCTACCTATGTATATACAAATAGATAGATATTTCATAACACATGGTTTTGCATTGCCATTTTATGAACACCGAAACAACCCTGTTTATTACAATGACTATTTACTCAACAGATATGAGGATGGCATGAAAATTAAAAATGAAGAGGTAATCAATATTTTCGGGCATTGTGTCTTTGATGAAGTTATATCAGAAGAAAATTTTTATGGTATTGATACAGGGTGTTCTTATGGAAAAAAACTTACAGCCATACAACTAGGAACCATGCAAACCTATCAGGAGACAATGGATCCCAGAGATTCTGAATACAGTATCAAAGAGTTGAAGCTTGCCCATATTGATCTGCCACAAGATGAACATACGATCAGTAATCTGCGTATGCACATAGACGCACTTTTTACAGACTTCGACCTTGTCTCCACCGAGGTTGCAGAGTACATTGTAAAGAGATTTGGTGATGTCGGCAAACAAGAGATAGAGAATATGCTGGAAAAAAAGCAACTCTTTGTCAAACAGGCAAAGAAGATACTAGGAAAGCATTAGCCAAACCCGGATTATCTGAATTTTTCAAAAAGTTCTTTTTTATCCTGCTCCAGTTCTATATCCGACAAAAAAATTCTTTTTTTAAAGATCTGGTACAATTTATACTGTAGATAGATACCGTACAGAGCTAACAGTGTTAAATAACTAAGGATATAGAGTAAAGGCACATCAAGAGAGTCAAACAGCATAGCGCTCACCCCACCCAATATGATGGCCAGAGAAATGATAAATGACCGTATCATCAAATACTCTTTCAGATCAATAGATTCATCCTTCATGAAATCAACCGTATGCACCCTGGCCACTTCAAAGGTAATCCCCTGAATCGTAAAAATGGCCAAGATCACATAGGTAAAGAGTTCAATGGAAACAAGGTATAAAGAATAGCTTGCTATCTGTATCACATCAAGCACGATGGAAAAAAGATAGATCTTGTATATCCTGATATGCTTGAACAGAGGTTGTATGATACCGTCAAGGGCACCTATCAGCATAAAAAAACTAATCATATACACAGGAAGATAGGTACCTTCGAGCTTTGTCACATAGGGCATGAGTGTCCAATCAATATAGGTGATCAGCAATATCGCCAAAGATTGCAGATACAAAAATGTACTTTGATTGATCTCATAAAGTATAAACTTATAATTTCTTAATTTCATCATTCTCCTGCTTTCTCATAAGATATCCGTCACGGTTGTTTGGATAATAATTCTTTAGTATTTTTTGCTTTCTAAAACCGAACTTCTCGTAAAGTGATATGGCCCTTTGATTGGTCATTTTGACCTCCAGCGTATAACTAGGAGATTTTAAAAGTCCAAAAGAATATGCAAGGAGCATTTGTGCGACACCTCTCCCCCTGCACTGCGCAGAGACACCCAGTGAATAAAGACGGTAATAGGTTTTTCTTTTGAGCCAAAGGATATACCCTGCTACTTCCCCTTCGTGCATAAAAACGAACAAATCGTTCTTTTTGATATGATAGGAGAACGAACCCCTGCTCAAAGGAAAATCATCTTTGGGAAAGAGGCTGTTTTCCAATGCAACCAATGCATTGAGATGCTCTTGAGTAGCGCGAATGATCATTGTTTCTGATAAATCGTATATTTAGGGATCAGCTTATCAGGACGATAGGACATTTTCACTTTTTTCAAATTTTCAAACCCCATGTCATCGCCTACATTGATATATTCACTTTGATAGATCTCTTTGAGATATTTGGTAAACTCTCTAAAGATAAACTGGGCACATCCCAGTACCTCAAAATCAGTCTTTTCAATGATCACACTGGATGTCTGTTCATTGATCCTCTCACCAACGGTAAAGCCTTTGATCTCATCATCTATATAAAGCACCATGCCTACCACATCGAGATTTTTATAATCATTCAATAGCCGTTTGATGGCAAATCTCTCAAAATAAATACCGTCTAAAAAAGTTTCGACCTCTTCTTTTGGCATATAGGTTGTCCTGTCTTTGACCCATTTGTTAAAAAGATGTGTTATCCCTTCCCGATGTTTATCGATATCTATGATCTCAACCCTGTGATTGGTGTAGACCTTCTGAAATTTGTTGATCTCATTTCTTTTTGATTTGTACTGATCCCCTTTGAGTTCAATAAGATTATCCACTTTATAGATATAGTCCACCAGCTTCTTTTCGATGATAAAGTCTTTGAGCATATCAAAGATCACTGTGCCCTCTTCAAGGTAATCCACAAATCCTTCAAGCATATTCTCATGGATATATTCTATTTTAGAGTACTGCCTATTGCTGTTATGTGCATTCATGATCTCAAAACATTGCAGCATCGCTTCATAGGTATTTTCCTGTTTTCCCAAAGGCGGAAGGAGCATGGAAAGTTCACCTGAATTTAGGATAAACAGACAAAAGGTATCATTCACAATGGCATAAAATCCTGTGGCAGTAGAGAGCCAGATGTAATTACCTGCAAAGGTATAGTCACTGATATCTGCATTGACCACTTTAAGGTATCTATCCATGTGCTCTTTTGCTCTCAGGTCAAAGTGTTTTAGGGTATAGTTGCTCACGGTCAAAGTTGACACATTTTTCTCCGAAGTATTTTTTCGAATTTTACTCCTTTTTTTCGGATTTGCATCAAATTTTCAACAATTTTTTTGAGAAATTAAAAATATTTTTCTTTCCTGTTTTTACTGGATAATAACCTATTAAAAAACAGTATTCTAAGGAGCAAGTCTTTCTATCTTCCATCCACCGTTTTCTCTCGTATAGAGGATACGGTCATGCAGTCTGTTCGCTCTGCCCTGCCAAAATTCTATCTGTGAGGGTATGACCCTGTAGCCTCCCCAAAAATCAGGTAGTGGGATGGAACCATTAGCAAACTTTTGTTTCATTTTTTCTATTTGCATTTGAAGCATCTTCCGTGAAGAGATGACCGAACTTTGTTTACTCACCCATGCACCTATTTGACTACCTCGAGAACGCTTCATGAAGTATGACATAGACTCAGACGTACTGATCTTTTCACAGGTACCTATCACACGTACCTGGCGTTCGAGATCCAACCATAAGAATTCCAGTGCGACATGAGGATTTTCTTCTATCTCCTTGGCTTTGACACTGTTATAGTTCGTAAAAAACACAAACCCCTTTTCATCAAATATCTTTAAAAGTACGGTACGTATATTTGGAATATTCTCTTTCGAGCTTGTAGCCAATATCATACTGTTTGGATCTTTCACCTCTGTCTCGACTGCTTGTGCGAACCACGTTTCAAAAAGAATAAAAGGATCTTCAGGTACCGTACTTTCATCGAGTGTCGCTTGTATATATTCTGTACGCATCTCTTGCAAATCTAACATGCTACCTCCTAAAGTCTCTGTTTAAAATATGCCAAAGCATGTTGTGAAGCCTCTTTATGTACGACTATCGGTTTGGGATACTTTTTAATACTATAGTTTAGCAGATAGCTCTCATCATGAAGCTTTTTTGCATCTACGTCTCTGAGTTCGGGTATCCACTTTTTGATATAGCGTGCCTCTTTGTCAAATTTTTTACTCTGCAGATAGGGATTGAATATACGGAAATACGGTTGAGGGTCTATACCTGTACCTGCACTCCATTGCCAAGAGAGTATGTTGGATGCAGCGTCATAATCCAACAGATACTTCGCAAAAAAACTTTCTCCCCACTGCCATGGCAAGAGCAGATCCTTGGTAAAGAATGAAGCGCAGATCATACGTACACGATTATGCATCAAACCTGTTTGCAACAATTCTCTTACCCCTGCATCCACTACGGGTACTCCTGTTCTGGCTTCACAAAATGCACTGTATTTTTCTTCATCTTCTATGCCGTTAAATCTGTATTTATAGTTTTCCCACGCTAGATCAGGAAAATGAAAGAGCAAATAAGCATAAAAATCACGAAAAATGAGTTGTCTGAAAAAAGGTTCCGTATCCACACCTCTGTTTTTCTGCTCGACCAAAAAGCGTAACAGACTTCGTATAGAGATCGTACCAAAACGAAGGTCGATACTGAGATGTGAAGTCACCTCTTTATCAAGATAATCTCTCTCCTTGGCATAGATGGAAAGATTATCTTTCAGGGCTTTTAGTTTCGTTTCGAGCTGATCGATGCGGGGAAGATTTTCTCTAAATCCTATCGAATCAATATCTAAAGGCAGGATCTCCTCTTTATCATCAATTTTGGTGATACCTTCATACGAAGTCTTATAGAGCGTATGTTCTCCAAACGTATACTCTCGAAGATGTTCTTTAGAAAAAAGTGCTTTAGCCTTGTTATAAAAGGGAGTAAAGACCAGATAAGGTGTACCATCATCTTTGAGTATCTCTTCAGGTTTAAAGATATAGGTATCATCCATATAGCGGAAGTGAAGAAGATGAGAAACCCTTATATCACGCTCTTTGGCATAGGCGTCATAATCTCCACTGGCAACCACCTCATCAAAACCTTGTGCCTCTAATACTCTAAATATCTCTACAGGATCACCCCAAAATATTTTGAGGTCTAAACCTTTGTCTTCTAGTGACTCTTTGAGCTTGATCACCCTGTCAAAAATAAAGCTGACACGTTTATCATCTTTAGGAAGTGCATTGAGTATTTGTGTATCGAAGATAAAAATAGGCAGTACCTCACCACCTAATGAGAGTATAGGGTTGTCTTCTACTCTTAGATCACGCCTGAACCAGAGAATCCTTTTCATCTATATTACCTACTCTCCTCATAACTTCTTTAAAAAAGATATTTTAACTTGATGATACCACCCAAAGAGGGTTCGATACTATAACTGTCTACTTCATCAGCATTATGGTTGTAGATGGTAAAATCACGTTTAAATGCATAGAGAAGATCTGTACTTAATTCAAAGTGTTGATTGATCTCGTACCGAAATCCTAGGTTTGCCTGAAAATCTTTTGCTTCGCTATAGCCCCCTGGCTCAATACCGCTGTCATCTGCAAGACGTATCACTGCCTGAGAGTAGACCATACCCGCATTAATTAAAACTTCTGGAGTGATCTGATAGCCTACATAGGCTCTTGGAAATCCAATGACCATTTTTAAACCATCTGTTGCTCTCGCTCGATAAGAATACCCAAGCACTGGTAACACAAGTGTTTTCACAGAGTGATAATTTGCAAAAGCACCAAGCTGGATCGTATGTTTATCATCCACTTTATAGGAAAAAAAACTTGTAATACCTGCACCCAAAGAATGACTCATCTCTTTTTCATAGGTTGAATTGACATTGACTGAATTAAGCATGAACCATTTATCATTGATATGTAAAGGGAAATTTGTATAAAGCTTGAAACGATTCATAGCATCTATAGGTGTTTTACCTTTGTAAAAAGGGAGATCATTCTCGTTGCTCCAGTCAAAATCCCAACGGCTATAACTAAAGCCCACAATCTCATTATTGATCTGGATCATTTGTTTATATGTCTTCACACTGCCCTCATACCCTTCAAATTTGGCATCCGAAAGAAAATCACTTTGAAAAGTTATTTTTGGTTGTGCAATTTTTTCAAGCAGTGACAGTTTTTGCTCTTCAGCGATCAATAATGAACTACAAACTAGTGCGAGAAAGGTAAGACCTTTCATTTTCCACTCCTTATATCTGAACGTAGTGCCAACTCTTTAGGATAGGGATGAAGAAATTTTTGATCCAAAAGATACTCTACATTATAGGCTTTTGCAAACATATGAAGTCTGCTTAGTGGTGCGATCAGAGGTACTATTTTGTTTGCATAATCATGTATTTGTTCATGAAGCATCTCTTTTTCTACTTGATTTACTTTGTCCTTCACGAAGCCGGCCATATGCTCCAGGACATTTCTGTTCTTACCTATAGAACTTTTTTGCGCGATAGCTGTTTTAAATAGGATCTCATACTGTCTAAATATTTCATCAAATGGTAACCCCTCATGATTACCTACAATTTGTCCCAGTTCACGATACATCATTTCATTTTTTGCTTGTAGCATGAATTTATAGCTCTGATGAAAAGATACCAATGTTTTCATAGTGGGGTTTGAAGCCTTAAAATTTTCGAAATCATCGTAAGCAAAAAGTTGCATGATGAAATTCTCGCGTAACCATGGGTCATTCAGTCTTCCTTCCTCTTCCATGGGCAGTAAAGGGAAATGCTCTTTACACATCTTTACAAAAAGACCGTCATCTTTCTCTTTGGAGTAGCCGTTCGACCTGTAAACCATGGCACTTCCGAGCCCGCAAGAAGGAGATTTGGACTTGAATATGATACCCCGTATTGGTTCATTCTGAATTTTTTGAAGTTCCAAGTTATTGGTATCTAAAAGCTTCTCAGTAACATCGACCTCTTCATCACTGCTTTGCACATAATAGCCTTCATTCTCATCTTCTACCAGTCTTATCGTTGATCTAGGCGTACCGAATGCTAAATGTTCGGGACAAAATGAAACGAACTGGGCATACTTTCCTAAACTTTGGGTCACAAAACGATCAAGACTGTGTCCGCCGCTATAACGTATTTCTTCCCCTAGTAAACATCCTGATACGGCTATTTTCATAAGTCACCCTTTAGTGTAAAAAAGCTGTTTTGAATCGCTCATCATCTAATGCTGTGATGCCTATCTCTCTAAAAAATTCCAAAATAGGTAAAGACTGTGCATAATTTGAACTATAATTTTCATCAAAACATTCTAATGTTGCTCTTAGTATATCATCCATAAGTGCTGATTTAGCTTCTTTGGTATGATCATAGTAGATATCCATTGCCTCTTTTGGGTTTGCGTTCATAAACCTGATGGATTCTTTGACTGCTGCATCAAAATCTTTACATACTTTTTCGTTGGCATGGTAAAAGTCTTTATTGACAAACAAATCCAGTGCACTGAAATTTGCAAAACCTGAAGTTTGAGCGTCGAGATAGAGCAGATCCATTCCTTCATGCTGTGCCTCTATCCCTTCAAAATTATAGAAGTAGAGCCATCCACCATCTGCACCTTCTTTCATATACTTGATATGTTCAAATCCATTAGGTTCAAAGTGTACCTGTCCTCTAGATACATCAATACCTTCTTTCTCAAAGTAGCGACGGATGATCTCATATCCTATAGTATTGGTCACATCGTTTGATACAGGCGTGGTTATGGTGATCATTTCACCATTCTTCACTTTTTCATACGTCTCTTTTTTAAGTAAAACACCACCTTTGGTTTCAAAATAGGTACCTAATGAAAGGAATTTCTCATCAAACTGTTCTATAAGATGCAGTGGTTCGTTGGTTGCGAACTGGATATTCCCTTCAATGAGTTCATCCAGTCCATCATAATGCTCATCTGGTACAATGAGTTCAAGGTCTAGACCATAATTTTCAAAATAACCTTTGTGTAACCCTACCAAAAAGGGTAAGTGATCTGGGTTTAAAAACCATTCAAAAGCGAGTTTCAGTTTCATATTTTCATTCCTTTTATTAAATTCGATACGTTTTCTTTTGTATTACCTTTAAATGCTGCACTTACAACAGAGATCATGTCTGTCTGTGTGGCTGCAATTTGTCCTATATTTGTTTGGGAAATCC
The DNA here is from genome assembly GCF_000296775.1 of Sulfurovum sp. AR. Taxonomy (GTDB): domain Bacteria; phylum Campylobacterota; class Campylobacteria; order Campylobacterales; family Sulfurovaceae; genus Sulfurovum; species Sulfurovum xiamenensis. The sequence continues at coordinate 49,418 of NZ_AJLE01000002.1, read as the reverse complement.
CACCAATGGCACAGATAGGTATATCAATTGCTTCTTTTGCTTTGTGCAATACATTTAGGGAAATAATACCTGAGTGAGGTTTTGTGGGCGATGCAAAAAATGATCCAAATGCTACATAGTCCGCACCCTCCTGCTGAGCCTCTCTGGCTTTACGAATACTTCCGTAACATGATACCCCTATGATACCTTTGGGGAAAATTTTCCTCGCCTCTTCAATAGGCATATCATCTTTACCGATATGCAGACCATCAGCATTTATCTTCGCTGCTAAATGTGGACGATCATCTATAATGAAAGACACGTTATGACTGCTGCAAAGTGATTGAAGTATTCGACATACTTCTTCTACCTCTTCATCTGATTTTGTTTTGTTTCTATATTGTACGATAGAAGCTCCTGCGATAAGGGCATCTTCAACATAACTATGTACAGTTTCATCTGGTGTAAGGTACTCATCTGTGATCACATAGAGACCATTAAGCGATCGCTGCATATTCTCCTCCTTTTTTATGATGTATAGGGCCCGGTCCATTTCCAATGCCAGGAGCCTCTCTTAGACCATGTGCAATAAAACTTTTTGCAATGGAGATCGATTTCTCAAGAGAATGCCCTAATGCAAGATTTGCTGTGATCGCACTTGAAAAAGAGCATCCTGTACCGTGTAAATTTGAGGTTTCTATGAGCGGTGACTGAAACAGACGTTTTTGACGCTGAAAATAGAGTTGGTCCACACTGAAGCTTCCTTCAGTAGATTCAACCACATGATGTTTGATCAGTACCGGTGTATTAAGACTCTGGATCATTTCAAGGGATTTTGTATCTCCATCTATATATCCAAAGAATTCATAGGCCTCATGATGATTGGGTGTGATCAGTGTCACATGATCAAAAAGAGATCTCATAGCACTTAAAGCATCATCTTCAATCAATGGGGAACCTGCTTTAGAGATAGAGACAGGATCAAGCACGATGGGGATACTAAGGTCCTGTATCATCTCACACACAGCATCTATGATCTTTTTATTGAAAAGCATACCGATCTTGATCGCAGCTACATCAAAATCGTTCAATACCATTTCAATCTGTTTCTTGACAAATGCTGCATCCATACCCACGATCTGTTCAACACCTGTGGTATTTTGTGCTGTCAGAGCTGTGATCGCTGTGGTACCGAACACATTAAAAGCTTCAAATGTCTTTAAGTCCGCTTGAATACCTGCACCGCCACTACTGTCAGAACCGGCAATACTCAATACTACTTTCATATTCACTCCTTGATTTATATTTAGGAGTATATAAAACGTAGGATACTTTTAGTAGTGTAAAAATGTCAGTTCAATGAAATAAATGAAAAAATTAGGGGAGTTTGGAGATCAAAGTATGTCTCGAAGTACCATCGCATAGTGCAGAACAATAAGGTTCAAAAGAAAAATTCCCATCGATGAACCTTTTGAGAAAAGACGCTGTAAAGGTGTTTTTTCTCTGTGCAGGGTCTTCAAAGAAATAGCCATATGTATCACGGTAAGTAATACAATGACGGCTACTATATAGAGCTTCATACGCAATGCATCGATCACTTCATTGGAGAGGTTTGAAAAAAGTATATCTAACAAACCATTGCTGGAGATCATCAGATACCCTGTAGTAAGCAGAATGATCAGTGCTGCAGTCTCAAAATACCCATAGATAGGACCTATACGCGGATATACAGCATCCTGGTCCTCTTTTTTTCTTAGACTCACACCCAGCATGAACATGAAAAATGCACCACCTATCCATGCAATAGCTGCCACAAGGTGTAGGTGTAATGCCCAGCCCACTACTTTCTAGCCTCTTTGTTATGATGGCCTAACGAACAATATTCTTTTGCATTATCCATAGTTAATAAAAGCAAACTGTCAGGCTTGATACGGTTCCATCTGTCTGCCTCTTGTACCAGATAAACTTCTACACCCAGTTCTAGAAGTTTCAGGAACGTTTTGTACCCCAACTCTTTGATATAGATCCTATCTATGTTCAATGTGTTAAAATATTCAAAAAATTCTGGTGATTTTGACGTTTTATGGGGGTTTTCCTGTACAAAGATCTGTCCCTCATCAAGAAAAGCAAAGGAGTTTGCTTTTCTGAAACGTCCGGAGATGGTCTTTTGATCTTCTTCTACAGGGATAAGTGTCATTAGCTGTCTAACTTCAATACAGCCATAAATGCCTCTTGCGGTACTTCCACAGAACCGATGGATTTCATACGTTTTTTTCCTGCTTTCTGTTTCTCTAAAAGCTTTCTTTTACGTGTGATATCTCCACCATAACATTTTGCCGTCACGTTTTTACCCATAGATTTGACATTGGAGCGGGCAATTATATTGTTTCCGATACTCGCCTGGATAGCGACTTCAAAAAGCTGTCTTGGAATAAGCTCTTTGAGCTGTGCAACAAAGGCAAGTCCTCTTGTTCGAGCTTTCTCTTCAGGAACGATGATAGAGAGTGAATCCACTATATCTCCCGCAACACGTATATCAAGCTTTACAAGATTACCTGGTCTAAATCCGATAGGTTCATAGTCAAAACTTGCATACCCTTTGGTAATAGACTTCAGTTTGTCATAAAAGTCCATCACGATCTCATTCATAGGGATATCATACTCCATAAGCACACGTGTTTCATTCAGGTAATCCATCTTTACCTGAAGACCACGACGGTCATTCAGTAGTTTGATAAGATTACCTACGTACTCTTGAGGTGTAAGTATCGTCGCTTTTACATATGGCTCATAGATCGTATCTATCTTCTGCGGTTCAGGAAGCTCGCTTGGATTTTGTATCTCAATTTCAGTACCGTTGGTTTGTTTGACCTTATAGACAACCGTAGGTGCAGTCGCGATAAGTTCAAGGTTAAATTCGCGTTCCAAACGCTCTTTCACCACTTCCATGTGCAACATTCCAAGGAAACCTGTTCTAAACCCGGAGCCCAGTGCCATAGAACTCTCCGGTTCAAAGCTCAATGAGGAGTCGTTGAGTTTGAGTTTGTTCAGTGCATCACGCAGGTCTTCAAACTTATCGGTCTCTATAGGATAGATACCTGCGAAAACAAACGGTTTAGCGGGTTCAAAACCTCCAATTGCTTTAGCAGTAGGATTTTTGGCATCAGTAATAGTATCACCAACCTGTAGGCCTTCAACGGTTTTAAGTCCGGTGACAACAATACCCACTTCACCCGTACGGATCTCATCTGTTTTTATCGGTGCGATAGGGTTAGGATACATCAGATCAAGTACCTGATGTTCCTCTTTTGTTCCCATGATCTTAATATTTTGTCTCTTTTTGATACTTCCTTCAAAGACACGTACCAATGCCAAGGCTCCTAGATAATTGTCAAACCAGCTATCGTAAATAAGTGCTTTAGCTGGTGCATTCTCATCACCTTGTGGTGCAGGGACACGATCTACGATAGCATCTATAAGGTCTTTGACTCCAACACCCGTCTTGGCTGACACAAGATTATGCTCAGTCGCATCGATACCTATCGCCTCTTCCAGTTCATTCAATACCCTGTCCGGATCGGCTGCAGGAAGGTCGATCTTGTTGACGACCGGTAAAAGTTCAAGATCATTCTCTATAGCGATATAGACATTGGCGATCGTCTGTGCTTCAACCCCCTGTGCAGCATCCACTATCAACAGTGCACCTTCACATGATGCCAGAGATCGGCTCACTTCATAAGAGAAATCCACATGGCCCGGAGTGTCAATAAGGTTGAGGATGTAATGTTCACCATCTTTTACATAGTCAAGACGTACAGATTGCGCTTTAATGGTAATACCACGTTCTTTTTCTATGTCCATCGTATCCATCACTTGTGCAGACATCTTTCTGTCTGAAACCGCCCCACACTCTTGTATGATCCTGTCTGCAAGTGTCGACTTTCCATGGTCAATATGTGCGATAATAGAAAAATTACGGATATTCTTCTGTGGTACTGGTTTGGCCATTACATTCCTTGTATTTTTACTTACTAGTTCGTTTCGAACAGAGAGTTTACACTCTCGTTATTATGTACTCTACGGATCACTTCACCCAGCATAGAGGCTGTTGAAAGCATTTTGATCTTCTTGGACGGTTTTGCCATAGGGATCGTATTGGCAACCACAAGTTCATCAAGCTCTCCCTCTTCGATACGCTCATAGGCAGGTCCTGAAAGTACAGGGTGTGTACAACATGCCATGACCGAAGTCGCACCGAGTTTTTTAAGTGCAGATGCGGCTTTCACCATTGTTCCGGCAGTATCGACCATATCATCAATGAGGATCACATCTTTACCTTCAACATTACCGATGATATTCATCACTTCACTCTCATTGGCTTTTTCACGTCTCTTATCAACGATCACCATATCCAGACCTAGTTTATTGGCAAAGTATCTTGCTCTTGCCACACCACCTATATCAGGAGAAGCGATGACAGGGTTTTCAAAATTCTTCGCTCTAATGTAATCCATAAATAAAATAGCACCGTACAAATTGTCTACAGGGATATCAAAAAATCCTTGTATCTGAGAAGCATGAAGGTCCACAGTAACCATACGAGTGATACCCGAAGTCTCCATAAGGTTTGCTACAAGCTTTGCAGAGATAGGTACTCTTGGTGCAGCTTTTCTGTCTTGTCTTGCATAACCGTAATAAGGTACAACAGCCGTAATAGACTTTGCAGAAGAACGCTTCAGTGCATCTGTCATGATAAGAAGTTCCATCAAATTACTGTTCGCAGGAGCAGAGGTAGGCTGGATGATAAATACATCTTTACCACGGACACTTTCTGCGATCTGTACAGATATCTCACCATCAGAAAAACGGTTAATATTTGCCTTGGAAAGAGGCATTTCCAGGTAAGCTGCTATCTCTTCAGCGAGTTCAGGGTTTGATGTTCCGGAAAAAATCATATATCCACTCATAATTGTACCTTTGTGACTATTTTATTACGCGTATTTTACACAAAAGTTGATAAAAAGGTGATTTAAAGCTCCCGGGTATTACACTAAGCCAGATACTAATTGGAACTATAGATATAAATGATACGAAAAGTTTTTAAAAAAAAGCCTTCTGGCAGCAATAAAATAGATGCATTCTTAGAAAAATACAATTTACCCAAAGCTTATTTTGCTGTAAACAGACGGATGGTGACCAGAGGTGTAGCTGTAGGACTTTTTTGGGGCTTTATCCCTATGCCGATGCAAATGCTTGCTGTCATGGCTACCACACCTTTTATCCGATTTAATGTGCCCATAGCGATCTCCATGGTTTGGCTAAGCAATCCTTTTACCATGCCTCCTATGTATTATATGGAGTACCTGACGGGGAACTTTATCCTGGGGCGTGAAGGTCTTGAAGATATAGAATTGACCATGTCATGGTTCAGTGAACATTTTGATGATATACTGGTGCCACTTTATGTGGGGACCGCATTCTACTCCGTCATTGTTACAGGTATTATCTATGTGGTACTTAACAGGCTCTGGGTGAAGTCCGTACATACGGAAAACAAAGAGCGAAAACAAAAAAGACGTAAAAGAAACAGTAAAAAATCTCATCCTCCAGAAGACTAACTTTTGAACACAGATATAAACCAACCATTAACCAAACTATCATATGATTAAACAAAAAAGAAAGAAAAAATGTATCGAAAACTAACCCTCCTCTTCCTTCTTCTTGGTTCTTTTTCGAGCTTACATGCTGAGTATGTACTCAAAGAGAGTAAACGGATAAAAAGCAAAATAGACCGTATGCCTAAAAACAGAGTGGCAGATATGAAGCAGATCCCTCAGGATCCTGCATATTATGCGGATCAGATCAAACCTTTTTCCAAAAGTAAACAAAAAGAGTTCGATGACAAATTTAACGAAAAATACTTCGAACCATGGAGTTTAAGTGCATTGGATATCCCTGAAAAAGACTTTGGCTGGGAGATCAGATTTATCACAAAAAAGCCCATCTATAAAGCCAAAGGGGCCATTATACCGGCTAGAGTGTATAACAAATGGATAGAAAATGCTGATTATGAACATATTAATACTAAAAAATATAAAGCCATTACTATACGTCGCACTAATGTCAAAGCGCTTCCTACAACATCTTCTTTTTTTAGAGACCCTAAAAAAACCGGTGAAGGATTTCCTTTTGACTATAATCAAAATTCTGCACTGCACATTAATGTTCCCCTTTACATCTCCCATTTTTCCAAGGATAAACGTTGGGCTTTTGTAAGGGCATCCTACGCCTTTGGTTGGGTCAAAACATCTGACCTGGCACTGGTAAGTGCTGATTTCATCAAAACGTTTAAAAATGATAGGTATGCCATGGTCATCAAAGACAATCTCCGTCTTTACGACGGGAATAAAGATATCTCTATCGTGAAACTGGGTGCCCTCTTCCCCATCTCAGAAGACCAAACCTATATGGTAGCTTCACGTGATTCTAAAGGCAGAGCTCATATTGAAAAGGTCAACGTAAATAATCCGTCTCTCATCGCAAAGAAGCCGCTGCCTTTTACGGCTAAAAATGTAGGAATGCTGGCCAAAGAGTTTTATGGCGAACCGTATGGGTGGGGTGGAAGTTATGAGTGTCGTGACTGTTCTGCAACAACCAGAGACTTTTTAGGTGCATTTGGTATCTTCTTACGTCGAAACTCCAGTAAACAGGCGGAAGATGGAGAGAGTATCTCCATCAAAGGTCTTGCAAAAATGACAAAAAAGCAGAAGATCATCAAAGATGCTGAGCCTTTTAGATCCCTGCTCTATGTCCCTGGACATGTCGTACTCTATCTGGGTGAATATAAAGGCGAGCCTGTTATTATGCATACCTACTGGGGTATACGTAAGAAGGACTTGACTAAACTCATCACTGCCCGTACTATCATTACCAGTACTGAACCGGGGAAAGAGCGTGCCGATATCAAAGAAGAGAGTAAGTTGATCAATACGCTTCAAACTATAGTCAATTTTTAACGCATATTTGGATACACTCATACCATGAGATCAAAAGAGAAAATCAAAATATTTACCACCACCATCACTGCCGGTACACATAAAGGCAAAAAAATAGAGATACCAGATATCTTTACAACGCGAAGCTCAAAAGGTATCTTAAAAGAATCCCTTTTTAATACCTTACAATTTGATATTATTGACAAGAACTTTGTTGAAGTCTTTGCAGGTTCAGGCTCCATAGGGCTGGAAGCATTAAGCCGTGGTGCAGGACAATGTTATTTTATGGAGTACAACAGAACAGCTTTTCGGTGTCTGGAAGGCAATGTAAAACGTGTCGATCCATCTAAGTGTCATCTTTTCTACGGTGACAGTTTTGAAAAGTTCTCCACTGTCTATGATATCGTCAAACAAAGCAAAGAAAAGACCTATTTTTACTTTGATCCTCCCTTCTCTACCCGTGATGGCATGGATGACATCTATGATAAAACGATTGCACTCATAGAAGGTATTGAACCTGAAGTGGCTGAAATGGTCATTGTAGAGCATATGACAAGCCTGGATATGCCAGAGAAGATAGGTGCATTGGAGTTGATGAAACGTAAAAAGTTTGGCAGAAGCACTATGACCTATTACAAACCAAAGGAGTGACATGGCAAAAAGTAAAACTGAAGACCACATCGCATTGTTTATAGACTGTGATAATATCTCACACCGTTCCATAGAAGGTATTATCAATGAGCTGAGTAAATACGGGGTCGTAAACATTCGTCAAGCCTATGGTAACTGGACAAAAGACAATCTTAAGAACTGGGAAGACAAACTCTTAGAGTTCGCCATTAAACCTATACAACAGTTTGATTACTCTAAAAACAAAAATGCCACAGATATTCTTATGACGATAGATGCCATAGATCTGCTTCACACCAAAGACATTGATGCTTTTGCATTTGCTACGAGTGACTCTGACTTTACACCTGTGGTCATGCGTGTACAAGCTGAAGGTATCAGGGTCTATGGATTTGGGGAGAAGAAAACCCCTAAACCCTTCATGGCAGCATGTTCACAATTTATCTTTACTGAAAAGCTTATGACAAACATAACCCATAGTACCGAGAGTGTTGATACTATACAGGCACCTGTACGTCAATCTGGTAAAGAGATGAGGCAAGATACCTGGCTGGTCAATGTACTAAGAACAGCAGTTGAACAGACCATGGATGAGGATGGATGGGCAAATCTTGCTGATATAGGCCAATATATTAATAATTCTACTTCCTTTTCACCTATCAACTTCGGATACAAAAAACTAAGTAATCTGATAGATGAGATCGACCTGTTTGATATCTATGTCGATGAAGGTACTAAACAAATGAGTATCAGAGATAAAAGGTACCACTAAACCGTAGGTTCTTTCGTCTCTTTCTTCTCTTTTTTATCTTTGGTTTCAGGTTCTACAAATTCCCCTTTAACAAGCCCTGCTTCATGTAAAAACTGTGAAGGTTTGTAGTCTATTTTTTTCACTCTGTCAAATTTTGCCAAAGAGAGATACAGTCTGTCTTTAGCACGTGTTACCGCAACATAAAACAACCGGCGTTCCTCTTCGATACTTGACATCATCTTCCTGTTCGGGAATCTTCCATCTACCAGGTCAATGACATAGACTTCCGGAAACTCCAGTCCTTTACTTGCATGGACGGTCAGTAGATTGATCCCCTCCCCTTCGCTGAGTTCATTTCCACCCAGTACCATGGCATTCACAAAACGTGCCAACTCATTGTATTGTCGTGAAAGGTCCAGCAGAAGATGTGCTTTTCTCTGTATACGTTCTTTCGCCTGTTTCTTTTTTTCTTCATCGACTTCACCAGATTTGAGTCGTCCTCTTTGTGTTGACAGGAGCTCTGTGATCCCTGCATAAAGTTTCGAAGCGACAATGTTCTTTAAAATATCAGAGGGTTTCTCTAGCTGATGTATAGACTTCATCAGCATATAAAAATCTTTGAAAAATGCCATACCGTCATTCGTGAGTTTTGCATGTTTAAGCAACGGATGGTTATAAAGCGCACTATCTAGATCCATATGTTTAAACCTTGCAGCAGATCCTATCTCTTGGTCATCATCGAAAAGTCCCAGCTGAACATTTTTGTTGGGGTTCAGCTTCGGCAGATCATGCACCTTTGGATAGAGTACTCCCTGCATGAAATTTCCCTGCCCAAAATGTAAAAAAGACTGGAAAAACTCTTTGGAGAGTGCCGATCCCACACCTCTTGCATACTCAAACACATGAATAAATGCCATCATATCTTTCGGATTGACCAGCAGTGCCAAAAGGTCCAGTAAAAACTTTATCTCTTTGGTATCAAAAAAACTTGTCCCGCCTTTACGCTTACACGGGATACCATATTCACGCAGACTTGCTTCCACTCCATCGGCTGAAGAGTTGTTCCTGAAAATAACAGCTATCTGGTCATTAGGTACATGGGTACGTTTAATACCCTCTGCTATAGACTGGTACTGTTCAAAAAGATCATTATACATCAAGAGTTTAGGTGGATAACTCTTCACATCACGTCCTACTTCCAGTGTTTTAGGATAGATCCGTTCATTACGTTCTATCACACGATTTGCCAAAGAGAGTATAGGTGCAGTCGAACGATAGTTTGTTTTCAATGTAAAGACCTTGGCATCTTTATAACGTTCTGAATAGGTTGCAATATTCTCAATATTCGCCCCATTGAATGCATAGATACTCTGATCATAATCCCCAACACAAAAAAGAGATTTGGGTTTCAGTACATCGATAAGAGCACTTTGAAGTGTATTGGTATCCTGATACTCATCCACCAGTACCTCTTCAAAAGCTATCGTGTGCTCTTCCAAATGGCTCTTCATACGTAACAGCAGGTCATTAAAAGAAGCAAACCCGTAGTCTATCTTCTCTTTTTCAAACTCCTGAGTGATATCCATATAGATATCCATGACAGCTTCATGTTCAGGGTATTTCTCCAAAAACCATGTATCAAAGCCGTCTAGAGATGCATTTTGATACAAAGAGTACATCTCATAGAGGTAGGTGGCTGAAAATGGCTGCATACTTAGGTTCATGCGCTCAAAATTACGTTTTTCATAGATACTTCTAAAAAGTGTTTTAAGCTCGGAAGGCTGTTTCAGTGCCAAATTCGGATAGATCTCTTTGAGCCAACGGTACGAGACGGCATGGAAAGTTCCGGATTCGATCTTAGAGACTATTTTTTTAGGAAAATAGCGTTCAAGACGTGCGATCATCTCTCCTGCAGCTTTATTGGTAAAGGTTAAAAGCAATATCTTGGAAGGTTCAGTACCCTGATGTAAAATATGTGCGATACGTCCAACGATGGTAGAGGTTTTTCCTGTACCAGCACTGGCAATGATAAGATTGTGTCCTAGAGGTGCCGTAGCAGCACTAAGCTGCTCGTTATTAAGAGAGGATAAAGGCAATTATTTCTGACCGATGATGTAGTACGTATTTTTATTGTCTACCTGTTTGAGTTCCAGTTTGTATTTATCTGCCCAATGTTTTACCAGTTCTGTAAATGCAGAAAGGTTATCTGCACTACTGTCTTCATCACATTTGATCTTTAAATGATCTTCCGAGTTGGACATAGCTATAAAACCTTTTTCAACAGCCAAAGCATCATTAAATGAAGGAATATGCTGTGAAAACTTATCAAAGTTCTTTGTATTACTGATAATATCATTGATCTGTTTGAGTGTTTGTTCCGTTTTTGTATAACCAAGTTGTGCCAATAGTGCTTCAGGTGTAAGATCGAGATGCATAACAATCCTATGTAGTAAAATTATAAGTTGATTGTAGCAAATTTTTGATTAGCGAAGCGTTAGGGAAATGTAAATTCCCCTAAATTTTAGAAGAGCGTATCAGATGGTACTTCAACACGTGATATGAGATCTTTATAATGCTCCACATTTTGAAAGGCTTTTTCATAACGCCATCGCAAAACAAACTCAATGATCTCATTTTTCCGTTTATTCTCTAAGGTCTCCGCTTTACCGAAATATCCTAAAGAGATATTCTTCGCTTTCTTTTTTCCATACTTATCCGGCTCATAAGTAATAGCGATCACCTGGATATATTTACCCTCACGTACTTCACCAAAATCATCTTCTTTTAAACCGATACCAGAGAGGTTCATCGCTTTATACATAAAGACCTTATCAAAGTCTGGAGACTTCTCAAATATTTTAAGTTTTTCATAAAGCTCTTTGACCCGTACAATATTCTCTTCACGAACATTGTCACAGTTCTCACCTGCTTTACTAACAGCTTTTACCCGTGGTTTTTTTTGAGTTTTTGGCACTTCTTTTTGCTCAGTCGATACAAGCGAAGACTTTTTTTCTTTTTCTTCGATTTTATCTTCCAAGCGACTCGTAAGCGCTTTTAATTTATCTAAACTACTCGACATTCTTTTCCCTTAAAATGTGGGCCTGTAGCCCTTTTTGAGTATATATTATTAAATATAGTACAGAACTTCTCGTTATAGTTAGATTAAATAATAGTGAATAATATTAATTTTTCTATTTTTTAATGTAAAAAGAAAAACATTGTGTAATATTGGCTAGTATTACAGTGCTGACCCCCTCTATCCATAGGTCACTTCTAATCGAGATTTAGGTAAAATCTTTCAAATATAATTTGAGGATATGATGGATGGATTATTTAGAGATAGTAGGTGGTAGAAAGTTAAGTGGAAATGTGACGATCAGTGGTGCTAAAAATGCTGCGCTTCCTATCATCGCTGCGACTATACTCAGTGACAAAGAGGTCATATTAACAAACCTTCCTAATGTAGTAGATATCCGAACGCTCCTTAAACTTCTTACGATGCTTGGAGGTAACGTTGAACATGATAATACCGTAGCACATATCAACAATGCCAGCATCAACTCTACCAAAGCAGTCTATGAAATCGTTTCTCAAATGAGAGCATCCATTTTGGTTTTGGGTCCTCTGCTTGCAAGATTTGGTGAATGTGAAGTGAGTCTACCTGGTGGTTGTGCAATCGGCCAGCGTCCTATAGACCTTCATCTTCAAGCACTGGAAGAGATGGGTGCACATATAGAGATCAAAGGTGGATATGTTCGTGCTGAAGCACCCAATGGCCTTCAAGGGGCAAAGATCATCTTCGACAAGATCACAGTAGGTGGTACGGAAAATATCGTGATGGCTGCTGCATTGGCTAGAGGAACCACCACTATCATTAATGCGGCAAAAGAACCAGAAGTGGTACAACTCTGTGAAATGATACGTGATGCAGGCGTAAAGATAGAAGGTATTGGTACCGATGAACTTATTATAGAAGGTACAGACAGACAGCCTCTTACATTTAACACAGTGGAGATCATTCCAGACCGTATAGAGGCAGGAACCTACCTTTGTGCGGGAGCTATCACACATTCAAGTATTACCCTTCATAACGTCAACCATAAACATATACGCGCATCTATAGACAAACTGGAACATATGGGATGTACGTTCGATCTGGGTGATGAGAGTATCACTATCCACCCTGCTTCTACTCTCAAGCCTGTCAATCTTATCACGATTGAATATCCAGGCTTCCCTACAGACATGCAAGCGCAATTCATGGCACTTGCAGTCATGGCTGAAGGTGAAAGCCTTATAGAAGAGCGTCTCTTTGAAAACCGTTTTATGCATGTCAGTGAACTGAACCGTCTGGGAGCAGATATCTGGCTCAAAGGGAGTACTGCAGCAGTGAAAGGTGTGGATAAGCTCTATGGTGCAGATGTCATGGCAACAGATCTCAGAGCCTCTTCTGCACTTGTTCTGGCTGCCCTTGTTGCAGAGGGTACGACCAATGTGAGACGTATCTATCATCTAGACCGTGGATATGATAACCTGGAAGGAAAACTGGCTGCACTGGGAGCAAATATCGTGAGAAAGAAAGAGAGTAAGTAAAAAAGCTCTATTGGACCTCTACTACCTCTATCACTGCAGGAAAGCCAGGGCCTATCGATTCTTTGATAAGCACTGCTTTGACTTTAATAGTTTGATTTTGTTTTTTTTCCAGGTCAAACTTGGCTTGATTTTGTATCTTATAACTAGTTTGTGTTTTCGTGTCTTTAATACTCAAATACGTATGGGGTGAAGATCCTTTCATAGCTACCCTCCCCTCAAGCTCCATCACATTATCCTGTGCACATCCTATAAATCCTAGGAAAGTTAATATTATAATTAGTTTTTTCATCTGCTTTTCTCTTCTATTTAGCAATTAAAGTTACTGCAGTTTGACCATTCAGCTCTAGACTCATATTAATGTCACCTGTTACATTATCACCAATTTTATAGTAGTAATTCCCCTGTGGCTGAACAGTTCCAGATGTTGTGTATATCATTGGCTGTGGAGTATAGGTGAATAGGTTTATAGAATTCATATAATATAGTGTATTCCCATAGACACTGTCACTTTCAAATAATGCACCTATGTTATATACAGGTGTATCCACTAAATTGTCATGATCTGAAAGCATCATAGCAACCCCCCATTCATTCAGAAGATCTGCAAATGTTTTACCTGATCCCTGAAGTGATTTATTGACAGCATCAACTACAGCTTGCTGATCATCAAAACTATTATGCATAATGTCATGAAGAAGTTGTGCCCCTCCATAGTTTCTGAGAAGATAAGCTCCATATACATTCACTTTAGCATAATCTGCCAGTTGGCTATTCCATGCAGTTAAAGAGAGTGTATTATTTTCATTAAAAGTTCGATATCTTCCCTCTAAACTATGTCCGATTTTTGTAGCAATAATATCTTCCGTACTTTCAGAAAGCATTTCGTTGATCCATGTATCGGTTTGATCACTAATGTTAGCATAACGTAAAATATTTTTTGGTAATAGTGAATCATATGTTGAAATTCATGGGCAAGTGTGGAAACTATTTCTTTAGGCCATGTATCATCAATACTCCATGTCAATTCACCATTAGCAAACATAACAGAATCTATATAAAACATGACTCTCTCATTGGATCCACTAAATATACTATTGTCAAAGTTGTCTTTTGCCCAAAAGAACCCTACAACCCTTCCTTCTCCAGAAGCTGGTAGCCCATCATCATCTATATCTGTCAATAAAATAGTGATTTCATCATTGTCTGAGATAAGATAACTGTATTTCGCTTCTGCATCATTTCCCCACTCTTCCCCATAGATATTTGTTACCCAATCATAAATATCGTTATCCGAAGCACTTTTCAAAAAAGTATCTGCCAGTGCATTCACCATATCTTGTGTCACACATTTGTCTGTGGTACATCCTGAACCACTATCAAAACTGTCATTTGAAACCCAAATATTGAGTGTTTTATCTCCAAAATCAGTACTTATAGGTATAGGTGAAACATATCTAGCAGTCGCTTCAGTAGGATCCGACATGTCTAAACTAGGATAAAATGTACCTGTACTAGGATCGATACCTGCAACATCTTCCGTTCTCTCAGGTATAGCTATTGTTTTTGCTTGAAACTGATTTTCTTCTGCTTTAGAAAGCAAGGTACCTAGTTGTTGATTAAACTCCTCTACATATTGAGGGTGATGAAGAATACGCGGTTTTTCTTCCAAATTAGTTGGTAAAACAGTTTTTGCTTGTAACACTTCAATAGCTTTTGGATTATGTGTAATAGTTGAAGTATATGATGTAGTACCATTATTACTCAAAACAAGGTAAAGGCTTTTTGCTGTATTTCCTACAGCTACATTCGCATTAATGGTATTGGCAATGCCTAAACTTTCAACCTGATAGTCACCAGTAATCGTAATATTTACCTCTATATCTGCTGGTGGGATATTAGGATCTATACCTGCTGAACCACCTCCACCACAACCGGTAAGCGTTATTCCTACAACAACTAATAATGTTGAAAAATGTTTTAAACGCATTATATTATTCCTCTATTTTATAATCAAAATATTGATATGAGCTTTTATAGTATAACATACTATAAGATACTTGTATGAAATCTATATGAAATTTGAGACAATGACAAAAATTTTTAGTTTTATTTGTTGAACTCCTCAGGTAACTCAAAAGGGTTTCTTTTGAATAAGTCTAAAAACTTTTTCCATAGAGACTTTGTTACGATTTCTTCTTCCTGCTCTTGAGGCCATTTTAAAGATGAGAGGATCTTGTCCAATTTCTCATTTGCCTGTTTTAGATGTACAGGTTCAAAATCACTGCGCATCTAAAACCTTTTCTATCTCATGCATGGCATCTTCGTTTTTGAGTCTAAATTTGATCTCAATACGTCTTGATGCTTCTTTATCTTCCACACCATCTACAACGATAACATCCTGGTAGGCTCTTCCCGAAGCGATCATAAGTGGTTGAATATTGTGTTTTTTCGTGAAATCCAATGTTAGTAGATACTCCATCACAGCCAATGCACGTTTTTGCGAAAGGTTCAAGTTATAGATGTATGAACCCACACTGTCCGTATGCCCTTCAATAATGATCTTATCGAGATGTGATTTGATACTTGGATTCGTGATCAGAGTACCGATGTACTCTTCAAATGCTCTTTTAAGCTCTACTTTTGCTTCTGGCTTCAAAGTTGCTTCTCCGCTTCCAAAAAGTATATTGGAAGCCAGTCTAAGTGACCCTGTCTTTTTATCTATATCAATCTTGTCACCCAATGCCTCTTTTAGTGCGGCCACAACTTTGAGCTTGATACCTGTCAGTGATTTGATCTTTGCCTTTTGTGCCTGAAGCTTTGCCACCAGTTCATCATACTTTGTTTTTCTTTCATCGATAGCATTCAGAAGCGTTAAGAGTTTTTCATCTTTTATTTTTACTGTGTTCTTCATCTCATTCAACTCGTTAGAGAGAATCACTACTTTACCTTCATACTCTTCTAAACTTTTTTTCGTTTTATCTAATGCATTTTTGTTTTCATCTAGCAGATTTTGAACGATAATGATTTTATCGCTAAGCATATCCTGTTTGGCATTCGCTTCAAGTAACTGTTTATTCAGCTTTTCTATTTCAGATATCTGAAGCTTGAAGATTCTTTCATTTTCAGCCAATCGTAGTTGGTCTTTTGCAATACGTGCATTTTGAAGTTGCAGTTCTTTTTCCGCTTCACTTAATTTGATCGTATCTTCGGCAATACGTGCATTTTTCAGAGTCAACAGTCTCTCTTTTTCAGCTAAAAGTGCTTGACTTTCTGCCAAAGATTTATTCAACTTGGTCAATGTATACTCTTTCACGTCAAGTGTCTCAGAGAGTTTTGAAAGAGTCTCTTCTTTGGTATGCAGATCTGCTTTCAATATGACAGATTTTGATACGATCGCACCGATCAGTAAAATGAAAACAAAAAGCAAACCTGCCATCAGGTCTGCATAGGATATCCAGAAATTGCTTTCTGCATTTGTCTTGTCGTTTCTAAACATCTTTTTACTTTTTTTGCTGTTTTAAATGAGCCATGTTTTCAAGTATCTGTTCATTCTGTTCAGAGATGATACGTGCAAATTCTGAAAGCTTTTCAACAGACTGTCCAAGTTCTTCATCTATCTTTTCAAACGTATGGTCTACTGAACCGTCAAAACGTTCCATGGATTTTTGAAGGTTTTGAGCATTTTCATTGAATCCTTCAATATTTTTTTCCATCGTAGTAACAGCATCCACACTTGCTTGTCTGTGCTGAATATTCTCAAGTGTATCACGCAATTCTGATGCAGCTTCCTGCATATGTACGGTCAGCTTTGTAAAACTGTTTGTCGTATCATGTACGATCGTTGTAAAATTTTTAAGATACTGATCATTCAGCTCTTTAATAAAATCCATATTGAATGTCTCTTTCAGTGTCTGAACGATCTGTTGGTCCTTCAGCTCGCTCTGCATATGCTCATGTTTGATCAATTCAGATCTTTTCCACACACGCTGTCCATAGAGTTTTTCCAGATCAAAAATCTGCTTGTCTACTTTTGCAATACCCCTTTTTTCAAAGTAGGTCCAGATAAGTGAGAGCATAATACCGTAGATCGATGCATAAAATGCCGTACCGATACCCGAAAGGAGGATAGAGATCTCACGGTCAAGTGCACTAAGATCTTTCACTGTAAAATCAGGCATCGACAAGGCAATAGCGACAAATGTACCCAAGATACCCAACATAGGAAAGACTGAAGGTGCTACACGTGCAAAATTGTCATTACGGATATCCGCATAATACTCAGTGATAAACTCTTTGATATGTAAAGTAGATTTAGTCTTACCCATGATTGTTAATGCATTTTCACGTAAGGCTGCCTGTAGGTTCTCTTCCATATTAGCAAAAGAGCCTTTCATATGACACACTGCGTAATTTGCATTATGTCTTACAAAAGTGACAAATACCACAAATATAAATGCTACGATACCCAAGGTATGCGTCTCTACATTCACAGGGAAGATACCCAAATATGCAAGTATCAATCCTAACAAAAAAAGAAAAGGTATCAATAATATGATAAAAAAGTTTGAACTACATGAAGCTGATTTTTTTCTGTCAAATTGTTGCATAAAGCATCCTACTTAAAGTGAATTAATCCATTATATCCAAAATGTTTAAATGAAAATATAGAAGATTTTATATTAATATTCCTTAATATAAAGGTAATAATATTCTACATCACTTCATCTTAATGTTTAACAGATGACTCCGCCGCCGATCAACTTGTCTGCTTCATAAAATGCAGCGATCTGTCCTTTTGCCAATCCAAAGACAGGCTCTTCCAACGTTACTCTAGCTTTTCCATCATTGATGCTCACATGACATGGTACTGCAGTGGTACGATAACGGACTTTTACCATACAATCGAACTCAGTAAGATCTTTAAAAAGGTTGATCTGTTTGACTTCAAACTCATGCTCTTCAAGTTTCTCTTTGGTGCCTACAACGATCTGATTCGTTTCAGGTTTAATATCAAGTACAAAGTGCGGATCATGTGCACCATCAACAAAGAAACCTCTACGCTTTCCTATCGTGTAATGCATGTATCCTTTGTGTGTACCGACCACGTTTCCTTCAGTATCTACTGTTTCACCAGGCATATCGATATCCATATGCTTTGCCAAGACTTCATCGTAGGTATTTTCCACAAAACAGATCTCAGAACTCTCTCTTTGTGTGGCAAAGTCTTTAAGCACTTCTATGTTGGCTGCATAGGCTTTAACATCTTTTTTCACCCATGTACCCAATGGGAAAAGCAATCTAGGCAGAACCTCTTTTTTTACTTCACAAAGGAAATAACTCTGGTCTTTGTTCGGATCATCTGCTGCATAGATAAACTCACCGTCACATTTGATGTAGTGCCCTGTCGCGACATGATCCGCACCGATACTGTCCGCAAACTCCACCATCTTTCCAAACTTGATGGTACGGTTACACATGACACAGGGATTTGGAGTCAGTCCCTGTTTATAACTGTCTACAAAATAGTTGTAAACTTGCTTATCAAACTCTTCACTCAGATCAAGGAAGTGTACCTTTACACCCAGGTACTCACCTACTCTTTGTGCTTTGGCAAAATTCTCTTCATGATACCCAGGTTTCTGATGGAGTTTCATATAGACACCCTCAACTTCATATCCCTCTTTTTGCAAGAGTATCGATGTCACCGTTGAGTCTACACCTCCACTCATACCGACTAATACTTTCTTTTTCATATCAATTCACTTTCTTTATTTGTATTGCTATCTCTTCATCTACATTGACCAAAGAGCCCTCTGCGATCATTTTACCCTCTGATACAAGCGTTACTTTTTCTAGATCAAGATGTGTAATATCTATCGTAGATCCTATTTCCAACGCTTTGCTTTGGACGGTACCAAAAGAGATCTTTAGCATTTTATATTTTTTACTATCAGGCTGTTTTATCGTATCTTCAACGATATGAACAATTTCTGGCCCATACGTATTGTGCATAGGTTTGAGCCGTATTTTAGCACAGATAGTTTCACCATTCATTAATAACAGTTCTAATCTGTCAAAGCCTGTAAGCAGTATATCATTCAGACTGAGGTTTTTTAACTTGCTACTTCGTACCATAACAAGTGGCAAGTTCAGATCATATGTCGGATAAGTTATATGTTTTTGCATCATCTTCGCTAAACGAAGAGCCTGCGTTTCATGCTTCATCCAAGTCTCCGATAAACTGCTCTAAAAGATACTCTTTTGAAGCAACTATAAGATCATCCGGTACCTCTTGACCTGTCGAGAAATAGCTCATAGGTAATTTGTATAATAACATAAAATTCAACAACGTTCCAAAATGTTTTGTCTCATCAAATTTACTGATCATCACAGAATCTATATCCAGGAATGAGAAGTTATTATAAATATCATCCATATCTTCATATTTTACCGTCGCAGAGAAAACAAGACTGACCTCTAGTTTTCTAGGGATATCCGTCTGAACAAACTCAACCGTTTTAATAAGTTTTTTCGTATCATAAGGCGACATACCCGCTGTGTCTACCAAGATAACATCATAATCATGCAAAGCTTCTAACCCTGCAGCAAAACCTTCTACACTCTCTACAGTAATATGCTCAAGTTGCATAATATCCGCATAGTGTGCCAGTTGTTCAAAGGCACCTACTTTATAACTGTCAAGATTAAGAAGCGCTACTTTATAAGGTTTATCCATCAGATAGGCATAACGAGCAGCCAGTTTAGCGATAGTTGTTGTTTTCCCTACACCCGTTGGACCTACAAGCATCATGATCTTAGGCTCGTCCAGTGTCTCTTCATGTACTTTCAGACTTTCATCTATCTCTTCAAGCAAATAAGAAACAAGTAGTGTTGCATCACCCAGTATAGTACTTCCCATTAAGGACGCTAAAATATCATCCAGCCAAACTTTTGCAATGCCTTTTTTCATAAAAAGTTTTTTTACTTTTTGTACGACACTTTCATCTTCTGGATCTAGCATATCTTCTTTCATTAAAGAGAGTTGCTTTTTCAGTTCACCCAGTTCTGCTAACAGTGTTTCCTCTTCATCTTTTTCAGAAGCATGATCCCCAACAGAAATTTTGCCAAAAGACTTTTCCATAAAGAGATCTTTAGGTACAGCAATACATACTTCAGAACGTAATTTGCCATCTTCATATTTGATCTGTTTTGCTGAAATGAGTTCAACACTCTCTCCGTATTTCTCTACGGCTTGCTCGTATGCACTTTTTGGATCAGAAGCTACAAATGTTTCATTAACCATTATTGTTATACCCTTTCATCATTGATAATGGGATCAATACTGACGCTCGTTCTTTCCAACCCGGATGTGGGAGTGTCAAATCTTTTGTTTCCATTTTCACATTTTCATAAAATATAATATCTATATCTAATGTTCTAGGACCGTCTTTAAAAAGTCGTTTACGCCCAAATACCTTTTCCACACGCAACACGTACCGCAGTAACGCTTTAGGGCTTAGAAATGTCTCAATAAGCAGTAAAGAGTTATAAAAATCTCCCTGCTCTGTATACCCAAAGGGAGGATTTTTTAAGATAGGTGCCGTCTCTATGATCCGTAGCAGTGAGGATCTTTGAAGGTAGTAAAAAAGATGTTCAAAGCGACGTACAACATCACCAATATTCCCACCGATCCCCAATAAAGCCCTATAGCCACTATGACTTGACAGAATACAAGGAAACTCTTTTGTTCTGATTAGAGTGTTACTTGCATCTATTTTCTTTCTTATCATAGCATAACCTACAAGACAACAGCTTTACCGTCTATCATCGCTACCATATCTTCGATACGGATACCAAACTCACCGGGAATATATATCCCGGGTTCTATCGTGTAGACCATACCATCCTCAATCACCGTATCTGATTTTGTAGAGATATAAGGCATCTCATGGATGTCTAATCCCACCCCATGTCCTGTTGAGTGTACATAATACTCTCCAAAACCTGCCTTTGTCACAATGTCACGTGTAAGGGCATCGACCTTTTTCGCTTTCATTCCCGAACGTGCCTTAGCGATGGCATTATCATGTGCTTTAAGCACCGTATCATACGCTTTTTGTATCTTTTTACGTTTAAAACGCTGTTTTGTCTCAAAGACAAAATCTTTATCTGCCTGTACCGTACGTGTACGGTCTGAACAATAGCGTTTATATTTCAATCCTGCATCCACTAGGAGCAGATCATTCTTTGCTAATTTTTTAGATGTCGGCATAGCATGAGGTTTCGCAGCATTGGCATTCACCGCCACGATAGGATCAAAACTCAGTTCATACTTGCCAAAGTCACTCAAAACACCTTTTGCTCTGTAGGTAAGTGTATATTCATTTTCACCAAAACCATTGGCAGAAAACTCTTTTGCCAGTGCTTTAAACGCTTTTGCTCCAAGTTTTGCTGCCTTAGCAAGTATCTTCAGTTCTTCATCACTTTTAATGATACGTTTTTTATGTGAAAAATCCGGCTGTGGATCAAACTTTACTTTACATTGGGAACTCACACGCTCAAAACCGTCTACACTCCACTCTTTGGGATCAAAGATCACTTTTTTAACCCGCGCCTTTTTGAGCAGGGAAACGGCAGCACCATAAAGGTCACGATCAATAACCACAGTTGCATTTTTGACATTTTGTGTGGCGTCGATGGTGTAACGACTGTCTGTGATAAAAAATGCTTCATTTCCCAAAGAAAGATAAAGGGCATTATCACAACTGTAGCCACATTCATAGTAAATAGCATTTTCATCTTTGAGCATGTAGTTCATAGGTGACCTTTTGATTTGGTTTAAAATTGGGGTATAGCCCTCCTCTCGGAGGAGAGGAAAGGGTTAGAATTATTTTTGTTGTGCTGCTGCTTGTGCTTTTGCTTGATGTTCTCTCATTGCTGCCACTTCTGAAAGCATTTGTGTCATACCAACCATTGCCAAGTGGTAACTAAATGGCCCCATACCTGAAATTTGACCTGCACACACAGGTGCTATCAATGACTTATGTCTAAATTCTTCTCTTTGATAAATGTTTGAAAGGTGTACTTCAAGTGTAGGTATCTGTACCGCAGCAATCGCATCACGAATTGCGATAGAGGTATGCGTATATGCAGCTGGATTGATAATAATACCATCAGCATCACCGATACACTCCTGGATACGATCTACGATCTCACCCTCTAAGTTGCTTTGAAAAAATTCGATCTCTGTTTTATTTTGATCAGCAAATGCCTTCATTTGCGAATGGATATCTTCTAATTTCATTGGACCATAGATATTTTTCTCTCTGATTCCTAGCATATTGAGGTTTGGACCTTGGATCACTACTATTTTCATTTTCTACCTTGTTTATATAATTTAGGTATTATTCTATCAAAATATATTAAATGTGAGGCAAAATGAAGATAATAAATGCAGACTTTCTCTATACACCCCATGGCTACATACAAAATCAAGCAGTTGCATTTACAGAAATCATTAAAGATATTGGTCCATTAGAAGAACTCATCCTACGTTATCCAGATGCTAAGGTCATCCATACCAAACCAAACTCCATACTCTACCCTGGATTTATCAACACGCATGTACATCTAGAGTTTTCTGCGAATAAAACCTCTTTGGTCTATGGTTCTTTCAAACCCTGGCTTGATTCTGTCATAGAACATAGAGAAGAACTCATGGGTGCATGTAACAATGAAATGATGCTTCATGAGTGTCAAAAAATGCTGCGTTCAGGCATCACGACATTTGGTGCCATTTCAAGTTTTGGGAATGAACTTGAAGTGTGTGAAAAAACCCCTCAACGTGTGGTCTTTTTCAATGAACTGATAGGCTCAAATGCCATGTACGCCGATATGCTCTATGGTGACTTTCAGGAGCGTGTCAGAGCCTCTCAATCATGTGAGAAGCGTTCTCGTATCATTCCGGCCATAGCAATACACTCTCCCTATTCTGTGCATCCGATACTGCTGCAAAAAGCGGTCAACCTGGCCAAAAAACACACGATGCCCCTTAGTGCGCATTTTTTAGAATCACAGGCCGAAAGAGAATGGCTCGAATCCAGTAGCGGTACACTCAAAGCATTTTTTCTGAAATACTTTAACACCTCCACAACTGTCACCAATATCGAAGAGTTCATGCATGCCTTTGATACCTATCCGACGCATTTTGCACACTGTGTGCAGGCAACGGAGGATGAGTTAGACTATTTGACCAAGAAAGGACACTCTATTGCCCATTGTCCTCGCTCTAACAGATATTTGGGATGCGGAAGGCTTGCCATTGAAGATCTATCCTTGCCTTTCAGTATCGCTACAGATGGATTAAGTTCTAACGATTCACTCAATATCTTCGATGAACTCAAAGCTGCGATCATGCTGCACAATGACATACCGATCCAGGAACTTTCGGAAAAACTGCTACGTGCAGTGACTACAGATGCCGCTGATATATTAGGCCTCAACTGTGGTAAAATAGAAGTTGACAAACTTGCGGACTTTGCAGTCGTTACACTGCCCGAAGCACCGAAGAGAACAGAGGAGTTGGCACTGTGGACCATCTTGCATACGAAAGAAGTTTCCGAAGTTTATATAGAAGGAGAAAAATATGTTTAGTGCTATAGGAAAAGTGATCAAATGGATCGGTCAACACTTTTTGGGAATGCTTTTTTTACTCATTGCTTTTGTTGTGCTTATGCCCACTTCAACGACTGAATTAAAACCTGCCAATCTGCAAGAGATACAGCTTTCAGGTCCCATCATGGATGCGGATGTGATACTCAAAGAGATAGAAGAGGTACAAAAAGACCCTAAGATCAAAGGTGTACTGCTGAACATCAATTCACCCGGAGGAGCGGTGCCCCCTTCTATTGAGATCGCCTATGCGATCAAAGCATTAAAGGAGCATAAACCCGTAGTTGCCTATGCTTCTGGCATGATGACAAGTGGCAGTTACTATGCTTCTATCCATGCAAATACCATTATTGCCAATCCAGGTTCTATCGTGGGCTCTATCGGGGTGATCATGGAAAGTGCGAATGTAGAAGAATTGATGGATACGATCGGTGTGAAAACACAAATAGTCAAACAAGGTACCTACAAAGAAGCAGGTACACCAACAAGAGAATGGACCACAGAAGAACGTGCTGAACTCGAAAGGCTTACCAAAGATACATATGAACTGTTTATACATGATGTAGCCAATGCGAGAGGCTTAGATCTAAAACATTCAAAAGAGTATGCAGATGCACATATATTTTCGGCCAAAAGAGCCAAAGATGCAGGACTCATAGACCATGTCGGAGTAAAAAGCCAAGCCAAAGCAGAAGTGGAAAAACTTGCGAATGTCACAGATCCGAGATGGAAAGAAAAAGATAAGCTCGAAAGCTTTATGGAACAGTTTGCCACCAAAGGTATGATGCAGTTACAAAACTATTTTTACGGGTTAAAAGCTTCCTTCTAACTACTGTACGTCAAAGAAAACTTTTTTCTTACCAAAGTCCAAACTGACCCTTCCTGAAGAACGTCTCTTCGGGAACGTCACCTTTAAGGTATTTTGATCCAGGAATGAGGCATTGATACCTCCCCTGGACCGGTAACTGTGTAAGATATCTTTTCTGGAATCCGGAACCATGTAAAGTATGGCTGATGAACCTGCC
Organism: Sulfurovum sp. AR; assembly: GCF_000296775.1. Classification (GTDB taxonomy): domain Bacteria; phylum Campylobacterota; class Campylobacteria; order Campylobacterales; family Sulfurovaceae; genus Sulfurovum; species Sulfurovum xiamenensis. The sequence goes on along the minus strand of NZ_AJLE01000002.1, from coordinate 24,774 downwards.
TTTACAGCCAATGTTGTCTTAGTCCTACTCACCCTGTATAGTTTTCCTTCAGGCTTTGCTGTCCTGAATTTCCAAAGTTTTTTGACTTTAGTCCCATTGGCAATACCTTCAAAGACTGCAGTATACTTTGTATCAAACTCCAATCTTTTCAATGGCATAAGTACGAATTCCCATTCGGTCAAAATATGGTTAGGATCATTGTTGTACTGCAGGATCTTGGTTTCTTTGATCTCTTGTCCATTTTCATCAAATAAACGAAAAGATTGTAACCTTACATGCGTATGATAGACAGGATTGAACTGCACAGAAAGAGGAAAACCACTGACGGCATAACCAGGCAGTGGGTCTGGAGATTCATTGTAAAATGCAGGCCAGATATCAGTCTGTTCAGCATATGGATAGACTATGATCTCGCTGTTTTTTCGTCTTACATTATTTTTTGTTTCTTCAAAAAGTGACTGAGGTACCATCTTGCTACTCTGTTTGCAAATCTCTGTCATATAGTAGACACCACGTGTCAAAGTAAAGGGCCTTCTGCAAAGCTCTGCAATACCTGAAGAACCCAAATTATAGACATAGGCATGTTTCACTTGTCTTTTTTTCTTACTGGAGAAAACCCCCAAACCTATCTCATCTTTATCAAAATTCAAAAATACTAAACGATGGTAGATCGCGGAAAAAAGATTGTCAATGGATTTTTTCTGACCTACGGTATTAATAGAGACATTTTCCATCACAAAAGTGGAAGGGTACCCTGCTTTCACTACACGCTGCGACGGTGTACTACCTGTATAGGCTGAAGTTCCTTTTGTTTCGTAATGTCCATTTCTTTGATGCTGTATAAGATAGTGGGCGTGAGAAGCAGCTGCATTGTGTAAAGCTTTATTGGTTTTAAGTTTAATAAGACCACTCTTTTCTCTCATCATATTGAGATAGATAAGTCCTTCATCTTCACTCTTGGCTTCAAGAGAAACCAACAAAAACATGAGGAACAGAGAAAAGCGCAGAAACATATATCGCACTTAGCTACTTACAGTGCATTCGCTGCTTGTAAAAAGTCTTCTGCAATGGCCTTAGGATCTTCAAGGCCTATGGAAACACGGATCAATCCTTCATGTACACCTAGAAATTTACGGGTCTCCTCATCAAAATCACTGTAAATGGTACTTGTCATATGCAATGCAAGTGTTCTATTGTCCCCTATGTTCGCAGTTTGTATCACAAGATTCAGTTTGTTAAGGAGGGTAAATGCCCGTTCTTTTGTGCCACAGTCTAGAGTGAGTAGTGGCCCGCACCCCTGTGCAAAGTCTGATTTGTATCGTGCATGATCTGGGCTTGACACTAATGACGGGTGGTTTACGCTTACCCCATCAGGCAGTTTTTCATCAAGCAGTGCTGCGACAGTTTCCACACTTTTATTGATCCTCTCTACTCTGAGTGAGAGTGTTTCCAATCCTACCATGGTCATAAATGAACCAAAGGCATTGGCAGTCATACCAAAATCTCGAATAGCACGCTTTTTACAGATAGGTATAAATGCTTTTTCCCCCATCTTTTTCACTATTTTATGTACATCTGCATATTTCGGGTTCAGCAGTTTATCTCCCTCTTCTTTTACAGCTCTGAAAACAGCTATACCACCTAGTGCAGCTGAGTGTCCAGACATATTTTTGGTTGAGGAGTGCACAGAGATGTCCGCACCCATCTCCAGCGGTCTAACCAGAAGTGGTGTCGCAGTATTGTCGATCATGACCAATGTTTCATACTGGTTACAAAGGTCAATAATACGCTGTATATCAGGAAGTGTGAGGCTTGGATTACCTACAGACTCAAAAAGAACCATCTTGATACCACGTTGAAGTGTTGCTTCAATATGTTCAAAATCATCTACGGTACAAAAAGTGTTGGTGATACCGAAACGTGCCAAAGTTTCGTTGACCAGAGAATAGGTACCCCCAAAAAAACCACCAATACAAAGCAATTCATCTCCGGCTGATAAAAAAGCACTGCAGACCATAGAGATAGCACCCATACCTGAAGAGGTGGCAATGGCACCAAATCCACCCTCCATCTTCGCTACGATAGCTTCCAATTTGGCATTGGTCGGATTACCTACTCTAGCATAAAGCGGTTTATTGACCTGGGCAGCAAATATACCTTCTGCCTCTTCGGCATTTTCATAGCCATACGCTGCAGATGGGGTGATCGTAGGTGCAATAGCGCCTACTCTTGAACCTACATTTTGTACAAGTAAGGTATTGAAGTAGTCAAAATCAGTGGTATTGTTCATCGTTGTTCCTATATTGAATAATTAAGTATCTGGTTGGCTTTAAGTTGATAGTTCTTCAGTTCCGACAACGGGATCTCGAAAACCGCTGAGACTTTTTGTTTAATATCATCCCAAAAGAGTTTTAGAGCTTGACTATCTGTCTGATAGTTATCAGCAAATATATCTGACTCCAAGATAAGTACCACATCTTTAAGCGTGATATCTTTAAGGCTTTTTGCAAGTTTGTATCCGCCATGTGCACCTTTGATGCTGGTAAGAAGACCCTGCTTTTTAAGTTCTAAAAGTATTTGCTCCAAAAAGTTTTGTGGAATGGATGCATTGGCTGCTATCTCTTTTATCTTCAGAACTTTATCATCCGGAATAGAATCTAACTCCTGAAGTGCAGCGATAGCATAAATTGTTTTACTGGATATTCCTATCATTTCCTAAAAGACCTTTACCGATTTGTATTGCGTAGTATAGCTTACATCCTATACAAAAATCGAATACTGTCTCAAGTAATGCACAAATTAATAAAATAACCGCTACCACTGTAGCAAATAGTATAAAACCAGCAAAATAAAATACTACAATAATTAACGAAGTGACGAGTCCCAGATACAGAGCGAATCTTTTGGGTGATTCATCACAAAGTTTAGGTGCAACACCCCATCCTTTGAGTACAAATTTACCAATGATCTGAAATAAACTGAAATTTAAGAGACGTAATGCTCTCATAAAGAAATCAAATAGGATAACCCATACAAAGAAACTCTGTTGTGTGATCAAAAATAAAAGCGTAAAAAGAGCTACCTGGAAAGAGATTATTCTTACCATATTAGCGTCAACTCGTCTTGTAGATATCGGACAACTTGGAGACATATTCTTTCCTTTCACTGAAGTAACATTTTGGGGTAAAGCCCATTCGCCGTATCATTAGCACCTCTAAAGACCCTAGAGTAATTTACTACATTGACCTTTTCCTAAGCTTGTGTATAGGGGGAGACTAAAATCACCAAGAAAAATGTACAATGCCCTTGTCTATGTAAATCTCTAGGGTTTTTACAAGTGCTTATAATTGTATTTTAACCAAATCTATTTTTAATGTCAAGTAAATCTATAGGTTTTATAGAAAAAGGGTATAATACTACACACTCTATACACACAATGACAATATAATCTCTTATATAAATGCTTAAAAGGAATTTTATTTAAATGAAGAAATATATCTATTTTGGTGAATCGGTAGACGGGTATGACATACCTGTACTAAATGAACGTGAAGCACGTGCAGGTGCAGGAATATTACTTTTGCCGGCTATTGCATCATTTGTAAATTCATATATAACACATAATTTTATTTTTACAAAAATTTTTGTAACGGTCTTTATGATAGACTTTTTTATACGTATCTTTATCAACCCAAACTATGCACCTAGCCTCATTATAGGTCGTTTTTTCGTACAAAATCAAACACCGGAATATGTGGGTGCCAAACAAAAAAGATTTGCGTGGTCAATCGGGTTTTTACTTTCATTGATTATGTTCTTCATTATTGTAATATTTGAGATCATGACTACAATTAAAATCGGTATCTGTCTACTCTGTATTACATTTTTATTTAGTGAGACTGCATTTGGCATATGTATAGGTTGCATACTCTATCAGAAGATACAAAAGAACAAACCACTCTATTGTCCAGGTAATGTCTGTGTGGTCAAAACTAAAGACAAGATACAACAATTCTCTAAACTGCAAATGACAAGCTTAGTCCTGTTTTTTACCGGTCTATATTTTTTAAGTGATAGTATGAATCACGCTAAAGATCCTAATATAGAAGAAGAGAGATACATGAAACAAATGAAATGTGAAACAGGAAAATGTGGAAGTAGTATGTAATATAAACGTAAATACTTGTTTGTATTACAATAAAAAATATATGTAAATTAAATAATGATGAGAGAAATTTTAAAAAGAGTGTAGAAACATTCAAAAGCCAAAAGGCTTTTGAATTGAAATTAAAAACTTATTTCATTGCTGCAATGTAATCTGCAACAGCTTTGATAGTAGCATCATCCATAGAAGCTACTTGACCTTTCATAAGACCACCCATACCGTGTTGGTTAAGTGTACCTGCTTTATAACCGTTAAGTTGTTCAACTGTTTTAGCTGCATCTTGACCTGTGATAATAGCAGATTTACCTAGAGCAGCTTTTTCTCCGTTTGCACCGTGACAACCGATACATTTAGCGTAAGCAGCAGCACCATCAGCCATAAGTAGTGTAGATCCAGCAAATAACATTGCGATTGCAATTTTTTTCATTTTAATTCCTTTAAGTTTATTTGTATTACATTAAGAAGTTCTGCTACACGCAGAAGTTCCACCTCTATTTTAATTTAAGATACATACCTTAACAAGATGGTACGTTACCTGAATCACTTGCATACTCATATGCAAAGTCATATACATCTGGAATATATTTTGCTTTGAATTTTTTTACTTTTGGACAAAGCTTTTTAACTTCAGCCTCAAATTTACCAGCTTCATGGATCGCTTCCCACTCATCTTGTGTATGTGATTGTGCAAACTTAACACCATTGAATCCACAAGGAGCTTTTAGCTTCTTAAGATAAATTTTTTGACCTTTTTTCACATCTGCAGATGCAGTTGATGAAAGTAATGTCATACCAAGTAAAGCAGCAACTGCTAATTTAGTCATAGTCTTCATATATAATCCTTTTTATTTTTAGGTAAAAGTATAATAGCACGTAATTGTGAAAATATTGTGAAGTGTGTGAAAGAAGAAGCAGAAGGTTCACAACTGCTTCGAGAAGTTACATTTGTGTTAACACTTTGGAACGTGAGATCCACCTTCACCATATTCATAAGTAAATTCATACAAATGTTTCCACCAAGATTTTTTAATTTTATTTAGAGGTAATTTGGGACAAATTCTTTTCATTTCTGCTGGAAATTCACCATCATCATATATCTCTTCCCATTCATCCTGATTATGCTGTCTTGCAAATCTCACACCTGAGAATCCACAATATTTTCTCACCTTCTTCTTGTATATTTTTTGACCTTTTTTGACACTCGCAGATGCGACTGTAGGCGTACTAACCATTGCAAATGCAACAAGACTAAGTACAGTGACTATTCTTTTCATTTCATTCTTCCTTTTTTATAATATAACCTTATCCAAAGTTATTGTAACTACTTCAACTTATTAAAAACCTTAAACTTATCCCAATATATATCTAAAGCTTGACAATAAGTAACTACTTCAACTTATTAAATACCTTATATTTATCCCAATAAATGTCCAAGGCTTCATCAATTTCACGGTCACTCAACTTGGTTTTCTCTTTAATACCATATGTGTCTATAAACAGGTCAGACATGACAGAGATCTCTTTTAAAGGGTATTTCAAATAGTGTTTCATCCCTGCTTTCACATTTTCTTCACCACTATAGACAAGTAGATAACGCATAAACATACGCTGCAGTGATGTGGGTAACTCTTTATGACACTCCACACAATGACGTTCATACGCATTCTGGGCGAACACACCTGAAACCAAGACAAAACATAGAATGATAGGCTTTACCATCGTAACACCATTTTTGTACCCTCGCCTTCTTTTGAGTCTACCTCTATTGAGATATGGTATTCATCTACTATTTTTTTAACAATGCTCAGACCAATACCAAAACCACCTTCACTGTTATTAAATCGCATATAACGATCAAAAATGAAAGGTACTTTTTCTTCATGTATACCTATACCTGTATCCCATATCACCAACAACCCTTCTCTTGATCGTATGCCTATAGTGCCGTTACGTTTATTATATTTGATCGCATTAGATATCAGATTATCTATCACTCTGGTAAATTTGCGTCTATCCATAGTAATTGTTGTTTCTTCCAAGTCAAGATCATACGCTATATGTTTTGACTGTGCTAGAACAGAGAAATACTCTACTCTGTTATAGATGAGCTCTTTGATCTCTATCTCTTCATCATGGTTCTCTTTATCTTCTTCCAACATAAGATAGGTGAGGTCTTTGTAGAGTACAGAAACTGTTTTCGCTGCAATGTTGATTCGTGCCAGCTTGGTCTTATTTTTCTCTACCATTACATCGGTATCCATCATCTCTATATTTGCCAGTATCGCAGAGAGCGGTGTATTAAGTTCATGTGTCGTATCCTTAATAAACCTGTCTAACAGTACAATGGAATCCCGCATCGGCTTTAAAAACAGTTTAGCAAGATAGAGTCCGAACAGCATAAAAAAGATAAAGACAACCATACCATAAGTGATGATATTTTTCCATATCTCTCCTCGCCATGCACCACTGTCTTTTACTTCTATAACAAGGTATTTCGTTCCTAAATAAAATTCATCCAGCATTTTTACTAAATGTATATGACCATTCGTAATATAGATCTCTTCCGCATCAAAACGTACATTTTCATCTTCCAGTAATGAAAATATTTTCATATGTTCTAGATCATAGATCGCTGATTTGAAACGGGGATCACGAGGATATTCCACTCTTTCAGGAAAAAAATGATGCAGTACTTTCAGTCTTCTCGTTTGGATATACGCATATTTGGTCAGCATCGCCCGCTGATCAGAAAGCATCAGTTTTTCCTGACTTTGATAATAAAACAGTGATAGCAGTGTGATCAAAAATATGACCATGGCCACATAAAGTGTTAAAAATCTTAATAGAGATTTTTTCTCACTTCTCAACAGTGAATTTGTAGCCTTGTTTTTTAATGCTAACAATTCTTTCCTTACCTATGATTTTGCGAAGATTTTTAATGTAAGTACGAAGTGCCGTATCACTAGGTTCCTCATCAAAATCCCATAAATGTTTATAGATACGTTCATGGACAATGACCTCATCCTCATTTTTCATAAAAAGTTTAAGAAGCATAGACTCTTTATGTCCCAAAGATACCGTTTTGCCATTGATGATCAGTTCATTATTTTTAATGTCATAGGCAATATCTTTTGCAATCTTTATCAACTCTTTGGATTCATGATAAAAAGCACGTTTAAGCAGTGTTTCCACACGTATCTGCAGTTCTTTCAAAGCAAAAGGTTTACGTATGTAGTCATCACATCCGCTTTCAAAACCTTTTTCTAGGTCATCCACTGAATCTAAAGATGTGATGAAAATAGCCGGTGCAACCACGTCATTCTCTCTTGCCTCTTTTAAAAGATCAAAACCATTCATACCTGGGGTGTTGACATCCAAAAGAAGCAAATCATACTTACTCTCATATAATTTTTCCTGTGCTTCGTATCCATCATAGACACTGACCACCTCATGACCCTTCTCTTCCAGAAATTCTGTGACGGTGTCATTGAGATTGGCATCATCTTCCAGCAATAATATTTTACTCATCTACAGATACTGCCTTACCCAGCTTTGTAGTCTACCGGCATCTAACGCACCACTCACTCTATCCACCTCTTTACCATTTTTAAACACGATGAGCGTAGGTATGCTCTGTATACCGTACTGGGCACCTAGGACCTGCTGCTCATCCGTATTGACCTTCAGGAACTGTGCCTGAAGCGGCATTGCCAAAGCAGTTTCTTCAAAAGCAGGAGCCATCTGCAGACAAGGGCCACACCAAGGAGCCCAAAAATCAACGATTACAGGAATATCCGAGTTTGCTATAAAGGTACCTAGCTTGTCTGCATCTACAGAGACAGGTGCACTCTTCAGCAAAGAGTTCTTACATCCGCCACAGTTCGCTTTACTGTATGATGCTTTCTTAGGTATACGGTTCACTTTGAGACAATGTGGACATACAACATTAACATTCATAAGAAAAACCCCTTATTTAGATTAATTTTTACTTTCTTAGGTATTATAGCAAATAAATTAAATAAGCACATGGCTACATACTTATCGTAATTGTGGTGAAATGAAAGGATAGTGAATGACAAAAGAACTCATAGTCGGTGGTGGATGTTTCTGGTGTACGGAAGCAGTATTTGAATTACTCAAAGGTGTGAGTGATGTGGAAAGTGGGTACGCAAATGGACATACACCCAATCCAACCTACAGAGATATCTGTACAGGTGATACAGGGTATGCAGAGGTCATTAAGATCACATATGATGACAGCATCATTACTGTAGACACGTTACTGGAGATCTTTTTTGTCATACACGACCCTACCACACTCAACCGGCAAGGCGCGGACAGAGGCACACAATACCGATCAACCATCCTCTATACCGATGAAACGACTAAAGAGGCTGCCGAAGCAGCGATGAAAGCAGCACAAGCAGACTGGAACGATCCCATCGTCACCAAGATCGAACCTCTGGAGAACTACTACAAAGCAGAAGCGTACCATCAGGACTATTACCAGCAAAATCCTATGCAGGGCTACTGCATGGCAGTCATCCCTCCAAAACTACAGAAACTCAAAGCGAAGTTTGGCAAAGAGGTGAAGTAACCTCCCCATCAGGGTAAAAACTCATCTAGATCTCTCAAGAACTATATATTTTATGTTCCTTTAATTTATGGTATGTATAATCCCATACTTTTTTATAATAAGTAAAAATAATAAAAAAAATAACTTATTGTAAATAATTCTATTTAAACTAAAGGAACCCATTATGTTGAAAAAATATTTGGCATCATCATTTTTGCTGCTTGTATTGTTTATGGTTAATGCCCATGCGTCATTTTCGACTGGTCTACAGAGTCTTGTCAGCCAGGGAAATACACTCGATGCAAACCTCTCTGCATTCAGTTTTGATGAGGGAGATGACTGTTCCCAACTAGGCACACTTAACACCTCTATTGAAACATATATCGAAAGCATTGAGACGATCTATCTGCAGCTCTCTTCGCCTCTGAGCTTGACTCAGGAGGATATGACATCACTTGATGATCTAAGCAACATCAGCAGATCCATGGCCCAAGAGAGTGCCCGTTTAGCGCTGGAGCTCAATAGTATCGAATCTGTTGCCGACCTTTTCGAATACCGGGCCGGGCTCAGCGCAATGCTACGTCTTTCGGACGATATCGGTACGATGGCAGACCGTATTCTAGAGATGGCTAACCGTATTTTGGTCATGGCAGACAATATCGGTTCGATGGCGGACAAAATCGTCTTTACCATTACGCTGCAAAGCACAAATATGCAGTTCATTCAGACTTCCCTGCTGACGACGCAGGAGAATCTGGCTGCACTCAACAGCTCTCTTTCGTCGATTGTCTACAACCTTACCCTTGGACAGATTCAATCGGACGGCGATGAGCTTAATTCTGATATGCAGATGACTATACTGACCAATTTGAATATGGCAGATGAACTGAGCCAGCTACAAGTACAGTCTGCACAGTTGATGGGACAAGTCGTCAGCCTCTACACATTCGTCAGTATGAACAGTGCTGTGGCTTCGCACTATATCAATGGTGACACGCTGACCTATTTCAGTGATCTCTCAGAGATTCACAGGGCTCTGGCTTTGAGTACCGAAAATTTTGCACAAACCGTGCAGCTGCTTGCTCCGCTAACGAGTACGCCTGTCCTTTCCGATGCCACAAATTCCATGCTAAAGCTGGTGCAGGATATCAAACTGATGAGTGACCGTATCATGGAGATGAGTGACAAGATCATCGTCATGGCCGACAATATCGGTGTGATGAGCCAGCGGATCGTCGAGGTTGAAGGGATCCAGGCATCGAACATGGCTTATACTGTCGATTCCCTGACCACTGCGCAAAATATCACTGTCGGCATCATCGAGTCCTATGGACTGTAAGAAAAAGGAGAATCGAATGAAACAATTATGGAACAACTTTATTGGCGCTGCCGCTGTTTTTATGCTTTTTATGGGGATGCCCGCAGCCGCAGCCTTGAAGGAAGATCTGCAAGACCTTGCTGTTCAGTCTGAAACATTCAGAAGTGATTTGAGTACACTTGAGCTCAATGCCTCTTCTGTCTGTGCACCGCTGGTACAAGCCAACCAAAAGGCACGCGATATGGTCAATGCCATCAGCGCTGTCGATGACAACCTCTCTGCACCTTTACAGATCGATGCTGATATCCTCGATGCCATTGAACTGCTTTCAGTCACAAACCTGAGCATGGCAAACGAAGCGCTGAGACTCTCACTTGACCTGCAGAAACTTGAGAATACGGCCTCGGTACTGACCATCAAAGACGGCATTACCTCTATGCTTCAGCTCTCCGATGATATCGGTACGATGGCAGACAGGATTAGTGAGATGGCAGACAAGATTCTTGTCATGGCCGACAATATTGACATCATGGCTGACCGTATTATTACGACTCAGGAGATTCAGAGCGCGAACATGACCACCAGTATAGATACCCTGCTACAGACACAGACCAATGCATTGACGCTGGTCTCGGTTGTCGAGACGAGTACGCGTGAACTTGAATACAATGCGCTTGTCGCTGACGGTATGGAACTCTCCTCTCGTATGCACGCAGTGATGCTCAACCCGTGGACAATGAACTACCAGCTACAAGGTGTCGAAGATGACGTCAAGAGCTTTCTTCAACAGGTCACGGCACTCAGCAACGCGATCAAGAACGATGCGGTAAACGGCACACTTTATATCGATGGTACGTCGATGATGCAGCTTTATGACATGTCGACTATGCTGACCTTTGTCGCAACGGCAGTTGACGGCTATGTCATTGCGATCGAGGGGCTAGAGCCGACAACATCGACAGCGACACTCGAAGACTCGCTCAACAGTATGCTTCAGCTTTCAGCCGATATAGGTATCATGGCCGACCGGATTGGAGAGATGGGCGATACCATCCTGGCCATGGCAGACAATATCGGAATGGTGGCCGATACCTTTATCACAACACAGCAGTTTCAAAGTGCGAACCTTTTCGCAACGCGAAACTCCGTCCTCGCGGTACAACAGATGGCCATCGCCATTATTGTCTCCAGAGGTCTTTAAACTCATCCCCAAGCTTCAGCTTGCGGGAAGCATATAAAAGTGCAGAAGCTGTATTAACAAAATGTACTATAGTTTCTGATGCTATCTAAAATTATAAGATGATCTATTTTCGAATATCTATTTTTTTAAAGGGTTATCACTGCGCTTTTTAACCTTGCGCTGTTGTTCTTCAGAGATATTAGGCTCAGAAAATGTCACTTGATTGTAAATGACGCATCCTTTACATCCAGGATCACACTTATGAGAAAGTTTGATACACCACTCTTTCTCTTCCCCTTTTGTTCCCATATATTGACATGTCCATCCACTGCTCATAATAAGAACCCTCCTGTATAACTATAGATATTCTTAACTATACTAGCTTTTTCTTAAGCTAGGCACTCACTTGCAGGACTAGCCTAAGCTAATTCAAAAGTGAGTAACGACACATAAGGTAAAGCTAGTATTGCCCATAGGGTGAACTTTGCAAAAGTAATCTTTCACAAGATATTTACTTGACGTAGCTTTAACTAGGACTACGTAAATCTCTTACAAAATCTCACCTTTGCAAAACTCATTATGAGTATCTATAGTTATACAGGAGGGTTCACATCCTAATATCGTATCTCAAAACCATCGGTGGTGAATTCTGCATCATCAATGATCTCATATTGGATATCCTCTACCAAACTCGATGGTGATCCTTCATTCAAAATAGCCATAAACGTATTGAAATCATCATCAAATACTTCAGCGACAACCTCAACTGTACCATCATCAAGGTTCTGTATGTATCCCTTATAGTGTTTTTTCATCATAGCCTGAGAAACAAACTTGCGATAAAATACACCTTGTACTTTACCAAAAATAATAAATCTATACCATTCCATATTCGTCCTTAAGACCTTGTAAAAACTCTATAATACGTTGTTGAAACAGTATATCCTCTTCACTGTCCATACATTCATGCAGTTGCATAAGAAGTCCCATATCTATCTTTGATGTAAAACGGGGTACCTCTTTGGTCTCATTTTCAACCAACATAATAAGATGCTCAAAATCCAGCCCGTTGTTGGTTACGATTTTTGTATGGTATTCATTGACCGTATCGATGAGAAGTTCTGCTCTTTCATGATCATCACTATAGATGCTATGTGCTATCTCTTTGAGTTTTTGTTTTTCACATTCACAGATCTCACCATTCGCCGAGACCATAAGGGTAAGGATCTTTGCTCTATATTCTAAAGAACTATGATGGTATACAAGTAATTCTCTGAACATTTTCATGATATTACGTTTTAAAAATTTAAACACAATACGGCCCTTATGATTTATTAACACTATTTTAACAAAATAATACTATAGTTTTATTACTATTTACAAAAGAGGCTGTCTCAATGGGCAATATAGATTTAATTATTATCTTAACAACCGCTTTTTTAGGAAGCGTTGGACATTGTATTGGAATGTGTGGCGGGATCGTAGTTGCATATTCTTCTACAAAAATAGATCAAAAAACAAGTTATCTGCAACAGACTTCTGCACACTTGGCTTACAACTTTGGACGTGTAACCACCTATGCTATTTTAGGCGCTATATTTGGTTATGTGGGGCAAGTGGTCGCTTTTACACCTACCACCAAAGGGATACTTTTTCTCATCACCGGTATACTGATGATACTTGCAGGCCTTTCTCTCATAGGTAACCTTAAATTTCTCAATTCCGCAGAATGGTCCGTTTCAAAATATACCTGGTATCAAAACAGCTTCAGAAAACTGATGTCAGATAAATCGTATCTAAGCTTTTACCTTTTAGGGTTGCTCAATGGTATCATCCCTTGTGGGCTTGTCTACTCTTTTGCTATTTTTGCGGCAAGTACTGCTGATCCTGTTTCAGGTGCTTTGGTCATGGCAACCTTTGGATTGGCTACCATCCCCGCGCTTTTCTTTTTAGGCTTCCTCACAAAGATCCTGCAAAAAGGATCCCTACGTGGTACCATGATGAAGCTTGCAGCTCTGCTAGTCATTCTCTATGGAGGAATTACCCTTTATAAAGGCTACAACTTCATTGCACATCCACAAATGATGAAAGAGAGAATGAAGAAAATGCATGAAGGAAGTACCGATGGTACATTGACAGGACAGTTTAACGGTATGAAGTGTGCTCCGGGGAAATGTGGCTAACCATGACTTACATATAGGAACAAAGAATCCAAAACGGTGCATTATTTCGCTATAATCTCGTCATGAATCATATAAAAACCTACGCCTATAACCATACACCTCTCAAGTTTGACTTTAAACAGACTGTCGAACGATTTTTTGTTGAGGAGATACCTCTTTACACTTTTACCGGTACTGGAAATTTTCTCATACTCAAGATCAAGAAAACCGATATGAGCACATGGAAACTGGTTACAGTCCTTGCTAAGGCAACCGGTCTTCAAGAGCGTGATATCGGTTATGCAGGGCTTAAAGACAAAAATGCCACCACCATACAATACATTTCTCTTCCCAAAAAGTACGAAAAAGAACTGAACAAAAACCTTACCACAGAGAAGATCGAGATACTGGAACGTACCTACAACAAAGCACCTATCAAGATAGGACACCTTAAAGGCAACCGTTTTTCCATTGTCTTGCATGATATCGCTGAAAATGAAGCAAAGTTTTTCAATACCACGGCAAAAAAAATGCAAGTGGATGGCATACCCAACTATTATGGGTACCAGCGTTTCGGTGAAGACAGCCGTTCCTACCTACAGGGCAAAGAGATAGCACATTCAGGGAAACGTCTGAAAGGTAGTAAAGAAAAACTGCTTGTCTCCGCTTACCAGAGCTACCTTTACAATAAATGGCTGGCTTCAAGAGTAAAGCTCTCTGCCATCATTAGGGACAATAAAGTAGAAGAAGCGGCAAAAAAACTCCAATACCCACTGGATCTGGTCAAAGTCTTGGCCAAACAGCCTCAATTTTTCAAACTCTTTATCGGTGATATCATCATGCCTTATCCCTATGGAAAAAGTGACTACGTCAAAGAGTTGCAACAAAGTGCTCAAGCCTTCGAACAAAAGAAGATCTCCCCTACTGGACTGTTGTGTGGTGCCAATGTACCAAGGGCCAAAAGTGATGCCTACCATCTAGAAGAAGCCTATGATGATACCGACTTGAACAGTCTGAAAGGGGACAGACGTTTCGCATGGATATGGCCTAAAGATGTAGAAACACAGTATGACAGTGATACGCAAAAACTTACCATTGAGTTTTATCTTCCTAAGGGCTCCTATGCTACTACATTTCTGGAAGAGATCGGGAAATTTTCCTTGAAGGAAATATGAACTGCGTAGAATAAGGAAAGAGATTTCAGAAGGTTACATCATATCCTTGATTTGCGCATTATTTATACAAAAATATATATAAAATCATCTAATAAAAGATATAATATTTCATCTAATAAACAAGGATATATGAATGCTATTTACATTTGGTGATTATACGATAAGAGCACATGAGCTCGATTCGAAGCTCTCTGTTCAAGTAACGTCTGAGTTGGGTGAAGTAGTTTTGAACGATGACGATAAACGTACAAGCGACTTTCCCAATGAAGTCTGTTTTTATATCAAGAATCCTACCCAAAAACCTGAAGCAAAAGGGTTGAAAAAATTTATTTTTGGAGAATATACTTTTATATTGGGCATCAATTACGCAGGTGAACTTTTTCTTTTCCACAGCGTAAAACTCACTATCAAGAAAAAACGCATCGAAGGTAAAAATACACTAACTTTGGCATTTTTAAATGATGTGAGAGCTTAAATAGTGGTTTGCCACCTGGTAAAACCCACTTGACAGGAAATTATTTCCTGCCTCTCCCGCGTTTTTTATCCTTCTTATCCATCTTTGGTTTCACGGCATCAAAAGTTTTATACCCGTCACGCTTTGTTGTTTTACGTTTTTTACTTTTAGGTGCAGTCGCTGTCTTGGTTTTCTTTTTTCCAAAAGCCCCATCTGTCTTTTTATATTCATTGGGATTTTTACGAGCACCTTTTTGTTTCGCTATCTCTTTGGGGGCATATCCTTCCAGTTTTTCTTGAGGAATACGCTTGCCCATAAGACGCTCCACATCTTTAAGAGCTACCATTTCCAGAGGAGATATGAGCGTAATGGCCAATCCTTTTGCCCCTGCCCTTCCCGTACGTCCTATACGGTGTATGTAGTCTCCTGTAACGTGGGGAATATCATAATTCATGACGACACCTAAGGCAGGTATATCAAGTCCTCGAGCTGCGATGTCGGTTGCAACTAGTACCCGTACTTTTCCTTCTTTAAAGCCTTCTAATGCTCTGGATCTTTCACCTGATGTTTTACCACCGTGGATCACTGCTGTTATAAGCCCTGAAAGATTCAACTCTTTACTTACTTCATCTGCGACTTCTTTTTTACGGGTGAAGACAAGTACCTGCTTATAATTTCGTGAACCTATAAGGTAGGAGAGTAGCTCAGTTTTTTTCTCTTTCTCGACAGGGTAGACGATCTGTTCTACAGACTGTGCAGAAGTTCCCATACTGTCCACTTCTATCAGCTTGGGTTTTTGGAGTATCTGCTCTGCCAGTCTTTTGACAGATCCTGAAAGTGTTGCCGAGATAAGTACATTCTGCCGTTTATCCGGGAGATGCTGAAGTATCTTACCCACCTCATGCACAAAGCCCATATCCAGAATCGTATCTGCCTCATCTAAGACTAAGTATGCAACACTTTCAAGATTGATATTTTTTTGCCCTATATGTTCCAAGAGACGTCCGCTTGTAGCGACGATAATATCTATCCCTGCTTTTAGTCTATTCGCCTGTGAAGTTAAGTTTGCTCCGCCATAGAGCACTATACTTTTTAAAGGAAGGTACTTTCCATACGCTTCTATACTTGCATGTACCTGTTTGGCAAGTTCACGTGTAGGTACCAAAATAACGGCTTTAGGGTAGTGTTGTCCTTCAACAAAATGTTTACTGAGTTCCTGGAGTATAGGTAGAGAAAAACCTGCTGTCTTTCCTGTACCCGTCTGTGCACCGGCCATAATGTCCCGACCCGTGAACATAGCAGGGATCAGTGCTTTTTGGATAGGCGTAGCAGACTCATAGCCTTTCTCATTCAGTGCTTTTAATATCTCTGAAGATAATCCAAGTGTTGCTAATGACAAAACAAGCCTTACTCTTCTTCGTTAGAAATACTCTCTAACCTACGCTTTAGACGCATCTTCTGTTTTGCAACTTCTCTCATATCAGCATCACTGTCACTCTCATCAACGATTTCTACCCCGAGTATCGTCTCAACACAATCTTCAAGTGTCACAATTCCTTCAGTCTGGTCATAGTTATCAAGGACGAGAAACATATGCTCTTTTTTCTTAATAAACAGATCAAGTGCCTTAGATACAGGCAAGTTTTCTGAGATCTTAAAAATGTCTTTTTGTATCGTACTTAACGCTACAGTATCATCTTTTAGACCTTGTTTAAAGATCTTTTTAGTCATTACTATACCGGTAATATTTTCAATGCTCTCATCGTAGACAGGTACTCTTGAGAATTTAAATATCGCTGGTTCACTCTCAACAATATCTTTAATACTTCTATTTCCATCTAAAGCAAAAACAACTGTTCTAGGCGTTAATATATCTTTGATCTTTATCTTATCAAGAAGAAGAATATTTTCGATCACATCCGATTCCTGCTCTTTAAGAAGTCCCTCATCTTCACTATGCAAAGTACTCTGTAAAAGTTCTTCTTTCGTCAAACTGGTTGTATCGACACCTCTACTTATACGATTGGTTACAAAGAGTGTTAAAATGATAATAGGGTACGTTATCCAAATGAAAAAATGAATCACATATGCTGCCACAGGTGATAAAGCTTTCCAGTACACTGCACCTATGGTTTTGGGAATGATCTCAGACAAAAAAAGAATAGCAAATGTCAAGGCAATAGATACATAAAATACCGCACCCACTCCATAAATACTTTCAGCCTGTGCCCCCACAGCAGCTGCACCCAAAGTATTGGCAATCGTATTGAGAATTAAAATAGAAGATAAAGATTTGTTGATATTAATTTTATGTCCTCTTAAAAGTCTTCCTGCGATAGGACGATCTTTTTCAAGCACTGAAACGTATGCCATGTTGACAGAGAGTAAAACAGATTCTAAAATTGAACAGATGAAGGATATCATCACTGCTAAAGTGAAATAAAGAATTAACAAATCCATGTATACAAAAATACCTTTATAATAATATCAAGGTCGCTAGACCTAAGAACGAAAAGAAGCCTACAACATCCGTCACCGTTGTAAGTACCACAGTACTTCCAATGGCTGGATCAACTTCCATTTTTTTGAGTAACAATGGCACCATAGCACCAAAGAAACCTGCACTCAATAGATTGATGACCATAGAGAGTGCGATCACGATACCAAGCATCCCTTTATCAAACCATATTGAGGCTATTATACCCATGATTATAGCAAAAAGGAAACCATTTGCAAGAGAGAGTATGACTTCTTTCTTTATCGTACGAAATGCATCATGCTGTGCAATGTCACCAAGCGCGAGTTGACGTACAACAACCGTAAGACTTTGCGTCCCTGCATTGCCACCCATAGAAGCTACGATAGGCATCAAAATAGCCAAAGCGACAATGCTCTGAAGTGTATCTTCAAAAAGGCCTATGACCAAAGAAGCAGTAATAGCTGTGATCAGATTCACCCCCAACCATACAGCACGTGATTTACCTGCTTTAAAGATATCTTCATCTTCTTCTGCATCGTCATTCACCCCTGCCAAATGGTACATTTGATCTGTCGCCTGTTCATTGATAATGTCATAGATATCATCTGAAGTAATACGCCCAAGAAGCATACCATTCTCATCAATAATAGGCATCGATGACAGGTCATACTCCTGAAACTTCTGTACGATATCACTGATATCGTCAGAATCGTATCCCATAACAGGTTTATATTTTTCAGGGTTTTCGTTAATATTCTCTTCTAGTGTCTGATCAAAATTAAAGACCAGAAGATGGTCCAAACCTATACCATAACGCAAGTGATGCTTTTCATCCGTGACAAAAAGATAATTCACATTCTCAAGTTCATCATTACGTCTTAGTTTCGCAAATTGTCTGATCACATCATGTACCGTATCATGCAAATTGGCCGTATATACCTCTACTTGCATATACGCACCCGCGATATCATCATCATACTGCTTAAGCTTTAAAATATCTGCCTGGTCATCTTCATCCAACTGGCTAAATACTGCTTTAGCCATACTTGAATCGACCTCTTCAAGCTCTTGCATAAAGTCTGTCTGGTCATCACTTTCCAGTTCAGCGACCGAATCTGCAATTTCTTTTGTGGTAAAAGACTCAACAATATCTTCAAAATATCTATCCGGAAGTTCCAATGCAACATCTGCAATAAGCTCTCTAGGTATGGCCTGTAATGCTTCACGAAAACTTTTTTCATTGAGATCTTTAAGAATATTCGCTATCTCTGAAGGATGCAGTTCATCATGAGGATGATCATTTAAATATTGTGTGAGTGTATCCATAGCCTGTACCTTTGAAGCGTTGTATTGTGAAATTATACTTTATTAAATATATGAACGGTTGAATTATGAAGAGAGTGCTAAAGGAATAGCGTTAAAAGTAAGTGTAAAAGAGATGAGGATCCACCCCATCTATTTTATTTTTCTGATATATCACACTTTTGAGTGGCGATACATGCCGGACAAAAGTTGCTAAGTCCTGCAATAAGTGGGATTACACCAAGATAGAACCAAGCATTTCCTGAGTATACACCATAACCGATAAGTGCCGATCCTACCACAATTCTCACAGGTCTACATGTGGCTCTCCATTTATTGATATCCATACTGTTTCCTTTGATATATTTCCTGATATTGTATTATAAATAACTTAAGATTATATAAAAGAAAAGGTATACTAATATTTAGAAGAGATGAAGAGTGATCTGCCCAATATCTAGAATGTATATCAACAGATCACACTTTTAAAGTGTCATGGACTCTCCCATCTCTTTTTTTATCTCCTGTTGTATCACCAAGGCATTGAGGTAGTATTCCAATTGCTTTTTCTTTACTTCCAATGTTCTTATTTCACGTTGATTGATCTGAAAAAGGTCACTTGAACCTACTTCATATTTTTTATTTTCGGCTTCTTCAAGTGTCTCAACGATCTTTGTTTCTTTCTCCCCAAATTCTATATTTTGATTGATAATATCTAATGAATACATGAGATTACTGAGATTTGTTTTCAATTCTAACAGTAATCTATGTTTCTCTTCTTCAATTTGACTCATACCTTTTTGTATCTCGATCATCTTTCCCTTATAAGAGCGTCTTTCTAATGGTATATCAAATTGTAATCCAACTTTGATACCCTCTCCATATTGAATATCATGAACACCATAAGCAAAAAGATTTAACTTGGGATACGCGGATACACTGTTATAGGTTGTATCCAGGTCCAGTTTAGTGCGTTGGGAGTCCAACGCTTTGATATCCGGTCTATGTGTTAATGCTTGAGTGATCGCATTTTGAAAAAGTATTTTTTCACTCTTCAGCATTTTTAATGAAGGGAGAACATATCTCAGTTCAAACTCTTTTTTAGAGAGGTTCAGATAATTTAAAAAGAGCTGTAAGGCCTGACTATAATTGTTTTTTGTTGTGAGAACTCTTTGTTCACGATTAATGATCTGCTGTTTTGATTCGAGTATTGCAACATCAGCAAGATCTCCTGAGCTGACTCTTTTCTCAATAAAACGATTTCTTTTGGTCGCTTTATGCAGCAGTTTTTTCTCAAGCTTTAGTACTTCACTATAGTAGAGAAGTTGATAATACGAAGTAACGATATGCGTATAGAGATTTCTTAAATTGTTTTGTGATTCAAAAGCCGATCTAGTCGCATTTATTTTCGCAGCTTCAAGTGTATATTTTCGTTCATTCATGTCGTTCAATAGTGAAAATACGGGTACTTTCACTCCCACACGCAATTCCCCTTCACTACCTGTTTTGATATTGTTATACTCTTGAATGCCTTCAGCTCTCCTATACCCTACAATAAATTCTGTACCGTTTTCTGTCGGTTTGCTAAAAGAGATATCAGAAAATTCACCTGTACTTATCGGATACTCTTTTTGGTCATACGCTACAGAGAGTTTCGTATCAAAGCCTCCCTCTGCTGATTGAATACGGGCTGCATCAATATATTGTCGCCCCACTGCCGTGTAAATATAGGGGTTTTCTTCTGTGAGATAGTGTTTCATATGATCCACGGTAAAGATCTCTTGAGAAAAAGCTTCATGAGAAAAGATACACACACCCACAGCGTATCTTAAAAGTGTTTTTTTCATTATTTTTGCTCCGGTGTGACCATATTTGCAGGAAATGCATTCATTAAGCGCCAAAGTTCATACCAGATCGGTACACGTGACAAAGCAACCCATGCCATTGCATCTGTACCCACACGAAGTTTTTCATGAGAAGGCCATGGTTCATTCGGATCTTCAACCACATAGGCATAGTAAGCACCTTTCTCATGTAATATTGGATCTACTTTCTTGATAATGCCTCCAAAGGTACCAAATCTTATCACCGGCCATCCGGGAATATGCAACACAGGCCATCCATGAAATCTGATCCTTACCGGAAGTCCCTCTTTGATTAAAGGCATATTGAAATCCGAAACCTTTAACAAAAGTGCACTGGTATTGACATCGGGAGAAAAACGTAAGATCGGTTGCCCTTTTTTAATATAGGTATTCTTATCATTTTCCAAGATACGCATGACAAAACCATCTTTTTTTGAAACTACTGATGATGTTTCATATCTGGCGATCTCTGTCAAATGTTTTTCATAGTCTCTTTTCAAAATATTTAAACGTGTTTCCACCCCTAACATATTGTTTTCAAGTGTTCTTATCTGATTTTCAATTTCTTCCAAAAAGTGTTGTTTTTCCTGTTGAATGATCGATAAATGACGCTTTTGCACCTCGATATCAATTTCAATCTTCTCTAATTTTGTTTTCGCATTGATATATTGGTTCTCACTTTTCTCATAATTCTTTTTTGATTCTATTTTTTGAAGATAGAGTTGTTTAATCCTGGTAAAATGGTTGAATAAAACTTCATAGTTTTTCTTTTCTGCCTGATATTTGAGCTGTAGACTTTTCAACTGTTCCTCTGCCTGAATATAACGTTTATCATAGAGCTCCATGCGTATTCTTTTCTGATTCAGAAGACTGGTATCTTTTTGTTTGAGTACAATGAGTTCATTTTCTATATTCTGATGCTGCTGTTCGAAATCCTCTTTCATTTTATATACACGTGTTCTATAGTCTTTATCAGGATCGATCATATTGAAGAGTTTCATCCCCTTGCGTACATGTTCGTTCTCTGAAACATAAAAAGTATCAATAAAACCATCGATAGGTGCAGAGATAGACTGTATTCTCTGGGTGGGGTCATACGCGATCAATGTACCTTCCCCCTGAACAGTTTGTCTCCAGGGTAGAAAAAGAATGGCTATGAAAAAAAGTATCAGAAAAAAAGTAAAACGCCCAATACGATTCACAAAAGGATGAGTCTCAGTAAGTTTCAATGCATCAAATTCAAATCTATCCATCGCTCTTATCCTCGAGACCTACTGATAACTTATTGACTTTATAGAGTCCTTCGATCATATCGTAAATATAATCAAGCTGTTTTGCAAATCCTTTTAATGCATACGTAATAGAGGTCACAATAATTTCAGCGGCAACAAATTCCCCCAAAGGCAAACTTCCATTGATTACAAGATAACCTCCTATGACCAAGAACATACTAAAAATGAACCCTTCTGCAAAATAAGTAAATCCCAATTGTCTGATAATGATCTGAAATAACTTTTTCCTGGCATCTACATACTGACTTAAACTGGTGTTGAACTTTGTCAGCGTTTCTTTTTCACTGCCCTTCTCTTCATTGATATACTGCAAAAAATAGATGGTACTGTGTTTTGCATCTGAACGCTCCAATGCTCTTTTAGCTGCATTATGACCAAGTAGAAACAACAGAATGATATAGATAGAGAAAAAGAGTGCACCTGCAGCAAATAGTACCGGATCAAATGCAAGTAACAAAAGAAGACTCACAACGATCTTGATTATCAGTCCCAAGCCATCAAGCAAAAGAAGTGGAAAAAACTTTTGGATCGAAGTGATATCAAAAAAGTAGTTCATTAATTTTCTATGTTTCATTTCGTCATTATGATCTTCGTGCTTCAGATGTAATGCTTTTGTCGCCACTTCTATACCTTCTTGAAGAAAAACTTTCTGTTGAAACTTTTCGACAATATAGCCTTTAAGCAATTGTAAAATGGTAATAAATAGAAATAACACAAGGACTACTGATCCCAAGATCACTACAGAGAGTGAAGCATGTGCCAATACACTGTTGATGATAATTGCGGATGCGAGAGGAATAGATAAGACAAGAATAGCATCTATGATAGAGTAATAGACTAAATGAAAAATATTTTTTCGATCTTCTTTAATGATTTTTTTTACATAATTCACAACAATATCATTGAGTTTCATACATACCCTTTATAATTCAACGAATCTTCTGATCAAAAAACTCTTAAATAATCATATAGTAAGTATCTTAATATGCCCAAGCTATCTTACAATCATGCCCTAGGTTCAACATGCATCATACTTTATAGTTGTGTAAAAACAATACAAAGTATGACATTTTTATTTATTAGGTGAAGAACACGTAGTAAATAATATAAATTAATTGTAACTAAATGTAACTAGATAAAATCACCTTTTTTCGAGGTTAAACCTTTTTGCATCAATTTTGAGAAAAATGAACTGATACGTTTATCTTCCGTTGGTGCGATGGCATTAAGCAGTGCATATTGCTCTACACGTTTGTCTAAAAATCCTGTATCAAAGATACCTTTTTGGAAACTCTCATCACACACTATCTCTTTATGGAATGGAATGTTGGTTGTAAGACCTTCTATGTAGTATTCATCCAACGCTCTTTTGGCTTTTTTCACTACACCTTCCCAGTCTAATGCCCATACGATAAGTTTTCCTATCATTGAATCATAATTAGTAGGTATAGAGTATCCGCCGTATACACTTGTATCAAGCCTTACTCCTGGTCCACCCGGTGTTAAGTACTTTTCGATCGTTCCAAATGATGGCATGAAATTGTTGAGTGGGTCTTCTGCATTGATCCTGAACTCAATAGCATATCCTCTAAAGACGATCTCTTCTTGTAAAAAATGAAGTTTGTCCCCTTCTGCAATTTGGATCATTCGTTGTACGATATCCACACCAGTGATGATCTCTGTGACCGGGTGTTCAACCTGAAGACGTGTATTCATTTCGATAAAGTAGATATTATCGTTTTCGTCTAGCAAAAATTCGATCGTCCCTACGTTCTCATAGCCTAAACGGTTCATAGCTCTGATAGCGATACGATAGAGCTCTTTTCTCGTAGCTTCGTTGAGGCTTGGAGAAGGTGCGATCTCGATCACTTTCTGGTGACGTCTCTGAATGGAACAGTCTCGTTCACCCAAATGCACCACATTCCCATACTTATCTGCAATGACCTGAACTTCAATATGTCGAGGATTGCTTACAAATTTTTCTATGAATACATCACCGTTTCCAAAGAACTTTTTGGCCTCACTTGTTGCTGCATCAAAGAGTGAATCGAATTGTTTGGCCTCATGCACGACACGCATTCCTCGACCACCACCACCAAATGCCGCTTTAATGATAACCGGGAAACCTATCTCTTGAGAGATCTTTTCTGCTTCTTTTTTATCTGTTATAGGAGTAGTAGTACCTTCAAGTACAGGTACACCTATCTCTTTCATGGCATTTTTGGAAGTGATCTTGTCCCCAAAAAGTTCAATGTGTTCAGCCTTGGGTCCAATAAAAATAATACCGTTCTCATCACAGGCTCTTGCAAAGTCAGCACTTTCAGACAAAAAACCATACCCTGGATGGATAGCACTACACTTTAACTCTTTAGCCACCTTGATAATATTCTCATAATCCAGATAGACTTGCACAGGATGTCCCTCTAACAGGACACTCTTATCTGCTTTCTGTACCCATGAGCCTTCACTGTCAGCATCAGAGTGTATCACTACACTCGTAATATCCAACTCTTTACATGCTCTGATAATACGTAGTGCAATTTCACCACGATTGGCTATTAAGATTTTTGTTATCTTTCTACTCATTTGAATTCCTTCAATTTTAGTTGTCAGTATTTTAAAGGTTTTTAGATTTTATCTCTACACTATTTTTGTTCTATAAATTATCTATTTTTGATATTTAATTGTCTTTTTTTAATACTATAGTTATCCAATATTGGTATTATTTTGTTTTCAAATGAAAAACAATCCCCTAAGTACTCTTTACTTTTTTTCATGTAATAAAACAAGGGAGTCGCTCACAATA
>NZ_AJLE01000003.1 GCF_000296775.1 Sulfurovum sp. AR | reverse complement strand
AATGCAGTTATCTTGGCTGTCTCTGATCACTTCCATTTCGTATTCTTTCCAGCCAAGCAGTGACTCTTCAATAAGGATTTCAGAGATTGGTGAAGCTTTTAGTCCACCTTTGACGATCTCTTTAAACTCATCCATATTGTATGCTACACCTGAACCACCACCTGCCATGGTAAATGATGCACGAATGATGAGTGGAAATCCGATATTCTTTGCAGCATCAAGAGCTTCATCCATGTTATAAGCGTATTGAGAGATAGGTAAGTCGATACCTATTTTGATCATGGCTTCTTTGAATTCTTGTCTGTTTTCACCTTTTTTTATGGCAGTAGGAGTTGCGCCTAAAAATTCTATACCTTCAAGCATACTGGCTTCGTACATTTCCATAGCAACGTTAAGTGCAATTTGCCCACCCATTGTAGGTAAGATGGCATCAACATTCTCTTTTTTGATAATCCTATCAATGACTTCTGAAGTAATAGGTTCGATGTAAGTACGATCTGCAAATCCGGGATCTGTCATGATCGTGGCCGGGTTTGAGTTAATAAGGACGACTCTATAGCCTAACTTTTTAAGTGTTTTTGCTGCTTGCGTCCCAGAATAGTCAAATTCACAAGCTTGACCGATAACGATAGGTCCAGAACCAATAAGTAAAATAGTGTTGATGTCATTGCGTTTTGGCATGGAGAAATAGCCTTAATTTTTAGTTTAAAATTATACTACAACTATCAGGGCATGAGAACTGTAATAAAGTGTCTTAAAATAGAGAAACAGTGCAGCCATGGAGAGTAGTGTAAATGTAATAATCAGAATCAACCACTTTATAACTGAGGGAAAGCTTTAAGTATTTCCCTCTCAACGTTAATCTCATCCCATTACGTAATAAGCACTTTTCTCTATAAAAGTCTGCTCTATCTATCTTCTTTAATTTATCATCTAAATATTTAACAGCAACTATAGGTACTAAGATAGCTGCAACTAACTGAAGTGATGATCAAACGTTTTAAATTAAGTATATCAAAAAGACAATTAACTTACAACAACATTTTATATATAATTATTTATTATTCTGAATCTTTTGTTTAAACTGATACATCATAATAGAAGCAGCAACACCTACATTCAAACTCTTAACACCTTCCGTCATTTCTATGGTGACCACTTCATCACATAGATCCAAGATTTCATCTGACAAGCCTGAACCTTCATGGCCCATAAGCAGTACCCATTTGTCTACGACTTTGACAGAGGAGAGAGGTGTTGAGTCAGCAGTGACTTCTGCCGCATAGATACGGTATCCATTTTCTTTGAGTGTTCTTATGGTCTCATGTATATCATCATAGAGGTGTGTTTTGAGCATACTGATGTGTCCCATGGAGACTCTAAGTGCCCGTCTGGAGTAGGGGTGTGGTCCCTGTGAAGGCAGTAAGTATGAGTTTATCCCTATAGCCGCAGCAGAGCGTGCGATGGAGCCTATGTTTTGTGTAGAACTGATCTCATCTAACATAATAATCTGATCATCAAGGTCACCAAGTTGTGTTTGTTCCGGGCGTGTGCCATGCATCATGACATTATGGTGTATCTTGTGTCCTACGATATTTTGCATAAGGGCTTTACTTGCAACAAAGAGTTGAGGAATGTTTTTTCTTTGATGAGATGTGCATAGGTATCATAATACTCTTGTGTTGCTAGAATACTTTTAACTGTGATATCTGTTTTGAGAAGCAGGTTCACTACTTTGGGGCTGTCTGCTATAAAACTGTTGTCAGAGGTAAAAGCATTGTCCCTGAGTTGATGATAAATGCTGAGTTCTGGTAAGTTTATGTCGTTCACTGGTGTAAGATTCATACTGTATTGTACTCTAAGGGTGTGAAATCCACGATTATTTTACGTAGTTTTGTTATACTATTTATAGTATAACTCGTATTATTCATATAAGGAATAGAGATGAAGAAAATTGTGATAGGTTTATGTCTTATGACAGTATCATTGATGGCAGAGTTGTATCAAGTGTGGGCGACGCCTGAATTTACTGAAAAAAATATAAAGATCATCGATATTCGTACCCCAGCAGAATGGAAGGAGACAGGGATAGTAAAAGGTTCCTATACGATCATGTTTTTTGATGAACAAGGGAATTTCAATGTTCCGAATTTTTTGGAACAGTTAGACAGGGTTGTTAAAAAAGATGAGCCCTTCGCACTCATATGTAGAGTGGGTAGCCGTACGGGTATCGTTTCGGAATTTTTATCAGATAGACTAGGCTACAAGGTCACTAATTTGAAAGGTGGCATTATGAAGATGATACGTGAAGGGTATAAAACAGTACCGTATCAACCATAAATCCTCTTTAACTTGATTGACATTGACTAAACTTTTTTGATATAATTTTTTAAAATAAAAAAACCATTATTTTAGGAATACTATGTCAAAAAGTTTATATGAAACACTCGGTGTAAGTGAAAATGCTTCTGCCGATGAAATTAAAAAATCTTATAGAAAACTCGCAAGAAAATACCACCCTGACATTAATAAAGATGAGAGTGCTGTAGATAAGTTCAAAGAGATCAATGCAGCCTATGAAGTCCTCTCTGACCCTGAGAAGAAAGCACAATATGATCAATTTGGTGATCAAATGTTCGGCGGCCAGAATTTCCATGATTTCGCACAGAGACAAGGTGGAGGTGTTGACCTCGATGAGATACTCAGACAAATGTTCGGTGGAGGCGCTGGCGGTTTCAGTGGCGGGTTTGGTGGTGCACAAGGCGGTTTTGGCGGTTTTGGTGCGCCTGACCTGGACCTTCAGGCACGTATTACCGTACCGTTCATGGTGGCGATCAACGGTGGTAAACATAATGTTTCTACCAATGGCCAAAATTTTGATATCAAGATCCCCGCAGGGATCAAAAGCGGTGAAACCATGCGTGTACGTGGTAAAGGTAAACAATACCAGGGACATGTAGGAGACCTTCTTATACAAGTGGAAGTCGCTGCTTCCAATGAATATGAAAGAAAAGGTGACAACCTCTATAAAACATTTGATGTTCCTCTCAAAGATGCACTCTTTGGAGGTAAGATCGCTATAGATACACCAGAAAAAGAGGTGTCACTCAAAGTACCTAAAAATACGAAGAATGGTCAGAAATTTAGACTAAAAGGTAAAGGTGTCGCTGACAGAAAAACAGCATTGAAAGGCGACCTGTACCTTGTAGCAAATGTGGTTTTACCTGATGTAGATACGTTGGATGACGAACTTAAAGCGATGATCGAAGAAAAACTCTAAAGGATATTCAATGCACAGTTATGATGAACCCGTATACCTAATCTCTGTAGTGGCTAGCATGCTAGACATACACCCCCAGACATTGAGACAGTATGAACGTGAAGGCTTGGTTGAACCTTCACGTACTCAGGGACGTATGCGTCTTTATTCACAACGTGACATTGAACGTATGAAACTCATTTTACGCTTAACGCGTCAAATGGGTGTGAACCTTGCAGGAGTTGACATTGTACTGCAGCTTAAAGAACAGATCGATGAAATGCAAAAAGAGATAGACCAATTGCGTGAAGAACTCAGCAAAGTAAACCGTCATGGCTCTGTCCATTCAAGTAAGGCCTTGGTGACAAAAAGCTCCTATGATATTATTATCTTCGAGGATTAAGATCAAAATTATTGTATAATAGATGTATGAAGCATCAAAAATATTATACATTTCTGCAAAAACAAATTCTTCTAATGTCTGGGCTCTCCCTTATACCTGGACTTGTTTATGTCATTGTTGGTTGGAACTTTCATATTTTGATGCCCGCATTGGTATGGTATGGTATATTGTTATGCATTTCATACTATGGATGGATGCTATATAAAGAGTTTGCTACCTATAGAATGGATGAAAATCATTTAAAAAAATGGTATGGAAAACTTACATGGTTCATGTATATCATTTTTTCTGCCTGGTCATTGATATTTGTGATGTATGTCGGATATGATCAATACCATATACATTATATAGCAATTTTTACACAGCTGGGTGCGGCTGTTGTAGCATCGACACTGCTTGTCTCTGATAAAAAACTGTTTGTTCCTATTTTAGTTACCCTGATGTTACCACTGATCGTCTATTTTGCATTTGTTGATGCATGGTATGGGTATGTGTTGTCAATCTTTTCTCTGATATTTTTATTTGTGTTATTGTATGCATCTTTTAATACCAACCGATTGTTACAGAAGAATTATTCCCAAGCCCAACATGACATCTTGACGGGGCTCTATAATAGACGCTATTTTATGGAGTATATGGAATCTTTGCATGAAAGATTGGCTGTGAATCATAAAACCGCATGTTTGTTTCTGATAGATCTGGATCATTTTAAAACCATTAATGATTCTTTGGGGCATGAGATCGGGGATAAGTTATTGATAGAGGTTTCCGAGCGGCTTAAAGAGTATGCAGAAGATACACATATCGTGGCACGTTTAGGAGGTGATGAGTTTATCCTTAT
The DNA here is from genome assembly GCF_000296775.1 of Sulfurovum sp. AR. GTDB lineage: Bacteria > Campylobacterota > Campylobacteria > Campylobacterales > Sulfurovaceae > Sulfurovum > Sulfurovum xiamenensis. The sequence continues at coordinate 290,082 of NZ_AJLE01000003.1, read as the reverse complement.
AAGTAAAGAGTTAAATGAAGACGTGTCTAAAATGGATCCTGCATATAGTTTTTCGGAGGGATTGCTCTATGTCATTCGCAAGCCTTATAGTATTGATGGTCATCATCTTCATATCAGTGCAAGCATTGGTGTACATCAAATCGATCCATCATTCCTCTATAGTAAAAATTTTATTAGAGAAGCAGATATAGCGATGTATGAAGCAAAGGTTCAAGGGCGAGATGGTGTGATAATCTTTAATCAAGACCTTGCACAGAGGGTTGAAAGACATCTTCTTATAGAGCAGAAACTCCATTATGCATTGAAAGAAAATATCATAGAGGTCTTCTACCAACCGCAGTTTGATAAAGATGAACAAGTGATAGGCTGTGAGTCCCTTATCAGATGGAATGATGATCAGTTGGGCGAAGTGGAGCCTGAAGAGTTCATCCCCATCATAGAAAACACAGGATTGATCTTAGAAGTCGGAAGCTATGTGCTAAAAGAGACATTTGAAAGTATCAATAGATGGAACGCTAAAGGTAAGAAATTAGAATCTATTTCAGTGAATGTCAGTATGAGACAGCTCTTATGTGAGACATTTGTCAATGAAGTGGAACGTTTGATCAAAATCTATTTTCCTAAAAAAGAGAGTGAACAAAAAATTGTGTTTGAGATCACAGAGCATGTTTTTTCAGAAGATATGAAAAAAGTGGTCAGTATGATGAATAGATTAAAAAATATAGGTATTTCATTTTCCATTGATGACTTTGGTACAGGGTATTCTTCACTCAATTATTTAAAAGTGTTGCCGATAGACGAAGTAAAAATAGATAGAACATTCGTAGCACGCCTAGATGATAGTAAAGATGATAAGAAGATGATCAGTACGATCATCTCTATAGCTAAGAATTTGGATCTAAACATTGTGGCGGAGGGAGTGGAAACATTTCAACAGCTTATATTCCTGACCAAGATAGAATGTGATGTGTTTCAAGGATTTTATTTCGAGGAGGCACTCTCTAAAAAGGCGTTCGAGGAGAAATATATTTTTACTTGACCGCCTGGGCAATAAGGTGTATGGCCATACCATAGCTTGTTGAATTATTGTAACGTGTTAGTACACGGAAGTTTTTGGCACCCAGCCAGATATCATCATGCGTAAGGTTACGGTTTTTCAGCAGATAGGCTTTAGGCTCCTTAAAGTGCTTTAAAGGCGTGATACCATGCTTTAGTATCGTCTTTAATGGCAGGGTTCGTCTGTGACTTGTTTTGAGTGCTGTATAGCGTTTCCCTTTAAATTTTGTCGGCACTGCGACCTGGGCTCCTTTTTCCCAACCGTTCTTCTTCATAAATTTTGCAATGATCCCAATGGCATCCTCTAGGTCCCACGGGTCCTTTTCCCCGTCACGGTTATAGTCCATACCAAACTTTCTGAAGACCGAAGGCATTTGTTGTACCATGCCCATAGCTCCGGCAAAAGAACCCTGCAGTGTCGTGATATCATAGTTCTGTTCTCTGGCCATTAAAAAGAGATGTTCCAACTCGGACTTGAAAAATTTCTTCATACGGTTTTTATGAAAGGCAAGGGTGGTTAAAGCATCTAATACATTGTAGTCTCCGCTATATTCTCCAAATTTGCTTTCCACTCCGATAAAGCCCACAATGTACTCCATGTCAACTTGATACTCTTGACTTGCTTTTAGTAGTGTTTTATAGTATCTTTTTTTAAAGGCTTTGGCTTTGTCCAGAGTGACAGGATCCAGTACATGCGCCTTGTACCGTTCCCAAGGGCCATTTGTGCTACCTACTTTGTATTTTCCTGTATATCGTGCAAGTGTGTCACGGTCAAGTTTCGCACTCTCTAGTACCGAGGTCAGATAGCTACGTGTGAAATGATGTTTTTTGACCATCTTGTCGATGAAGGTTTTGACCTCTTTTTTGGCTAGAAAATCATACGGAACAGGTGGACGGTCATCATTTGCACTCAGGAAATAAGGTAAAAGTATGGTAAATAATAAGAGTGTAACAGATCTCAACTTCTCACCTTAGCTAAGATTGAGAACCAACAGGCTATCACGGTAGATGGGTTCGTCAATAAACCCGTATTTCTCATCCATAAATCCGTTGATTCCTTGTGCGGCATGGGTTTCAAAAGCCTCTTTAATATGCAAAGCCCTTTCTATCTCATCTCTATTTGTATGAAATATTTCATTGGTGATCTGCACTTGTTTGGGACCCATGCATGCTTTGGTCTCAAAGCCCATCATCTTTTCTCTTTCACACCAGGCTTTGAACGTTTCTGTGTCATTGTACTCCTGGAACATAAATGAGATAGGGTGTATACCGGATGTTTTTGCATCGACCAAAAACTTGGAGAGAATGTAGTCTATAGTAGGGTTATTCAGCGTTACTAATGACTGAGGCAATCCAAGAGAGGTGAGCAAGTCCAAAATACCCAGGTTCGCTGTAGTAAGACGTTCATCTATACGCAGTGCACTTAAGCTCTCAAAGGCTTCTTTTGTCTCCAGTGAAATATGCAACTCTTTATCTGCACTGAGAAGTGTAAGCGCCTGGGCTATCTCAGCTTGGTTTTTTACTTTTGCGACACGTACGGCATCAAAACCAAAATCATTTAAAAAAGCGATCTCTTCCGCACCGCCTTCATGTAAAGGGTTGGTACGCACAATGATGAAGGAGTTAGAGTGTTCCATATGTGAGAGGAAGAAAGCGATGTTATGCAGGGCTTCCTTTTTACGTGAGGGTGCAATGGCATCTTCAAGATTGAGGGTGATCATATCTGCAGGATGATCGTCGATACGGTTTAAATGCTTGAGATTCAGTGGATTAAGCATCATGTTGGAACGGTAGGTGCGTTTTACGGTAGGGGTTTTTCGTTTATTTCCAAAGGTTGTAGGAAGTGTCTCTAAATCATCAAATATCATACTGTTATAGTATCTAAAATTAACTCAAAAGCGATATAATTCTCCATGTTAAAATACCTTAATGGTTACGATAGCCAGTTAAAAGCACAGGTACAAACTCTCATAGAGCAGAATAAACTTGGAGAGTACCTTCTTGCAAAGTATCCCTCATTACATGAATATACTACAGATAAAAGTCTTTACAGCTACGTACAGACACTTAAAAACACTTACATGCGCAATGCTGTACCTATCTCCAAAGTACTTTATGATACGAAGATACGCGATATTCATACTGCACTTGGAACACATACCTTTGTGTCACGTGTACAAGGCGGAAAGCTCAAGGCCAAAAACGAGATACGTATCTCACATATTTTCAAAAAAGTCCCTGAGCCTTTTTTGCGGATGATCGTGGTCCACGAATTGGCACATATCAAAGAAAAAGAACATACTAAAGCGTTCTACAAACTTTGTACCCATATAGAACCGGCATACCATCAGCTTGAATTTGATCTTAGGCTTTATCTGACTTACCGTGATAGTTTTGGAGCATTATATGTTTGATGGGAGATCAGTTGATTGAAAGTGGCAAAAGTTTGTTACAGTATAATACTTTAAAAAATTCAGGGTAGCATAGCATGAACCAACTCATCCTTATATTGATGCTTTTCACTGTTTCGCTTCTTGCAAGAGAAGAGATGTTTCCTACTCAGGAATGCCCTGCCTTTAATAACCTGAAACATACGCAAAATACCCATGGCGTACATTTGGATAAAGAGAAAAAATATACGATACTCAGACACTATAAAGGACAAAATCTTATAGTGGTAAAAGGTGAACAGCCTTCACAGAGATGGGTAGATGAGAGTTGTTTTCACAAACATTCAGACGCGTCCAATCCCCTTAATGTTAGAAGAGCAGGTAGTAAGGTTCTTAATATCGATGATGGGTTTGATCAAACTCAAAAATATGACAATAGCAAAATCTCAAAACAAAACATTTTGACCCTCTCCTGGCATAATGCTTTTTGTGAAATGCACAGAGTGAAAAAAGAGTGTCAAAGAAGCTTGTTTGCTTTTGGCAGATTCAAGTATCGTGAAAAACATTTTGTACTGCATGGGTTGTGGCCACAGCCTAAACATAACATCTATTGTGGAGTGGAGCGTCACACCATGATGTTGGACAAACATAAGCAATGGAATAGACTTCCAGATATCGCTTTAAATGATGAGATAAAAGGACGTCTACAAAAAGTGATGCCGGGGGTTGCTTCAAGTTTACATAAACATGAATGGATCAAACACGGTACCTGTTACGGTACAGATCCTAACAGATATTATAAAGATGCTATACAGATGGTAGAACAGGTCAATGCTTCCAGGGTAGGCGATTTTTTTAAAAAACAGATAGGCAAACGTGTGACACTTCAACAGGTACGTGCAGTGTTTGACAGAAGCTTTGGATTGGGTGCTGGAAAACGCGTAGAGCTGAAATGTAATAAGGGACTTATCACGGAACTTTGGTTGCATATAGGAGCGGGAAGTGATGATCTAGGTGCACTTTTAACGCAAGGTAAACAAACACGAAGCCATTGTCAGGGTGGATTTGTAGATAAGGCTGGGTTTTGAGTGATAAAGTCGATGTATTAGAAGCACTGAAACATTCCAATGTTTTTTTGACAGGTGGTGCAGGGGTAGGAAAGAGCTATATTACCAATGAGGTGATCTCTGACTACCGAAAAAGAGGGAAACAAGTCGTCTCTTTGGGCTCAACAGGTGTGAGTGCAGTGAATATTGGTGGTTTTACGGTACATAGCTTTTTTGTTTTCGGTATCGCAAATAACTTTGAAGAATTGGCTGCAGGAGACAAACGTGCTAAAAGCCGGCTTTCGGACCTGAAGAAAGTACTCAAAGCTACAGATCTTATCATCATCGATGAAATTTCCATGGTGAGTACGGACCTAATGGATATGATAGCTTACAGACTGAACCACTACGGATATCTTGGAAAAGTACTGTTTGTAGGAGATTTCTTTCAATTGCCACCGGTACAAAAACAGCAGAATAGAGCTGATGTCTTTGGAGAAAAGCTCTATGCATTTGAGAGTATGGCTTGGGAACGTTTCGATCTGACAGTGATTGAACTGACCAAAATGAAACGTACTAGAGATGCAGAGTTCACACATATCCTATCCAAGGTCCGCAAAGGGCAATGCGATGAGGAAGTGATCCATTATATGACAAAACTCTGGAACAATGAAGAGTTGGAGAAAGACCCGACCTATCTTTTTGGCCGTAACCTAGAAGTGGAACAGACCAATCGAGCAAAGATCAATGAACTCGATACCGAAGAGACCATACTCTTTGCAAACATAGAGATGTTCGGATCAGTCCATGAAAAAAAACTGGCAGGCTGGAAAAATATGCTGCCTATCTCCGAGCATTTGACGCTCAAAGAGGGGGTTCCTATCCTGTTTACGGTGAACAAATGGGGAAAGTTCGTCAATGGAGAGAGAGGGATCCTCAGAAAGATAGAAGAGGACCATCTCATCGTAGAGAAAGAAGATGAATTCGTACGTGTCGAGAGACATGACTTTGATCTGGTCGATATGCTGGTGAAAGATGATGGTAGCGTTGAGACCATGTCCCTTGCCACACTTTCACAATTTCCTCTAAAGCTGGCCTATGCCGTGACGATACACAAAAGCCAGGGGATGAGTATAGACAACCTTGTCTGTAACGTGGACAATATCTTCGCACCCAGTCAATTCTATGTGGCTATATCACGTGCGATAAACCCTAAACATCTGAAAATAGATTTTAACAGAGGAGATCTGACACAGTATCTGAAACGTGTGATTAATGTGGATAGACGTGTTGTAGAGTATTATGAGAATCTTGTTACTTCGTAAGTATGTTGATATATCCTGCCGGCTTGATATGTAAAAGATTATCTTCTATTGTGACAATGTCACCATCAAGTTCTATATGATTATAGGTATCTTCCAATTCGATCGTCATCTCTTTGACCTCTCCGTAAAAACTACCGAATTTTTTGATGAACGATGCGGGGGTGAAGATGAAAAAACGGTTCGAACTCATCAGCATAAAGGGTGTCATGATGAGGTGTAGGGGTAGTAAGAAAAGAAAAGCAAGCAGATATTTCCCCATGTTGTTTTTAATCAGCCCAAAACGCAGTGTTTCAGCAAGGAAGATATGCTGAAGGTCACCCATATTTCCTGCAGAGAAAAGAAAGATTTCCTCATTGAGAGTAAAGTAAGGGTGTTTTTGTGTTGGGAGGGTCTCATTATTGCCCAAAGCATCGAGCAAGGTTTGGAGCTTTGGTACTTTGTGCAGTTTTGCAACCACATTAAATGAGCCTATAGGATTGAGTATGAAATGTGCCGAGTATGTCATCGTATGAAGTTGTTTGATGACACGCCTGATCGTACCATCACCACCAGAGATGATGATATAGTCAAATGCTTCTATATCTGGCAGTGTATGTAAGGATGTCCCTTCTATAGATACTATATCGAGTTTGTCATGTTGTAGTGTTTTACCTATAGAGAGAATACGCATTATGGTCCTTAGTTATATCAGCTATAATTATAGCTATGAAACTTGAAAATGAAGATGCACTTGATAACCTTATCCTCTGTGAGCAATGTTTTACACTGCATGAAGCGTTACCTCTGAAAGATGGTACGAAGGCATGCTGTTCATCATGCGGGGCAGTACTCTACAGATATGACAGTAAACTGATTGATCATGGTCTGGCATTGAGTATCACGGGCCTTGTGTTTTTTTTATTGGCCAATGTCTTTCCTTTGGTACAGATAGAGATACTCGGACACGGACAGTTCATTACGGTCCCTAAAACGATTTTTTCTTTGTTTGAATATGGGTTTTATTTTGTAGGGGTCCTTTGTACCTTTCTTATTTTTATTTTTCCTTTCATGGTCTTTACGATCAATATGCTGCTTTTTACGCTTTTAAAGATGAAACGGGGTAAGAACTTAACCAAAGAACTTCTTGTTTTGCTTGCACATATCAAGCCTTGGAGTATGACCGATATATTTCTGATCAGTATACTCGTCGCACTGGTAAAATTGATCGGGTATGCACAAATTCATATAGGTATTGCATTTTGGGCACTCATGGTTTTTGTACTGATCGACCTTTATATAGTTAAACGTATGCATCTCTTTGACCTATGGATGTTGAGAAAAAGAATCGTATGTGATGAGGATACAAAGTGATAGAGATAGACGAAGACAAACTCATAAGATGCCCGATATGCGGGGCTGTGAATGTAGATAAGGGTAGAGAGAACCGGTGTCGCCGTTGTGATTCTACTATCTATCATCATAAACGTTTTAGTACAGAAAGATCTTGGGCATACCTTATCACGGCTATGATCGCCTATATACCTGCCAATATCTATCCTATGCTCATCACGAAACAGTTTGGTAGTGAGGAGGGCAATACACTCTTGGGCGGTGTTGTCATGTTATGGGAACATGGTTCCTATCCTATCGCTATGATCATCTTTGTTGCATCCATCCTGATACCTGTACTCAAGTTTCTTGTTTTGATTTATTTATTGATTAGTGTAAAATACCCTATAGGGAAAGATAAGAAAGTCAATAAGCACAAATTGTATTATATGACAGAGGTCATAGGTCCATGGTCTATGATTGATGTTTTTGTAGTAGCTATACTTGCAGCACTCATTCATCTTGCCAACATCGAGATCATTGCGGGAATGGCAGCAACTGCTTTTGCACTCTCAGTATTTTTTACACTTTTAGCAGCACATGCTTTTAATGAACGTCTAATTAAGGGATATCAATAAATGTCAACACAGCGACCTACAATAGAAGAATCAAGTAAATTCAACCTTATTACCTCCATATGGATCGTGCCATTTATCGCATTTATTATAGCTGGATGGTTGGCCTACCAGTATTTTGCTGAACTCGGACCTGAAATAGAAATTGTTTTTCCGGAAAATGCAGGATTGCATGCAGGACAGAGCCAAATTAAATACAGAAATGTACCTATAGGTACAGTAAAAAAGATCGTATTGCAAGAAGAGGGTGAAGGTGTGACGGTGATCGCAAGAATGGAAAAATCTGCTACCCCGTATCTTAATACCCATGCAAAATTCTGGATCGTTAAGCCTGTAGTAGGTATATCCGGTGTTTCAGGTCTGGAGACATTGATATCCGGAACCTATATCGATATGTATTCTGCCAAAGGCGGAGAAGCCAAAAATTTTTTTCATGGTTTAACACAGGCATATAGGTATACAGAAGATGGCATGTATTTTCAGCTTAGTGCACCCTCAAGCTACAATGTCAAAGCAGGTACACCTGTCTATTTTAAAAATATTGAAGCGGGTCAGGTAGAACATGTCAACATCTCTTTGGATGGGCAGGGTGTTGAGTTTGTAGTGTTCATCAACAAACTCTATGTACCTTATGTGCACAGAAGTTCCAAGTTCTGGGTCACGAGCACTGTCGAGATGAGTCTGGCTCACGGCAGACTTGATGTTAATGTAGCACCTGTGACGCATTTAGTACAAGGAGGTATAGAATTCTCGTCTACAGGAGAGGATGCTTCTGACACGGTACCTGAAAAATTTGTTTTCCGTCTTTACAAAAATGCTAATCTGGCAGAAGGACAGGTGATAGGAAAAGGTGGAGATTTTATCAATACCTTTGAAATTTTGACTGAGGATTCCATCGCTAAACTCAAAAAAGGTGCACTGGTACAGTATGAAGGGTATGAAGTAGGACGTGTAAAAGATATTAGACTTTCCTATAATATGCAGTCACATAAGATACTGGGGCAGATCCTTGTTGATATAGATCTCTCCTCATTTGCTTCAAAGCATGATGATGTAATAAGTTGCCAACAAAAATTCTATCAGGCTTTAGAAGAAGGTTTAAGTACAAAAATATCTTCTGCAGACCCTTTTACAGGTACACTTTTTGTTGACTTGGTCTTTGATACGAACACCACGAAAAGAAGTATTATACATGGAGAGCATTTTGTACGTCTTCCATCTGTCCCTAATGATACAAGAGGCATAGTCGATGGAGTTGAAAAACTGGTTGCTTCTTTAAATAAAGTGGTTGATGAGAATGCAGAGCCTTTACAGATAATAGTAGCAGACCTACAAAAGACTGTGAACAATCTCCATGCAATGACAGAGGCAAAAAACTTTAAAACGATGCCGGATGAGATGAATAAAGCCATGAAAGAGTTGACAACAACACTCCGTACAGCTAAAAAAGTACTCAAAGGGTATGACAGTAATTCTCTCTTAACACATCAAATTTCTCAAACACTTAAAGAGGTGACAGAAACATCTCAAGAGATGGAGGAGTTCCTTAAACTGATGAACCGTAAACCAAATTCACTTATTTTTGGAGATAAATAATGATCAAAATTAAACTATTATTAACAGTGTGGGCTCTATTGATAGTAAGTGGCTGTGCCTTGAATAACTATTATGTCCTTTCCACAGCTTCACAACCTAAAGAGAGTTATCCTTACAAGTCTCAAATAATAGGGGTTGAGAAAGTGAAGGTACCTAAGTATCTTTTTAAAAGAGAGATCGCTGTTGCCAAATCATCAAACCATGTTATATTTTTAGGGGGCTCAGCATGGGCCGAAGATATGGATGCAGGATTGACAAGCAGACTGATTTCATTCTTGCAAAAAAAGTTTAAACAGCCCGGTGTGTACCCATATCCTTGGGGTGTTGATGGTCAGCCCGACATCAAAATAAACGTGCAAGTATCACGTTTTATTGCCCAAGAAGGTACGGTTTATCTTGATGCAAGCTGGGAAGCAAGAGATATGAAAACAGACAAAAGGGTACTTAAATTATTTAGTACAACTTTCCCAACAAGTATGGATGCCGGCAGTATAGTAGATGCTATGGACAGAGCATTTGCACAGCTGGAAGAAGATGTAGCTAGAGGAGTCAGGGAACTTTAGTATGTTTTACTGACTGCTTGACGGGATACACAGACCAATATTCTAAAGCGAGGGAAACGATCATGACAGATCTGAATACGCGTGAGAACTATACAAGACTATGAAACGTATCAATAAAAATGTCATTATGCTGGGTTGGGTAAGTTTTTTTACCGATATGGCTTCTGCGATGATTATGCCCATTTTACCTATCTTTGTTGTAGTGGTCTTGGAGGAGGGGATGGACAAACTGGGTATTATCGTAGCGATATCTACTTTTGCCTCTTATGCGCTTCGTTTAGTATCGGGTTATATTTCCGACAGATATGGTATTGTCAAACCCTTGGTCGTGGCAGGATATGCTTTTTCTGCGTTGAGCAAGTCTCTGATAGGATTGACACAAGGGTATAAAACAGTAGCAGGTTTACAGGTAGCTGAGAGATTGGGGAAAGGGCTGCGTTCTGCGCCTAAAGATGTGATGATCGTTCAGTATAGCACAGCACGTGCATCGGGTAAAACCTTTGGTTTTCATAAGATGATGGATATCGCAGGAGAGTTGAGCGGTGCACTACTACTCTTTGTACTGCTTTGGTACTTTGGTCAGAGTGAAACGGTCATGCGTAACATCTTTTATGCTACTTTTCTCCCCGGTATCATAGGACTTGTGATCGTAGCATTTTTTGTACGTGATGTCCCTAAGCCGATCAGCCACCGCGAACAATCGTTTACATTGACACAGAATGACAAAAAAACGATCGGTGCACTGTTTTTTTATTTTTTATTTTTGCTTTTTGTTTTTAGTCCTTCTTTTTTTACGATGCAAGCTAAAGCGGTGGGCATTGCCACAGCTGTCATCCCTCTGCTCTTTGTTGTCTCTTCGGGCGTACAGACAATGAGCAGTTATCTTTTTGGTATACTCATTGATCGATTTGGTGTGAAACGTGTCTTGGCATTCTCTTATGCTTGTGGTGTAGCTTCTCAAGGATTTTTAATGCTTAAGAGTCCTTTTTTTACTTGGATCGCCTATGCTTTTCTGGGACTTTTCACCGTGGCTTCACTAAATGCAAACCGTGCGTTTATAGCACAGAGTGCAACCAATAAAGGCTCAGTCTATGGCGTTTTTTATGCAGGAGTAGCACTCTTTGGGGCATTAGGTGCATACATCGCAGGACTCATATGGGAACATTGGAATATGCAGAATGCATTGATATACTCTTTGGTGGGGACTTTAGTCATGACACTGTTGTTTTTTTTGATGAAGGGTCGTCATGAAAACTAAAGTATTCACATTTTTTTTTATAAACAAAGCAGTGATCATAATGAATATTCTAGGTTTTTATCTGTTTGCAAAAATTACAGAAGATGTGGTAGAAAAAGAGTATATTCTTGTGATAGATCGATGGATAGAGACCCATATCAATGCTATACAAACTCCATTATTGACTAAGTTTATGGTTACGCTGACCCATTTCAACGGTGCGATAGGTATTTTTGTTTTTTCACTATTGATGATGCTTTTTTTGGTCTATAAGAGATGGTATAACGATCTTTTGTTCTATTTCTTTGCTGTATTAGGTGCAAATATAGCCTATATTTTTATCAAAATGATCGTGCAACGTGTAAGACCGAGTTCAGATATACTTTCGATAGCAACCCACTCTTTCCCCTCAGGGCATGCAACAATGGCAACTGCCATGGCATTGGCTCTTTATTTTATACTTGCTAAAAGAGTCTCTTCTCTGGGTTTACGATCAGTCATAGTGATAGCTTGTATCGTTTGGCCAATTTTCATTGCTTTTTCTAGAGTTTATCTGGATGTACATTGGTTGAGTGATGTGCTTGCAGGCATAGGGCTGGGAGTGTTTTGGGTAACGTTGATAGAATTGATAAACAGGCTTAAGAACAAAGTGGGTTAAACTGTATACTCAAAATAGAATGCTTAAAAATTACAAAATGGTCAGTAGAACTATATAAGAGATCCAAAATGTAATTATAAATAAAATATGCTATACTTCTTTAATTGACCGACGGTCAGTCATATAAAGGAATACTATGGCAATTATCGTAAATAAGGAAGAAAAGCGTAGGAATATAGCGCTTTCATGTAGAGAATTACTCTTGGAACAGGGGATAAATTCACTTACCATATCACAGATCGCAAAAACAGCAGGTGTGGGAAAAGGAACGATCTATGAGTATTTTGAAAACAAGGAAGATATTGTTTTTGAAATCATTACAACTTTTATTTCCGATCATGAAAAAGAGTTATTGGCATTAGTGGACACACCCATCACTACAAGAGAGAAACTGTTTCATTTCCTCTATTTCTTGTTTGAAAATGAGATAGCAGGGAAGCATCTTAATGTGTATCAGGAATTTCTTGCTATTTCACTCTCTAGTGAACCAGAAGCAATGCTGGCTTTCAGTGAAGAGTGCAGAAAGAAATTTACCATGATACTCGATCTGATTTTAGAAGCGGGCAAAGCTTCAGGAGAAATTGAGAAGACTATGCCTATTTCATCCAGTTCTTTAACTTTGTTTGCTACAGGTTTGGTCGTGGACTCCCGTTTAGAGTCATGTGATATCAAAAAAGAGATAGATCTGTTTTTGGACATGATCTTGCCATCTAAATAAGAAGGATAGTAGATGAGAATTTTTTTAGGTTTGTTATTACCTTTATGTATATTTGCTCAAAGTTATGGTTTGAGAACGTTGGTAGAAAATGCCAATAAAGAGAACGGATTGATCACAGCAAAAGAGATACGTATCAAAGCAAAACAAGAAGAGATGGAGGCAGCCAAAAGTGCTTACTGGCCAACTGTGGATATCGGAGCAAGCCATAGCTATGTCTCTCCAACAAATATAGTGAACCCGGGACAAACTTCAAGTGCATTTGCTACGGTGAACTTTGAGATTTATGACGGTGGCAGAAAAAGTGCCTTACTTGATGCTAAGCGATTTGAACATGAAGCAGCTCTTTTTGAAAAAAGTGCGTTTGAAAAAAGTATCACGCTTGAGATCGTACATCATTATTACGGATTGCAGAAGCTCAAGGCAACACTGCAAGCCCTGGAAGAACGTTCTGTTGAGTTGAGTGCACAGATCAAGCGTATCAAAAAGTTTAAGAGTGCAGGCCTCTCTACACAAGAAGAAGTAGATAAACTTCAGGCGGAATTTGACAGTAATAACTATACGATGGCGAATACGCGTTTGGAACTGATACGAAGTGAAAAAAATCTACAGCTTCTAAGCGGTTTGCCTGTTTCACAGTTACAAAGTGACTCTTTTAAAGAACCTGAAAATGTAAGGTTTGAAACTTTTGAAAATATTAAAATACTTGAAGCCAATGCCAATGCCATCGGTGAACAGTCCAATGCCATCGATGCAGGATACAAACCCCAGATAAGCATATCTGATACCTATAATAAATCACGTTTTGATGATACCGTTTCTATGGGTGATCTTAGTGGAGATGGCTTACTATTGGATCATCAAAACAAATTAATGATCTCGGTGAACATGAGACTTTTTGACAACGGAAAAATGGCAAAAGAGAGTGAAGCAGTAAAGTATCAGAAGTTGGCATTGCTCTCAGAGATCGATCATGCAAAAAAAGAACAGCAAATAAATTATGATCTGTCACAAAAAAGTTTAGAAACAATACGTACAAGACTTAAAAGTGCCAAAAGTGCTTTGCGTGCTGCAAAAAGTACGTATGATGTGCTTAAAAAGAAATTTGAGGTTGGTTTGATCGACAATATTGCTTTTCTTGATGCATTGACCCAAAAGACAGTTGCGCAGTCACGATACAAAGAGACACTTTATGATTATGAGATCGGAAAATCGATCTATTACTATTATGCAGGGAAAGACCCAAAGGAGTTTATTAAATGAAAAAAATGATCGTTTTACTATTGGCAGTATTGCATTTGAATGCAGAGGAGATCTATGCGACATTTGATGTCAAAGCGGAAAAGAGTGCCTCTTTGGCATTCAGCAGCAGCGGAATTGTTGGAGAGATGAAGGTGGACATCGGTTCAGTTGTGAAAAAAGATGAACTGCTCGCTGAGCTACTCAATGATGATATTGAAGCGATGGTTGAAGTTTCAAAAGTGGCTTTGAAATATGCGCAAAGTGATTATGAACGACAAAAAAAGGTGCAGCAGCATATTAATGTCTCTTTGTTTGAGAGTTATGCCTATAAATATGATAATGCAAAAGTCCAACTTAAGTATCAGGATGCACTTTTAGAGAAAACCTATCTGCGTGCCCCTTTTGACGGAATTATCACTGCAAAGCATATTGAAGTCGGAGATGTGGTCAGCGGTCAAATGATCACAGAAGTATACGATATACAAAGTCTCAAGGCACGCAAGCTTATTTTAAAATTCGATCAGAAATATCATAAGAAAGTAAAGGTCGGTGACAGTTTTAAATACAAGGTAGACGGGGATGATACTCTCTATACCGGAACGATTTACAAAATCTATCCAACCATCGATTCCAGATCAAGAAAGATGTTGGCAGAGGTCAAAGCTGAGCGTTTCCCTGTGGGACTCTTTGGTGATGGATACATTACAGTAAAGTAGGAATGCATGTATAAATTTGCCATAAACAGACCTATCACAACATTGATGGGGGTATTGTCCTTTATAGTATTTGGATTAATGTCCTATAACACGATGCCTGTCAATCTTTTTCCCAATGTCGATTTCCCCGTTGTAACCATTCAAACGACTTACGATGGTGCTGATGCCAGTACCGTGGAAACCAAAGTGACAGATAAACTGGAAGAGGCGGTCAGCGGGATCGATGGGATCGATAAACTGATGTCAACCTCTTATGAAGGATTCAGTACGGTCACCATACAGTTTGAGCTTTTTAAAGATATCGATGAAGCGACCAATGATGTACGTGACAAGATCGGTTCTGTACTGCTTCCTAATGAAGTGGAGAAACCGATCGTAAAAAAACTGGGTGCAAGTGGCGTGGTGATCAACCTCTTCATTGCTACTAAAACAGGTGATGTGACTGCACTTATGCGAATGGCAGATGAGAAGATCAAACCTAAACTACAACGGATCAAAGGTGTAGGTGAAGTCAATATCATTGGGTATCAGGATAGAGAAGTACGGATTTTTGTTGACCCTTTTAAACTCAATAAATATGATCTTACACCTCTTGATGTTCAAAATATTGTTGCGGCTCAGAACATTAACCAAGGGGCAGGTAAGCTTATAAGTGATCAAAAAGAGACCGTGATCAAGGTGAAAGCGGATGCCATCAGTGTGGAGGATCTTCGAGAGTTGATCATTAAACCGGGAATCAAACTGAAAGATGTTGCACGTGTTATAGATGGATTGAGTGACAGCAGCAGTTATTCCTCATACAATGGGAATCAAGGTGTGATGCTTGAGGTGAAAAAGATCTCCGGTGAAAATGTATTGGATATCATCAACGGTGTAAAAGCCGTGATGCCACGTCTTGAAACTATTGCTGGTGAAGATTACACGTTGCAATTGCTTCAGGACCAGAGCGACAAGATCATGGTCAATATAGACAATGTGACCTTTGACCTTATCTATGGATCCATACTGGCGATCATCATTGTATTCTTCTTTCTTAGAAATGTGACTGCAACGATCGTTTCTGCATTGGCCATTCCTACATCGATCATTGGGACATTTGCCATTATTGACTGGTTGGGGTATGATCTGAATAAATTGACACTGATAGGACTTACACTGGCTATTGGTATCTTTATTGATGATGCGATCGTTGTGATTGAAAACATTACTAAAAAGATGGAAGCAGGAATGGAGCCATTTAAAGCATCTCTTGAAGGGATCAAAGAGGTGTCATTTTCCATCTTGGCGATCTCTTCAGTGTTGTTAGCAGTATTTGTACCTGTGGCTTTTATGGATGGTATCGTGGGTATGTTCTTTAATTCTTTTGCGATGACCGTAGCTGCAGGGGTTGTGATCTCTTATCTAGTTGCAGTAATGTTCATCCCGACG
Organism: Sulfurovum sp. AR; assembly: GCF_000296775.1. Lineage (GTDB taxonomy): Bacteria > Campylobacterota > Campylobacteria > Campylobacterales > Sulfurovaceae > Sulfurovum > Sulfurovum xiamenensis. The sequence goes on along the minus strand of NZ_AJLE01000003.1, from coordinate 274,167 downwards.
GTCGGAGCAAGGGTATTAAGTGCCAAGGAGAGTAAATTTTTTCATTTGACAGAGCCACTTTTTGTCAAACTAGACAGAGCGTATGTAGCGCTACTCAAACCATTGATCCGTTTTAAATGGATCACTATTCTGGTCACGATAGGCCTGCTGGTTTCCTCAACCAAACTCTCTACAGGAATGGATTTCGTGCCGATGCAGGACAACAGTGAGTTTCAGGTATTTACCAAGGCACCGGTAGGAACAAGCTTGGAAGAGATGAAGAAAAAAATGAAGCCTCTACTTGAGAAAATGGAGAGTGATGAGAATATAGAGTATTCTGTATTGTCCATTGGGTATAACAGTGCCAAGGAGATCCATAAAGCAAAGATCTATGCAAAGCTGAAGCCTGTAGCGCAGAGGTCTGTTTCTCAAGAAGATGTTGTACAGCAGTATACCAACGAATTCAAGACGATCAAAGATATGGTTGTGACGGTTGAAGAGGTTGCACCGTTTGATACGGGCAGCAGTAATGCACCCGTACAGATCGTTGTAACCGGAGATGATCTTGAGGTACTGAATAAAACGACACAGAAATTGATGGATCTACTCAAAGAGACTAAAGGTGCAGTAGGTATTGATAGAGACTATGAGAGTGGAAAACCAGAAATAAAAATCGATATTTTAAGAGAAAATGCACAGCGCTCTGGCGTAAGTGCCGATGAGATCGCAGGTATCTTGTCAAGTGCCTATTCAAGTGACAGAGCAATATCCTACTACGAAGAGAATGGCCGTGAGTTTGATATTACTTTGCGTTTTGAAGATCAATATCGAAGCACGATCGATGATATTAAAAAACTCCAGGTCAAAAACAGTGACGGTGAATTTGTTTCTCTTGAAGGATTGATCACTTTTGAAGAGCATACCGGTACAGCATCCATCAACCGTTACGACCGTGAGCGTAAAGTGATGGTGACATCAGGTATGTATGAGACCAGTTTAGATGTTATTATGAAAGTAGTGGATGATAAAATCGGTGAAATACTGCCTGTAGGATATAATTACCGTTATACGGGAGATATTGAAAATATGGCGGATACGAATGCTGCGTTTGGTGCTGCAGTACTCTTGGCAGTCATTTTGATCTATCTGATCCTTGCTGCACTGTATGAGTCTATCATTCAGCCATTCATTATTATGGTAGCCATGCCACTTTCCTTTACAGGGGTTATCGTGGCACTCTATTTGACAGGAAACAATTTCTCTCTCTTTGTCATGATCGGGATCATTCTCCTGCTTGGAATGGTAGGAAAGAATGCAATTTTGGTGGTCGACTTTGCGAATCAGGCGATCAAAGAAGGTAAAGAGGTGAATGAAGCCATATTGGAAGCGGGGGAAAAAAGACTTCGTCCTATCTTAATGACCACTTTTGCTATGATAGGTGCGATGCTTCCTCTGGCATTTGGAGGCGGAGCAGGGCATGAGAGTAATGCACCAATGGCATTGGCGATCATCGGAGGACTGATGAGTTCCACTATTTTGACCCTTTTGGTGGTTCCGGCTATTTACCGTATGATGTACCCGATGGATGCATGGCTCAGGAAATGGTATGAAAAAGGAAAAGTATGATCCTTGTGCTATTTTTAGGATGGCATGACTTTAGCAATATGGTGTATAGATATCTTTTATAGTTTATAATTATGTTACAATACATTCATTAAATCATATTGACCGGCAAGGATGTTTATGTCTATAGGACATTATATGAAAACAATTTTATTCATTGGTATGGCAACACTTTTGCATGCAGAAGCGTTCAAGCATCCCTTTGAAGTAGAGTCAGGTATGGTTCTGTATAAGATCAGTGGGGGTACACAACTGACACCTGAAACAAATCTCAGTATAAATGGTAAGACAAAATTACATTTTAAGGACTGGGGTGAAGTGAAGTTGGAGGAAGAGAACGGAGTCATAGTGACTACGGGTGCCATAAAACATAAACAGTATATAAAGAAGTCTGAAAAACATACAAAAGATACAGTCATTACGGTTGATTATGCAAATGAACAACTCCTGGAACGTAAAAAAAGCTCACATGATATCAGTGGTATTGATGAAACAGCATCTTTAACTAAAATAGGTGAAGAAACGGTTGCCGGTGTGCCTTGTGAGATGTGGGAAGGTGCAGGTGTGAAAAAATGCATTTATAAAAATATTGTTCTCAGGTTAGAGTCCAATTTATTGGATGTTGTGTATGTAAAAGAAGCAACGAAAGTTATTTTTGATAGTAATGCTTCTACTGAGGTGTATACTCTGCCGGATTTCCCTGTACAAGAGTTTGCACTTTTTAAAGATAAAATTAAAACGAAGAACAGATATAAAGCAGAAAATTTTTATAACATATTAAAAGAGGCTGCTTTGGATGTCAGTGATATAAATACAACTGAGAGTATCATGGATCTAAGAGATGAAGAGAGGATACAGTTTATTAATCATATTTCTAAAGATATTTATAAAAGACAAAAGAAATTTTTACCCAAGCTTTTAAGATCTATGAAGAAAACACGTGAATGTTTACAGACAGTAGAAGACCCTGCTGCAGCCAACCAGTGTATGGAGTATTGTAATCAAATGAAGGCACAAATGGGAAGTAAGAAGGATAAAGAGATCATACTCTGGGATGAGAAACAAAAAAATAGTTTACTCGATAAAATAGAAGATGAACTCATAGATCTGCAATCTCGTATACCCTGTGTGAACCGTGCCAAAAATATTACTGATCTTTCTAGCTGTATGAAATAAGTATCCATGAATTTTTACCGTATTTACATAGAACTGACAAATGTATGTGGACTCTCTTGCAGCTTTTGTCCGACAAAGGCTTTACCTACGAAAGAGATGGACCTCGATTTTTTTGAATCCATTTTGAAACAAGCCAAAGTCTATACCAAGGAGATTGCTTGTCATGTTGTCGGGGACCCTCTGACCCTGTCCAACCTGGATGCGTATTTAGATATTATCCACAAGCATGGGCTTAAAGCAATGCTCACGACCAGCGGATACTTTTTAAAGAAACACTCTTATGATACACTTTTTCATCCTTGTGTAAAACAGATCAACATATCACTCAACAGTTTCAATAAAAATGATACTTCTATCACCTTTGAACAATATATGAACCCCGTACTTGCGTTATGTGAAGCCAAGCTAGAGAGAGGAGAAGATATCTTTATTAATTTACGTGTATGGAATTTAGATGAAATGATGAGTGAACGAAGGTTCAATGAAACACTCTTTGAAAAACTCTCGTCTGCATTTGGTACCAAACTTGATCTTAAAACTATTTATGAAGAGAAACCAAAGTCACTGCGTTTAGCTTCTAAAATACTTGTACATTTTGATAACTATTTTGAATGGCCTTCTTTAAACAATAGAAACTATGGGCATGGTACATGCCAAGGCCTACAGTCGCATGTGGCTATCTTGGCCAGCGGGAAAGTGGTCCCTTGCTGTTTGGATTGTGATGGGATCATAGAACTTGGAGATTTGCATGAAAATACGCTGGATGAGATCCTAACTGCAAAGCGTGCTGTAGATATGGTAGAGGGATTTAAAGAGGGCAAAGCGGTGGAAGAACTTTGCCAGAAGTGTTCTTATAAGGATCGTTTTAACGATTAATTAGGTATGATCCTTTGGAATTTTGTACCTTCTATACTGACACCTAACATTAATCCTTCTGCACCATAGATAAAGGCCACAATAGGTTTTTCATAACTGATAGAGGTGATATCTTTATTTTTCCCCCAGTCCGCTACCGTAATAGAACCATCTACACCGGCTTCCCATCCATTACTTCGAATAAAATTGTTTAATGAGGCTTCTGAAAGAAAGGCGATCAGCACAGAATGCTCTTGAACACCGGCTTGGTACCCTATAGAAGCGGATGTCATACTGTAATAGTGTTTTGTCGTACCGTTGATACGTAGTGCACCTTCACCATATTCACCTCCAACGATAAATCCACCCTTGATGACCGAAGGAAAGACAAGATATCCTTTTACTTTTGAAAGAAATTCCGGTCCTCCTACCACTTCTTTTTCAAATTTTTTGATAGCAATATCAACATCTTTATTAAGTTGATCAGCTGGTTTTGCAAATGAAAATTGAGTAAAGGTAAGAGAGATGAGTATCAATAGCATCATTGGGTTAAATTTTTTACTATACATGTTGTAATCCTTATGAAATTTGTCATATTATATCTTAGAAAAATAAATAAATTGTGTAGGATCACCATGGAAAAATTAACTATTAAAGCATACGCCGTAAAACATAAATTGAGTATGTTCGATGTAGTGAAAATGACCAAATCAGGTCAAGTAGCAACAGAGACAGTCGTAGAAAATGGTAAAGATGTAGTCTATATCTTACTGGATGACACGGTTGAGAAAACAGTCCAAAAGTCTACTGTAAAAGAAGAAAACAAAGAACCTTATAGCTTACGAAAAGAGAATGCAAGACTGAAAAAAGAGATAGAAAAATTAAAAAAGGAGATAGCTCAACTGAAAAATAGAGTATAATGGTGGGATGAAAGTAGCGTATATAACGGATGATATCTATCTACAGCATGATACCGGTGCAATGCATCCGGAGTCTCCAGAGCGCCTGAGAGCGATCAATAAAGCTATTGAAGTACTGCATCCATCTTTGATATTTACATCTCCTATAAGTGCTTCAGAGCGTATCATTGAACTTGTACATTCTCCTGAACATATAGAGACCATTAAAAACGTTTGTGCCTATGATGGAAGTATTGATTCTGATACGGTTTGCAGTGTAGATTCTTTTGATGCAGCAAGAATGGCTGTGGGGGCGGGAGTAGTGGCATTGGATGGTATAAAGTCTGAAGAATTTGAACGGGTTTTTTGTGCTGTAAGACCACCTGGACATCATGCCAGACCTGCACAAGCTATGGGGTTCTGTCTTTTCAATAATATCGCTATAGCTGCACGGTATGCACAGAGTATAGGGTACAAAAAAGTGATGATTGTCGATTTTGATGTGCATCACGGTAATGGTACACAAGATACTTTTTATGCTGATGACTCTGTATTTTATTTTTCATCACATCAGGCGTATATATTTCCCGGTACAGGTGCCGTATCAGAGAAAGGTGAGGGTAAAGGCATTGGCTACACTGCAAACTTTCCAGTGATGGCTGGAACTACAGATAGTGAATTACTTGACATCTATGAAAATGATCTGCCTTCACTCGTCAAGGACTTTAACCCTGATATCATCTTGGTCTCTGCAGGGTATGATCTGCATGAAAGTGACCCTTTGGCACAACTCAACATCACTACGGAAGGTATAAGAGATATAGTGAGGTGTATACTGGATAGTGCAGATGTGCCTTTTGTGTTTTTTTTAGAAGGGGGTTATAATGTCAATGCTCTGGGAGAGAATGCGAAAGTGACACTGGAAGAGATGCTGAAAAGCACCTCTTCCTAAAAGTTTTAACAGGGATTAAAACGTATAGGCTAATTGGAAAGAAACACTGTCTTCCGCGTGATCAGTAGTAATAGTACTACCTAGAGGAGCTATACTAAATGTTTCAGTATTTGTAGGAGCATAAACATAAGCTAAGTCAAGAGAGAAAGCTCTTGTAAATTCATAACTTGCACCTACTGTATAGTGATCTTCTTGGGTTGCAGGGAAACCTAATAGATTTAACATATTAAATAGTGGATCTGCTGTTTCTACTACTGCAGACTCTGCATGATTGTATCCTAGTCTTACGGTCCATTCGTTTTCTGTATATTGGTAACCAATGGCGTAGACATCAGAGTCATCCCAACCATAATCACCATAGCCTTGGGCATCAGACCATTTTATTTTTTTGTAGTCAAAAGCAAAAGTATGTTGACCCATAGTATAAGCAAGACCTAGACCATACTCTTCCGGTTGTTCAAGTTTGTCACTAAAATTAGATCGACCAAATCCTGCCATAGCCGTGCTTATTTGAGGATTATAGTCCATCTCTATAGCGGATCTATACATAGCACCAAATGTAAGACCATCGATACCATTTGCGGTGAAGTCATAGGCAAGACCTAAATTATAACCAAACCCAAAGTCTTGTGCTAATCCAGCACCATTTGGACCTCCATTTTGCATTCCTGTAGAATCATAGTTAATATCCAAATTACCATACTGGAGAATAGGGGTGACGGCAAGACTCAAGCCACCTGTTTTATAGGCAATAGGTACTCCAAATTGCATAAGTTGCAAGTTTGTAACCATTTGAAAGTTTCCTGGTACCTCACTGTAATCTGTACCCATACCAGCAGTTCCCCACATACCTACACCAATATACCAATTTTCATCTATCTTATGTGCAATAGATACTTCTGGAATTACATTTGTATCTGCATCACTAGTATACTTAGGTCCCATACCGGCTATTTCTGTTTTAATATCTGGCATAAATAGCGTACCACCAAACCCGATTTCAGTACCTTCCACACTGGTGATGAGTGCACCATTGCTTAAAGCAGATTCTGCACCATGACTCATAGCGATTCCAGCACCACCCATACCTCTCGCTTTTGCACCCATTGCGATAAGGTTATCTCCGTTTGTTGCATGGATCATCGTTGAAGTGATAAATGAAAGTGCGATTAATTTCCCTAAGGTTCTTGTTGTCTTTACGTTCATTCCCTTGTCCTTATAGTAAATGTAAACCTATAGTAGCTAAAATATATTAAATATTAAAGGAAATTTAGGAATATATTCTATGTTTTATATTAATTGAGTAGGATTTGTTTTTGTAATAAAATATAGATTAAATGAGATTATGAGTTGAATAAGAGAATAAAAATTATGAAGTAAAAAAAGTGTAGTATTACCCACTATAAAAGTGGGTAGAGGGTTTTAGATCTTGCTTTTAACGAATGCTTCCATATCAGCAACAACTTCTTCAAGTGTTCTCTCACCAGAAATCACTTCTAAAAGGTTTTTCTCTGTATAAAATGCTTGAATTTCAGCCAATGGATCTGTATAGATCTTCATTCTATCGTTGAATACCTCTTCACTGTCATCACTTCTCTCTTCACCTGGGGCTGCTTCTGCACGACGGCCTAAAATTCTCTCTCTAGCTACTTGCTCACTTACTCTTACTTCTATGACTGATGCAAGTTCAATATCATCTTCTTTAGATACCAGTTCATCAAAAGCAGTCATTTGCTCTGTACTTCTTGGATACCCATCGATAAGTACATTGTCTACAGGTGCATTTTTAATAGCAGATACGATCGTGTCTACGATGATGTTCAGTGGTACCAGTGCACCTTTAGAGATATAGCTTTCTATCGTTTGTCCCAATTCGCTTCCGCTTGCTACTTCTTCTCTTAGCATATCTCCAGTAGAGTAGTGTACGATAGTGTCACTGTTTTTCTCAGCGATGATACTTGCATCTGTTGTTTTTCCTGAACCTGGTGCGCCAATGATTAAAAATAGTTTTTTCATAGTTTTTTCTTTCCTTTGTTTTATGCTGTTGGTGTTTGTCTGATTCTAAGGCTTAGGTCTTTAAGCTGTTCTGCATCTACAACACTTGGTGCTTGTGTAAGAAGACACTGTGCTTTTTGTGTTTTAGGGAATGCAATAACTTCACGGATACTTGAAGCACCTGTCATAAGCATGATAAGTCTGTCAAGACCTAAGGCAAAACCACCATGTGGCGGTGCACCAAATTTGAGTGCATCAAGTAAGAATCCGAATTTGTCTTGCGCTTCCTCTTCATCGATACCCAGAAGTTTGAATATCTCTGATTGAACCTCTTCTTTATGGATACGGATAGATCCACCACCGAGCTCTGTACCATTAAGTACGATATCATAAGCGATAGACTCAATATCTTCGATATCTTCATAATCGAGTGATTTTGGTTGTGTAAATGGATGGTGAAGCGCTTTGACCTTACCGTCTTCTACTTCGAACATAGGGAAGTCCATGACCCATAAGAACTCAAAAGTATCTTTAGGGATGATATCCATCGTTTCTGCAAGATAGATACGGAAACGACCCATATAATCCCATACCAGTTTTTTCTCACCGGCACCAAAGAAGACAGCATCACCTACTTCAAGTTCACATCTTTCGATGATAGCCTGAATATCTTCTTCTGTGAAGAATTTGGTAAGTGGACCTTTAAGACCATCTTCTTTCATCTGGAAGTAACCCAGACCGGATGCACCGAATTTACGTACATAGTCTTCAAAACCTTTCATTTGACGTTTTGAGAAGATCTCATCACCTTTTGGTACTTTGAGTGCTTTGATACGGTTTTTCTTAGGGGCTTTGGCGATGTTTGAGAAGATCTCATTGTCACATCTTTCAAAAATGTCGATCACATCTACCATTGCCAGGTCATAACGCATATCCGGTTTGTCTGAACCGTATTTTTCCATCGCTTCAAAGTGAGGCATACGTTTGAACGTAGTCGGAATGTCAAAACCACATGCAGAGAATACATCGTGGATGAGTTTTTCTGCAACTGCTATGACGTCTTCCTGATCACAGAAAGACATCTCAACATCTATTTGTGTAAACTCAGGTTGTCTGTCTGCTCTCAAGTCTTCATCTCTGAAACATTTTGCGATCTGGAAGTAACGGTCGAAACCACCAACCATAAGCAATTGTTTGAAAAGCTGTGGAGACTGTGGCAGTGCATAAAATTCACCAGGATGTACACGAGAAGGTACTAGGTAATCTCTTGCACCTTCCGGAGTAGATTTGGTAATGATAGGTGTTTCAACTTCAAGGAAATTTAGTGCATCAAGTGAGTTACGTGCAGCGATCGTTGCTTTTGAACGAAGCTTGAAGATATCGTAAGATTTTTGTGTACGCAGTTCCAAGTAACGGTGCTTTAGTTTGATCTCTTCATTTACCTTATCATCATTGAGATCAAAAGGCATAGGTTTAGAACGGTTCTCTATGTTAAGATCATCCACTACGATCTCGATCTTTCCGGTTTTAAGTTTAGGATTTTCCAGTCCTTCACCTCTAGCACGTACTTTACCTTTAGCTATCAAAACAAATTGGTCTCTTACTTCTTCAGCCAGTTTATGTGCATCCGCATTGTCTGCCGGATCACACACAAGCTGTACTACTTCATCTTTGTCTCTAAGGTCGATGAATATAAGTCCACCATGATCTCTACGTGAAGAGACCCAACCCGCAACGGTAACTTCTTGTCCAATATGTTCTTCGTTTACTTCTGCACAATAATGTGTTCTCATGACTATCCTATCTGTTTATAATGGCGCGATTATATCAAAAAGTAGTTTAGGGTTAAATTCACTCTTGAAAATATGGCAATATGAAATATTTTCAAATACTAACAGTACATTTATGCTACTCTAACAATTATATTTCTTAAATCAGGAAAAAGATGAGTAGTGAAAAATTAGCACAGATAAAAACTGCAGGGTTTATCTTAAAACCCAACGACCCAGAGATAAAGTCACTTTATGAAAGGATAAAGGCACAGTTCGAGTCTAAAGGTATTTCTGTGATCTTGGCAGAACGTTCAGCACAGAGGGTAGGTCTAAAAGGTATGGCCTTTGAAACAATGTGTGAAAAATCGGACTTTTTAGTCTCTTTGGGTGGAGATGGTACGTTGCTTTCATTGGTGCGTCGTTCTCATGGACACGATAAACCTGTTGTGGGTATCAATGCCGGGAATTTAGGATTTTTGGCCGATGTGACCATAGATGATGTAGAGTCATTTTTAGATCAACTGATCAGAGATGAATATCGTATTGATGAACGTATGATGATAGAAGGGTATCTACAAAGAAAAAATGGTCAAAAAGAGCCATTTTTTGCGTTTAACGATGTAGTGATCACACGTCCTGTAGTCTCCAAGATCGCAACTATATATGCATCTATTGATGGAGAAAGATTTAATACCTATAAAGGGGACGGATTGATCATTGCGACACCTACAGGATCGACTGCATATAATCTTGCCGCCGGCGGTCCTGTCATGTATCCACTGACGCAGGCACTTATTATGACACCGATACTGGCACACTCTCTGACTCAGCGTCCTCTCGTAGTACCTGCTGATTTTACGATCGAACTCTCTTCTCCTGAAGAGCGTGTGATCGCAGTGATAGACGGCCAAGATGATTATGAGATGGTTCCGGAAGATGTACTGGTGATCAGGGGTGCAAAACGTGGGGCAAAACTTCTGCATAGAAAAGAGCGTAATTACTTCTCTGTATTGAGAGAAAAACTTTCATGGGGTGCTGGGAATTGATAGAACGTTTATATTTACGCGATCTTGTTACTTTTGATGAAGTAGAATTAGAGTTTGAAAATGGATTGGTGGTTTTAACCGGACCCAGCGGGGCAGGAAAATCCGTTCTTATGTCTGCGATACTTTCCAGTTTCGGATATAGTACACAAGGTGCTGCAGCACTCTGCGAAGTGAACTTGCAAAAGCCTGAGCAGTTAAAAAGTGATGCCTATGAACTGGAGAATGATCTGACGGTAAAGACACTTAAAAAAGAGAAGCTTCGTTATTTTATCGATGGCCAAAATATCTCCAAAAAGGCTTTAAGTGACATGTTTTTACCGTATGTCAAGTACCTCTCTGTACGTGACAAAGGCGGCTTTGAGTCTGAAACACTTTTAGAGATGATCGATGGTCAGCTTCTCAGCGAAGACAAGACCTTTAAGCAGTTACTCAAAGAGTACAGAAAACGTTATAGAAATTATAAAGAAAAAGCTTCACAGCTCTCAAAGATCAAAGAAGATGAAGCAAAGCTTGCTGAACTCATAGAATATGCTACGTATGAAGTAGAAAAAATAGCTTCTATCAACCCGCAGATAGGGGAAGAAGAGGAGCTACTCAAGGTCAAACAGCAACTTTCCCGTATCGATAAGATAAAAGATGCCCTTTCCACAGCAGCAGACATTTTTACATTAGAAGCGAGTGTGGAAGAGGTCTATCGACTTTTAGATAAGGATGGATCAGTATTTAATGATGCAATGAACCAGCTTCGTGCTGATTTTGAAGAGACGGAAAACCTTGCAGATGAACTTGAAGAGGTCAATGTGGAAGAGGTACTGGATCGTCTAGCTGATCTTACGACACTGAAGAACCGTTATGGAAGTATAGAAGAGGCATTAGCTTATAAAGAGTCCAAAGAGAAAGAGCTTTCCGGATATCAAAATATAGAAAAAGACAAGAGTATGTTGGAGTCATTTTTGGCTTTAGAATTTTCAGAGTTACAGATCATTGCTTCAAAACTCTCTCAGGCACGTAAAAAAGAGGCAAAGATACTAGAAAAATCTTTAGCTGAGTATCTGACCACACTTAAACTTCCTCCACTTACTTTTGTATTCTCTTCTGATAGTTTAGGAGAAGGGGGAATGGATTGTGTTGAGGTGATGCTTGGGTCTTCAAAAACCGCGACACTCAGTGGAGGCGAATTTAACCGTGTACGTTTGGCTCTGATGGCAACGACCATACCTGCAGATAAGAGTAAACAAGGTGTGCTTATACTCGATGAGATAGATGCCAATGTGAGTGGCGATGAATCAATCGCTATAGCAGAGATGATACATAAGCTCTCCTCTGTGTACCAGGTTTTTGCGATCTCACATCAGCCACATCTTACCGCAAAAGCGGGACAACATATTGTTGTAACAAAAGCAGGAGAGAAGAGTAAGGCTGTAGTATTAAATGATGTGAGCCGTGTTTCTGAGATTGCAAGGATCATTGCAGGAGAAAATCCTACAGATGAAGCATTGGAGTTTGCTAAAAAGTTAAGGGCTTAAGTATATTGTGCTTTGAGTTCACTGGTATAGTGTATAAGTTGTTCAAGATAGGCTTTGGCTATGTCAACATCTGTCCCCGTTTTTACATAGGTGTTGTAATCAGTTAAAAGATCTGAGACGCCACCTGTACCCAGATTTGTCGCTGAACCTTTGATCCCATGTGTCAATTTTTCTACTTTATGAAAATCTCTTTCTTCTATGGCTGCTTCGATGAGAGGGATCTCTGTTTCTATTTGTGGGATCAGTTCAGCTACGAATTCTTTTGCTTCTTCGTCTGAAAGCCCCATTTCCACTAGACGGACATGCGTGAACTGAGGATAATTCGCCTGAGGTAGTTCTTTTGTCTCCTGTATGGTTTCCGTTTTAGGTTCGGGTTCAAGTTCTATTGTAGGCTCAGGTTTTGGTTCTTGCTTTGCTTCCACTACAGGTTCAATTTCTGTTTTAGGTTGAGGTTTTGGTTCGGGTTTCGGTTCAGGCTTTGGAACAGTTCTCTTTTGTTCTTTTGAAGGTGCAGTTTTTGTATCAGGAGCGGTTTTTGTTTGTTTTTTGCGTCTTCCTTCCTGATACTTTTTCTCATTTCTGTATTCAAGAAAGATAAGCAAAAGTACAAGAAAAACAAAGATAGATATGATGGTTGATGCAGACATAGCAGCCCTTCGAAATTATAATTGATACTTAACTATAACTTATTGAAGGTTAGATTAGCATGTTTGAAGAGATGAATATAGAAGAAATTTGTTATAATGTATAAAAAAGGACATTATATAGATGTTAATAGATACACATTGTCATTTGGATGATGATCGGTATGAAGATGATATAGAACAGGTTTTGGAAAATGCCAGAGAAAAAGGTGTAGAGAAATTCATTATACCAGGAGCAGATCCTAAAACCTTACAAAGAGCAGTGGATTTGGCTGAACGGTATGAGAGTATCTATTTTGCTGTAGGTGTGCACCCTTATGATGCCGGAGAGTATGATAGAACCTCTATGGAACCCTATGTGACGCATCCTAAATGTGTCGCAATCGGCGAATGCGGATTGGATTATTTCAGACTGCCAGAGTCAGAGGATGAAATCGATAAAGAAAAAAAGCTGCAAAAAGAAGTTTTTATAGATCAGATACTTTGGGCAAAAGAGCTGCAAAAGCCACTGATAGTCCATGTAAGAGAATCAACTCCGGATTGTCTCGCTTTACTTGATGAATATGCGGGTGAAGAGGGGGGAGTATTGCATTGTTATAATGCAGATGAATCTTTACTCAAGCTTGCTAAAAAGAATTTTTATTATGGTATTGGCGGTGTATTGACATTTAAAAATGCTCGAAAGCTTATCAATGTCTATCCTAAAATTCCTCAAGATAAGTTAGTGATAGAGACGGATGCACCGTATCTTACGCCTCATCCCCATCGCGGTGAGAGAAATGAGCCCAGTTATACTACACTGGTAGCTGATAAAATGGCTGAACTCTCTTTGCTTAGTAGGGAGGAGATCGAAACGTTAAGTACAGAAAATGCCCAAAGACTTTTCAGGTTCTGATTCACATGTATAGAAGGATAGGATATTTTAAAAGTATTTTATTTTTCTATATGTTCTGTATTAGTTCTATGTATGGAGTCTCATTAGAACATAAATACCCTAGCTATACCTATGTATTTCATGAATTTGATATAGATGAATCTTATCATTATAATGAAGAGTTTATCTCTTTTGTCTCAAAGCATGAAAAAAAGTTACAATCATTTTATAGACGCTCCTTACTTCGAGGTAAAGAGATATTGCCAACGATGCAGGGACTTCTTGTAGAGGATGGTGTAAGTGATCTATTTATCTATCTTTCTATGGTGGAATCCGGATTTTCCACAGATGCCGTTTCTCCCAAAAAAGCGGTAGGTTTATGGCAGTTCATGCCTGCAACAGCTAAAGAGTATAATCTGACAGTATGCCAAAGCTATGATGAACGGTGTGATATGGTCAGTGCTACCTCTGCAGCAATAAACTATCTCCATAAACTCCATAATCAGTTTGGAAAATGGTATTTGTCAGCCATGGCTTACAACTGTGGAGAAGGTTGTGTAAGCAGGGCCATTAAACGTGCAGGAACAGATGAGTTAAGTGTGTTGATAGATGGGAATTTGAAATATCTGCCTCGTGAAACACGACAGTATATGAAAAAGATTCTTCTTCTTGCGATGATAGGTGAAAATGATACTTTAGATTTTAGCGATAACACAGATGATAAGCCAGGAAATCTCCTCATAGAGGTCTATGTACTTGCCGGGACACCACTAAAAGAGATTGCAAAACTATTAAATATGAAGGAAGAGAAACTTTTAAAACTAAACAAAAGTTTAAAAGAGGGTATAGTACCAAAAGAGAAACCCACTTATAAAATCACTATTCCTATTGAAAAAGTCTATGCTTTTTACTTGCGATATCAGTTAGCAGATAAAAAGAAAGTCTTTAAATCCCATATGGTCTCTCACACAGTCGCATTAGGAGAAACTGTAGAGAGTATTGCGAAATTGTATAATGTGGATGGAGAGGAGATCATGAGTGCTAATCACTTAAAAAATGATTTTCTTGTCTTGGATAGTTTACTGGTGATTCCTGTAAACAAGAAAACATTTGATAAAATAATAAAATAATAATTTATTATATTTTATCATGTGTTGTAAAAGGGAAGATATGTTTAAAAAAAATCTGCTGGTTACTTCTATCCGTATCGCTCCACTTGTTTTCTTGTTGATGCTTAGTAGTTATTGGAGTTATAGAGAATGGAAAAGAATGGACCCTTCAGATACAGGGCTTTTTGTCTCTTTATTGGTCATCGCAGTGTTGAGTCTCTTGTACCTTGGATATGTATGGTTTGATCAGCGCAAGGAGAAAAGAGAGAACAGAGCACTGCGCTCTGTGTTAGACAGCATCGATCATTTAGCAGATATCAAGATAGGGATCATGACACAACAAAGAGAAGAAGTCTATAAGTATATTGCACGTCTTTTTTTCCTTTTAGAGGAGAAAGGAAAAGAGATTAAAGAGGAGGCAGAGGCAAAAAGTCAATTTTTATCGACCATGTCTCACGAAATCCGTACACCGCTCAATGGTATTTTAGGTTTTACTAAACTTCTAAAAGAAATGGATACAACAGAAGATCAAGAAGAGTTCATCTCCTTGATCGAAAATTCATCAAACAATCTTATTGCTATAGTGAATGATGTTTTGGATCTTTCTAAAATGAATGCGGAAAAAATGGAGATCGAATCTATCCCTTTCAATTTATTTGAGACCATCGATCTGACGGTAGCATCCTTTGCACAAATGGCGGATCAAAAGGACATTGAGTTTGGGGTATTGGTCGATCCGACTCTATCGCCTTATATGATCGGTGATCCTACAAAACTTTCTCAAATATTGACAAATCTTATAGGGAATGCCATTAAATTCACGGATGCCTACGGTAAGATCAATCTTTTTGTTGAAGGGGTAAGTAGTGACAAAGATCACACAGGGTTAAAGTTTTCTGTGAGTGACAACGGTATCGGACTGAGTGAAGCACAGCAAAAGACTATTTTTGAAGCCTATGGACAGGCAACAGCAGGTACAAGCCGAAAATATGGAGGTACGGGACTCGGACTGACTATATCACGGAAAATGGTTCAGTTGATGGGTGGAGAACTTGAAGTCAAAAGTAAAGAGAATGAAGGAACGACTTTCTTCTTTACTTTACCATTAGAAAAAAACAAAGATCATGAACCTAGTGTCTATATTGACTTTTCTGATCTCTCTGTTGGTCTTGCGCTTCCTGTAAAGAGTATCAATCGTCAGTTGGATACCAATCTTCAAACCTATATAGAACACTTGGGTGCAACATTTTCATTCTACTATTATGAAGATCTTTTTGAGTCTGAGACACCTGTAAGCTTACCTGATATTATGATATTTGATCATCACTATGCGAGATTGCCAGGAGAGTTGGAACAGTGTGCTGCTCTGGAGTGTAAATCTGTACTTTTGACCAATGGTAGTTTAAGGGCGCGTGTCAATCCACAACAACATCATTTTACCGATGTGGTCCTCACACCTGTCAGTCTGGCAAAAACGATCAGGATCTTAACCAATGCAAGTGAGCATAAGAAAGAGAAGATACTTACCTCTGATACAGTAGAAGATACCGAACAGTTTCAAGGACTTCATGCACTCGTGGCGGATGACAACCAGATCAACTGCAAGCTCATAAAGATCATTTTGGAAAACCTTGGTCTGGAAGTGACTGTGGTCAATGATGGAAAAGAGGCAGTTGCGATGTCTACAAAAAATGTCTATGACATCATATTTATGGATATTGAAATGCCTATTATGGACGGAGTTGAAGCCTGTAAACATATTGTAGAACATGAAACAGAACATCATTTGAAACATGTTCCTATCATTGCACTTACCGCAAATACTTCCTCAGGAGATAAGGAGAAGTATATGTCTAAAGGTATGGATGATTATGCCGTGAAGCCACTAGATATAGAAGCGCTAAAAATGATTATCTCAGAGCATTGTAACTCTTAGTCTATCAAGCAAAAACAAAGTCAAATAAAGCGATAATACCTACCTAAATATAAATGCATCCCCGAGGTATTATGAAGAGACTTGTATCCCCAATATTATTGATCACTATTTTGGGGGTAAGTACTCTTTTTACAGGGTGTGGACCGGAACCTAGGGATCCGAAAGCCACAAAATATACAAGTGCAGCCAGACATAAAGCTACCATGCGTTCCTATAAGGTCTTAGGCAAACGTTACAACCCAACGTATGTAGAGGTAGGACAGGTCATGTATGGGATCTCAAGCTGGTATGGACCTAACTTTCATGGTAAACAGACAAGTAATGGTGAAGTCTATAATATGCATGCAAGAACCGCAGCACATAAAACATGGCCCATGGATACGATGGTAAAAGTCAATAACCTGGTCAATGGTAAAAGTACGATCGTCCGTATTAATGACAGAGGGCCTTTTGTGAGAGGCCGGATCATTGACTGCAGTTATACAGCCGGAAAAGAGATAGGACTTGACAAAATGGGGATCGCTAAAGTTTCGATAGAGGTGGTCGGATTTGCAGGAAAAGTTGAGTCAGATGCAGCGATTGCTAGACAGAAAAGAGAACATACACAAAAACGTATAGTACTCTCCAATTTCGGTGTACAAGTGGGTGCATTCAGACGTTATGAAGGTGCCAAAGTCTATCAAAGAAAATATAGCAGCATGTATAAACGCTATAATACCATCATAAGACGTTTTGATGATATCGATGGGGCACCGCTGTACCGTGTATGGCTCATGGGCTTCAGGTCTGAAGAAGAAGCGAGGGACTTTAAGGCGCATAATTACCTAGAAGGTGCATTTATCGTAAGAAATTAATCAAAGTAGGAAGAAAGATGATAGAAGTAACAAGAGAAACCAAAGAGACACAAATTTCAGTCAAGCTCAACCTGTATGGTTCAGGAAAAGCCAAGATAAACACCGGTGTAGGATTTTATGACCATATGCTTGAAGCCTTCACTAAACATGCGCATATTGACATGGAAGTGACGTGTACAGGTGATACACATATTGATGATCACCATACAGTTGAAGATGTAGGTATCGTGATAGGTCAAGCGCTTAAAAAAGCGATCTATCCTGTACAGAGTATAGAGCGTTTCGGTAATGCAACTGTCGTGATGGATGAAGCCAGTGTGACCTGTGATATCGATCTGTCAAATAGAGGGTATCTTGTATTTGAACTTCCTATTGGTGGTAAAGTAGGGAACTTTGATGTGGAGCTTGTAGAAGAGTTCTTTAAAGCGTTTGCCTTCAATCTTCCTTTGACACTTCACCTTATCTATAACCGTGGTAAAAACAAACACCACATCATAGAGGCTGCATTTAAAGCACTGGCTGTAGCGCTTCGCAGGGCGGTAACGGTGAATGAGAATGCCGGTATACCAAGTACAAAGGGTGTACTGTGAGTATTGAACTGGTTGTACTTGATGTAGACGGTACTATGACAGACAGTCATATCACGTATAGTGAACATGGTGATGAGATCAAGTCTTTTAACGTCAAAGATGGTTTGGCTATTGCTTCATGGAGAAAACTGGGAAAACAGGTGGCCATCATCACAGGAAGATCTTCAAGCATTGTTGCACGCCGTGCAAAAGAGCTGCATATAGAGCACTTCTATCAGGGTATTGATAACAAAAAAGAAGTGTTGGAATCACTCTTGGAAAAGCTTGATCTCACCATGGAGAATGTTGCAGCCATAGGAGATGATCTTAATGATCTGCCAATGCTAAAAGCAGCTCACATTTCATTCGTACCCAGAGATGCAAGTGCGTATGTAGATAAGATCGCTAATGTAGTGCTTTCTAAAAGAGGTGGAGATGGTGCAGTACGTGAAATGATAGAATACCTCATTGTAAAAGAAGGGCTTGAAAAGAAGTATCTGGAGCTATGGGAATAAAATTAGAATACATATTGACCATTATGATCATCGGGATCATATCCGGTGCTCTCATGTTAAAGTTACAAGATGCTCATGCACCAAGTACAGCATTTACCAAAGAGCTTGAATTCACTGATACCACTTTGACGGAAGTAGATACGGAAACTATGAATAGTCGTATATATGGTACATATGGGGTGAGGGACAAGGGTGTATTGAAGGTAGAGAAGATACGATATCTTGATGATCAGATAGAGTCACTTTCTGCGGACAAAGGTAAACTTGAGAATGATATACTGCAATTAGAGGGGCATGTGGTCATGCAGGAGAAAGGTGGCTATAGATATGAAACAGAACATGCTATCTATAATAAAAAGAGTGAAATATTACATATCACAGCACCTTTTACCGGTACAAGAGGGCAAAATATTATTAAAGGACAAAGTATGGAGTATGATACACGCCAAAAAAAGGCTACCGGTAAGACCGTGGATACAGTATTTTATACCCCTGACAAGTAATATCGTGCTACAATATTCAACCAGGTCACAAAGGGACGCTATGCATTTTGTAAAAATAATACTTTTAGTGATGCTCACACAGACACTTTTTGCAGAAAGGGTAGAGATCACTTCTACATCTATGGAAGCAGAAGAGCTCAAGAAAGAAGTACACTTCATAGGTAATGCCAAAATAAAAAAAGGGGATGACTGGTTACATGCCGATAGAGTCATAGTCTACTTTGATGACAATAATGAAACAAAAAAATATGAAGCTATGGGATCAGTGAAATTCGAATTTAAAAAGGATGAAAAACATTTTAAAGGAAGTGCAGATAAAGTGGAGTACAATATCGTTCAATCACTTTATGTATTGATCGGTAAAGCAATTTTGGATGATCTGGTCAAGAAAAGTCATCTCAATGGTGATAAGATCGTTTTGGATATGTCTACGGGGAGTGTAGATGTGAAAGGTAACCGTAAAAAGCCTGCGAAGTTTATTTTTGATATGAAGGACGAATAGTGAGTACACCTCGAGTAGTAGAAGCAGCATTTATCAAGTCAGCACAGAGCATTGCAGACTCTTTACCTGAAGATATGAGTGAAGTGGTTTTTTTAGGACGTTCCAATGTAGGGAAAAGTTCTACACTAAATTCATTGACGCAAAGAAAGAACCTGGCTAAAAGTTCAGCTACACCAGGAAAAACACAACTGATCAACTTTTTTGAAACGAGATATCTCTATAACGAACAGAGTTACCCTGTACGTTTTGTGGATCTACCGGGATTTGGGTATGCAAAGGTCTCTAAATCATTGAAAGAAGTGTGGCAGAAGAACCTTGTGGAATTTATTCAACATCGTGTCTCTATTCGTCTTTTTATCCATCTTCGTGATGCCCGCCATCCACATGCCAAGATAGATGATGACGTTGAAGCGTATATCTCTGAATTTATTCGTCCTGATCAGAAGTATCTGACTGTGTTTACGAAGATCGATAAACTCAATCAAAAAGAGAGATCGAAGCTCAAAAAAGACTTTCCCGGTTCTATCACACTTTCAAACCTGAAGAAGAATGGTCATGACAGGGTACATCAAATGATACTGCAAACGATCTTCGGTGTAGAGGATGGAACTAAAAGTAAAAGTAACAGTGTAGAAGAGAATGAGGAAAAAGAGTGATTGAACTTGTAAAAGCGAAACTGAGTGATATCCCTGCAATGCAGGCACTGGTTGCCCCTGAAGTAAAAGACGGGATCATCCTGAATCGTACAGAAGATGAAGTAGCGACGAATATACGCTCCTATGTTTTGGCCAAAGACGGTGAGAAACTTGTGGGGTATACAGCCTTGCATATACACTCGAGAAGACTGGCTGAGATCAGAAGTCTTATCGTAGATGAAGCCTACCGTGGGCAGAATGTAGGTCAAAGAATGGTACAGTTCACACTTGAAGAAGCGAAGAATATAGGTGTGGAAGAGGACGTACTTGTCTTAACGTACCTCCCTCAGTTCTTTCTAAAATTGAATTTTAAAGAGATCGATAAAGAGGTGATACCTGAACATAAGATCTGGGCGGATTGTATCAAGTGTATTCATTTCCCTATTTGTAACGAAGTAGCCTTGGTCTACAAATTAGCGTAATCTGGGTTTTTGATGGATCATGTAACAAAAGCGCAACATGGCCTGTTCTTTTGGTTATTTGCCGGTACATTCATCTTTTTTTATCCCATGCTCATCTCTATCTATGTTTTTCTACCCCTACTGATAGGGGCGATGGGTTATATGCTGGTGCAGGGATTAGAGAGAGCAAAAGCACCTTTTATTTTACTTGCCATTGTCTATATGGTCAATTTGGAAGTTAATCTCTCTTTGCCGATCTTTCTTTCAGTGATCTCTTCATTATTGTTTTATTTACTTCTCTATCCCTCTTTAAAACATTTCCGAAGATGTATCATATGCAGAGCCCTGTTAAGTGTAGTTTTTTTAGATCTTATGTATCTGGGATGTCTGTTTGCTTATGATTTTATCTTTCAGACCCAGAGTATTATCCTGGATGAGATCCTGCTTTATACCCTTATCGTAGATATGTTAGTTGTGGTGATCCTATGAGATACAAGTTTATCGTATTGGTCTTCCTTATTTTTTGGGCTGTCATGATCACAAGACTCTATCATGTTAGTATCAAATCCAATTTTTACTATGAGGGATTGGCAAAAGAGAATATAGAAAGAAAACAGTTTATTAAACCCGTAAGAGGTGAGATAACAGATGCCCGTGGAAACCTACTGGCCATGAACCAGATCGGTTTTTCACTCTCTATTGCACCACACTTGAAAGTCAAGAACCATCAGTTGGAAAATGTCATCGAAAAACTAATTGAAACATTTCCAGATCTCAATAAAACAGTGATGTTGAAAGTCTATAAAAAGCACAATTCACCTTACAATCACAAATATATAAAGGTTGTAGATTTTATACATTACGCAGATATGATGGGGGCTTATCCAAAATTAAGTCTCATAGAGAACATTAAAATAGAAGCGGAGACAAAACGTTATTATCCTTATGGAAAGTATGCAGCACATATCGTCGGATACACTGGAAGGTCCAATAAAAAAGAAAATGAAAAAGACCCTGTTGTCAATGAGGTTGGTAAAACAGGAAAAAGTGGTCTGGAGCGCTATTATAATAAAGTTCTGGAAGGTGAACTGGGTTATGAGATCAGTAAGGTCACGGCAACGAATAAAGCCATAGAGGTACTTGAAAAAGAACTTCCCAAAGACAATAAAAATATACAACTCAATATAGACATAGAGCTCCAGAAAATGATCTATGAGCGTTTTGGAGAGGATACAGGAGTGGCAGTTGTCATGCGTACCAATGGTGAGGTCTTAGCAGCAGTGAGTTACCCTTCTTATGATCCTAATCTTTTTGTTGGAGGCATCAGCTCTAAGGAGTGGAAAGCCCTGCAGGATAATATTGATCATCCTTTTACCAACAAATTTATCCATGGAACCTATCCTCCGGGCTCAACGATCAAAATGGGTATGGCCTTGGCATTCTCTAAAGCATTGCCTAATTCTCTTGGGGCACCCGAGTATTGTAATGGGCATATCACACTGGGTAGCAGTAAACATAAGTTCAGATGTTGGTCACGGTGGGGACATGGAAAGGTTGATCTTAGAAAAGCGATACGAGAGAGTTGTGATGTCTACTTTTACAACAAAAGTTTAAAAGTTGGTATCGATGCGATGGCAGAAAACCTTCGTACTTTTGGTCTGGGTGTACAAACAGGCGTGGATCTGCCACGTGAATATGCAGGTGTGATGCCAGATAAGGCATGGAAGATGAAACGTTATAAACAGCCATGGTATATGGGTGAGACAGTCATCGCAGCGATCGGTCAAGGATATGACCTCGTCACACCTTTACAAGTAGCACGTTATACTGGCTTGATCGCTACTGCATCCCTAGCTAAGCCATTGATTGCAAGGGAAGTGGATGGGAAGAAAATTGAGCCTGAAATAAAGCCTTTGAGTTTTAATACGTATTATTTGAATGAGATTAGAAAAGGGATGTATGATGTATGTAATGTAAGAAGCGGAACGGCATATAGAACCATGAGTAAACTGCCTATTGTTGTTGCCGGTAAAACTGGTACTTCACAAGTCACTTCTATCCCTCAATCCACGCAAGTACGTTTAAAAGAGGAAGAGCTGGCCTATTATCACCGTTCCCATGCCTGGATCACTACGTATGCTCCGTATGAAGATCCTAAATACATTGTCACAGTACTGGTTGAACATGGAGGTCATGGTGGTAGTACGGCTGGTCCTATCACCGCAGATATCTATAAATGGCTCTACAGAGAAGGCTACTTCTCTGCTGCCGAAGGACCTAACGGAGATGTAGATAACAACAGCTTAAGATAATTTGTTACATATTTTGTAGCGTATTATTTAAAAAGAGTCCTAAGATAATGATGAGGCTAATGCCTGCTGATTTGTTGTAGAGTTTGTTGGCTGTAATAAATACAAGAAGTAGTGTTGCGACGATCATAGTAGAAATATCAAAGATATAGGCAGGTGCATTGATACCCATAGGTTTTGTCAAGGCTGCTGCACCAAGAACCACGGTCGTATTTGCCATATTTGAACCGATGATATTTCCTATAGCCATATCCACTTTACCTTTCACCGCTGCAGAGATACTTACAACCAATTCCGGTAGTGATGTCCCCAGTGAAACCATAATGATACCTATGATCCACTCTGAGATCCCAAAGCTTTTAGCGATGTCTGAAGCACTTTCTACGGTAAAATGTGCACCAATGATCACAAGTACAAATCCGCCAAAGAGTATACTTATACTCTTTGGCCAGGAGAACGAAACTATATCAAGATCATCTAAATCCTCTTCAGGAATATTTTTGGCATCTTGAAGCAAAAAGACAAGGTATGCACCCATTAAAAGTAACAAAAGTGACGCATCAAACCTTGTGATCACACCATCCAGTATCATCAATATAAAGACCAGTACCGGTACCAGTGCCCAGGTACTGTCTTTGGCAAAAAAGTCTCTGCTTGGGTTGATCTTTGTGGCTATAAGAAAAACAGCTGCGAGTACAAGGGTGATATTCAGTACATTACTTCCTATGACATTGGCTATGGCTATATCCGGTTTATTACTTACACTGGCAGCGATACTCGCTGCCATCTCAGGTAAAGAAGTACCAAGGGCAATGAGCGTTGCACCGATAATAAATTCTGGAATGTTGAACTTTAAAGCGATACGTTCACTTTGGTTTATAATGAGGTCAGCACCCCAGATCAATACACCCATGGCAATAACAAAAATTACAAAACTCAACTTAAGACTCCTCTGTTCTTACGATTAGACTGTTAGGCAGATCAAATTCCTCTATGATCTCTTTCTCTCTTATCCTCATTTCACCTTCATCCTTTTCATGGTCAAAGCCCAGAAGATGCAGCATGCCATGAATGAACAAAAGTGAGAGTTCATCTTGAACTGTATGTCCGAATTCTACAGCCTTTTCTTTTACAAAAGACTCTGCAATAATTATAGAGCCTAAGGGCATTCCAAAGATTGATTGCTCTGTAAAAGGTGTCTCCATAGGAAATGAGAGTACATCTGTTACCTTGTTCTTACCTCTATGCTCTGCATTGAGTTCCTGCATGGTCTTATCATCAGTAATGATCAGCTCTACTTCTTTGGTAGAAAGCGTATCTGCAATCTTCTCTAAAGCTTCCAGATCCACTACCAGTGATGTTTGATTATCTAAGTCTATCATGCAGGAAGTTTACCCAAATCTTGGTAAAATGGCAGTAAATCTTAAAATAGTTATAAATATTTTTGAGCCAATGGCTATGCTCTTTAGTGAAAGGCACCAAGGGTATTCCCTTCGGTCAATTTTCACGGGGCTTAGCTCTGTGAAAAGGAGACATGTTTATGAAAAAAGCAGTATGTATTATTTCCGGAGGTATGGACAGTGCATTGAGTGCTAAAATAGCGCAAAATGAAGGGTATGAAATTATCGCTTTGCATTTTAACTACGGACAGCGTACACAGGATAAAGAACTTGAATGTTTCCGGAAGATCGCATCGGCAGTTGATGCCTCTGAAACGTATGAGATCGATCTGCCTTTTTTTGAGCAGATCGGTGCATCTGCCTTGACAGATCAAAGCATTGATGTACCGACGGGAGGGTTAGAAAAGGGTGTACCGGTGACCTATGTGCCTTTTCGAAATGGTATCTTTCTCTCCATTGCTGCTGCAGTGGCTGAGAAACATGGTGCGCAGGCACTTTTTATCGGTGTGGTAGAAGAAGACAGTTCAGGATACCCTGACTGTCGTGAGAGTTATATCAAACAGATGCAAAAAGCGATCAACCTGGGTACAAAAGATGAAACAGATCTGGAGATACGAATGCCATTGGTGGATTTGAAAAAAAGCGAGATCGTTCAAAAGTCTTTAGAGCTTCATGTCCCATTGAAAGATACATGGAGTTGTTATAAATCAGAAGAGAAGGCTTGCGGTGTGTGTGACAGCTGTCGATTGAGATTAAAAGGATTTGAAGAAGCGGGAAGTGTAGACCCGATTCTTTATGCGTAGCAGAGGTTTATTCAAAGGTAAACCCTCTGACAATAAAATTCAGTTCATATCCATGGTCCGGATATCTTTTTAGTCCCTCTGCAATAAATTGATGTCTAGTGATCTGTCTATCCCATAGACGGTAGGTCAATTTTTTAAACCACTCTTTTTTTTCATTTGTATTGAGCGAAAGTCGCTTATAATTAGGATCATCTTGGATACCTGAGGCTATTTTTCTCATGGTGTTTTCATACGCCTCTTTCTTTTCAGGAGTGGGCTCTTCATAATCATACTGTGTCTTTGGTGTTTGAATCTGTTGTGTCGGTTGGGTTGTTTGAGTTGGTTTCTTTGGTTCTATGAGATGACCTATAGAACTTGTACACCCAGAGAATCCAAATGCAGCCAATATCGTTAATAAAAAATGTCGTTTCATTGTGCCCTTTCTTGTAAATTATTATGTGGGTATTGTAACGAAATGAAATAAAAATTACTATGATATAATGCCATAAAAAATAAAGGAAATGACCATGATAATCCGTGCAAAATCACCTCAAGCAAAAGAAGCATACAGTCTTGTAGACGCATTGCAGGCTTATTTCGTCTCAAAATTGAACGCTGTTGCGTTACAGTTTGGAAAAGGCAGGTCATGTGAAGCTGTCACATGGGAACGTGACGGCGGAGAACACGGTGGCGGTGTACGATATGAAGCCAGAGACACCGTTGTCTATGACAGAGGTTCGGTCAATATTTCCCAAGTACACTATGATGACGATGAGAGTAAAAAGTTAGGTTCAGCCACTGCTATCTCTACGATCATTCACCCGCGTAATCCCCATGCCCCTTCTATGCATATGCATATCTCTTGGACACAGATGAAAGATGGAGAAGGGTATTGGCGTGTCATGGCGGATCTCAACCCTTCGCTTCTAGGTGAATCTGATGCAGATAAAAAGCATTTTTCCCAAACACTTAAAAACGTTATAGGTGCATTGTATGAAGAGGGTGCCGCACAGGGTGACAGATATTTTTATATCCCGGTACTGGGACGACATCGCGGTGTAAGCCATTTTTATCTTGAAGGTTACAATAGCGGAAACTTTGAAGAAGACAAAGCGTTTGTCCTGAAAGTAGGTGAAAGAGTGATAGAGACATATATTGACATTATTTCGAAAAAACTCATGGAGTATCCTACATTTACAGAGGAAGAGAAAGAAGAACAACTGGCGTATCATACACTCTATCTTTTCCAGGTACTTACACTGGATAGAGGCACCACATCTGGTCTGTTGGTACATGATCAGAATGATGTAGGTATCATGGGTTCCATCCCTTCTCATGTGAACAGGGATCTCTTGGCTTCATGGGTACAAAAAATGCCTCAGCCTCAAGATCTCTTGGTTCAAGCATTGCTGAAAGCTTTACCTGATGAGATGCCGACACCTGTAGAAGAAAACACCAAAAAAGCATTAGCGTATGCTGTACGACAGCACTACAGAAAATATCCCGAAGCACTCAGTATGCAGGCCAGTGGAGATATCATTCCTCCAACCGTGGATAACCATCGTTAAGGAAAACAGTTATTCCAATGTAAGAGATACTTCTCTTACTTGACCCTTTCTAAAAATTTTTACCTGTACTGTATCACCGATATCATATCTCTCCAGTGTAGAGAGAAGCATTTGGGTAGTCTCTATCTGATGTTGGTCTATCCCGACGATTATATCTCCAGAGATGAGTGTATTATTTTGTATAGTAACCCCTCTAAGGCCTGATCTCTTTGCCGCTGAATTTGGCTGAACTTCTATGACTGCAACACCAGAAATGTCCAGCTCTTTGGTGATCTTTTTATTCAGGTTTTCATTTATGGTGATGCCCAGTTTTGGTCTTTGGTAGTGACCCTCTTTAATGATCCGTGGTACGATACGGTTCACGGTATCCACAGGTACGGCAAAACCAATACCTGAATAGGTGCCTGAAGGACTGTAGAGCGCTGTATTTATACCGATCAATCTACCGGCACTATCCAGTAGAGGACCGCCGGAATTTCCCGGATTAATAGCTGCATCTGTTTGAATCAGTCCCTCAATGGTCGAACCATTGTTATTGACCAGAGTGCGATTGAGTGCAGAGACTACACCAGTGGTGAGTGTATGATCAAGACCAAATGGATTCCCTATAGCATACGTCATCTGTCCGACCTGCAGGTCATGACTTGTACCGATAGAAAGAGGGTTTGGCATATTGGGTATCATAGGTATACGTAAAACCGCCAGATCATGTTCCGGACTTGCTCCGATGAGCGTGGCATTAAAGGTACGCTGGTCACTGAGCCGTATTTTTACAGCGGAAGCACCTTGCAAGGCATGATAATTGGTAATGATGTGTCCCTGCCTGTCCCATATAAAACCTGATCCTGTACCTCGAGGTATACGGGTAATGTCACGCGTCCAAAGATTGAGCGTATCTTCAAGTGTTGTGATGTAAACCACGGAAGGACTGCTTTGTTGAAAGATCTCTATATTGGCTTTTTCGCTAGCTGAAAGTGATCCTCTAGCGGTGATGGATCTTGGTTCTGACTGTAGGGATGCCCATATATTTTCAATACTTGGCAGGAATAAAAAAAGGGCGAACAAAGTGATCAGGATCAAAAGTAAAATACGTATGCTTCGCAGGAGTGAAACACCATTAAAATCTTTTTCCATAATATTGAACCTTATGTATTTTATTTCAGCATAGCAGTTTAAATTTAACAAAGGTTAAACAGTATGCGATGGTTAAAGTGTTGTAAATTTTCCTTTGAACCTGTCTTTCTTTATCTGGTCATAGGTTCCCATCATGCCGTTCATAGCAATGAAAACACCTTCTTTATTTAAGGCATTGAGATATCCATAGGCAGAACAGAGGTTGGCAGTGGCTTCTACCGGGTCCACACTGTAGGGAACCATAGCACCTGTAAGGACGATACATTTTTCGATATCTGCATCCGCGAGATACTCAGCTGTTACATCCATGGTATCTGTACCATGTACGATCAGTATATGATGGTACTCAGATTGATTGATCGTCGCCAGAAGTTCCAGTCTGTCATGATTGGTCATGTCAAGACTGTCTTTGCCTATGAGGTTCATTATTTCAAATTCACACAGCCATTTTTTTGCGATCTCATTCAAGGCTTGTGACTCTACATCTATGATAAATTCACCCTTGATCGGGTCATAAATCTTGTTAAATGTGCCACCTGTACTCATAATAAGTGTCTTTTTCATCTATTTCCTTGATTTATGATAAATATAGTTTTAGATTTTACCATTATTGCGTTAAAATTATCGCATTAATTTCTATGGAGCATTATATGATAATGAAGGGTAAAAAAGGTGTTATTTTAGGCATCGCTAACAAAAAGTCTATTGCATACGGTATTGCAAAATCTTGTCAGGAGCAGGGTGCAGAGATGGCCATTACTTTCTTGAATGAAAGATTTGAGCAAAAACTGGCTCCTATCGCAGAAGATCTAGGGTGCGGGGCAAGATTGTACCCTTGTGATGTAAGCAAACCAGAAGAGATCAAAGCACTCAAAGAGTCTCTTGAAAAAGATTTTGGTAAGATCGATTTTATCGTGCACTCAATCGCATTTGCACCTAAAGAGGGACTAAGCGGACGTTTCTATGATATCTCTAAAGAAGCTTTTGATGTGGCAATGGACATTTCTGTCTATTCACTCATCGAAATTACACGTGAGTTAAAGCCGATCCTTTCTGATAACTCTTCGGTATTGACACTCAGCTACTACGGTGGGGTTAAATACATCCCTAACTATAACCTTATGGGTGTGGCTAAAGCAGCATTGGAGATGACGACAAAGTATCTTGCAGAAGATCTTGGTAAAGATGGTATCCGTGTGAATGCCATCTCAGCAGGACCTATCAAGACCCTTGCAGCAGCAGGGATAGGTGATTTCTCATTTATGCTCAAGTGGAATCAGCACCACTCACCACTTAAACAAAATGTGACTATCGATCAGGTAGGAAACTCTGGTATGTACCTGCTTTCAGACCTCAGTTCCGGTGTCACAGGTGAGATCCATTATGTGGATGCAGGGTTTAACATCATGGGGATGCCTGCTGTTGAATTTGATACGAACGGAAAGCCTAAGATCGCTTGGGACGGAAACGCTTAATTGAAAGATTCTCCAGAATATTTGGCAAAGAAGTCTTTTTTTGACAAAGTGCTAACCATCTACGGACGTAATGCCGTGATGGAAGCACTGGAAGATGATGCTGTCACAATTCACAAACTCCACTTCTCAAAATCTAACAAAGATGCCACTATTTTGGAACAGATGAAAGAGATCGCTCAAAGAAGAGGTATCGAAGTAGCCTATCACGATAAGCAGGCACTATCACGTATCTCTAAAAATGCCAAACAGGACCAAGGTGTAGCCCTTGATATCGTACTTGAACATTTCGGTGATGAAGAGAGCTTCCTGGATGCCCATAATACGTATCGTATCATTGCACTCGATGGCATAACAAACCCCCAGAACCTGGGCATGATCATTCGTTCTTGCGCAGCAGGTAATGTAGATGCCATCTTGCTTCCTACCAAAGGAGCGGCACAGATATCACCTTTGGTGATCAAAGCCAGTGCAGGGACACTCTTTAAAATGCCTATCATCAAAACGACCGATCTTGAAAAGACGCTTGAGTCTTTTCAAAGCAAAGGAGCATCTCTTTATACACTCTCATCGCATGCATCAAACTCTTATAAAGAGCAGAGCTACAGCAACAAGACCATCTTTGTGCTTGGTAACGAGAGTGAAGGTGTCAGCAAGCGTGTAGAAGATCTGTGTGATAAAAGCATAGCCATACCTATGCAGCGTGGTGTTGAGTCTCTTAATGTCGCAGTAACCGCTTCTCTGCTTGCATTTTTATAATTTTTTACATTGATAAAACAAAGCATGTCAATTTGACATATTTAGACTACTCTAGATACTTTTCTGATATGATTATAGGAATTAGAATTTAGGAAGTGTTATGTCTACGCAAAACAGTATAAAGTGTCCCAACTGCGGAACCAAAATTGATATTGATGAGATATTTTACCATCAGATAGAAGAGAAGTTCAAACAACAGCATTTAGCAGACCAGAAAAAGCTTCAACATGAAATCGAAGCCAAACGTAAAGAGTACAAAGCTCATCTTGATATGCTTAAAGCGAAAGAAGATGCGCTTAAAGAAGAGAAAGAGAAGTTTGATGAAGAACTGCATAAAGCAACGAAAGAACAGCTCAAAATTGAACGTACAAAGCTCATGGATGAACTTAAACGTGAACTGGTAGAGGAACAGCGTGAGTCAGTAGCACTACTGCAAAAAGAGCTTGAAGAGAAATCTAAGCAAGTCCAAGAACTCAATGCTTCAAAAGCAATGATAGAAAAACTTAAACGTGAAAAAGATGAGATCGCATCGGCGGCAAAGGTCGAGGCTCAGAAGGCTTTAAGTGAAGAATTAAAGCTTGAAAAAGAGAAGTTGGCAAAACAGGCAATGGAAATGAAAGAGCTGGCCCTCAAAGAAGCAAAAGAGGCAAGTGAGCTTGAGTTAAAAGCCAAAGATGAGAAGATAGCACAGATGGCAAAGAGTATTGAAGATGCCAAAAGAAAATCCGAGCAGGGATCGATGCAGATACAAGGAGAGGCATTGGAACTTCTTATTGAGTCCTGGCTCTCTTCCCAGTTTCCTTTTGATACGGTAGATGAGGTAAAAAAAGGCGCCTTTGGTGCAGACTGTATACAGACCATACACACCAGGGAATTGCAAAACTGTGGGACCATCTGTTATGAGAGTAAAAATACCAAAGCATGGAGTGATACTTGGGTCAGTAAGCTTAAGCAGGATATGCTCAAGGTCAATGCAGACCTGGGCGTTCTTGTGACATCGGTTTATCCTAATGGAATGGATAGGATGGGCTTTGTGGATGGTATCTGGGTGTGCAGTCTTGATGAATTTAAAGGTTCAGCATCCCTTCTGCGGGAAAGCCTGATACGTGTACATTTGAGCGTACAAAAAGAGGAGAATAAAAGTGATAAGATGACGCTCCTCTACAACTACTTGACAGGTAACGAATTTAGTATGCAACTTAAAGCTATCGTAGATGGATTTATGTCGATGCAACAAGAACTGGATAAGGAACGCCGCTCTCTTATGGCAAGCTGGAAACGCCGTCAGAAACTTATAGACGGTGTCCTTCAGAACACTACAGAGATGTATGGTTCACTACAGGGGATTGCTGGGGCCGGAGCGCTGGGAAATATTGAGGCATTGGAGTTACCTGAAGAGATTGAGAATGAATAAAAATAGTATCATTTGAGATTATGGGAGCGTTCCATACCATCAAAGAACACTATAGACAGATATTTTTGATCTCTCATGTGAGTGAGATCAAGGAGATGTTTGAGAGGCTTATGGAACTGTAAGTTCCAATTAAAAACACATAAATTCAATGAAATAAGCTACAAGTTTTTAAATTCATTTGGGTTTATGTTTTCATGATAAAACCTTCTATATAGAACATTTTATAAGGTTTTCTCACGAAGAGAATAGATTTATGGCTCGCAAACGTCGCTATAGTGGATAACCTTATAAAATATGTTAGATTATAAGGTTTTAAAAAACTACATTTTTGATCAAATTGATTTCTACTTTATATAATTGATATAATATATAATATTTAAAAGGCTGAGGTTAATGAAAAAATCATTAATAGTTTTTTGTACATTATTTGTATTATTACTTAGTGGATGTTACCGTTTCCCTGATCCAACCCCAGAAATATCCTCTTCAGATACAAAAAATCAAAAGACTTTGGCTAAACTATCTGAACTAAAAAAAGCATGTCTCGAAAAGGATTCTGTTGCTTGCTACAAGCTGGGTGATTTTTATCGTACTTCTGCCTGCAATAAAACGAAGAATTTTCCTTATGACAAATTCAAATATAAAGATACTCCCGGTTTTGATTATTATAAAGCACATAGCTATTATAGCCAAGCGTGCTGGTTAGGATATAGCCCTGGATGCATTAAACGTGCTGAACACTATTTGAGAAATGTTCCATTAGGGAAATCATACGCTTCTTATAACCATGCAAGAAGAGCCCTTATTGATGCTTGTGATTTCTATAAGGATGTTGAAGGATGTGAAGCACTTTGTTCTTACTATCTTCATAGAGATGTTGATCATCCTAAGGCAAAAAAGTATTGTAGAAAATCCTGCAATTTAGGGGGTGGTATTTCTTGTAAGAATTTAGATCTTCTCCTATATCGTGGTCAGGGCGATATTCGGAAAGACCCACCAGAGTCTATTGAGTATTATAATAGAATTTGTAGGTTAAATGATGCATACGGATGTATGAAACTTGGTCATATGTATAGAGAGGGTAAAGGAATATCACAAGATTATTTTAAAGCCAAGGATTATTACAGTAAATCATGCAATTTAAATCATACTAATGGATGTGTGCAACTGGGAGTTTTATACAGGGAAGGTAAGGGTGTAAAACAAGATTATTCCAAAGCAATGAAATATTTTAGTGATAGTTGCAATTTAAATAACATGGTAGGGTGCCAATATTATAGGGTCACAAAGGAGAAAGGCTCTGAATATTTTATGAAAAGAGCAAATTAAACGATAAAACCTTATAAAATTATTTTAAAAATTGGTGTTTTGATCGAAGAAATAAAAAAAGGCATATCCCAAACTTAGGATACGCCTTGCTTTTTTTTATCCAAAATATATTAATATAATGAACTAGAGACCACCAAGAAATGCATCCCAGTGTCCAGAATTATCTGGTATTCCTGAGCCAGCTTGATCTACTGGTGCAGGGTGATGTGCCATAGCGCTTGAAGCTAAACCGATTGTTAGAAGTAAGATTGCTGTTAATTTTTTCATTATAAATCCTTTTAATTTTTTTGTAATGCTTATCTGATATTCAAATCAGAAACGCTTTATTCAAATTCAGATGAAGTATAAAATAGAAGTGTGAAACTAGTGTGAAGAGAAAACCTTATAAAATATATAAATTTATAAGGTTTTTCATTTCGACTTTTGTTCCTGAAATTTTGTAGTATATTTCACCAAATTTATCGGGAAAGTAGATATGCAAAACGCACTTTTAGCGTACTGAAAGCTTGATAGTTTGGCGATGGTTGGGGTGTTGGAGAAGTTGAGAGAAGTTTAAACTGATCCTAACCTCTCAAAGAGGTATAGTGGTAGGGTGATAATGATAGCTAAGCCGAAAAGTGTTTACTTTATAATAGTAGTTGCTATAAGCTAGTGTTTGATTCTCTTATACTCCCTTAACCATCATATTCTTTGTTTTTTCTTTGTTTCACT
Source organism: Sulfurovum sp. AR (assembly GCF_000296775.1). Classification (GTDB taxonomy): domain Bacteria; phylum Campylobacterota; class Campylobacteria; order Campylobacterales; family Sulfurovaceae; genus Sulfurovum; species Sulfurovum xiamenensis. Next base: position 240,864 of record NZ_AJLE01000003.1, on the reverse strand, counting down.
ATACTCACTACCATTACAGCGACATAGATAATCACGATAGTTGAAATAATCATCAATAAAGTAGTCATAATTACAATCCTTTCTTTTTGTTTATTATACCCGTTGATCATTTATAGTATTGATTGGATATAGTCATGAACGAGTAATCTGCTAATTTTGCAAGGTCGTTGATCATTTCTATAGTCATAGAGATTTATTTTAATGAAGTCATATATTCCTCATAATTTTAAGAATAAAACATTTTTTGTTATGTTCAGACATTTTGGTCATAATAGAACAAATGAGAGAGGGTATAAACTCTGATCTATACTAGATATAATATTTACTAAATAAAATTGGAGTGTCGCGATATGCATATCAATGTAGTTTGTCCCCATTGTCTTAAAGTAAGCAGTGTAAAAAAGAAGGAGACATACACTACTGAACATTGTAAAGAGTGTGGAGGATCACTTTTAGAAAGTAAGCCGCTGAATGCTAATTTAGCTATATTGGATTACTTCATTCATACTTCTGATCTACCTGTTATAGTTGACTTCTGGGCACCTTGGTGTGGTCCATGCTTGACGATGGCACCTCATTTTGAAGCTGCAGCTATGGCTATGCCATTACAAGCACAGTTTTTAAAAATAAACAACGATAACGCTCAAATACAAAACCCAACTATCATTATAGTAAATATCCCTGCGGTACTTGTGTTTAAAGATGGAAAAGAGATAGATAGATTTACCGGTGCACGCAGTAGTAAGCAGATCATAAAATGGGTTGAAAAGTATCTTTAATAGTTTAAAGAAAAAATAGGTGTCAGGTGATAATGACAACCTAAAAAAGAAGATGAGAAAAGCACTCTTAGCGTACTGCAAGATTGATACTTTGGCGATGGTGAAGGTATTAAGTAGATTACATAAAAACATCATCCATTATGATCGGGATGTGATGAGTATAACTTTTCTGCATCAAGTCTATAAAAGCGTTTAAGTTCTTCATAGACATCAGGAAAATGATTTTTGAACGCTTTAGGTATCTGAAAAAAGCGCTCGCTGCATACTGCAAAAAACTCAGCTTCATTCGTGAGCGCATAGTTACCTAAAAGTATGAGCCCTTCTGAATGTTTTTGCCTCTCTTCAAGGTTTCTTAATGTCGTAAAAGCTTTAGAGAAAACTTCAGACCATTTTTGATACTTTGAAGTTTCCAAAAGAGGTGTACCGTCTGCAAGTCCATCTTCAAAGTCCAACTCATGGGCAAACTCATGGATGATGACATTCTCTTTCCCCGGCTTAGCTATGTTTAGTGCTATATCCTGCCATGAGATGACTACAGTGCCATTGGCTGATTGCCCTTCGAGGACTGATGTGCGTGTGTGGTGTATGCCATCAATCGTATGTGAGTCATCTACGATGAAGTGCTCGGGGTAGACTATAACGGTGCTGACATGGTCTTTCTCACCCAGTTCAAATCCAAGCCGCATCAGACAGGCATAAAATGCGATGGTGACTTTTATCTCATCATTGATGTTCATTTTGGCACCTACGAACTCTTTTTGATCTATGAAAAGAAGTATCATAACGTGGAGTTTTTCTTTTTGTTTGGGTGTGAGTTTCTGGTACTGTTGTATGTTTTGTAGTATGGTCACATAGGATCTTGGAAAGGGCATAGCTTTGAGTCTCTTGTATCTCCACATACGACGAAAGTAACCTACACTTTGCCAAAACAAAAAGAGCGCGATAAGTGCAAAAAGAAATTGTATGAGTAGAAGATAATAGCTCGCCATTGCCGAAAAACCTTGTAATAAAAGTGAATCACTATAAGTGTAACACTTTTAGCTTCAGGTATTTATGATGTTACACGCTATAATGTCTACGATAGTATAAAATGATGTATAAAATATTGGAGTGTTGATTTATGAATATAAATGTTGTTTGTCCCCATTGTCTTGAAGTAAGTAGTATAGAGAAAAAAGAGTCATACTCAGAAGAGAACTGTACTCAGTGTGGAGAGTCACTTTTAGACTCTAGGCCCATTGATGGGAATGCCAACATTCTAGAAAACTTCATAACAAACTCTGATCTGCCTGTGATCGTAGATTTTTGGGCACCTTGGTGTGGACCATGTATAGCCATGGCACCACATTTTGAACTAGCAGCGATGGCGATGCCGCTGCAAGCACAATTTTTGAAGATCAATAACGATGATGAACAAACCTTAGGCTCTAAGCTTCTTATAGCAAGCATTCCCGCGGTGCTTGTTTTTAAAGAGGGAAAAGAGATAGACAGATTTGTTGGAGCACGCAACAGTTCGCAAATAAAAGAGTGGGTCAAGCAATATCTTTGATGAGAAATACGTATTCATTAGGGGAAGGATGCTAGTATCTCTGACATCACTTTTACCTAATGACAATAGGGGTTATTCCAACTGTAAACATTAGCTATAATTCATTTATCAATACAAGGTCAATCTATGTCAAAACGTCCAACACTTTTACAACATTTTCGCTCTTTTGCTTACCAGAACAATATCAGAGATTTCGATACGGCTTTAGAGTACTTTACTGTGTTTGGCGGGACGGGGTGGAGTGTAGATGTTACTAAGAGTGTAGAGGCACTCATAGAGGAAAAAATACTGCGTAACTATGAACCTCTTCATAAAAGTATGACAAGGTATACACATAACAACCCTGTCTACCATATGTTGTTATCACTCGTGGCACTGGGTGTGAACCATGAGCATGAGGCCTTTAAAAAAGCTAAAGTGGGTAGAGACAGGGGTGAAGAAGCCATAGACTACCTGGAAAAGAAAAGTCTGTTAAGATTTGATCTCTCAGTGGAAAAACCTTTAAAAGAGAGTGATGGAAAGTCGGATAGAGTGTTGTTTGAACTGCCTTTTATGCGTTTTTGGTTTGCTGTGATCTCTCCCAATTATAAGAGTATTTCTAATGGTGACTTTAGTGAATTTACACAGAAATGGCATCCACTAAAAGCTAATTTTTCTATCTTGCTGAGCAATCAGTTGGTGTTAGAACTTGTAAAACAAAGCTTTGCTGAAAAGTTTGCAGATGACCCCATCGTTTCCATAGGTTCATACTATGACAAACATGTGCAGATAGAGATACTCGCTAAAAGAAAATCAGAAAAGATGTTGGCAGGTGAGTGCAAATACTCTAAAGAGGCAGCAAAAATCAACATGTTAAATTCCCTTAAAGAGAAGTGTGAAAAGGCAGAACTAGATATAACGGATTATGTACTCTTTTCTAAAAATGGATTTTCTTCTGAGCTTGAGCAGATGAAAGATGTAGACTTGACACTTTTATCTCACACACATCTAGTTTCGTTACTAGATAACTTGAGTAAAGATGACTTGTTAGTCTATACCAATAAAAAGTACTAAAGGAAAATAGATGCTCATACGAAGCGGTAAAATTCAGTTTTTATTTTGGACAGCATTCTTCTCTGTCATGCTTTATATCTGGATCGTGACGATCGGACTGCAGACATTTGTACTCCCTGATGAAAAGCCTCTTGAACTGCCTCAAGAGGTCATCTTGTTGATGTTTGTACTTTATGGTTTTTTGGCTGTTGCGTTGGTGGCGGGAACCATCATCTCTACCATGATCAACAACCGGTACTATATGAAATTCTTTGGTATTTTTATGATGGTAGGGCTTGCAACACTATTGACAACAAGAGGGGTGTTTGGCTGATCTCCAGCAAGGGAGAGGGTACTTTAGTACTCCTGCATCTCACCTTCAATATAGAGTATGGATTCTTTCAATGCTTCTATGACACTGATCTCACGCTCTTCAAGTTTTTCTTTACATAATACACGTAACTTCTCAAGATATAGGTCTAATAGTTCGTCCTGATTCATACCGTCTCCTTTGTATAGCGTATTTTGTTTAGTATAGCATCTCTACGCTTTGACTCTCTGAAAGTTATCCTTGTTAAGAAGAGCAGCTGAGCCTTTTATTTTTAAATTCTTGCGGTGTAGCCTCTGCCCATCGCTCAAATGCTGGATGTTCATCAAACGGGTTTTGGGCGATTTGAAAGAGGTCATCTACCACAGAGAAGTCACCTTTTTCAGCCGCGTCTATAGCCTCTTGAAGCATATAGTTTTTAAGCACATACTTCGGATTGGAAGAGAGCATTTGCTCTTTTCGTTCTGTTGTATCTATGGTTTTGATGCGTGCATCATATCTGTCCAGCCATGCATTCATAGGTTCATGGTAGAGCCCTGTAGAGAGAAGTGCTTTTCTATCTCCCTCATAGTGACTCAATGTTCTAAAAAAGAGCGTATAATCCACATGCAGCTGCTCCAGCATGTCCAGCATATCATCTATGAGTTCAGGGTCACCTTCTATCGTGCCTTCAAATCCAAGCTTTTTACACATGTAGTAGTGAAAATAACGTATATAGATCTTATCAAACATCGCCAGGTTCTTTTCCATCTTATCTGTATCGGTTAATGGACTAAGGGCCATTATCAGTGATTTAAGATTCCATTTGGCGATTTCGGGCTGGTTTGCAAAACTGTAGCGTCCCTCTACATCTGTTTGGTTGCATACATTTTCATGTCGGAAATCATCTAAAAAAGCATAGGGACCATAGTCTATCGTCAGCCCGGCGATAGACATATTATCCGTGTTCATAACACCGTGGTTAAAACCGACAGACATCCATTGTGCAATAAGCCTGGCTGTGATGATCAGCACATCATTAAAGAGTAGGGTATAGCGATTCTCTTTACCACTATGATGCGGAAAATTTTCCTCTATGACATAATCAGCCAATGCAGCAAGCTCTTTGAACTTTCCTTGATGGGCATAATATTCAAACGTACCAAAACGTACCCATGACGAGCTCACACGGCAGACAATCGCACCTTTTTCTATCTTGTCACGTCTCACATCATGTTCTGACCCTATCAGCCCCAAACAGAGTGTAGTTGGTATACTCAGACCATGCATCGCTTCACTCATAAGGTATTCTCTGATACTTGAACGTAGTACGGCACGTCCATCACCGTGACGCGAATACTCGGTGATCCCTGCACCCTTCAACTGCAGATGATACTTGTCGATCGTACCGATATTGATCGCTCGGCCATCACCAAGCCTAGGCACAAAATAGCCAAACTGGTGCCCGGCATAACACATGGCAAAAGGTTCTGACCCTTCAGCTATATACTCACCATTAAGAAACTTCACAAATGCTTCAGTCTGGAGTTCCGTCTCGTCAATATCGAGTACCTTAGCCACATCTGTGTTGGCATGTATAAGGTAGGGTTCTGCAAGAGGCGTTGGTGTTACTCTGTCATAACACACAGACGGCAGTTTTAAGTAGGGGTTGGTTACGTGTAATTCATTTAATTTCATATGCCCATATTAGCTGGTAAAGCTTTGAAGTCACTTATAAAGTTAAAAATAAAGGTGAGTAGAAGATATCACTGTATAAAAGTGATAGAAAGTGGTAGGTTATAACAGCATCTTAGGTATAATCTATCTATTAATCTAAAGGTTTCCTGATGGAAAAAAATCCGACACTACTACAACATTTCCGCTCTTTTTGTTACCAAAACCATGCGACTGACTTTGAACAGGCTGTAGAGTATTTTTCTGTATTTGGCGGTATGGGATGGCGTATTGACTTTTCCAGATCTATTGATGAACTGATAGAAGAAAAAGTGCTTAGAAACTACAGATACATTCATGGTGACATTGCATATATTACAAAGAGTAAACCTATCTATCATTCTCTTTTATCGGCTATAGCATCAGGTGATAGAAGAGAATTCTCTGCTTTTAAAAAAGCGAATGTAAAGAGAGAAGAGGGTGAAGAGGCGATAGACTGGCTGATTAAAAAAGACCTCTTGATCTTTGACAGATCGACAGAAAAGCCCCTGACAGAGGCAGATGCAAACTCGGATAAATTACTCTTTGTACAGCCTTTTATGCGTTTTTGGTTCGCTTGCATCTCTCCTTACTATAAAGGCATCAAAGAGGGTGACTATTCAGAGATGAAAGAACACTGGTCACGTATAAGATCAGAATTTTCAAATCTTATCTATGACCAATTGGTATTTGAAATGCTCAAAAAGAGTTTTCAAGATGCATTTGAGGGTGATCCTATCGTTGGTATCGGCGGGTATTGGGACAAGCATGTTGAGATTGACATCTTGATCAAAAGAAAGTCCGGAGAAATGATCGCAGGTATCACAAAGTACGCTAAGTCAAAAGCCAATAAGAGTGAACTTACAAAGCTCAAAGAAAAATGTGCACAGGCGCAACTGGATGTCGACAGGTTTGTCATCTTCTCTAAAAACAAATTCTCATCTGAACTCAAAAAGGAAAAAGGTGAGAAGTTGCAACTTTTTTCATTGAGAAACCTTACCGGCTTGATAGCTGATCTGAGTGAAAAAGATCTACTTGAATATACCAATAAGAAGTATTAGAAGAGAGGGGTGATTACCCTCTGATATTTAAGAAGTTCTTGGTACTGATATCATCCCAAGGCTGATTGAGTTTGACAAAATCCCTATAGCTTTTCAATACACGTTTAAAATCTTCATTTTGGGCACTTTGGGCATCCAGTACTTCACCCAGTGCTACTTTGGCTGCATCCATCATATCTTTGGGAAATGTTCGTACTTCTACATTGTCTGGAAGGTTTTGCAGTGCTTTTGCATTTTGGTATCTAAATTCATGAAGCATGTTTGCTGACATCTCTTCACTGGCTGCAGTAATAATGGCTTGATGCTCGCTACTCAGCTTTTCCCATCGGGCTTTGTTAAAAGTGATCTCCAGTATCGAACCTGGTTCATGCCAGCCTGTATAGTAGTAGGGTGCTGCTTTGGCAAAGCCCATCATGCTGTCAAGCGCAGGTCCTACCCACTCTGTTGCATCGATGGTACCGCGTTCAAGTGAGGTATAGATCTCCCCAGCAGGCAGTAGTACAGGGTTTACCCCCAGTTTTTTCATCACTTCGCCGCCCAGACCGGGGATACGCATCTTGAGGCCTTTAAGGTCCGCAAGAGAGTTGATCTCTTTTTTGAACCAGCCTCCCATTTGGGGTCCTGTAGTACCTCCTATCAATGGATAGAGGTTAAATTTACCATATAGTTCACGCCAGAGTTCATAACCGCCGCCAAACTTCATCCATGTAACCATCTCTTCGCTGGTGAGCCCCAGAGGCATACCCCCAAAGATCGAAAATGCAGGATTCTTTCCTTTCCAGTAGTAGACACCGGAATGAAATGCATCAATTTGTGCTGCGGAAGTAGAGTCAAAAACCTGAAGGGCAGGGACAAGAATGTTCTTGGCATAGACTTTGATCTCCAGTGTGCCTCCACTCAGTTCAGCACAGCGTTTGGCAAAACTGTCTACACCTGTCCCCATGATAGGAAAGTGTGCAGGCCAGGAAGTGGCGAGTTTGAGCGTTACTTTTTTCCCCCGGTTTATATTCACAGAACTGCCTTCTGTTTTTTCTTCAGCCCTATGGCATCCGTTTAGTGCTAAAGCCGTAGCACCTATGGCTGTACCGGTGATAAAGTCTCTTCTTCTCATTGCATTTTGTCCTTGAATTAATAGATAAGATAGTAACATAACACTCATTAAAGGATGTAGATTGAACTGCCATATTTGCGATAAACCAACAGCGTCATTTCAGCATGAAAAAACGGATATCACCTATTACTATTGTGAGGCTTGCCAGTACATCTTTAAATCACCTGAATACTACCAGGATCTCAGTACCCAAAAAGAACGATACAACCTTCATGAAAATGATGAAAATGATACAGGATACCAGGCGTATTTCCAGCGATTTATCGATTTTATACTTCCTTTAGTGAACCAACCGAAAAGAGCGCTTGATTTTGGTTGTGGCAGAAGCTCTTTGCTCGCTTCACTACTTACAAAAGAAGGTATAGCGTGTGACTACTATGACCCTATCTATCATCCCGACACCTTAGAGGAGAAGAAAAAGTATGAGCTGATCGTCTCTACAGAAGTGTTTGAACACTTGCATCAGCCCAGAGAAGTATTTGAGAGTCTCCTGGAACGATTGGAAGAGGGCGGTTACCTGGCCATACAGACACAGTTTCACCCCAATGATGTAGAGGCGTTTAAAAAGTGGTATTACCATCAGGACCCGACACATATTGTCTTCTTTACTGCTCAGACTTTTAGAGTACTATGCAAAAAGTATGGTGTTGAAGTTATCGCTGATAACGGGAAAAATATGGTGTTGATGAGAAAAGCTTTACACTCACAGTCACTGCAAGTGTAAAAAAGTGTTAGAAGAGTGAGTACTCTTCTTGTATCGTATGTAACATACTTTTGTCTGCATTGTAGATGAATGCATAGTTATAGTGGATATTTTTGAGTAGCTCCTGCAGCTCTTCTTTTGTTGCAAACCAATACGGGTGGTCAATGCCGGGTACTTTGGTCTTAGGCGGTGTCATAACCACACTTTTGACCCACATATTACTTCTCATGACATATTCTCTTGCTTTGGTGATATCTGAGAGGTTGTCAGTAAATATTGCCACCTTATCACTCTTGCTTGCTTGTGTGCTTTTGAGTTTTCCATCTATAAATACCGGTGTAAAGTGTTTCGTATACTTTAGACGCTCCACTGAGTAGGTAAGTTCATGTGAGTCACAAAAGTCTATCACACGAAGGAGATACTCTAAATGGAATGGGATCAGCTCTTTTTCCTGATAGACAAATCCGCCTACCTTGAATGTCGTTCTAAAGAGTGTATCAAATACGGCATATCCATCCACCTCTTTATTAAGTTTAGGAATGTCAGGTTTGATAAGTTCTAGAAGTTCCTTGTCCGTTCCAACAAAAAGCGAACTTTCAGTGTTCAGAATCTGTTCAAAGGCCTTTCTCCAGTCATTTGATATGAAGGTAATGTTGGTCTTGTGCACAAGTATCATCTTCAAAAAGGTCATTTCATGTTCTGAAAGCAGATAGAATTCTGCTTCTTTTCTAATGATCACATAACGGATGAGTTTCATGGCTGCAAGCTGCAGATCTGAGACTTTGATCCAGGCTATTTCATCATCCTTTTTTACGATATTGTCATCGGCATAAACGATGGCATAGGCACCATTTGCGATGGCTTGGTCTATCTCTTCCTGATTTGAAGAGAAGAAAAGATCACCATGCTCTACTTTTGAATAGTAGACCGTTGCAGCCTCTATAGACTGGACCTTTGGAATATTCGTGAGTGTTCCCTCTGTGAGGTTTACAATATCTTCAATTTTCATACTTAACCTATAGGTGTTCCAGAAGTTTTCGGCTTCTCTGGACGTATCATACATAGACCATTCTCATCTTTGGCTGCAAGAAGCATACCTTCACTCTTGAGACCCATGAGTTTAGCTGGTTTAAGGTTCGCAACAACACAGACTTGTGTGTTGAGCATATCTTCAGCACTATACCACTCTTTGATACCTGCAACAACCTGTCTAGGCGCATCTTCACCGATATCGACTTGCAGTAAAAGAAGTTTTTTACTCTTTGGTACTTCCTCTGCTTTTACAACCGTACCGACTTTGAGAGAAGTTTGGAAGAATTGGTCTATTCCTATCAATGCGATACCTTCTTCCTTCTTTTCTTCTTTAGGCGCTTCTTTTTTAGGTGCTTTCTCTTTCTCTTTGACATCAACAGGCTCTGCTTGTTCCAGTAAAGGCTCTTCTATACGAGGGAAAAGAGGGTCGATCTTTTCGAGTGTAAATGTTTCAAGAAGTTTGGTATCTTTTACCATACTGTTCCATGAAGCATTGTCTATAGTGAAGTGAAGGGCATTAGAGATCTTTTTACACACCTCAGGCATGACAGGAGAAAGCATGATCGACACTTTTGCAAGTATTGCCGCTATGAGTCCGTTAAGGGCCATCGCTTCTTCTTCTCTGCCTTCTTTCATCAATGTCCATGGCTGGTACATATCTATGGCTTTGTTCGCTACCGTGAGTGGTCTCCAAAGCTCTTCAAGGTATCTGTGTATCTGCATATCAAAAAGCAGTGGTTCCAAAGTGTCTAAAGCGGCATGGACTTCATCAAGTTCTGCCTGATAGTATTTGGATACATGTGCAGAGTCTACGGTACCGTTAAAGTATTTACCGCTCATTCCTATAAGACGGTTGAGCAGGTTTCCAAGGTCATTACCAAGGTCGGAATTGATACGGTCAATGAGCGCTTTTTGGCTAAAGTCACCGTCACCGCCGAATGGCACTTCTCTAAGCATAAAGTAACGGAAGTTGTCCAGTCCATAGGCATTTGCCACTTCTCTAGGGTTGACCACGTTCCCTTTGGACTTACTCATCTTCTCACCATCTCTTGTCCACCAACCATGTGCAGCAATGTGTGTCGGAAGAGGCAGGTCAAGGCTCATAAGAAATGCCGGCCAGTAGATGGCATGGAAACGTAAAATATCTTTACCTATAAGTTGCACACGTGCCGGCCAGTAGTCCATGTTCGCTTCATCTGTACCATACCCCAGTGCTGTGACATAGTTCATCAGTGCATCAAGCCATACATACATCACGTGTTTAGGGTCATCCATCTCTTCTGGAAGTTTCACACCCCAGTCAAAACTTGTACGAGTAATGGAAAGATCCTGTAGTCCGCCTTCAACAAAACGGATCACTTCATTTCTTTTACTCTTAGGTAAAATGAAATTAGGGTGTTCTTCATAGTATTGAAGCAGTCTGTCCTCATATTTTGAGAGTTTGAAAAAGTAACTCTCTTCTTCTACTATAGTCGTGCTTTTACCACATTCTGGACAAAATTCATCATCAACCAATTGTATGGCAGGGAAGAAGGTTTCACATGATATACAGTAGTGACCCTTATAGGTGTCTTTGTAGATATCACCATTTTCATGCATGATTGAAAAGGCTTTTTGAACACCTTTCATGTGGTCTGCGTCTGTAGTTCTGATAAATTTATCATAAGAGATGTCAAAATCATCCCAAAGGTTTTTAAAAGTAGCTGAGATCTCATCTGCATAAGCTTGGGTCGATTTTCCTCTTGCTTTTGCAGCTTCTTCTATTTTCTGACCGTGTTCATCCGTACCGGTAAGAAAAAAAGTATCCAATCCTGACATACGCGAGTAACGTGCAAGTGTGTCTGCAATGATGGTTGTATACGCATGACCGATATGGGCAATGTCGTTAACGTAGTAGATCGGAGTAGTAATGTAAGATTTTTTGTGACATGACATAGTATGTAGTTCCTTAAACAAATGAGTTTGTAGAGTAAAATTTGAATAAATATTCTAGCCAAATAGTGCTGTAATATGGATGATATTATAAAATAATATATCTAATGCTATAATAACCGTATGGAATAGAATGGGAGAGGGAAGATCTAAAAGGACAAGCATGGATAAAGATCCAACTGAAATATTAGATATCAAGAGCTTTTCAAAGAAAAAGACCTATAGTGCCGAAGAAAAACAACTCATTATGGATAGGTTGAATGAAGAAAGATTGATCCACCAAAGAGCAGAAGAGGAGCTCAAAGGTCAAAAAAGATCATTCACGGAAGAAGAAAAAAAGAAGATCTTAGACAAACTCAATGAAAAAAGACTCAGTACCCAAAAACGTGAAGAGATCAAAAAGAAACGGCTTCACAATAAAAAGCGTTATAAGATCGGAAATAAAGAGTTCTATAAATTTAGAAATATGGAACGGGAATATTATATAGAAGTTGCGGATTGTGATAAGATAACAACAAGACCAAGTATTGTCACACTCTATTATAAATCTATCAGTGAATTTGAAATAAAAAAGAAAGATGTGCTCATTAAAACTGAAATATATTCAGATAAGTTCTTTATCTCATATGAGATTCATCGTGTCTATTTTAAAGGGTATGCTTTAGAAGATGAGAAGTAAAAAGAAGCAATGTATTATGTGTATATCGTAAAGTGTGCAGACGAGACACTTTATACGGGCATTGCCACAGAACTGGAACGCAGGATCGATGAGCACAACGGTTCGGACAAAGGGGCAAAATACACACGCGTAAGAAGACCCGTTAACTTGGTTTATAGTGAAGAATATGCAGATAGAAGTTCAGCCTCTAAACGTGAGTATGAGATCAAGAAGAAGATGAGCAGGGCAGAGAAGTTGAAGCTGATAGCTTCATCTTAGAACTCAAATCCTCCACCTGAACCTTTGCTCATACTGTCATAGACAGCCTGTACGTAGCTGTCACGTACCTCACAATCAAGCAGTTTTTCACAGCTCATACAGCTTTTGACCTGATGCTCTGACTGACAGGCTTCCAACTCGGATTTTTTCTGCTTCAGGGCGATCTGCCACTCATCGAGTATTTGATCTGACATTATACTTTCATCCCGTAGGCTTCTTTGAGTTTGTTTATTTCATAATTGGAACCGAAAAAACAAGGGCTTGTATCATGCGGATGAGCTGGTATCAATTCCATCAGTCGCACCCCTTCATTACTGATCGCCTGACCGCCAGCCTGTTCATACATGAAGGCAAAAGGGATCACTTCAAAAAGTTGTCTGAGTTTGCCATTTGGTTTGTCTGATGTCCCAGGGTATGAGAAGATCCCGCCACCCTTTAAAAGTATCTGGTGAAGGTCCGGTACCATACCGCCAGAGTATCTAAGACGGTACCCCTCAGCAAAAAGACCATCTACAAATGTTTTATGGACTTTGCTCCAGTTCTGTTGTGTTCCGCCAGGCGCATTGAGTTTTCCTTTTTCATCCAATGAGATCTCGGAGATAAAGTTGAAAAGACCTTCCTGTGCTCTGTAATGTTTGGGTTTGGCATCTCTTGTTGCTGTCACAAGTTCAATACGCGGACCATAGACAACATAGGCAGAAGCTACAAGATTTTCAGCTTTCAGTTCACCTTCATAAATACCGAAGATAGACCCTACAGAGAGGTTGACATCTGCAAGACTTGAACCATCCAAAGGGTCATAACAGATCGTATATTTTCCTTCATCATGCAATGCCAAGACACCCTCTTTCTCCTCACTCACCAAAGCTTTGACAATCGAGACATTTTTAAAAGCCTCTTCTACAATATAGTCGCTTTTTACATCCAGCTTCAGTTGATCTTCACCCGATGTATTTTCTGTGTCACTATATCCCAGGTCTTCTGTTTTAATGGCGTGGTCTATTTTGATCGCAATTTTTTCAATGGTTTCAAATATGGTTAACATCTCTTATCCTCTTTTACTTTATAGTTGTTTTGCATGGGCATGGATCCACTCTATGATCTGATCTGTGTTATTTAGATCCAGTATATCGATACTCTCTGGTATCGTATAGGTTGCCATATCGATCGTATCATCAATCGCTATGGCTTCACTGCAGGAAAAATAACTTTCGTCGATCTTGTTTCTGAAAACAGCGATTCGCGGCAGTGGGAGTGTTTTCAGTCCTTCAACAAGTAATATATCAAAGTCATTGATCATGGCTACGATATCATCGAGTGTTTTTTCTCTCTGTGAGAAGTAGGTGGTCCGTGTAGGTGATGTAACAACAACTTCAGCACCTGTTTGTGAGAATTTATGGCTGTCTTTACCTTCTACATCAAAATGTGCTTTGTCTTTAGGGTCATTTTTCATGATGGCAACTTTACGTTCTTTTATCAATATTTTTGCAATTTTTTCTACAAGAGTGGTTTTCCCACTGTTTGAAGGACCGGTAAATGCAACAGCAACTCTTTTACTCACAGTATGATTTCCTTGAATGATGATTGAATGAATTATACATTAATCTTTATTGAATGTATGTTAAAATCCGTATGAATTACAAGGAGTACGCATGGTTAGGTCATGTTTATCGTTCATAGCCATAATGCTTCTTTTTGGCTGCACATCAAAACAAGAGACAGATTTGATCGCAAGCTATAGTGACAAAATGACCTATCATAAGCATTTACAAAAAACAGAAAAGACGCAACTCTATCAAAATAATGAGACCAAGGTCTTGTTGACTGCAACATATCTTTATACTCCGAACTTTGAAAACAATGATACCCGAGATGAAGTTTTTATCGTAGGGTTGTCTGTGGAAGATAAAGCATCAGGAGAGTTAAATGGTGAGGGAAATATCTTAACTCTAAATGGGAAAAGAGCTAAATCTATCCAAGCACTTAGCCACGAGGATGAACAGTTAAAGAAATTATCTTTTGTGACCCCTTGGAGCAGTTATTATCTCGTAACTTTTCCACATGAATCAAATAAAAAGATCACGCTTCTCTTTGAGAGTACCTTATACGGAAAAGGTGAGTTACACTTCGCCAAAGTGGCGAAATATGTATTGAGTAAAGAAGCGTTCTGATCGTAAATATCTTGGGTGTTACTTTCTGAACTTATCGGTTTCAGAAGGTGAAGCCAGCACTTTTAAGAGGGGAAAGATACGTGTGGTTACACCCAGTTTATTGAGATAGATGACATAATTTGCCAATACCTTTTTCCCATACTCTTTAGCTTCCTCATTTTCCATTTTTTCCATACTCATATAGGGTTCATAAGGACCTTTCCTAAAGTTATGCTTGTTGGTAATATGTCTTCTTGTAAAACCTATCCCTCCATTGTACGCATAGGCAATAAAAAGAGGATGATAAAGGTACTTGGTAAGATAGTCAAGATGGAAGTCTGCATACTCTATGGCTTTGTAGGGATTGAATATGTCATCATAATCTATCTTCTCACCTTTCTCTTTGGAGATATGTTCGATGAGAAATGGCATGAACTGCATCATACCCAATGCAAAGGAACGTGAGACAGAGGCCGGTACAAAGCGACTCTCTTGTCTTGCAATAGCATAGATAAGTGCTTGCCTTTCGGGAGTCATATGTTTCATGGCCTTGCGGTAAGGCATAGGAAAGTAAGACTGCGTATAGTTACATGCTTTGGCTTTGAGATAGGTATAGATTCCTATTGTCTCTTGTGATTTATGATCCTCTGCCAGGTCATCCAGATCCACACCTGAATTCATCTTCTGTTTCACTTTGGCCCAATCGATCGGATCTTCGATATCAAACCCCCAGGTACTGCTTTTCCATAGGGATTCAGTGATCGTTTTAGGGTATCTCCCGTTGATGGTATCTGCTGCCATTAAGGTATAGATATTGACATCACAGCTTTCACGTAACATTTCTAGATATTTATCCTCTTTTGTGCTCAAATAGAGCCAGAAGAGAGACTTGTCTATGTCATAGCGCTGAAGATAGTTGTTACGGGCATCCTCAAAATAATCGGCTGCCTGCTTAGGTTTTCTCTGCTGCATCAAAGCAAGACCATGTTTGAAACTTTTGTGGGCATTGCTTCTTCTTCTCCAGTTTTTGTTTGTTTCTCCGGTTGCGACTATCTTTGGAAGTTCAATCGTTGACCCGGTTCTATTTTTGTAGGCCGTTCGAAGCTTTGTATTGAGCCTGCTTGCTTCATAGATGACCTTTTTGGCTTCAGCAGCTGTGGTGGTGATCTGTGAAAGAAAACGCCAGATATAGTAATCTTTTTCTATACTTTTTGGCATCTTGTGTATCTGTTCGTAGGTGAACGTTTTTGCCTGTAGTGTGGATGTACCCATAGAGAGTACAAGCAGCAATAAAATCAAAAGAAATTTCAGGTGCATTGATTATCCGAGTACAGCACGCATCATAAAGTTATCGATCAGTTGTAGACCTAAGATCACAACCAAAGGCGAAAGATCAATACCTGAAAATACAACAAAGGGCATTTTACGTCTGATGAAGTTTAAGACAGGTTCAGTTAGACGGTAGAGTACCTGTACGATAGGATTGTAAGGATCAGGTCGTACAAAACTCAGTAATGCAGCAATGATCACTATCCAGATATAAAGGTTCAGTACAGTGTGGATCGTTTGTACAATGGCGTATATAAGTGCATTCATGATGCTACCTCCAGTAAATATGGTTTAATAAGCGGATAGATCTCGGAGAGTTCAGGTCCATGCTCTGCACCCGTCAGGATGAGTCTCAGCGGTGTAAAGAAATCTTCTCCTTCCAGTCCGCTCTCTTTCAGAATGTGTGCTTTAAATGCGTTAAAGTCATTGATCATAGGAGCATTTTGGATGATATCTTCCATCGTGTGCATCTGGGCACTCCATTTACCTTCAAAATTCTTAGGTGCAAAGATCGGTTTGATCTTTGATTCAAGTTCGTTAATGGTACATACTTCCTGAAGGTAGAGTTTGGCGAGTTTTCCGATATCTGCATCTGCAAAGCCAAAGAGTGTAGAAAGACGTTTGTCATCCATCTGCTTAAGGTGTTCTGCGTTGATAGAACGGAGTGTGTCTATGTCAAATATTACAGGTGACTTGGAAAGTCTACTCAAGTCAAACCATTTTAATGCCTCAGGCATGGTGAAGATCTCTGATGGTGTTTGATTGCCAAGCAGTATCAGGTAGTTAGCGATCGCATCGGGAATGAATCCATGTTCAAATAGCCACTTGACCGAGCCGGCATCATCATTTGTACTCATTTTCTTACCCTCGGCATTAAGAATCATAGGCAGATGTGTATAGTCTGCCTGCTGCTCATATCCAAGGAGCGTTTTGATATGTATTTGTTTAGGAGTGTTTGAGAGTTGATCTTCACTACGGATGACGAGGCTGATCCCTGAGATCATATCATCACAGGCACAGGCAAAGTCATAGGTTGGTGTACCGTCAGCATTTAAAATGACAAAAGAGTCTACTTCATCGGCTGGAGTTTCGATATCCCCCTTGATCAGGTCGTGAGTGATGATAGGTGCATCCGGAGCCTTGATACGCACGACAAACGGTATTTTCTCTTCTTTGAGCTTATGAAGCTCTTCCGCACCCATAGCAGAGCACCGACCACTGTAGCGGTAAGGTACCTTGTTATGTTTTGCCTCTTCTTGCTCTTCATTAAGCTGCTCAGGGGTACAGGTACAGATGAACGCTTTTTTCTCTTCAAGGAGTCTGATCGCCAGTGTCTGGTGTATATGGAGGTTTTCACTTTGGTGAGAGACGCTGTCGTGAGGCAGTGCAAACTTCTCAATGATATCCATGATCTCCGTATCTTTGCCGGTAATGTTCCGTTCTTTGTCAAGGTCTTCGATACGTACAATGAAGTTGACATCTTTTTGTTTGGCTACCATGTAGTTAAACAGTGCTATACGAAGGTCTTCTATAGACATATCACCGGTCGGTGATGGGGCAAATCTAAGCATTTATCCTACTCCAAAAACTGTGCGTTTATAAGAGTGTAATTATAGTGGGTTTAATTTATAACTGTTTTAAAGAGCGATAGTATTGCTAGGCTTTTTTCTTTAGGAAACATCTCTCGTGATACAAGCTGCCATTTCTCTGAAGCTAAAACACTGTATCTAAGATGAGATAAGCTCTAATTAGATAAAATACAACTTTAAAATCAAAAGGTTTAATAAGAATGAGTGAGAGCAAAGATTTTTTACGTACGATAGTTGAAGAGGACTTAGCATCAGGCAAGTATCAAGAGATTCATACAAGATTTCCTCCGGAGCCCAATGGCTTCCCGCATATCGGACACGCCAAATCCATCGCTATAAATTTTGGTATTGCCCGTGATTATCATGGTCGCTGTAACCTTAGAATGGATGATACCAATCCAACGACAGAAGACACGAAATATGTTGAAGCACTCAAAGATGCTGTACAGTGGCTTGGGTTTGAATGGGATAATAGTGTGCGTTATACTTCTGACTATTTCCCTGAACTTTACAATTATGCTGTTGAACTGATTAAAATGGGCAAGGCATACGTTGACAGTCTTAGTGAAGAGGAGATCCGTGAATATCGCGGTACGGTCACTGAACCTGGAAAACGAAGTAAATACGCCGAGCGTTCTGTTGAAGAGAACCTGGACCTTTTGGAGAGAATGAAAAACGGTGAGTTCAAAGACGGTGAACACGTACTTAGAGCTAAGATCGATATGGCAGCAGCCAATATGAAAATGAGAGATCCGCTTTTATATCGTATCAGACATGCACATCATTATAGAGCAGGGGATAAATGGCATATTTACCCGATGTATGACTTTGGTCACTGCCTCTCTGACTATATTGAGGGGATTACACACTCTATCTGTACCTTGGAGTTTGAAAACAACCGTGATATTTATGATTGGGTACTTGATACGCTTGGGCTTAAGTCACCAAGACCGTATCAGCATGAGTTTGCAAGACTTGCAATCAACTATACAGTGATGAGTAAGAGAAAGCTTTTAGAATTAGTGAATGAAGGAAGAGTGAGCGGTTGGGATGACCCTAGAATGCCTACGATCGCGGGATATAGAAGAAGAGGGTATACACCAGAGTCTATTCTAAACTTCTGTGATCAAATAGGTATAGCCAAAGCAAACTCAACAGTAGATGTCTCACAACTTGAGTTTTGTATAAGAGATGATCTCAATACAAAAGTGCCTCGTGTCATGTGTGTACTGGACCCGCTCAAAGTCACCATTGAGAATTATGAGGGGGCAGAAGAACTCGATGCACCATACTACCCGCATGATGTGCCTAAAGAGGGTTCAAGAAAGATACCTTTTTCAAGAGAGATTTATATTGAGCGTGATGACTTTATGGAAAACCCTCCAAAAGGGTACTACCGTCTTACACCAGAACAACCGGTAAGACTTAGACATGCCTATATCATCACTTGCAAAGAAGTGATCAAAGATGCCGATGGCAATATCATAGAGATAAAAGCAGCGTATCATCCGGATTCCAAAAGTGGTGCTGATACCAGTGGTATCAAGGTGAAAAGTGCGATTCAGTGGGTTGATGTAGAGAAAGCTAAAAAAGTTGAACTGAGACTCTATGACAGACTCTTTAAAGATGAAGCGCCTGAAGGGTTGGAAGATATCAATCCAGACTCTTTAAAAGTGGTCAAAAATGCGCTTATCGAGCCTGCTGTCATCACAGACAAACCTGATGAGCGATTCCAGTTTGAAAGACAGGGGTATTTCTATGCTGATCCTATAGACTATACGGATGAAACACCGGTGTTCAATAAAATCGTTGGTCTGAAAGACTCTTGGAGCAAGAAGACCAAAGCACCTGAAAGCGCAACTAAAAATGAGCGTAAACCTCAAGCTAAAAAGGTACAAATTGATGGTGAAGTAGAGCCTATGAGTGAAGTTGAACAGGCACTGTTTGACAAGTATACGGGTGAGCTTAAACTCAATAGTATGGTTGCTGATATTTTAGCTAGAGATGAACAACTTTCATCATTTTATGAAGAGGCTTTATCTATAAACAATAGTCCTGTCACTATCGCAAATATCGTGGCCAATGAAGTAGCCAGAGAGTTTAAAGAGAAGCAGGCAGATGAACTAAGATTTGACGCAAAACAGATAGCTGAGCTTGTAAAGATGGTCGATGATGGGACTATTTCAAGTAAAATTGCCAAACAAGTATTTGAGGAGATGAGTAAGAACGGAGAAGACCCTGTACAGATCGTTGAAGCTAAAGGGCTTGTACAAATAAGCGACCCTTCACAGATTGCACCTATCATTGATGAGGTCATTGTGAAAAATCCAGATAATGTTGAAAAATTCAAAGCAGGAAATACGAAATTGTTAGGCTTTTTTGTAGGACAAGTACTCAAAGCCACAGGGGGCAAAGCAAACCCTCAAGTGGTCAATGAACTAGTGGCTGAGAAGTTGAAGTAATAAAAGAACGAAAACAACTCATTAAACACTTCTTAGTTTAAGAGGCTGTTCCCCTCGTTACACCTCGCATGAGGTGCATAAGGATGCATATGAACCATATAATTGACCTGACCATTAAACCGCAATATATCAAAAACTACAAGAACGGATACCCTTTGATCTCAAAAGAGTTTATAGTCGATTGGGACAAACTAAAAACAGAAGGAACGATCGTTAACCTACTTGATGATAGAAAAAAGTTTATCGCTAAAGGGTATTACGGTATCCAAAACAAAGGGCATGGTTGGATACTCTCCTGTAACAAAGAGGAAAAGATTGATGTTGCGTATTTCAGTAAGAAGATAAAAGCGGCTCTCCAATACCGAAACGATCTCTACAATGATAAAAACACTACAGCGTTCAGGGTATTTAACGGTGAAGGCGATGGTGTAGGTGGCTTAACGATAGATTATTTTGACGGCTTCTATCTGGTGACTTGGTACAGTTTAGGTATCTATGCATTCAGAGGGGTAATCTTGGAAGCATTGAAGTCTCAAGTAGCATATAAAGGGATCTATCAGAAAAAAAGATTTGATGCCAAAGGCAAATACCTTGATGACTCTGATGATTTTGTGTGTGGCGAGAGAGGTGAATTCCCTTTAGTCGTGAAAGAGAATGGTGCAAAATTCGCTATCTATCTGGATGACGGGCCTATGGTCGGGGTATTTTTAGACCAAAGGGAAGTGAGAAAAAAAATTCGTGATTGCTATGCCAAAGGGAAAACGGTACTGAATACCTTCTCTTACACCGGTGCCTTTTCTGTGTTTGCCGCTTTGGGCGGTGCAACCAAGACCACCAGTGTGGACCTGGCCAAAAGAAGCCGCAGTAAAACACAAGAACAGTTTATGCTCAACAACATCGATGTGAATGCACATGATATCATCGTTGAAGATGTCTTCAATTACTTTAAGTATGCTGTCAAGAAAGAATTATTATTCGACATCGTGGTATTGGACCCGCCTAGTTTTGCAAGGTCAAAAAAACATACCTTCTCTGTGGCAAAAGACTATGTCAAACTGCTTAAAGAGGCGATACAGATAACAAATAAGGATGGGGTGATCGTTGCATCGACGAATTATGCGAACTTGAAGATGGGTAAATTCAAAGAGTTTATAGACAAGGCATTTAAAGAGTTGGGAGGAAAGTACAAGATAGAACATACGTTTTCTCTACCCAAGGATTTCAGGGTCATGGAAAAATTTAAAGAGGGAGATTATCTGAAAGTAGTATTCATCAGAAAGGTAGTTTGAATACACTAATGTTGTCAAAATAATGCCTTTTAATAATTTTATGTTATTATAATAACCCAAAATTAGAATTAAAACGAGTACAAAAGAGTGTGTCTTATCAATATCAAGGATAAAAGATGCAAAAAACAATTTTTTTAGTACTTTTTTCTTATCTTTCCCTTCTCTATGGAGAAGTACAGTTAAAGGTACTGGACCTTTCAGACTCACACTATGAAATCGGTGAATCGATGCTTGAGTATGAGGATACGACTGCGAAGATGACATTATCCGAGATACGCCGTCTTCCTTCCAAAGATTTTATACCACTCAATAAACCTGTAGCAAGCCATCCCTTTACAAATTCAGCATTTTGGTATCAGTTCAAAGTGATCAATAAAGAAGAGACACCACTATCCAGACTGATCATCTTTGAACCGGCCTGGCTTGACTCCGTGACCTTCACTGTCATATCTTCAAAAGGAGAAGTCAAGACCTATCAGGGCGGGAATACCTATCCTTATTCAAAAAGAGCACTCGATCACTATCTTATCAATTTCGAACCACTGTTTGAACCGGGTATTTCTACCGTTTATCTTCAAGTGAAAACAAGAGATCCTTTTATTGTTGCGATGTCTGTCATGGATAAAGCAGCATTTTTAGCCGAACAGGTTGATGCGTCGATGTATATCGGTTTGGTGTATGGTGGTATTGTTGCCATGCTCTTCTATAATCTTTTTCTCTATTTTGGTGTGAAAGCCCGTTATTATGCTTATTATGTACTCTTCCTGGTTGCCTTTTTTGCGATGAATGCTTCTTATAACGGCTATACTTTTATGTACCTCTTCCCTCATTGGCCTACTGTGCAAAATTGGGCACAGTCTACATCGATCTATTTTTATGTGGTGGCCGCACTGCTTTTTGCAAAATCATTTTTAAACTTTGTGAAATACCATCATACCTTGTACATCATCACAACGATTCTGATCTTTGGTATTGTCGGGGTTGCAGTGCTCTCAGCTATGATCGGTGGCTATCATTATCATGTGATGCTTGCTATCATATCAATACTTTTGATCAGTGTCTATCTCTTTGGTATCGCACTGTATAGTCTACTCACGGGTAATCATTCAGCTCGATTTTTTCTTCTTGGTACTGCCAGTGGTCTGATCGGTGCTTTTATTACTGCGCTGACGGTCATGTCTTATATTCCGTATACCTATCTGACCTATAAGGCCAATGATTTTGGTATGTATATCGATGTGATTCTACTCTCTATGGCACTGGCTGATCGTATGAAAATGACACAGGAGAAAAGGCTCATCGCTGAAAAAGAGGCAAAAACAGATATCTTAACAGGACTCTATAACCGCAGAGCCTATTATGAGATCTCACATAAAGAGTTTAACCGTCTCTTACGGCACAATAGATGTCTATCGATCATTATGTTTGATATCGACCATTTTAAAGAGATCAATGATACGTATGGACATGACGCAGGAGACAATGTATTGAAAGCAGTAGCAAATATCGTAAAAGGTGTGATCAGGGAATATGATTATGCTTTTAGAATGGGCGGTGATGAGTTTTTGGTTTTATTGCCTGAAACCAATGAGAAACAAGCCTTGTTCCTTGCTGAACGTATCAGAAAAAGAGTAGCCAATAAAAAGTTCATGGAGAAGGATGAGAAGTTCTACATTACGGCCAGTTTTGGTATCAGCCAATATAACCACATTGAAAGAAGCATAGAGACCATTGTAAGAAGAGCCGATAAAGCCCTTTACCATGTGAAAGAGAGCGGCAGGAATAGGGTGAAAGCATTAGATAAATTTATCAGGGTGTGAGTGTAGCAAAAGGAACTTTCTACACTCTGAGACCCTATGAAGCCAGATAGTAATCGAGCGTAAATGTCATATCTTCATCCAGGTCCAGGTTGGCTCTCATCCATGTAATATAGCCTCTGTCCTCATTCACGACTTCAGCGATCTCTCTGTCTTTGTATTTCCCGAACTTGAAGGTTTTCATCATCACAGGGGTTTGGGTGAGTTTAGCCAGTTTTTGCATAGGGTTTATACCTGCAAATTTCTCTTGAGTCAGACGTACCAGTTTTGAAAGCAGCAATTTCATGACAAGTACATCACCTATCGCATCATGTGCTTTGATAGTGATACCGAGTTTTTGCGCTTCTGCCTCTTCGATCTGATAGAGTTCAAGTGCGTAGCGCAGATACTGCAGTCTGTGATTGGGACTGTCAGGAAGCAGGTGCTTGGCACATCGGAGTGTGTCTATCAGGGTGTAGTGGTTTTGAAACCCTTCTTTTTCCAGCATACCCAGATCAAAAGCAATATTATGTGCGATAAGATAATTCTCTTTTTGGTTGAACTGCTGTAATTTGAGTGCAAAATCGGTTTCATCGTAAAGTCCTTTGTCTTTGATGAGCTCCGGTGTGATGTTATGTACTTCCATCGCTTCTACAGTGATGGGTACAGGCGCCTGGCACAGTTCATCCAACACTTCGATCTCATCTTTACTGTGTACGATCATTGCACCTACCTGTATAATGCGGTCAGGTTCTTGATTTCCTGTGGTTTCTGTATCGAAAAGTACGTATATTGCCATGCTTTATCCTTGAATGATGTAGATAGATAGTATCGTATTTTATCTAACAACCCCAACCCTAAATGACAAATGGTATAATACTGCATATTATAGCTTCAATTACAGGACACACCATGGCCAAACACTTTACTTCGATCATCTCCAGTGCATTTGGAAAGTTCGCTTCTAAAGCATTTCCCTCACCGATACAACACTTTATTAACAATGGATATGTAAAACTTATGGGACTTGATATGAGTGAGTTCAAAGAGCCCAGTGCTTACCCGACACTGAACAAACTCTTTACAAGGGCTTTTGAAACTCCTAGAGCCTTGCCTGAAGATAAAGATGCTCTGATATCCGGTGTGGATGCACTCATTACGGATGCAGGGATGATCAAAGAGGGTAAAGCCTATCAGATCAAAGGAATGAGTTACTCTATTGATAAGCTTTTTGGTACCTATCATCAGGATGCGGTCAGTAAAGTAGAAGGAGGAGAGTTCATCAATTTTTATCTCTCTCCCAAAGATTACCATCGCTATCATATGCCGATGAGACTCAAGGTAAAATCATTGACACATATCCCGGGTAAACACTATCCTGTGAATTTCCCGTTACTCCGTCATAAAGTGGACCTCTTCATTGAAAATGAAAGAGTGATCATAGAGTGTGAAGATGAGAAGGGAAGAACACAGGTACTGGTACTTGTGGCTGCACTCAATGTAGGTCAAATGGTTGTAACCTTTGAAGAGAAAGTGAGAACGAATTCAGAGATAAGAGAACCGGTGCATTATGAATATGAAGATTTTTGGGTCGAGAGAGGAGAATTCTATGGCTGGTTTGAGATGGGCTCGACGATCTTGACCTTTTCAGAAAAAGGGAGTATATTCCCGGAAGTAGCGATCAATCAAAAAGTAAAATTTACTGATATTTTAGGTAAAGTATTATAGAAGATTACAAATAAAGGGGAGAAAGTATGAAAATTAAAGAGATAGAAGAGTATGCACAGGTCCGTGCGAAAGCAAGAGCATACCTTTGTTATATCATAGGAAGACATATTTCTCAAACGATTATCAATGGTGATATTTCTACAGTACTTGCAAAGTTAGAACCGCTTCATGAGAGTATCCCTACTGCAGAGGCGATTTATGCACTGGATGGTAAAGGTATACAGATCACTGAAAATATCTCTAAGGATAAAAAGCTTCAGGGGATTGGTAAAGGTGAGGATAGAAGTGATAGGGCTTATTACTATAAAACGCAAAGAGAACATCGTTGTACCTTAACAGAACCATACCCGTCGAATTTAAGTAATACGATGGTTGTCACTGCATCATTTCCAATCGTAGATGAAAATGATAATTTGATCAGTATTATTTGCGTAGATATCTCTTTGGCAAATATTTTACGTATGGTGCATCCAAGCTCTATCGACTCATATTCTGGAAAATTAAGTAAAATTGCCTATACTGCATTCTCTTTAGCACTGGCAGGTGTATCACTGTTACTCTTTGTCAAAGGTGTGACAGCATTCTTGCATTTTGGTGTTGATTTTACTGCGATTGATATTAATGAGATGTTTAAAGCCACGATCCTGTTGACCCTCTCTTTGGCTATTTTCGATCTGGTCAAAGCAATATTTGAGGAAGAAGTTTTGGGTAAGGAGAAAAAAGGGGCCACCGGCGAGGGACATCAGACAATGATTCGTTTTTTAGGCTCCATTATCATTGCACTGTCCATTGAAGCCTTGATGCTGGTATTTAAGTTTGCACTCACAGATCCGGCCCAGCTTGTGTATGCGGTCTATCTCATTTCCGGTGTTGCATTACTTCTAGTGAGCCTTTCTGTCTATGTGAAGTTCATACAGCCAAGACTTAAAGATACGGAGAAGATGAACTAGTGGATAAAAAACTGATCATTTTTGATATGGATGGCACCTTGGTCAACTCTTCATTGACCATAGCCAATGCGATCAATTATGTTCGAAAAAACCTGGGTTTTGAACCCATGGCACAAGAGTATATTTTAAGATTGGTCAATGACCATACGATCAATCCTGCACAAACCTTTTACCATGCAAAAGCCTTTGACCGGGACCATGAAAAATGGTTTTCGGAGTACTATACGAAAAACCATGCAAGCGAATTGGTACTCTATGAGGGTATCAAAGAGCTGCTTGATACGCTGAAAGGCAAAGGACACGATCTTGCTGTAGCGACCAATGCTTACAGGGGTTCAACCATAGAATCACTGACCCACCTAGAGGTCTATGAGCATTTTGATGCAATCGCCTGTTATGATGATGTCCCGCAAGGAAAACCACACCCGGACATGCTTCACAAAATACTGGATCAACTAGGTCATAGCAGCCATCAGGCACTTTTTATTGGTGACGGTCCACGTGATGCGTTGGCAAGCCAAAGGGCAGAGATAGACTATATTATGGTTGACTGGGGTTTTACAGACCATGCAGATGCTGTGCGCAGTGTCGATGAACTGCATACTATACTACTACGTTAACTATCTATTTTTAAACCTTTATATTTTAGGGATCCTGTCTTTTAAAAACAGTATCAATGCTGTCGTTAACGCAATACCCGATACGATCAAAAAAAGTCCTTGAATGCCATAGAGATGTACAATAGGTTGCATGAGCATCGGAGAAGAAAACTGTCCTAGAAAGAAGCTTGATGCAAGTACGCCTGAAGCTTTCCCTCTCTTCTGAGCAGGTACTTTCGCAAGAAACCATGAGTTGGTATTGACAAGGATCAGGCCAAATCCTATACCAATGAACGCTGTACTATAAAAAAGTTGTGCAATAGTGTGGGCTTGAGAAATGATGAAGAGGCCTGTGCCAAAAAAAATAAATGTCATAATATAGATATGGACATAAGAGAACCTCGCTTTCAGTTTGGCATACTGTCTCGAGGTAAGAGCATTGAAGATCATCGCTGTAGCAATGACCAATCCTATAGTACTTGGTTTGCCATGTAAAGTCTCTATAATGAGATAAGGCAGTTGGGTAGGCAGCATATAAAAAAGTACCATGGCAAAAAAAGCAGTGAGATATATAGGCCAGAGTTTGGCCTCTATCTCCATATCACTTTCAACATGTGTATGTTTCTCAGGCTCATGGAGAGCGGTAAGCAGCAGAGGTAGAAAGAAGAGGGGTAAGATGTAGATAGCAAAAGGGTAGGACCAATGAAGTTGCGCAAGTAGACCTCCGGCTGTAATAAACAGGATCCCTCCTAGTGCTACGGCCATCCCCTGAACAGACATAAATTTATGCCGTGCCATTTCATCCAGATAATCACCTATGAGTGCGGTAGAACTGGTCATAAGCAGTGCAACAGCTATACCTAGAACCGCCCGACCGGCAAGAATGGCATAGAAGTTCTCAAGATAAAATCCCGAACTTCCACCCAGTACAAAGAGGATGATCCCTGTATAGAGCGGTTTTAATCTGCCAAATTTATCTACAATGATCCCGGCTATTGGAGCAAAAAGTGCAATGATGATGGAAGGAATGGTCAACATCAGTTTTGAAAGAAATTCGATATGAGGAAGATCACTGAATGTTTGACTAATGAGGGGAAGAGAAGAGACAACAGTGATGCCGGACATCACACCCATCGTTGCGATCAAGAGTAGAGAGATCTGTATCTTCTTATTTATAGTTTTAGACATGGAAAGCTTTATTAGGTAATTTATCGTTAAAATCAATTATATCCTCTTTTTAATGTTGGTATATTGAGTTGATGGCGTACTATAATTCAGATTTTGCTATATTACGCAAAAAATGCAAAGAGGAACTCCAATGTCAAAAACCCTCATCACCGATCTCTTTTCTCTCCTTCTTATAGGGATAGCTTTTCTGGTGCCATCTGTCTATTATGAGATGCTGCTGTTTACAGGATTATTTGCACTCTCAGGAGCCATTACTAATCAACTTGCTATTCATATGTTATTTGAAAAGGTACCATTACTATATGGCTCCGGGGTGATAGAAAAAAACTTTACGGCTTTCAAAGCGTCTATCCGTGAGATGATGATGAAACAGTTCTTTAGTAAAGAGCAGCTGGGAGATTTTTTTGCAAAAGAAGAAGAGAATATAGATCTGACTCCTTTGGTCGAAGGTGCAGACTTTTCTCCTGCTTTTGATGCACTCTCTAAAACGGTGATGGAATCGAAATTCGGTGGCGCTATCGCAATGTTCGGTGGTGAAGCCGCATTAGAAGGTTTACGTGATCCTTTTTCACGCAAGCTCAAGAGTGCTGTAAGTGCCATCGTTTCTTCTTCTGCTTTTAAGGCACAACTTGACCATCATATACAAAGCTCAACCTTAAGTGAAGATATGATCGTTTCAGTAGAAACATTGATCGCAAAAAGATTGGATGAACTGACACCAAAAATGGTGAAAGAACTAGTACAAGATCTGATCAAGGAACATTTAGGATGGCTTGTGGTGTGGGGCGGTGTTTTCGGTGGCCTTATAGGAGTGGTAACATCATTTTTGATCTGAGATCTCTCAAACTCAGGTTAGAATGGCTTAATGGAAAAACAGTATAATAATTACTATCATAATTTTCCGGAGATATCATTTTGCCCTTCATAAAGATCCTCTTTACCCTTTTTACGCTTATTTCCATGGCAAACGCCAAGAATTATTTTAAAACACATGATGATATGTGTGACGGTACCCAAACCATACAATGTACAAATGATTTTAACACTGTACGCAATCTTCAAATTGCACTGAATAGAGATAAACACATCAATGTGAAACTCAAGGTTGACGGCAGATGGGGAGAGAAGACAAAAGAAGCAGTGATCGCTTTTCAAACGTATTATGGGCTGACTCATACAGACGGCTGGGTAGGAAAAGAAACCAAATCCAAACTTGATAAAATTTCTAAAAATATCAAATTCCCTAAAGATAAACAAGTCAAACATGTAAAATTGATGAAGTATAACAACTATGCTGACTTTAGAAAACACACAAACTTGAGAAAAAGTTACAGTATCTATGAAGATAAAAAACTGCTCAGTAAAGCAAATGGAAGAAATACAAAATTAAAAGTAGATATCTCAGAGCAAAGAATAAGGCTTTATGTCAACGATAAAGTAGCACTTTGTGCACCTTGTACGACCGGGGCCAAAAGAAAGCTTGAACCTAATACTGGGATCATCCGAAATCAAAGTACACCCAAAGGGACATTTTGTATCAAGGAGAAGATAGCAGATAAGCGTTCTACTATCTTTGGTAAAATGTATCGGGGCAAGAAGTTGGTCTACAAAGGTGACAGAAGAAAATATAAAGGTAAAAAAGCCAAATATGTGGGTGCATCACTTAAGAACTGGATGCGGCTTACAAGTGGTGGTATCGGTCTTCATGCAAGTAAATATGTGAAACGGTATCCTGGAAGCAATGGGTGTATCAGACTTCCTTATAAAGTATCAAAAACCATTTTTAACAAGGTACGTAAAGGTACACCGGTCAGTATCGTAAACTGATCTCAAATGGACTAATCTAAAAGTTTTTATCTCAAACCGCTGCTTTCTTTTTAGCGACCATAGACGTTTTCATCGTTCTGTACCCCTGGTAGTCTTCATCCCAAAACTCAGGTAGTTGTAAAAGTTCACATGTGTCATCAAAAGTGGCTTCTAGTTCACCTTCATTCAGAAGAAAAGCAGGATTGGATGTGGTACGCTCATTGTCAGGATGATGTAAAAAGGTTTCCATCAGAATGATACCGTTGGGCTTAAGAGCATCTATCATCTGTGGGAAGAGTCTACGCTCTAGAAAATAGGTACAGATAATAAGGTCATATTTCTCTTTGGGGAGGGTATAGGTATCAAAATCCACTTCTTTTGCATGGATATGAGGGATGTTCTGAAGCTGATCTATAGCCACAGAAGAGATATCAAGTGCATCGACCTCAAATCCTTTGGAAGCAAGATATCTGCTATGTCTTCCCATACCGCAGGCTATGTCAAGTGCCTCTAGTCCTGGAGCCAGTGAAGCATAGTCACTGACAAGTTTGATGGGTTCATCTGGCATTGGCTTGTTTCGCCATTTTTCATCCCAACGTTCTTTATCCTCTTGTGCCATAGCTGCCCTTTTTCTTTGAAGTCTCTTTTGGTATTATTCTATCAAAATTATAAATAAGTTTTATGAGACTCAGTTAAATTTGTATCAGGGAGATGAAATGTCAGAGCGCAATACACTAACCTTTATATCTTGGAATGTGAACGGTATCAGGGCGGTAGAGAAGAAAGAGGCACTCAAGTGGATCGATGAAGAAAATGTGGACTTTTTGGGGCTGCAGGAGATCAAAGCAGAAGCAGATCAGATCCCTGAGAGTATCTTTGAGAGGGAATACAAATTTCAAAGTATCAACTCCTCATCAAATAAAGGACAGTCAGGTGTAGCACTCTATACAGATATCAAGGGTGAAGCATCTTGTTGTTCGCATGTGGATATCTTGGATGAAGGACGCATCAATGAATACCACTTTGGAGATATCGCCTATTTCAATGTCTATTTCCCCAATGGACAGCGTGACGATGAGCGTTTGGAGTACAAAATGGCATTTTATGACCGTTTCTTAGAGCATATCAACACCTTAAGGGATGAAGGTAAGTCCATTATTGTATGCGGTGATGTCAATACAGCCCACAAAGAGTTCGACCTCGCCCGACCTAAAGCCAATGAAAAGACCTCCGGTTTTTTACCGATGGAACGGGAATGGATAGACAAACTTCTCAGCCATGGCTATATCGATACCTTTAGACATGTAAAAGGCGATGAAACAGACCGTTACAGCTGGTGGAGTTACAGAGCGGGAGCCAGGGGCAAAAACGTGGGCTGGAGGATCGATTATTTCTTCGTTTCTGATGATCTCAAAGAGAGGATCGTCGATGCAGATATACTGGATCATATTATGGGAAGTGACCACTGTCCTGTGAAGTTGGTTTTGAAGGTTTAGCTTTATCCTTTGGTCAAATGCCATCCAGAGCCATAAGGACATCTATAAACACCAAGCCGTAATTGTTTTTCCTTGGATAGTGTAGCTATCTGCTCTTTGGCAGATACTTCAGAGTCATAAAGGTCTTTGATCTCTCCATGACTGTCTCTGCAGGTACATACTTCCTTTTTTTGTACAGTGAGGTCAACTTGGAGTTCTTGAGACTTTTTTATCTGTTCCATATGCCCATTCAGTTCATGAAGGCTCTGAACATTAAAGTATTTTAATATTTGATCTTCTGAGAGGTGGGCCAGGTGAGGGTGGCTTTTTTGGAGGTGTTTGAGTATCTCTTCGTTTTTGGCTAGTTTACTTTTGATAGTTTGAAGGGATTTTTTTAAGTGCATCACATGGTAGAGCGGGATCTACTCTATCTCTCCCGTATAGTAAAACTCATCCAAACCTTCTAGAAAGGCCATGAGCAGTTCATCAGAGCATGCCTTAAAGTTCTTATGCCCTTCTTTTCGAAAAAGGGAAGCGAGTTGCTGTTTGCTGAGTTCAACATCTGCTAGACCAAAGATGATCTCTGTCTCTGCTTCTTTGAGTTCCAGAGCGATACGAAGCTTTTTGAGTATGAGGTTGTTGGTCAGCTCTACCGCTTCCTCATCATTTTGTTTTTTCGGAGATGGACCTCTTTTAAGTGTGACCATTCCATC
Source organism: Sulfurovum sp. AR (assembly GCF_000296775.1). Taxonomy (GTDB): domain Bacteria; phylum Campylobacterota; class Campylobacteria; order Campylobacterales; family Sulfurovaceae; genus Sulfurovum; species Sulfurovum xiamenensis. The sequence continues at coordinate 209,634 of NZ_AJLE01000003.1, read as the reverse complement.
TAAGAATACACCTAACTCTTCATAACTGGCCGGTATGAAATCTTTGTCTTGACGGCGTTTGAGAAGAGACTCCAAATGTGAAGCATCCATAGGAAAGTCTTCAAGCCTATAGGCTTCTAACATCTCTTCTGTTGTTAAATTCAGTGCTTTTTGTATACGGTAGAGTATTTCATTTGTATTGATCTGCATTATTTTTTACCTGCTTTCTGGGCAAGGGCGGCTAATGCTATTTTAGCTTTTGTCAGTATGTTTAAACAATTTTTGTCTTTAACATTGTGTTTTAATGACCAGTATTCCGGATTGGTATAAATAAAGCTTGTTTCACCCTCATAGTTCGTAGTAACAAGTATGCGAAGAGGCAGGTCCAAGCCTATAGAAGGGTTACAGTTCATCAGAACCGTTCCCATCTTTGGATTACCGAAGACCACAACCGTTTCAGGTTTCAAATTCATATTGACATTTCTTGCATTGGCTCTATGATCCATGGTACTGAAATGTGTAAGCCCTTGATCTATGATGAGTTTTTCCAGTTTGGCTACTGAAGTAGTGTGATCATTTTCACTTTTTACTGTTTCAAGAAAGGTGCCTTTTTTACTATCACAGCCAACTAAAGCAAACCCGATCAATCCAATGAATAGTAATTTTCTCATCATGGTCCTTTATTACACGTTAAATCTAAAGTGCATCACATCGCCATCTTGTACGATGTACTCTTTACCTTCCAGTCTGCTTTTACCAGCCTCTTTTGCACCGGCTTCTCCTCCACAAGCGATAAAGTCTTCATAGCTGATAACCTCCGCACGGATGAAACCTTTTTCAAAGTCATTATGAATGACTGCTGCAGCTTTAGGTGCTGTCGTCCCCTTACGTATGGTCCATGCACGTACCTCTTTGACACCTGCGGTAAAGTAGCTCATCAGGCCAAGTGTGTCAAAACCTTTGTGTATGATCTGGTCCAGACCACTCTCTTCAACACCAAGTTCTGCAAGCATCTCCTCTCTCTCTTCATCATCAAAGTCTACCATATCTTCTTCTACTTTGGCACACAGTTTGATCACTTCTGAATTTCGTTCTGCTGCATAGGCTTTGAGTTTTTTTACATATTCATTGTCTTCACTCAGACCATCTTCATCGACATTTGCACCATAGATGATCGGTTTTGATGTAAGAAGACGCAGATCCTTGTTCATCGCCAAAAAGCCATCACTCTCTTTGTCTGCAAACGTAGATACAGGATGGCCTTCTTCTATATATGCCAGGAGTGCTTCAGCGACTTCAAGCTGTTCTTTTGCATCCTTGTCGTTTCCTCTTGCTTTCTTTTTTAGCATCTCTATACGTTTGAGCACTGCATCGATATCGGCAAAGAGAAGCTCCTGCTCAATGATCTCAACATCTCTGATAGGGTCGATAGAACCTTCTGTATGAACAATGTTCTCATCATGAAAACATCTTACAATGTGCAGGATCACTTCTGTTTCACGGATATTTCCAAGAAATTTATTTCCCAGACCTTCACCTTTACTCGCACCGGCTACAAGCCCGGCGATATCAACGAAATCAATCGTTGAGTGTTGTATTCTTTCAGGGTTAACGATCTTTGCAAGTTCATCCAGTCTTTTGTCTGGTACAGGTACCACCGCTTTATTTGGCTCGATGGTACAGAACGGATAGTTTGCACTTTCTGCATTTTGTGCTTTAGTGAGTGCGTTAAAAGTCGTAGATTTTCCTACATTTGGTAGTCCAACAAGTCCGATGCCTAGTCCCATGGTATTCCTTAAGTATGATAATATGATTACCGCGATTTTAGCGAAATATTGGTGAAGAGGGGGTTAGTTCCTATCAGATGTCATTTTATTCATGATGATCATAGATGATTTATAGAAAATTTATCTATTTTACATACACTTTTGCTATGATAAAAAAATACAAGTGAGACAGAATCAAAAAAAAACAGGAAGATCAATGGAAAATGCTTTACTGATATTAATTATTACGATTGGTATAGCAACAGCACTCAATGTTGTCCTAAAAAGATTTGATATACCAACGATTATAGGGTATGTTATCACTGGTTTTACTATCTCATCAATTTTCCATTTTGCCAATGATTCCAGGGAAATGTTATCTCATTTGGCAGAATTTGGAATTGTATTTTTAATGTTTACTATAGGATTGGAATTTTCCGTTAACCACCTCAAAAGGATGAAAAAAGAGGTTTTCGTTTATGGTGCGATGCAAGTTATCATTTCAGGGGTTCTATTCACATTACTAGGTTCCTTTGCTTTTGATCTGGATATTAGAAGTGCTATCGTCATAGGTTTTGCACTTGCACTCTCCTCTACAGCGATCGTTCTGAAGATCCTTAATGAAAACAATCAAATACATTCAGGCTATGGACGTACAACGCTTGGCATTCTACTGTATCAGGATTTAGCTGTTATTCCGATACTTTTAATGGTCTCTTTTTTCACTTCTGAAACTGAGTCCTTGTCCATTCTCCTGGTTGAAACTTTTGGAAGTGCTATTGTGGTATTTTCAATTCTCTTTCTTTTCGGTAAATATTTTCTTGAACGATTCTTTGGCTGGATCACAGCATCAGGTTCAGAAGAGATTTTTCTGGTTGCGGTATTGCTTATTGTTATGAGTGCTTCCTATTTGGCAGATATATTTGGTTTTTCCTACTCATTGGGAGCATTCCTTGGGGGAATGATAATATCAGAAACAAAGTATCGTTATCGTATAGAAACAGACCTGATACCCTTTAGAGATATCCTTTTAGGCGTCTTTTTTATTACGATAGGGATGTTGATCGATTGGCATTCTCTTGTGAATTACGGAGATGTTATATTTGGGTTACTTGTAGGTATTATGCTCTTTAAAGGTTTAGTTATCTTTAGTATTTTACGCGTGTTTGTACAGACGAGAACAGCACTTAAAACTGCATTGGCACTGTTTCAGGTAGGAGAATTTGCCTTAGCTGTGTTTGCACTTGCATATGCCAATAATCTCATCTCTAATGAACTTAATCAGATCATGATCATTACGGTCATTTTTTCAATGATATTGACACCTTTTGTACTGAAAAATATTAAAAAGATTGCAGATATGCTTCACAAAGAGCCTATGGCATTACGTGACCGTGCACTTATAGGTGGTACATATAGAAATCATATTATTATATGTGGATATGGACCGGTAGGACAAAAACTTGTCAAAATGTTTAAAGAAAGAAATCTACTTTACGTCATACTTGAGCATGATGTGAAGGTAGTGGATGATGTCATAGCAAAAGGTGAAGAAGCCATTTATTTTGCCAATGCCGCACAGAAAATGGTTTTATCACATTTTAATGTTAATGCTTGTAATGCCATCATTGTCACGGTAGAAAATGAGATACAGAGACAATTGATCTGTGAAAATATTGCTTCATTCAATCATGATATCAATAGTATCGTAAGTGTAAACAATCATGCAGAAGAAGAGTTTATCTCAGCATTGGGTATCAAACATATCATCAATAGCAGAGATACTATTGCTGATATGCTGGCAGAAGAGGCATTGGCATGTCATCTTAAACTCACAAAAGAGTAAAACGATGTAACACTCTCTTGTTCTCTAGGATGCCGATTATTTATCATCCTCAGAGAGTTTTTCAATAAGTTTTACCATCATTCTCACTCCGGCACCAGAAGCACCAAAAGGGTTTTCTCCCCATGCATGTTCTACAAATGCAGGACCTGCGATATCAATATGCGCCCATTTTTCTTTATGGTCTTCATCGATGAACTCCGAGAGGAATTGACCCGCTGTGATCGCTCCTCCATAACGTGTATTGGAAATATTGCATACATCTGCTATCTCAGACTTGATCGTCTTTTTGAGGTAAGGGTTAAAGTCTAAGGCAGTGGCCAATTCTCCTGAACGTTTTGCTGCATCTACAACAAGTGATTTCATGTCATCAGAGTTCCCCATAATACCTGATGTATAGTTTCCTACACCCACTACACAGGCACCTGTAAGTGTTGCAAGATCGAAGAGGTAATCCGCTTTGACCTCCTGCTGTGCGTAGCAGAGTGTGTCTGCAAGGACCAAACGGCCTTCGGCATCCGTGTTGCGTACCTCGATCGTTTTGCCATTCTTCGCTACCAGTACATCATCAGGTTTATAGGCATCCCCGCCGATCATATTCTCTACAGCACCTACAAAACCATGTACCTCTACAGGCAAGTTCATTTCTGCTACGGCTTTCATGATACCGATGACCGCTGAACCACCACTCTTGTCCGACTTCATAGTCACCATGAAGTCAGCAGGCTTAAGGCTTAGTCCACCACTGTCATAGGTAAGACCTTTACCTACTAGGGTCACGACACATTTTGCATCTTTTGGCTTGTGTGTAAGGTGTATGACCCTTGGTCTATGTCGGCTTGCACGTGCCACAGCAAGCAGTGTCTCCATCTTCTCTTTTCTCAGCTCTTTGGGCTTAAGTACTTTACACTTCAGACCTGTTTCATCTGCCATGGTCTCAGCGATCTCTGCCATGACATTCGGATAACAGTCATCCGGTGTTGTGTTGACGATGTTACGTGTGAAGTTGGTGGCATCAGCTATGATCTGTGCTTTATGGATGACTGTAGAAGCTTTTTCTACATCTACCTTGTATCCGTTATACTCTTCAAGTGAGATAGAGATATGTTTGATCTTCTTCTTACTTTTTTTTGTTTTATAATTCTCAAATGTGTATGCACCCAGGACAAAGCCTTCCACCATAGCACGAAGAGAGTTCATACATTTCTCACTGGAAAGATAGGTTGCAATTTTGATAGATCTGTACTCTTTCCCATTGAGTGCTTTAATGGCATTGGCTGCAGCCGTTCTGATATCTTTACTGCGTGTTGAGTCTGCACCCACATAGAGTCTGTCTTTACTTACAAGGAGACATGTTTCATCCTGTCCCCCTTCAAAACCTGCTTTTTTTAAAAGTTTTTTATCTTGTACGAACGTATGATCTGTATTTTTGTCGATGACAATGATGACTTCTATATCGCCTTGGATATCTGCCACAGAGAGTTGAGTTAATTCGAAATTCATGGATAGCCTTTGGTTTGTTTTATTCTATGGAGTATATCAAAATATTGGTAAATACGCGTATGAGAATAAAGAAGACGACCACTTCTAAAAAGACTAAAGATACTTTTTGTAGTATACTATGTAAAAAGATTGCAAGGAGAAATGATGCTGTTAATTGTTATTGTGATAGCAGGAGCACTAATGGGTTTTATGTATGGTAATATGACAGATGGGTTTATTTTCGATAAAAACATTTGCCTCTTTGCAGGTCTTACACTCATCATGCCATCACTTTTTAAATTCAAGGTAAGAGATACTATGCTGGTATGGGAGTATAGGTCAGTTCTTTTTAAAGGATTTATCATTAACTATCTGCTTTTACCGATATTTGCACTGGTTATCGGATTTATAACGAATGATTTTGGCATTACTGCAGGCTTGTTTTTACTTGCTGTATTGAGTGGTGGAGGTATGGTCATGCATTGGATCAAAAGATCCAATGCTGACACCTCTTTAGGTTTCTTGCTTCTTTTCATTAATCTTGTTTTTGTTTCACTCTCATTATTGATGTTGCATCTTTTTGCTACGTATAGTGCAGGGCACTTTGGGGTGACCTATGATGAGAAGATCACTATCAGTAGATTTGTAGAACCGGTGATCACACTTTTAATCGTGATACCTTTCTTGGCAAGCAGGGTGGTACTCTTAATAAAACCATTGCTTACATGGATCGAAACTTACAGTAAATTTATCAGCCGTATCAGTATCTTTATCATTTTATTCTATCTGTTCGGTTTACAGAGTTCCCAACAGTTGATCGACATTTATGATTTTGAACCGGAACTTTTCTTTATCGCTCTGATTGCAGTAGCGGTATTCTATCTGCTTGTATTGATAGTTTCAAAATTGATCTATAATTTGGACTCACCGCAGGAGAGAGCGGCATTTTGGCAAAGTATTACACGATACATCACCTTGGCTTTGGTGCTTTCTACCTTTTCGGCAAGTACCTTTGGTGTTTCAATGCTTCTGCCTATCATGTTTTCCTATCTCGTGCAGATACCATTATCTGTCGTCATCAGCAATAGGTATATGACCGATGTATAGGTTGTGATGTTTAGGCAAACTGGTCTTTGAGTATATCTTTTGCCTGTATCATATCTTTATCACCACGTCCTGAAAGATTGATCAGGATCGTTTTACCTTTGATCTCCTCTGGTTTCATCTTTTTAAGGTAGGCAATGGCGTGTGAACTTTCAAAGGCAGGAATGATACCCTCTGCCTGAGAAAGCCATACAAATGCATCCAAGGCTTCATCATCTGTGATATAGTCATATTTTGCGATACCTTCATCTTTTAAAAAAGAATGTTCAGGCCCTATACCAGGGTAATCAAGTCCTGCTGAGATAGAGTGTGCCTCTTGTACCTGACCATCTTCATCCTGAAGGATGTAGCTCAGTTGACCGTGAAGCACACCTGGGCTTCCTTTAGCCAGTGAGCAGCCATGTTTAGAGTCAAGTCCTAGTCCGCCAGCTTCTATACCAATACACTCTACGCTTTCATCTTCTAAGAAGTGATTGAAAATACCAAGGGCATTAGACCCTCCACCGATGCAGGCGATCACTTTGTCAGGTAGACATCCTTCCACTGCATTGAGCTGTTGCTTCGCTTCCCATCCGATGATAGACTGAATGTCACGTATCATCATTGGATAAGGGTGGGGACCTGCTACTGTACCGATGATATAGTAGGTATCGCGTGCATTGGTCACCCAGTGTCTAATGGCCTCATTCATCGCATCTTTGAGTGTTTTACTTCCAGATTCAACGGCATGCACTTTTGCACCAAGCAGTTTCATACGGAAAACGTTCAATTCCTGGCGTGCAGCATCTTTGGCACCCATAAATATTTCACACTCCAGCCCAAAGAGTGCGGCAACCGTAGCTGTAGCTACACCATGTTGACCTGCACCGGTTTCTGCGATCACTTTTTTCTTACCGAGTCGCTTTGCAAGTATTGCCTGTGCTACCGTGTGGTTTATCTTATGTGCACCTGTATGGTTAAGGTCTTCACGCTTTAGGTAGATCTTTGCATCAAGTTCTTTAGAGAGATTCTCAGCAAAGTAGAGCGAAGAGGGGCGACCTACGTAGTTTTTGTAGTAATGGTCCACTTCTGCCCAAAACTCTTTATCAAAACGTACGGCTTCATAGTCAAGTCGAAGCTTCTCAAGTGCCGGCATCAATGTTTCAGGCACAAAACGTCCACCAAAACCTACCTGCCCATTTTCAAGGCTGCCAAAATGCCCTAGATTATCGGGATCATGTGGACTTGGTTTAGGGATATATATTTCTTTATGTAAGTTCATCTGTTTCTCTTGTATAGTAATTGGGCAGATTATATCGTATGGGAGGTTATAAATTGCCTTATGGTGAGCAGATGAGACGAGTCAGATCAAACAATGTAGGCGATCTCGGCTTGTGAATCCAGTCTCATAGGCGGTCCCCAAAACCCGATACCGCTATTGACATACAGGTGGCTGCCATTGGAAAGTCTATGCAGTCCTTTGATATAGGGCTGCTGCAGTCTGACCAAATGCCCGAAAGGCCAGATCTGTCCACCGTGTGTATGCCCGCTGAGAATGAGATCAGGTCTATAGTTTCCAAGCTCTTCTATATATTTGGGTTGGTGGGCCAGAAGTATGGTCTTATAGGTGTCATCGCACCCTTTAAAGGCTTTATCTATATCCGGTTCGAGCAGGTTCATACGATAGCCTATAAGGTCTGTTACACCTACGACATTGAGCTTTAATGCATCTATCTTTTCATTCTCATTGAGCAACAGTGTGATCTTTGTGCTTTTGATAAACTCAATGATCTCCAGGGGATTGTGAAAAAACTCATGATTACCAAAAATATAGTAGATACCGTGTTTAGCACGGATATTGTCAAGTTCTCTGATACTCTCTTTTATCTCTTCCAGCGCAGTATCGACAAGATCGCCGGTTATAAAGACGATGTCCGGTTTGAGCGCATTGATCTTAGAGACAGAGGCTTTAACAAAATCTCTGTCGATCAGGCCTCCTATATGAAAATCACTGATCTGAATGATAGAAAAATCAAAATGATCAAACTCCACTACATTGACGACGGGCTCCTTCATCCCCTCATAGGCACCGGCACTGACATAAGAGGTAGAGAGTGCGATCAACGCAGCATCACCACTGTTCTTAATGAAGTTTCTTTTCGAAATGTCGACACTTCTGAGTGTTTTATGAAACAGGTTAAGCACTTCATGAACAATAAGATATAAAAGAAGCACAAAAGAGATACCGATGGAGAGAGAGAAGAGATAATAAAAAGGCGTGTTGATAAGATCTGTATAACGGCCTAAGACATAGAGTATATTGAAAATAAAGTTCAGGCCTAACAGGAGGGTCAACTTCTTTTTTACTGCTTCAGGTACCAAGAACTTTTTGATGACCCTGGAGTAAAAAAGGTAATGTATTGAGAAAAAAAGTAGAAGAAAAATTGAAAAAAATATATAGACTCTCATCATAACACCTTGTTAATATCTTTACATTATACTCTATATTGCTTGTTTATTGGTGAGGGAGTATTATCATCTGATGAAAGTATAAATTTTGTTCATAGTGTGCTTATGTAGGAACACGCCATAGCTCTTAATCTATCTCTAAAACAGAATAGACAGGGGCATCGAATCCTTGACGTCCATTGAGGAAAGCAAGCTCCATGATGAAACATGCCTCCACACAATTTGCACCCACTTTATCTATGAGGTTAGCAGCAGCTTTAGCTGTTCCGCCTGTGGCGATAAGATCATCTATGAGAAGTACCTTTGGATTTTCTTTTTCTCCAAATGCATCGATGTGGATCTCTACTTCGTCAAATCCATACTCAAGACTGTATTTCTCAGCCACAGTGGTATAGGGTAGTTTTCCTTTCTTTCGTACAGGTACAAAGCCAACTCCCAGTCTATCAGCCAAAATGGAACCAAAGATAAATCCTCTTGCATCGATGCCTGCAACATAGTCCAAGTCATAACTTTCATAACGGTTTGCAAGGTGCGTCATCAAAGTATTAAAAGCATCTGGCGTAGAGAGCAGGGTAGTAATATCTTTAAAGATGATACCTGGCTTTGGAAAGTCTGGGATGTCTCTAATACTGTCCAGAATGATTTTTTTATCTTCGGAGGTGAGTGTCATGTTATTTCCTTGAGATGAAACTGTTTTTTTGGATTAATTGTAGCATAGTTGCTTGAAGGTTGTATCGAATGTAGTACAGACCTATTTGTAGATATTTTCGATGAAATTGATCGTTCTCATTTTTTCAAATGCTTTTTTCTCAATGTTCTTTACCTTATCCTCATCCATATTGCCACCTATCGTATAGGCTGTATCTTTATAGAATCTTTTGAGTATGATGGTTTTCAAGATCACATAGATCTCCATAGGCTCAATATATGAGAAGATCTCATTCCATGTAAGTTCATCTTTGATCCTTGCCTGTAGAGCCCTTTCTATCTTTATTGCCCCATCACTGAAAATAGCAGAGATGATATGTATATTTTCAAAGACGATCTTTGGAGAGTAGAGTTCCATTTCTGACCTGAAATCAATTGTATACATGGTTCTACTCATAGTCCTCTCTCTAAGTCTTCGAGAAACATTTCTCAACTCTCTTTTAACTTTTTGTCTTCTTTCCCAAAGAGCGTCTACTACGTCGTTTGCTTCTTTAAGTGCCCATAATGCAAGATCATGTTCTCTATCCAGATCCTCTAGTTTCTCTCCTAGTTCTTTATACAAAATCTTATCTTTTTCTTGTTTTACATAATCGATTTCCGCGTCGTCCATCCAATTTGTCATTGTTGTTACCCTTTTCCCTCATTGATAATGTATAACATATTTGATCCATGATCACAGAGGTTGTCTTAGATGAATTTTTCTATATCTTATATGACAACTCTGAACATATATCTTCCCAATCTTTGTACATACTATATAGTATATGATAAAATGTCTTGCTATTGCAAGAAGTATCATTAAGTATTGACTGTTTTACTGTTTTTTGTGGAATAAATATACATTTATTATAATTTCTTATCTCATCTATATATGAGAAAAAGTGTGATCTTGAAAATCTACAATGGTTTAGTAAATCTATAGAGACTTCAATGGTCTATATGTATGTTAAGTAAGAGAGGAATAAGGATAGGGCAGTGTGCCCTTTGGATGCTATGTAGTAAATACTAACCTAAGTCGGAACCGAAAGCACAAACACTTTCTATCTTTGCGACACGTCCGGTATGTCTACCGCCTTCAAATTCTGTGCTAGCAAATGTTTCTATCATATCTTCTATCACACCTTTACCTACGACACGTTCACCAAAGCAAAGGATATTTGCATCATTGTGCTGTCTTGTGAGTTTTGCCGTATAGGTATCATGGCAAAGTGCTGCACGTATACCAGGTACTTTGTTCGCAGCGATAGAGATACCGATCCCGGTACCACAAATAAGAATACCAAAACTGCCCTTGTCAGCAAGTACGGCATCTGCACACTTTTTTGCGAAATCGGGGTAGTCCACTCTGTCTGCAGAGTCCGGGCCAAGATCAATGATCTCATGTCCTAGTGATCTCACAAAGTCTTTAACGTAGGCTTTAAGCGCATATCCTGCATGGTCTGTTGCAATGTAAAATTTTTTCACGTCTTTCCCCTTTACTCTATAGGTTGTTCTGTTTGTATCGTTTCTATACGTCTTCCTACACGTCCCCAGCGGACCGTAAATCGTTGTTTGTTCCAGAGCTCTTCACACGCTTTACTATCAATCGCTATTTCACCGCATAGACGTTTAAGTCTTGCATTGTCCTTCCCGCTGCCATATTCATCACCATGGAGTACACTCTCATAAGAACGGTGTTCTAAACTCATATAGTTCAGCCAAGGCTTTCCTACGATAAGCTTATAAGGAACGGCACCCCAGAAACGGCTGTCATTTGAGTTGTCACGGTTATCACCGATCATATAGAAGTGGTCCTCATCTACTTTTACATAGAGTGCATTGACACCTTTTCCTGTGATCTCATAGGTAGGTGTATCAAGACCATCTACATAGACAGGTACCATATCGATCTCTTTATTGTATGCATAGTACTTTAGAAGAGACTCAAAGATATTTTCCCCTTCAGGTGCATACTGTATACCTGGATATTTTGACATATAAGGATTTTCTACCCAAAGCTTACCTCGAAGCGAAACCAGTTTATCTGAAGGATAATTTGCTTTCATATATGCTTCACCTTCATGAAAGTGAATAAGCAGTTTTTCATTGGCATAGAGTATTTCATCTCCGCCTACAGCGACACAACGCTTGACATAGTGTATTTTATGGTTTTTTGGATAGCGGAAAATAACGATATCTTCTCTTTGCGGTCTAGGACCTTCTATAAGATGTCCATTCCCGTTAAAATCCGGTAAAAGAGGGATCTCTAACCATGGCAAGTGAGGGGTAGGGATTCCATAGGAAAACTTCTTGGCAAATAAAAAGTCACCTATCAGTTGTGTTCTTTTCATCGAACCTGATGGAATGACAAAAGATTGTGCCACAAAGAAGATGAGAAAAAGTACGATGATGATCGTTCCGGTCCATGAACTGGCAAAACGGCCCGAAGCCTGTATAAAACCTTTCATTATGCTCTGGCTTTCGCTGACTTCAGTGTATTGCTCAAAAGCATTGCTATGGTCATAGGACCCACTCCGCCTGGTACAGGAGTAATGTAAGAACATTTTGGACTTACATTTTTAAAGTCTACATCACCTACGAGTGAACCGTCTTCTATACGGTTGATACCGATATCTATGACGATAGCACCTTCTTTCACCATATCTTCTTTGATAAGCCCAGGAACACCTACACCTACAACAATGATATCTGCTTTGCTTGTATGTGCTTTCAGGTCCTTGGTATGGATGTGGGTAATGGTCACTGTGGCTTCTGCATTAAGAAGAAGGGAAGCCATAGGTTTACCGACGATGTTACTTGCACCTACCACACATACATCTTTACCTCTGAGGTCAATCTCGTACTCTTCAAACATTTTCATCACACCAAGCGGCGTACATGCCACAAAACTGTCAAGTCCTGTGACCAAACGTCCAACATTATAGGCATGGAAACCATCCACATCTTTTTTCGGATCTATGACTTCAAGTATCTTGTCCGTATCGATCTGTTTAGGTAAGGGAAGCTGCACCAATATACCATCTATACGCGGGTTGTTGTTCATCATCTCTATGGTTGCTATGATCTCATCTTGACTGATCGTATCAGGCATGTTATGTGTGATAGAGTAAAATCCTACATTCTCACACGCTTTTGCTTTCATTTTAACATAGGCATGACTGGCAGGATCATCACCTACGAGGATGACTGCAAGTCCTGGAACGATATTTTTTTCTTGTTTGAGTTTTGCGACTTCAGTAGCGACTGTAGTTTGCACTTTTTTGGCTAAGGATTTACCATCGATGAGTTGCATAGAGTGCCCTTATATTTTTTATTGTATTATATCAAAAATACTTTAGGCAACAGAGTTTTGGCCGGTTTGGAGTGAACGTTGATACTATCATGAGACTATTATTGATATTACTGCCTTTAATGTTATGGGGAGAAGAAGATTTTATTTCACACTATGAGTATGGTGAAATGCTTTATGCGAATCCCAGAGGCGTAAGCTGTGCACAATGTCATGGAGAAAGCGGTGAAGGCCAAATCATTGTTGAATACCGGGATATACATGGAAAACAGGCTTTAAAAGGTTCAGATATACGTAGAGACTCACTCGATGACATGATCAAAGCAGTGAATACCTATCATAAAGTCATGCCCCGTTATTATTTGACCAATGAAGAGGTCAAAGCGATCTATGATTATCTGCAGAAAAAAAATCAGGCATACCTGTCACAATTCACAGAGAGTAACAGTACAGAATAATTGGTTATAATCATTCTTATACTCGAAAGGATGATCGATGAAATTCACTACTTCTCTTGCCATACTACTTTTAAGTGGAAGCATGAGCTATGCTTCTTCTCTTGCTGTCTATCAGGACAATACTTTTTACACATTTACACCAAAAAACAATTTTCTAGGCTTTTCTAAAGGTCTAAAAACAAGGTGTGGGGGAAGCACACTCCCACTGGCGATAACGACCAGTTGTCCTTCGGATGATAGATTATGTCAGGTTATGACGGATTTAAAAAATGTAGAGCAAAAGCTGCAAGCTGTGCAGCACAACAGTAAGTTTTTAAAACAACTTGCATCATTGCCACAACCAGCAACTGTAGATGCCAATTTATTGATCGAGTCTGCAAAAGAACTTGGCAACGCACAGGCAAGACTTTTAGAAGAAGAGAAGGGCTTGCATCAAGAAGTAGAAATGAAAGAAAGTGCATTTGATAAACAGGCACCCAGCAGACGTGCAATAGAGACTGTGAAGAATTGCGATCAAGAGCTTGATCTTACCCTTCCTTACGGGTATGTCTCTTTTTCTACAGCCTATGAAGCCGATATAGAAGATGAAAAAGAAGTAGAGGTGACACAATACCTCTCTATCACTAACAGAAGCGGTATCGATATTGAAGCAGATAGCGCTATGTTCTATTATCGTGATGCCCATCAAACGGTCTACCCAACACACTTTTATCCATGGGTGGTCAGAAAGTATGAACCAATGCCACTCGTAGCTAAAAGGGCTAAGGAAAAAAGAGAACAAATGGATATGCTGATGATGGCAGAACAAAGTGCTGCACCTTCAGTCTCTTATGAAGATGCCAGAGAGTATAAGATAGACAAACTCGTGTTGCCTTCAACCGGTGTACCTTTGGAGGTAAAAGTAGTGAGCTGGAAAGCACCACTTTCATGTGAAATCCGTGCCTACCCTTATACCAATACACAAGCATTTCATGTCTGTTCTTTTGAACCAAAATATCAAATAGAGCATAATCAATGGAAAGTAATGTTTTCTCAGGAGTTGATCAACGAAAAGGCACAAGGAGAGTATAGGGAAGGGAGATACGACCTTTACACCAAAGTAGAAGAAGATATTAACATAGTACGCAAGCCCATTGTGAATAAGGAACGTGAAACAGGTATATTTGGCGGTACTGTACGTAAGAAGGATGGGTATGGGATTTCGATCACAAACAAATCTGACAAGGTAAAAACACTTACGCTTATAGAACGCATACCTACATCTACAACAGAAGAGATCACATCAAAACTTTTAAGTATTAACTCTAAGAAAAAAGTTGACTACAACATACTTAAAGAGGGACAGATAGAAATAAAACTTACGTTAGCACCCCATGAAATGAAAAAAATAGAAGTACTGTTTGAATTATCGTACGATAAAGATCTGAAAGTGAAGTATTAAGAGGGAAAAATAAAGAGGAATAAGTTGCAGGCACAAAGCCTGCAAGACACTACTAGAGTGCAGTTACGTTCTCAGCTTGTGGCCCTTTTTGACCTTCACCGATTTCAAATGTTACCGCTTGACCTTCGTTCAATGTTACACGACCACCATTTTCGTTGTTCACTTGACGAAAATGTACGAATACATCGTCTCCACCATTTTCTTGTTGAATAAATCCGTAACCTTTTTCATCATTGAACCATTTAACAGTTCCGTTTACTAATGTTGCCATTTTTTGTACCTTTGGGTAATAATTTTCACTTATAATTAAGCGGAATCAAAATCAGAGAGAAGTCTTTCGGGGTCTAGCAATAACACTTAACACGCGAAAGATGAACTCGAACCTCATCTTTCTTCAACTATATTGTAGCCTCTTTTTTCAGTTATAAGCTTAGTTAAAATTAAGATATTTATTTTAAATATATTTTATGGTATCTACCGTCATATTATTCGGTATAAAGGGACTTTCAGCCGTATTGATATCTATTATTTTTAGAAAGTTATATAATTTCTGTTAATTTTAAAATCATATGATTAAGTTCTTTGGCTGCTTTTTCGGCTGCTTTTTGGGCTTCTGCTTTAGCATCACTGTAAATATACAGGAGCTCTTTTTGTTTCTCTTCCCAAAAATCTTCACTCTCCATCTTTGCAAGATGTACTCTTAGTGCTACAATATCCAGCTCCTCTTGTGCATTATTTGAAATCTTATCACTAAACTCAAGTGTAGCCTCTTGAATCTTTTCAACACGATCGCGAGCCTCCATGATCCCTAAATGTCCTTGGAGTTCTGCTTGGTCTTCAAAGTGTTCATACGTTTCTTTTAGTTTGTCTTCAAGCGTGGATAGATGTTTTTTCAGATCGATCCAAAATGCATTGACCTCTTCTGTAAAGTCATCGCTTTTCGTTTCTATCTTCTTTTCAATTTTCTCTAAGGACTTCTTAGAATCTTCTATGATCTTTTTAAACTCTTTTTCCATTTTTGATCCTTTCAGTAGACTATTAGAGTTATTATAGCATTTTTGAAGGCTGATATTTCAAGAAAAATATCATTGTGATCTGCAGTATATAGACCCTATACAGGTCTCTTTCTTGTTTACATACTGTTTATTCTAATGAAAGATCATTATCAGATAGAGATCATTTACCCTTCATTGTTTTTGATCCACTCACAAAGCGGGGTGAATTCATCTATGCTTTTGGGTTCAATCCTTAGAATTTCGGTAAAACTTTTCACCCCCATAGAGAGCAGGTATTGCAGGTTGTTATCAAATGTAGCATTCTCTATGACATAGATCTTGTCTTTATGGATCTCAAACATAAATCCACCGTTTGGTATGGGTGACATGGAGAGTGTAATGGTGTAGTGGTCTTTGATGATACTCTCTTTTTGTGAATACATCAGTCCTATATTGTACCCTTCATTTCCAAAACCTTTGATCGCTACGACCAATACTTGATTTTTACCTTTTTTGGAAGAGTTGAAAATACCTACGAGTTCCCTGATCGTAGTGTATCCGGGTATTTTGGAAAATAGGTATTCAAAGAGGTTTGCAAGTTTTGTCCGTGCAAGATGTCCGAGAATATAAAGTATAATTAAAAAGACAACAACAGCCAGAGCTTCCCATAAAAAGAGATACTTTTCAGGCATGAATCCGATAAGTCTGAACATACTACCCAATACATTTTCTATATTGGTATAGAGCCATGAAATGATAATGATCGTAGCAACGATCGGTAAAAGCCAGAACAGCCCCTGGATCATCGTGTTGATGAAGTGTTTTATCGTATTGTTGGATCTCATTTCTCTAACTCCTCTAACCAGATCTCTACATCTGCATCACTGGCCATCTTCCAATCTGCCCTGGGGCTTAAAGATATCGTACCTACTTTGGGCCCATCTGGCATACATGAACGTTTGAACTGCTGGGTAAAGAAACGTTTTAAGAAGAGTTTGAGCCATTTTGTAATGGTCTTTTCATCATATTTCCCCTCAAAGGCCAAACCGGCCAGGAAACGTATCTTCCTTGGTCTGGCACCATACTTGATGAAATGGTACAGAAAGAAATCATGCAGTGCATAAGGACCAACGATACTTTCTGTCTCCTGGACGATCTCATCCTCTTTATGCGGAAGCAGTTCAGGGCTTATAGGTGTATTCAGGATATCGTCTATGACGTCAGCTATGCTCTCATCATATTTAAAATACTCGATCACATACTGTATGAGTGTCTTTGGGATACCCGAATTGATCGCATACATACTCATGTGGTCACCATTGTAGGTAGACCAGCCTAAAGCCACTTCGCTAAGGTCACCTGTACCGATGACAAGCCCACCCTCTTTGTTGGCCATGTTCATCAGTATGGAGGTTCTTGCGCGTGCCTGCACATTCTCATAGGTCACAGAGTGTTCGTTGACGTTATGCTCTATGGCTTCAAATTCTTTGTGAGAGATATCGGTGATATCTATCGTTCTTAGTGTAACGCCCAGGGCTTCACAAAGTTTGACCGCATTGGATTTGGTACGGCTTGTGGTACCAAAGCCAGGCATGGTCACTGCGATGATATTGGTATGGTCCCATCCCATGATCTCAAATGCTCTGTGCGTGGAGAGTAGGGCAAGTGTAGAGTCAAGTCCCCCAGAGATGCCTATGACTGCTTTTGTGATATGTGCATGGCTCATACGCTTAATGAGGCCATGGGCTTGGATCTGCACGATCTCGTCGCAACGGTGCTTTTTCTCTTCAAAAAGTGAAGGTACGAATGGCATTGGGTTGATCTTGCGATCTAGTGTAGTGATCTCTGGCAGGTTATCCACTTTGATGATCCGTGTTTTTTTACGTCTGCCATCAGAGTAGCTCGATTCATTGAGTCTGAGCCATCGTAAACGTTCCAGGTCTACATCCGCTGTGATGAGAGTGCTCTCTAGGCTAAAACGCTCATTTTGAGCCAAGGTAGAACCATATTCAGAGATGATGGCATGCCCTCCAAAAACAGTATCAGTGGTAGATTCACCTACGCCTGCAGAAGTATAGACATAGGCAGCCATACAACGACCACTCTGTGTACGTACCAGTTCTTCGCGGTATTCGGCTTTACCTATGAGTTCATTACTTGCCGAAAGGTTAAAGAGGAGGTTTGCACCATTGTTTGCCATATGGTTGCTAGGAGGGGTCACAGCCCAAAGGTCTTCACATAGCTCCACACCAAAGGTCATCTCTTTTGAATCACTGAAAAGAAGGTCCACCCCGAAAGGTATCTCCTCTCCGTACAGCTCTGTGGTGGTTCTGGTGATATCTCTGCCTGTGATAAATTGACGTTTTTCATAGAACTCTTTTTTGTTCGGCAGATAGCTTTTAGGTACGATACCCAGGATCTTTCCGTTTTGCAGTACAGCGGCACAATTGTAGAGCCTGTCTGCTTCAAGCAGTGCTAAGCCGATGATGGCAATGGTATGTATATCTGATGTTTGTTGTAAGATATATGCGAGTTTCTCATTTTGGGAGGCAATGAGTGTTTGATTAAGGAAAAGGTCACTGGCAGTGTATCCTGTAAGCGTCAGCTCCGGAAATACAACGACACTAACCTCTTTAGCGTGTGCATCTTGGATAAGTGTGATGATCTCTTCGGCATTTTTTGCAGGATTTCCTACGATGGTCTTATTCACAGCCGATGCAACTCTATAATATCCAAACATACAGTTCCTTTTAGAATATCCCCGGACAAAAGTCCAAGGATGATAAACAGTTAATTACGCTCTTGACTCAAGCACTTCAATACTGATGATGTCATCATTTTGTTGAATCTGGTCTAGAACCATGAAACTCTCAGTATCATCTTCATCGATCGCACCAAATACAGTGTGAACACCGTCAAGGTGTGGTGTCGCAACGAATGTGATGAAGAATTGGCTTCCACCTGTGTTTGGTCCTGCATGCGCCATAGAGAGTACTCCTCTTCTGTGCGGGTGTGTACTTGTGTCAGTCTCACAGTCTATCTGCCACCCTGGACCACCTGTACCAGCCATAGCCGGATTATCTTTAGAGTGTGGGCAACCACCTTGTGCCATAAATCCAGGGATCACTCTGTGGAATTTGAGGCCATTATAGAACCCTGTTTCTGCAAGGTGAGCAAAGTTTGCAACTGTGTTAGGTGCATCGTCTTTAAAGAGCTTAGCCCAGATCACACCTTTAGAAGTCGTGAATTTAGCGTAGTTGTATGTATCCATTACAGATTGAACGATATCGTATCTTTTTGTTTCTTTTCCAAACATGTGTGTTTAGTCCTTATATATTAAAATTTTGATATTATTATACCACTAAAAGATAAGAGGTTTAAACCATGGAACTATGTGTAGCACTTGATCTGCCGTCAGCTGAAGAGAATCTGGCTCTAGCCGAGTCACTCAAATCATACAATGTTTGGATGAAAGTAGGATTCCGTGCCTACATCCGTGACGGAAAACCTTTTATAGAAGCCCTCAAAGCGATCAACACTGATTTCAAGATATTTTTAGACCTCAAACTTTACGATATCCCCAACACTATGGCTGATGCAGCAGAAGAGATAGCCAAGATAGGTGTAGATATGTTCAACATCCATGCATCAGCAGGGGCTGTAGCGATGAGAACAGTGATGGAGAGACTGGCTCCTTATGAAAACCGTCCGTTAGTACTAGCTGTAACGGCTCTGACCTCTTTTGATGAAGCAAACTTTCAGAGTATCTACGAGAAAAGCATAGACGAAAAAGCTGAACAGTTCGCAAAAATGAGTTATGAAAACGGTTTGGACGGTGTGGTATGTTCAACCTTTGAGAGCAGGGCGATCAAAAATGCAACCTCTGAGACATTCTTGACCCTCTGCCCTGGTATAAGACCTTTTGGAGAAGATGCAGGAGATCAACAGCGTGTGGCAACACTCGATCTAGCAAATAAAGAGGGAGTAGACTACCCTGTAGTAGGAAGACCTATCTACAAAGACAGTGACCCTCAAAGCAAAGTAGAAGAGATACTGAAAGTAATCACTACTTTTTGATCTCTTTTTTTGATTTGGTCATATGGACAGCATTGTCCATACCCTTCATCATAAAATAGGCACCTGCAGCAAACATTGCCAGTACTAGAAGGGGCGTAAGTTTTTTTAACATTTCGAACCTTGTTTGGTAATTCTATGATGTAATGATAATCAGTTTTTTTGTGATTTTCCTAAAATATAATTGATCGATGTGAAAAAATATAAATTTAAAAAATTTTAAGCTTCTATTTAAGCCAATGCTATTATAATCTCATCCACAAAACACAAGGACAGTTGGGTGAGTTGGCTGAAACCACATCCCTGCTAAGGATGCGTATTCGTAAGGGTACCGAGGGTTCGAATCCCTCACTGTCCGCCACTTTAATCCCCTAAAACACGAACTTTCAGACTAACCAATCATTTACTCTGCCAAAACTCTGCCAATTTTAGACAGATCAGGTTTTATTCTACCCGTATAATGTTCACGGTTCACGCCATCTTCTACATGACCCAACTGGTCCAATATCCAATCTAGCGGTAGCCCGTATTGTTTAAGCAGGGTATTGCAGGATCTTCTTACCGTCTGCATCGTTCCGGCTTTGATACCACATTCATTACAAAGTTTTTTGAGACGATCACTGATCACATTAGGTGTCGTATATCCTTTACCATGCTGCGAGATAAAGACATAGTCATTTTTGAGGCCAGTAAGAAGTCTTTGTCTTTTGAGTGCTTTTCTAGCTTGAGGGAGCATGTCAATGATCCTGACCCTCTTTGATTTTGTGACATCCTCAACGCCTCTACGTATACGTGTATCTACTTTAATCGTATTTGAATCAAAATCAATGTCATTCCAGCGAAGAGCTATGAGTTCACTAGGTCTAAGCCCTGCAAAGAAATTGAACATCAGAACATTTTTTAGCTGTCCCGTACTTTTTTCGATCAAAAGCATTATCTCATCTTGATTGAATATATGTATCTCTTTATGAACCTTCTTAGGTATCCTGACGAATTTCACAGGATTTTTTCTTATGAGTTCGTCATAATCGGCCATTTCCATGATGCGATTGAGGGTAGACCTGTAGTTTCGTATCGTCTTAGGTGCAAAACCAGACTCATTTTGCCATTTTGCTACATCAAATGCTTTTATATCAGAGATTTTCATATCTCCAAAAGTTTCACATAACTTGTTGAATCTGTATATCTCTTCATTTTGTGTAAATTCATTTCGGTTATTTTTGGTAATCTCTAGAATCTGTAAACCATACTCTTTGAAAGTTATAGACTCATTTGATGCAGAACCAAATTTTTGCTCGTATAATTTAAAGAACTCGTCATCTGCATGACGTTCATACCAAGACAATAGACGATTACCTGCTTTCTTACCAGTTGTAAGTCTATGCCGTTTACCATCTACGGTGCCATCTAAAATGATGATATCGTAGTTATTTACTGTTACTTTTGCCAACGTTGTTTTCCTTTCGTTGGCTGTTGGCATACTATTCATTATACTACCTTTCTCTTTATAAAATGAATTACAGAAATATGGATATACCAATTCTTGCCACGCTTTTCAAACTTTTCAGGAGGCAGATTGTTATAGCACCATTTTCGAAGCCCATCAATTGTCTGATATCCACATTCATTGGCGTACTGTTTTGATATAGGTATCCATTCAGGCAATGCTTGATGGATGGATAGTATTTCATCAAGCTTGTCATTTATTACATCAAATATCATGCTGGATCCTTTTATTTTGATATTGAAGCATTCTAGCATACAGGGGGGTGTAAAAATTGGGTAAAACTTTTCAGCAGAGAAAGAAAAGTGTTTTTATAGACAAATGGGGGACATTATAGAAGTGCTTATACAAGTACAATTCTACTACTCGATTACCCATATATAAGTCTTCAGGTATATGAAGTAGATTTCAAGTCTCAGTAATTCACCACTAGATAGCACTTTTGCATTCCAGCTTTTCTTCGTTGATTATTTTAAAACCCGCTTTGAAACAGTTCTCATAGTATTCATTGATGTCACGATTCCATTTAAGCAATCCATGGTTTTCATTTCTTGTGGTTATTTTTTGAATATATTGTTTTGGAGGTAAAGCATCACTTTTAATAAGATTGCAGTTTGAACAAGCCTGTACCAGATTCCATATCTCATCTTCATAGATATATGACCAGGGTATAAAATGGTCTATATGTATGGTTTTATTGTCAAAAGATTCTCCGCAATAAAAACATTTGTTATCCATTTCCAAGAGAATTTTCCTAAATTTGTTTAGTGAATTTCTTTTGGGATCTTTCATAAGTTCTATTTTAGATATGAGTCTTGGCGTAAAGTTCGTTTTTTCAAGAAACTTTGCCCACTCTAAAATCAAAATCTTAGTTAACGTTTCATATTCTTCTTTAAAAAAAGAGAGCGCTTTGTAATTTAATATAATATGCCTTTTTTCAGTTTGGGGTGGCATAAATTTTCGTTCACTTTCAGAGATTTGATGAAAATGCATATAAAAAGGGTTTTCTCCATCAGATTGAAATCTGGGAATCACATCCTTAAAACATTGTTTTTCTATATCAGATATGAGTTTTTTTTGTATATCTTTTTTATCTTGAAAGTATTTCTCATAAGTTTCAGGGATATATTCCGTACCACAATATTTCTGTATTAGCCGAATCACTACGGGCATTTTATCTTTATTAAAATCTTGTTTGAATTTATATTTACATTCCTGGAACCAGTAGTACTCTAAAAATTTTGTAGCAATCTCATTATAACTGATAGTGCAATCGGAAATAATTTTTTTACTTCGGGAGTAATCCAGAAGAAATTTTGCTAAAGCAAATTTGTATGTGTTGCTGTTAGACCCCTTGGCTACGTATTTGATAAATGCATGCTCCATAGATTATTCTTCTTTTTTGACAACACAGGTAAGCCAAACGATTCCATCTCTATTGAGTCCATCTCCGGTAATTTTTGAATATTTGAACCGCATACCATACTTTTCACAATAACTGATCCATTCACTCTCAGGCATAGTGGTGAAATGTCTCCCCATTTTATCTTTTCCTTGATTATCAATGTCATCTCTTTGAATTGATACGGAGAAGAGAAAGTTAGCACCTTTTTTAATGATTGTAGAAATTTTATAAATAGTAGATTCAATCTCATTTTTTTGTAGATGCATTAAAGTTGCTATGGAGTAAACGCCGTCAAAAGAAGAAGGTTCAAATGAAAGGTCCTCAGGAATCTGCATTAAACAAAGTGAATTGCTTATTTCAGGGTGGCATTGTTTTGCTGTTTCGATCATTTCTTTGGATCCATCTGTGGCAAGAATGTCAAATTTATTTTTTACCATGAAGGAAGCATCTCTCCCTGATCCACACCCAATTTCCAACAAATGAGATCTATTTGGAAAGATATCCAGTAGTAAAGAATGCAAATGGTCAACATTTGCAGATTCATATCTGTCTGATAAATGCATTGCATTTTTATCATAATAGGATAGTGTATTATATGTCATTTAAACCCAGTCAATAGTTTAAATCATTCTAATGGAAATATAATTAAAGAATGTTGACTCAGGGTAAAATGAAAAAGATTCTTTAAATTAATATTCCCTGTGTATAGTCTTCCTTAATATTTTGCTTCATAAATGACGGAACAACAATATATTATGTAGTCATTTGTAAGTGTCACTGTATTACTAATAATTACTGCAGCAGAATATGCTTATGAAATCAAGTTTATTTGTTTTTGTGAGCTCCAAGTTCACCACCCGGTGAGAGATTATAGTGAGGTTTCTCTCTTTCAATATATTCCTTTTCCAACGTTCCTAAAAAAATAGGCGTGACATTGGTAAATTCCTCCAGTACTTTCACCTTGAAATGTTCAATACCATGAAAAGCCATAGAATTATGAAGATAACTGGACTTCCCTTTATGACCTTTTTGCATTCTTCTTGTTTCATCCGCATGAGCTTTTAACCTTTTTTGTGATGTCATGGTTGTATACCCGATATAGAATTTGTTATTTTTTGTATTTGTGATTTTATATATACACCCATAATCACGAGGAATATTTTGTGTCCGACGGTTTCTAAGTTGCCTTATTTTATTTTTTCTCTTAATGATTTTTACCATTTTATTCTTATTGCATACTTCGCAACCAGCATAACGATCTTCTGCTTTGAGTGCACGTACCAACCGTTTAAAAGGCTTTGTATTACACTGGTTGCATTTAACCGTAATTATTGAATTTTCATTCTTATATTCTATTTCCAAATAAGGATAGGCATATCTTCCTTTATGCCTATTGAACATGCGAACCTTAAACTCTTTAATTCTATGTTTGATATTTTTGTTCCATCTGGTTTCTTGTACAGTTTGTTTGGGTACATAGCAATGTGGACAGGTACCCTTTTGATTATCACTTTTATTAGTATGTACAAACGGATAAACTTTAAAAGGAGGGTTATCACACATATTACACTTTATATGTACAGGGGTCCTATTATTTTTATATTCATTATGAACTGCAGAATAATCATACCGATTGCTTCCATGTTTCTTTTTCCCAAGATAAATAAAATTATCTATACGTTTTTGTAGTGTCCTTTTATCTCTTGACTCAAATTTCATGTTTACTCCTGAATGATTTATGGATATTTAATATTCATATAGATAATAATTACATACAAATACTTATCAATGGGTTAAATTTATCTATTTGTGTAATAATTATCCATAAATTTACATATAAAGATTAAAAAATGATAAAAAAAGAAATGATTGAAAACTTTGGTGTGACCAGAAAAACACTTAACAACTGGCAAAATGATAAAAATTCACAGCGATATATTCTTTATCGGACACTTGAAGCACTTCCTCTTGAATATGTCGAGAATATAAAAAAACTGATTCAAGAGGAGAAAGAGAATTATAAGTTATTGGAAAAATAAAATTTTTTAGCTAACAGACAATTTTTTATTTAACACGATGATCAACCCCAGTATTTATATAACTAAAAGTAATACTTTAAAGAATCGAGTTACTAGGTATTGGTATTATTTGAGTTTAATCATTATGTATACAAATAAAATTGTACTAAAATATTGAACACCATGTTCAAAATTTTAGTATTTTTCTCAAAAACAAGCTTTGCGGTGTATTGGGCATTTAAATTTTAAATATCTGAGGAAATGACTTTTTTTTGAGGGATATAAAAAAATGATTTTTGTACCAACGTATTGGTACAAAGTGAAAAAATATTCCAAAATAAGAAATGATACTCGATGTGTAGTCGATGTGTAGTCGATGTGTAGTCGAATGATACTCGAGTATCATTTCTTCGTAATTAAATATGCTTTTTTTGCAACCAAGGTTTTGATTTTTTTTGTTTTAGTATCAATATTACCATTTTTGATACTCGATGTGTAGTCGAATGATACTCGAATGATACTCGAATGATACTCGAATGATACTCGAATGATACTCGATGTGTAATTGGAAGTAAAATCACAATAGGACATTATTACATTTTGTTATAATTAAAAAATGAGTTTGAAAAAAGATATAATCAAAATTTCAACAGTCAAAAGGTGTTAGCAGAATAATTTTATGTCTATGAAAGTGTTGACATTCCATACTGATATATAAAGGTTATTTCTATTTGTGAAAAAAATAGAGTATTATTACATTAATAAACTATGAAAATTTATTTGAATAGAGAGGGTATTAAGTTGGAAAAAGCATTTTGGTTGTCATATGATTTAGGGGTAAAAGGAGATTATACGGGTCTTTATGAGTGGCTAGATAATGTCGGTGCTAAAGAGTGTGGAGATAATCTGGCTTTTTTTCTATATGAAATCAATAAGGATGATGATATAAGAAAAAAGATAAAAGAAGACATCCAAAGTAAAGTGAATATTGAAAAGCGTGATAGAATATATTTAGTTTATAGAGAACCAGATGGAACACGTGTAAGAGGAACTTTTATTTTTGGTAGACGTAAAGCTTCCCCTTGGGAAGGTTTTGGTGATAAAACAGTTGAAATAGACGGATAAGATGCCACTGAATATTGTTGTAGATAGTGGTTTTTGGTTCGCATTATTTGATGAAAGAGACTCATATCACGAAGAAGCCTTAGAACTTGTTACTTATATTGAAGATTTTAATGTTTTAATACCATGGCCAACTCTTTATGAAACATTAAACACTCGTTTAGTAAAGAGACCAGAACGGCGAGAAGCTTTTAAAAGATTTTTTGAAGGCTCAAATGTAACGAAAATAGATGATACTCCATATCGAGATGATTCTATTATTGTTGTATTAAATCCTCTAATGGGACAAGAATATAGTTCAGTAGATTATATTATTAGACAAATACTAGAAGATACGGATATAAAGACTGATGCACTAATAACATTTAACGCTAGGGATTTTGAAGATATTTGTTATCAAAAAGGAATAGAGCTTTTACCATAATAGTCATTTTAAAAATAGTTACATTTATTCAAACAATATATTAAAATCCTTTTATACCTCCAGAATAAAAGTCTCTGAAGCCTTGATTACTTACATACCCTCTAAAATAATTAGACTTTCTTATCCCTACTTGAGTTTTACTTTTTTACCATATAAAGACAGCATATCCAAGAGCATCCAATACTTCATCAAAAAGCTTAACTGTACTTCTGTAGATTGATCATTATTATCAAGTTTACATGAGTAAGATTCCGGTCCCTTATTTAGATTTACACTGCCTATATTCACATTAAGCTTTTTACTCTTAAAATAATCAACCTCTGCAAGTACATCTTTTTTGCAGGCTAGAATTTTCTGTATCTTTCAATGGTTATCGTTTGTATCTTGTCTGGATTTGCTGAGTCAGCATAAATGATATTGTCCATTTTGATTTTTTTACTTTTCATAAGCTGATGAGGTCAGTTACAAGGCTTTGACTTATTCAAATATTCACACGATTAAATGAAAATAAAAACCTTTGCATATTTCATTTTTTGTTCTAAAATTACTATTTTGATTATTTATTATGTTAGAACTAATATCCGCTAATATCATATGTAATATATTGAGGATATTTTAGATGTTATTGTAAGTATGTAACTAAATAAGTTTAATTCGTTAGAATACACCTTAAAATTATTTTAAGGTATCAAATGGAACAATTTATAGTAAAAGCAGATAGAAAAATGTCCAATTGTACTCAATACAAGAGTGATCCATATATAGAACTGAAGAATGTAGAAAACTTTAAAGACATATGGCCACAACTTAATTTTGGTATTATTAAGACAATTAATAATAAAAAACCAAATAGAGAATCAGGATCGGATAAGTTTGAATTTACACTTATTGATACCTATACCGACAAAGAGTATACTGCCAATATTTCAAAAGTTTCAAATGGTATTAGATTTAGAATCAGTGCTTTTTCGGAGTATATGGATTTGTTACCCAGTCAATTTATTGTTATTACTATGCATAAAGAAGCTTCAAATTGTAATATTGGTATCAGAGCAGGTGGATTTTATAAATATCTTTTAAAAAAAGTACAAAAAAGTAAAACCGCAAAAAAAACTAAAGATCAGACTGAAAACAAATACTATATTGAAGAAGAAGAATGTTCTAAAATGACATTGTCAAGTAATGTATCAGAATATCTACTACAGTTTGGTATTGTTCAAAGTGGTAGAACGGTCCCGAAAGGAAAAGAGAACTTTGAGTATCAAATGTATGAATTTGAGGGATGTACAAAAGACTATATTGGTGTACCTTTCAATACCATATTAGATGTTGATTGTTTTGATGACTTTGAGGAAGTACTATGAGTATTTGGATCTGTAAAAACAATAATACAGTAAATGTAAAAAAAGAAGTCGAAGATTTACTGTCTTCAGTAGGGAAAATTGAATATAAAGATATTATTTATGTGTATAGTGATGATTATAGTCACGGCGGATTGCGTCTCAAATATAAATATATTGTTGGTTTGAATTTAAAACTGAAAAGAGAAGAAGAATTAAATAATGAGGTGGACCTACCATATACTATTCTATATAACACTAGATCTTCTAAAAATTTAATTAAGCTAGATGAAAAAGCAATCAAGTTTATAATTGACGAAACGAATATACATGAAACTCCTCCTGTAGAAATCATTTCTGAAGATAATGGTAAATCAGATACGAACTTTGAATATAAAAATATATTACTCAAAGGAGTTCCCGGAACAGGAAAGTCCCATCTGATAGATAAAACACTTATAAATAAAGAACTGAAATTAAGTACCAATGATGAAAATGTTTTGAGAATAAATGTACATTCCGCTTCAAGCAATGCAGACCTTATGCAGGGAATTGGAATTAATACAACTACATCACATGATATTGAGTATAAAGAAAAGCAGGGGCTTATTCTTGATCATATTTATGAAGCTATACTTCATCCCAAACAGGCATTTGTACTTGTGCTTGAAGAGATTCAGGAAAACAGTCTGAATGAATTGATAGGAGATCTTATTTATTTGATTGAGCCTTCAAAAAGAACAAACATAGCAAAATATGTATTGGAAGGGAAAGATTTAAAGGATGTAAAAGAAGAGTATAAAGATATAAAAACTTTAGATAATTTAATTACTAAAATAGTTTCAACTCCTTTTACTAAAAGTGGTGGAGAAGCTGAGTTTGCACACTTTGTGGAAATTCCGAGTCTTGTATCAACTGATATTAAAAAAAGAAAAATGATCTTTCCGGATAATTTATATGTTTTTTGTACTTCAAATTTCAGAGAAGACAAGAAAGTTATTGAGGACAACTTATTGAGAAGGTTTGACACAATTGAAATTTACCCTAACTATAATGACGATATCTATGAAGAACCCAAAGTTGCAAAGTTTTTGTCATCATTAAACAGCAAAATCTTAAGTAAAATGAAGGATGATGAAGTTCATCCTGACAGATTTGTTATAGGACACGCAATCTGGAGAAAAGTAAAAGACAAAAAAACTTTTTACAAAGCCTTACTCAAAGTAGTTGTTGAGTTTAAGGATGTCAAAGAGTTGGAGTATGATGATTATCTAAAAGAAATACTATCCAAAATCACCGATTATCCTTTTGGTATTACTAAAGATGAAATAAAAAAAGAATCATACAAAGATCTTATCGAATATTTACAAAATAAAAGTTACGATTTTTTACCAGAGAATAGTACTGTAGAGACAGAAGAAACTGATGCTAATACAGAAGAAGAGAAATCCATTACTACTCCGGAAAATATTGATGAAACTAATTCTAATACGTAGAATAAGATGATTTATACAAAGACACTTTTCTTTAATGAAAATGAAAATCTCCTAGATTATTTTTATGATAATAAAATTGCTTTGTCTGATATTTCTAGAAAAAATATAAAAGAGATTGTCAAGAAATCAAATAACAATTTAATCGGATATTATCAGTTTAAAGAAAAAAGCTATTACTACAAAATCTATGTACTTCCTAAAATCTATAAAAAGTCTGATGATGAAACAAATAAAAGCTATTTTTTTTCATTTGTAAAAAACTACTATGAATTAAAAAAAGATAATCCTAAGATAAATCCAAAAGTTATAAATTCAAATATTGTTGATATGGCTTTGGAAAACAATTCACCACTTGAACATGTCAATAATATGGATGATTTGATAGAACTTAAATATCTTGATGCGTTAAAAACAATTAGAAGCTTTTTTAAGAAACATAATAAAAATACGTCCAAACTAGTTTCATATACCTCACAGTCAGTTAAACATAAAATTAATCTTGGAAAAAATATAAGAGAACTGGATAAGTCGAAAATACACCAGGACAAATATGTATCTGTTTTATATTCGAAGTTGGCATTTATATCAATCAGTTCATTGGAATACTTTTTAAAGAATAGAGTACCCTCAGGTATCCCTGAAAATAAAGAAACAAGAAAATTTGCGAGTTTGACTAAACATATTATCCTTAATAAGTTTGTGTCCGATAAGAGCTTTTCTTTTAAAACGAAAGATATAACAAAAGAGAAAATAAGTGGACTGTTCAAAAAAGACAATAAATATCGTAAGCTCTATAATGCATTACTCACATTATTGGGAGTCGAGTATTATTCCAGTGGTGACAACAAAAAAGAAGTAACAAAAGTCAGTCATATGACATCACTTTATTTTGCGCCGGACCGCCTGTATGAATGGTATGTTTATCAACAGATCATGACACCCGACAATCCTTATTTTAATATAAATAACTGCACTATAAAATTTGATAAAATTAATTCAGCAACAAGTTCAAAATATACAATTTCAAGTGAAAAAGTTTACATATCCGAGCGTACATCCAATCCTGATTATATACTTGAATATGATGATAAATTAATTATTATAGATGCAAAATGGAAAATTTTTGAAAATGACAGTGATGAGTCACACGGTTTGAAAATAGAGGATGTAATAAAGCTTCAGCGTGATGTTGAAATAAGAAAAAACCCGGATATTTCTAAAGAGATCCATGCAGTTCTGATATTTCCAAAAGTTTTAGAGAGTTACAAAAATAAGGAATTTAAAATGCATTACCCTTCTAACAATGATGTTTTCAACTTTGAAGTTATTGAAGTGCCTTATCTATAGTAACAACAATATTATCCTAATTTTTCAGCCTTTCCTTATTAAATCAATATTGGCCAGAATTTTGCATAAATTCTTATAAAAACTTCAAAATGTACTAATTTTTCAGTAATCATGTTTTTATGTTAAAATTAGCTGATGAAAAGAAAGAAACAACCAATAGGCCGTTCTGAAAATATGCGTCGTATTAAATCCAAAGATACGTCTATTGAAATTCTCTTGAGGAAAGAACTTTGGAAAAGAGGATTGCGATATCAAAAAAATGCAAAAGATGTTTGTGGGAAACCAGATATAGTCTTTAAAGGGAAAAAACTGGCAGTATTCGCAGACTCTGAGTTTTGGCATGGAAAGTATCTGCTTGAAGAAAAATATATCCCAAAAACGAATACCGAATTCTGGGTCAAAAAGATCACAAGAAATATTGAACGGGACAAAAAAGTAAATGAAGAACTAAAAGATAAGGGATGGATTGTTTTGCGTTTCTGGGAAGCAGATATCCGAAAAAATTTATTAGATTGTGCAGATAAAATCGAAGCTGTATTTTACAGTCTTTAGTTTTAATAGGTTATTATTCTCACCAGTATGACAATTTGACATATTTTTAACAGGACAAAAATTATCAGTATATAATTGGTAACATTGATGTCATTAGTATTTGGAAAAGAAATTATTTACATTAAATGTGTATAATAAATACATTTAAATGTATATTTAATTTAATATAATGTATTATAAATACATTTTAATGTAATTATGGATATAATCTATTTATGGAATTAAAAGATATTTTAAAACAGATTCATCGTACCATTGAAGTTAAAA
This sequence comes from Sulfurovum sp. AR, assembly GCF_000296775.1. GTDB lineage: Bacteria > Campylobacterota > Campylobacteria > Campylobacterales > Sulfurovaceae > Sulfurovum > Sulfurovum xiamenensis. The sequence continues at coordinate 178,572 of NZ_AJLE01000003.1, read as the reverse complement.
ACAGCAGGGACTATAAATATCAGGATATGGCAGACTATATAGGGGTCAATCCAAGAACCTATGGAGAATATCTAAGAGGAGGAATTGCTCCTCTTGCCATGAAAACCCTGCTCGATATGCTGTCAAATCTGGATGATGCTGATATTGTACATATAGTAAGACTATGGGAAGAAACACAAAAGGAAGGTGAAAAGTAATGACTATTTCATACAGTGGAACATCTGAAGAAAACAAAAAGTCTTCAAATGAAAAACCTTTGACATTCATTGATCTGTTCGCCGGGGCAGGAGGATTTGCGGAAGGGTTTTACCAGGAAGGGTATAAGGCACTTTCCCATATAGAATTTGACAAATATGCCTGTGATACACTGAGACACAGAATGAAGCATTACGGATATGATGAGGAAGACATAAAACATGGTGTTTTGTGTGAGGATATTACATCCAAAGACATTATTGAAAAAATGGACAAGTCTGTAAAGGGTAATGACGTAGATATAATTATCGGTGGTCCACCATGCCAATCATTTTCGTCACAGGGAAAAGCAAGAGATCCACACTCCATGAAGTGTGATCCCAGAAATTATCTCTATGAGAGTTATCTGAAGATTCTAAATCACTACCGCCCCAAATTTTTTGTTTTTGAAAATGTGACAGGACTGTTGTCAACAGAGATAAACGGCAAAAAAATTATAGAAACCATTATGAAGGATATGAAGAAAAACTACAATATAGTCGAAGAGAAATCAGAGATTGTTTTAAATTCTTCGGATTTCGGTATACCTCAGGAAAGAAAGAGAGTTATTATCATTGGGGTGAGAAAGGATATAGACATTCATCCAAAAGCAATATATGAAGATCTGGCAGAAATATCGAAAAATGAACCAAAAGTGACAGTTCAGGATGCGTTGGCCGATCTGCCCAAACTAAAAGCAGGACAGGGTGAAGACTGTATTGATTTTATCCCTGAAAAAACGAATGAATATCTAAAAAAGATCCGGTCAGAGAATTACGAAAAACTACATCACCATGTTGCCAGAACTCATAATGATCTGGACAAGAAGAGATATAAACTAATGAGTAAGAACAACTGGACACTGGGTGAACTGTATGATAAAAAACCAGAGTTGAAACACCCTAAAAAAAGACTTTTCAACAACAGTTATGTTGTTCAGCGATTTGATATGCCATCAAAAACCATTATTGCACATTTATATAAGGACGGCAACCAGTTTATACATCCTGATCATACGCAGGAAAGAACATTTACCCCTAGAGAAGCTGCACGATGCCAGTCTTTTCCGGATGACTTTGTCTTCCCGTGTTCCAAAACTCAGCAGTACAAACAGATAGGGAATGCTGTACCTCCACTGTTGGCAAAGACCATTGCAAGTGTACTAAAAAAATATTTGACACAATTGGATTAAACAGAGTATGCTTTTTAAAAATGTAAACAAGTTAACAGAAAAAAATGAGAAGAAATTCTTTATAGAAAAAATCAATATCATAAATGAACTGGTTAAAAAATATTGTCTAAAAGAGAATATAGATTTTAATGCTGTTGTTGCAGATGAAGACAGGGTATTTGCCGAACTGGTAAAAATAGGTTTTATCGAAAACAAAGAAGATATAGGAACAGCTCGGAAAATACTGGGCAGAGAATTTGATGTTTTGAGAAAAAGCCTGACAATATATTCACAACAAAACTGGCAGTTTCTAAACAAATTTTATAACTCATACAGACAGGAAGAACAGACAAAAAGCAGTAAAAGTGACAAACCAAAAATAATAGATTTGTTTTGTGGTGCCGGCGGTTTCAGTTTGGGCTTTATACAGGAGGGTTACAAAGTTGAGTTGGCCAATGATATTGAACCAGTAGCTCTGGAAACATACAAATACAATCATCCAGATATCAGTACGGATAAAATTCTAAGTGGTGACATAAAAGAGATAGTTAACAATATTGACAATCATGTTGACACAGATATTGATGTAATTATCGGGGGACCTCCCTGCCAGTCCTTCAGCAGTGCGAATCAGCAGAGAGTGATTGATGATCCGAGAAATGTACTGTACACCTATTATGTGAAGGCAGTTGAGAAAATACAGCCAAAATTTGTTCTTATGGAAAATGTAAGAGGAATGATAAAAGTTGCGGACCAGGTAGTAGAAGATTTCAACCGTATAGGTTATGATGTGGAATACAGACTGTTTGACTCCAGTGAGTTTTCTGTTGCACAAAAAAGAGTACGTTTACTTTATATAGGGGTAAATAGAGTGTATGCAAAAAAACACAATATAACTCCGTCCCAGCTTATGAAAGAGGTTGAATCTGAGATTAAAAACAAACCAAGGTATGTATTAAAAGATGCACTGGAAAATATAAAGCCTTTAGAGTGTCCAACAATTAAAAATACTACAGAGATTGATTGTGAGCTGTCAGGTAAGAAAATAGACATAAATATTTATAAAAACAAATCTAATGACTATATGAAGCTGGTTAACAATAATAAAGAATTTGATTTTACTTTCAATCACAAAGCCCGATACCAAAATGAAAACAATATAAAAATATACAAGACATTGCAACAAGGTGCAGATTCAACTTGTGAGTCAATAAAAGACATTATGCCATACAGTCACAGGAATCATGTATTTAAAGACAAATATTTTAAATTGATCGAAAATGAACCCTCAAGAACAATTACAGCCCACATGAAAATGGACTGTCATTCACATATACATCCTTCCCAAACAAGAAGTCTGACTCCACGTGAAGCTGCAAGAGTTCAGTCTTTTCCGGATGATTATATATTTATGGGAGCGTATTTGAAAACATACATGCAGATAGGGAATGCGGTTCCTCCGCTTATGTCACAGGTTTTTGCCAAAATTTTTAAAAATAATTTATAACAACTTTAATAATAACAGGATATTATCTATCTTCTAACTAAGTAGGAAAGTATATAGATGATTATATTTAAAACAGTGGCAAATCGTCAACTTTGTGAATATTCAGGAAGTGATAAATATATCAATGTAACTTCAGAAGAAATCTTCAATAAAATTTTTAATGGTATATTGGCTGGAAGTATTACAAGTATAAACAATTCAACTATTAGACAAGAAATAAAAGGTAAGACAACCAATATACATTTTACTACAATTGATTCTATTCTTGGAAAAAAATATGATACTTTTTTTTGCAAAAGGTTCAAGAGAGTTAAGATATCAGCTGACAAAATATGTTCAGCTTGAACAAATTATACCTGGTGACATTATTAGTATATTTATTGTAGAAGATGGAAGTAACTATAATATATCTATTAAATCAGAATCTATTTACAAATATATCTTAGAACGTAAATCAAGATCTGACAATAGGTACAGACTTATGATTGAGCATCCAAATAGTTCAAATAATGCTGGAATTGTACCAAACGAATTTACAGATGTTTATTTGAGTAAATTTGGAATTGACAAACTTGATGAAACAATTACTTTTGGTAAATCATCTACTCAATTTACACTTTATTCGCTAGAAAACTGTAATAAAACATTTATAGGGGTTCCATATGATACTACATTGGAATGTGATTGTTTTGATAAAGCAGAGGAGATTATATGAGTATATGGCTATGTAAAGAAAAAGAGAACTTGAATTTAAAAGATTTAGAGAATTATGGGAGTATACAAAATGGCGATACCATTTATGTTTATTCAGAAGATAATATTAATGGTGGTTTCAGCCTGATTCAACAGTTTACATTTGATGGTAGTGATTTGATTGAAAATGAAAGCTTCTCCTCAACAAATATTGATTTGCCATATACTTTGTTTTATCAAACAAAAAGATCAAACCGGCTTATTCAAATAAACAAGAATGAAATTGACTTTATTTTACAGAATACAGGAACAGAAAATCAAAAAGATATAAGAGAATTATTTGCAGATTATATTAATCATGATTGGAATATAGAGACAAAAAAAGTTGAAAAGAGAATTGAGTATTTAGATAAAATTTTGCCTGAGAGATTAGATAGTGAAAATCCTATAAGTATTTTTGAAATTTTTGATATAAATAAGTTAAAAGATATTGTAAATACTTTAAAAAAAGGCCATAGTAATTATGAATGGGACAGAAGCAAAGGTGGCGGTGGAGAAATCCAACAAACTTTAAATCAATACATAAAATTTGTAGAAAAAATGAAAAATGAAGATTTTGATGAACCTTCTGAAGAAATAGAAGACGATTCCAATATTGTAGATTTAGATAAAGATAGGTTTCAATCGTTTATTAAAAAAATTGAATATAAAGAGGAAGCTCAAATTGACAAGAAGTGGAAAAATATTGAATTTGTTATAGGACAACCAAATACTGGTAAAAGCTATAACTTTGAAGAATCTAGACTTTTAAATATTAAGTATAAAGATAATTATAGATACAAAAAGATACCTGTGTCTGGAGGTATTGGAAATGAATACAAAGGTCTACAAAATACAGATCTTGCACTGACTTTTGATCCTATAAAAGAAGAGATTAAATTTGGTGAGTTTTTGCAAGTGCTAATGTCTGCAATTGCAAATCCAAAAGTTCCTCATGTAATATTTTTGGATGACTTTCACAATCAGGATATTTCTTCTTTGATGTCTGAATACACACCTCTTTTCAAATCTCAGCAAATGAGAGACATAGGTAAAGTTGACACAGAACATGAAATATTCACCAGAACAAGTTATGCTGATGCGGATGAGTTCATAAAAACTTGGAACAACTTTGTTGAAAGCAACTGTAATGATATTCCACAAGTTCCACTGACAAACAGAATATCAGGAGAGTCACTCAATCTTGTATTCCCTTCAAATTTTTATTTACTTGGTGCGGCCAACTTTAATGAAAATACATTAAATATATTTGCAGACTGGGAAGACAGAGCAAAAATTACTTACAAAGACCCTATTGAGACTTTTGATCTTGAAAATGATGAAAGTGGTTTTGTTGAGTGTTGTAAAAAACTAAATACTAACCTAAGGTTAATTCTTGAAAAAAACAACATATTTGATTACGAGAAGTATTGTTTTGGTATGTGGAAGATTGTAGATTCGGAAGGAAAACCAATTAGTCAATCAAATAAACAAGCTGAAGTTTTCAAGTTTTTATTTGGCATGATAAAGAATGCACTTAGATTTAACAATAAAAACAGTGAAATCAACAAGATAGGTTGGAACTTAATCACAAATATGTATAGCAGTAGTGACAATGAGTGGTTTAAAACATTTCTCAAAAAAGAACTTAAGGATAAAGAATTAGATTATACTACAGATGAGATCAGTTACAAGTATAAAGTTTTACACAAACTTAATATCTACGAAGATGAAATATAATAAACAATAATGATTTTAACTGATCAAAAAGACAATCATTTATATCTTGTCATACAAGACTTTGAAGATGACATTGAAACTGTATATTCCAAAATACAGACTTTTCCTTCCAACACACCGAATCTCATAAAAAAGATTTTGGACAAGAACTTTTTTTCAGTTACACTGGAAAGGCAGAGAAGCTATATAAGCAGTATAACAACATATATCGATGGTATTTACGAAAATGATCAACAATATTTTCTTCATCTTTATATTTTGCCCAAAGATCTGGATATCCAAGATAACGAAACAGATACAGATGAACAAAAGATAGAAAAATGTGAACAATTGTCCTTTAAGCTTTTTAATCTCTACTCCCAGCTAGGTTTGGGAGAGAGGGGTATGGAACTTTTCCGCCACGACAGAGGAAAAAGTTTTCTTCAGCTTGAAGCAGCCTTCTATATAGACAAACTGGATAGGCTTTACAGTTATCTGTTAAATTACAAGGCACATCATGCCAACAAAGTGATATGCAGTGACAAGAAGATCGGTATAGAGATTTATGAGCTGAACAGACTGGAAAGCAACCCTCTGAAAAACTACCAGTTTATTAAAGTTGCATATCAAAAGGAGTTAATCCATTTTATCTATTCTATTCTGTCCTTTTTGAAAAAATTCAGAATTGAGGTATTCAGATCAACATGCGATGAAGAGTTTGGATTCTTGCACAAGAAGATTAACAGAATAAACAATCTTCTGCTTAAAATATCTACCCACAAGGATATGGTAGATAATGGTATCAAAAACGACAATGACAGTCTAGAAAAATATTTAAAACAAAACAAAAACAAAAAAGAAATAAAAAGAAATAGAAAAATATTTACATTGATTGAATCGATATTTTATACACAATTAAGTGAAGATGTACAGTTTTTCCAAAGTCTGGATCTGCCTACAATTTTTGAAAAGATTACAGAACAGAAGCTGGTACACTACTCAGAAAAGTTGTATATAGGAGATGAAAAAAATAAACAAATAACATTTAAGGGCAAGAAAGATAAAAAGCTGAATAATGAAAATTTTCTTGTCAAAGTGAATGGGAAAAAAAGAAAAAGACAATATCCAGATTTTTTACTTAAAGATGATATAGAAGGTACAGAAGTGTATCATATAATGGATGCAAAGTATAAACTCGTAGACAAAGTAGTAAACGAAGCTGATATAAGACAAATATTGGTTTATTCTATTCTGTTTAACAAAGCATATTCAAAAGAACTCTCAAACCAAAAGAATATTAAAAAGGTCATTGTCTATGCCGACAAATCCGTAGTTGACCTTGACAACATTGATACTTTGTCATTAAATACTGATCCCATTGATTTGTTTGATATTGAGCCCGATATTATATGTAATGACAATGTTCTTGATTCCCAAATTGAATATATAGGAATTAAAACATTGAAAAATTGCTCTGGGGTGTAAGGCTGGAATCTTTTAGTAGAAAAGTTCATAGGATAAAGATAATATATTGATCTATTATGAATAAGGAATTTCAATAACTTTAAAGTTAAAAACATCATTATTGAAAGGATACTTCATTTTGAATATCCGATTTTTGTAACTGTCTAAAACTTTTGGATATACTAAAGCTGCATAGATCTCTTTTTGTACATTTGGATCTTTTCTTAGTTCAACATCACGCTGAAGCTTGATTACATCTTCAATTTTCAATCCACAAGACTTATCACTGTTATTTTCAAAAATTTTCCATTTTGCGTCTATAATAATTATTTTATCATCATTCCCAAGTATATAATCAGGATTGGATGTACGCTCGGATATGTAAACTTTTTCACTTGAAATTGTATATTTTGAACTTGTTGCTGAATTAATTTTATCAAATTTTATAGTGCAGTTATTTATATTAAAATAAGGATTGTCGGGTGTCATGATCTGTTGATAAACATACCATTCATACAGGCGGTTCGGGCAAAGTAAAGTGCTGTCATGTGATTTACTTTTGTTACTTCTTTTTTTGTTGGTACCACTGGAGTAATACTCTGCTCCCAACAATGTATATTTTTTACATATTTTTAAAATATATACTATATTTTAAAAATACAGTTGACATTTATAGTTATAATTAGTACAATTTTAAAATAAGGAGAAAAATATGGGATCTAGAGATAAATTTGTAGAACTTGCAGAAAAAAGAGTAACCAAAGCCTTAAAAGATATTCACTTAATTGGAAATCTTAGTAATAAAAATAACTATGAATACACAGAAGTAGATTATAAAAAAATAATTAATGCTTTGGACAATGCTGTAAAAAATGTAAAAAAGAGATTTGAGGAAAATTCTAAAGAAGAACATACCGAATTTAAATTATAAGGAGTAATTGCAATGTGGCGATATAAAAAATTGGCCGATGACGATAAAGAACGTGATCCGATGCAGGATGCGTTCTTTACTATTGAAAATATTGAAGAACACACACAAGCACTTGTTAGGGAAAGTACTCAAAATACACTTGATGAATCTACATCAGACAAAGTAAAAATACGGATTTATATCTCATCTGAGAGCGCCTTTCTTTCTCCTTCTGAAGTAAAACATTATTTTACAGATGCTGCACAACACTTTAAAAGCAAAGATTCCGGATTGGAAAATGTACCTGATATAGAAAATGAAAAATGCCGATTTATGGTATTTGAGGACTTCAATACACGCGGTCTTACAGGTGATGTCACTCAATATCATGGTGTAACAAACAAAGAGAATAGGTTCTACTATTTTTTACGTGCTGAAGGAAAATCAGGTAAAGGTGATTCGGATAGAGGAAGGTGGGGGATTGGTAAATATGTTTTTCCCCGTTCAAGTCGCATAAAATCCTTTTTTGCACTTACGGTCAGAGAAGATGATGGGAAAGAGTATCTTTCCGGTCAAAGTGTATTGAAAACACATACTATAGATAATGATACATTCTCACCTGATGGATGGTGGGGAAAACATGAGCCAAAAGTTAATTTGCCTATCGACGATTCAGATGATATAGCTTTATTTAAAGATACATTCAATGTTTCAAGGAAAAATGATGAACCTGGGCTAAGTATTGTTATTCCCTATTTGGAAGAGGATATAACTATTGAGAGTCTGATTTCATACATGATCCAGGAATATTATCATCCTATTAACTTTAATAAACTTGAAGTTGAAATATATGACGATATCAATACTTGTGTGATAACCAGTGATAATCTTCTTGAAAAAATTGAAACACATGTCAAGGATCCTGAAAAAAGCGAAAAAATTGTCAATATAATCAATATGTGTAGTAATGCGCTTGAACAGATAGAAACCAAAAAGTATTTTGAATTGGAAAAACCGAAAATAGGACAGACAATAAGGATTACCAAAGATCAGGTATCTGAAACTGATTTGGAGTTGATGAAAGAAAAATTTCACAATGAAGAGTTAATCACAGTCCGTATACCTATAGATGTCCACATGACTGATGATACAGTAGTAGAAAGCTATTTTGATGTATATATAAAGAAAAATTCAAAATTGGGCAACGGAATACCTGTTTTCATAAGAGAAGGCATTCTAGTTCCCGACCCTGCCAAATCTGTAAGTAAAGCCAGTGATGTATTGTCAGTTGTACATATTTATCATAAAGATTGCAATATAAAAGAAGGTATTGCTACTCTAATGGGGAATGCTGAAAACCCTGCTCATACAGAGTGGCAGTTCAGGTCAGAAAAAATGCAAAAATATAAATATCCAAAGGCATATGTAAACTTTATAAAAAGATGTGTGTATGACATTGTTAAACTAACTGATGAAAATACAGAAAAAGATGTGCTCACTCTTCGTGACTACTTTCCTTCACCATTACCAAATCCTGACGGAAAAGAAAGTACAAATAAAAAACAGAAAAAAAAGCCCAAAAGTAAAAAAACGAAGGATGATATTCCAGTAAGGTCTATAAGCAAGCCGGTATACACAATAGATGAAATTCCAAATGGTGTTATAATCAGAGGTATTGATGAATCAATTAATGAGCCCCAGCAGTTTGCAGTTAAATTTGCATATCTAACAAAAGACGGCAATCCTTTTCAACAATGGACACATCTTGATTTTCAACTTGGGAAAGATATTAAAATATTTTCTATAGGAACAGGAATGTCAGGAGAAATCTCAATTGATGAAAAAAAGCATAATCGTCTTCTGTTCAATGTAAACAATAATGATTTTAAAGTAACAGTTACAGGGTTTGACACCAATAGGGATATTGCCGTTGATGTATCGCGAAAGAGGATTGAAAATGCATAAGTTTAATTATACACATCGTCAGAAACTTATAAAGTCGGATATTGGGATAAGTACTTTTGTGAATGACAAGAATTTATGTTTTTATTTACATTCACTTGATCTTGAAAGATATGAATTCCCGGAAGAAGCAGAGATCTCTCTTGAAGCAAAACGTCTTACAACACATATGCAATTCTCTCTTGGTACAATTGCCAATCCTGAGTTTAGACCACATAAAAATATTTTATCCGAATTTCATGATCCTTCGGAGATTCAATTTCGTGTTAAAATTATTGAACCTGCTACTGGTATGTTACTTGGCGAAGTCGATAATCTGAAAGCCGGTTCTCCGAATGATGATGAGAGTGGTCTTGGAGATTCATTGTTGCCGATCATGTCTGAAAATCTTGAAGATATGGTTTGGTTTCTTGATATGACTGATACAGGCCCAGTACTTTTAATTAACAGTAATCAGATTAAAAGTGATGTTAGTACTTCAGACAGCTTCAGAGCTCTTGTTTTTCCTCAAATAATCTATCAGATTTTCACACATATTTATTATATTGAAAAATTGGATTACGATGAAGAAGACACAGATTACTGGGTTCAATTATGGTATAAGTTTGCTATAAAGGAAATGGGCAGTCAAACTTTACCTCCGCCAATTGATGCAGAAAACACCGATATAAAAGACTGGATAACTCAGGCAACAGCTACATTTGCAAAAAGATTGGATTGTAATCGTCTTTATACTAAATTGATGGAAGGATAAGATATGCGTTTAAAAAAAATGACAGATTTGGGTCTAAAACAATTTACTAAATATTTATCCGAACTTCGTGCTGGAAAAAACTCTGAGTATCCTAAATTTATTCTTGAAGATGATGAATACTCGGAACCATATGGATCTGAGGCTATTGAAGTTGTTGAAAAAAAGTTTGAAACAAAGCTTGAAATGCTTCAGGAGATAGATAATATTTTAAAAAATCCAAATAGAAAAGATGTAGATTCTGATACACATCTTTGGGCATGGCTATCTCTCTTTTATTTTGAATCAATAGTTAAAAAAGATAAAAACGGAAATATTGCACTGGAATCAACAAATATATCATATATTCCAGAGATCACAATATGGAATAGGTATTACAAACATAAAATTTTAGGCCCTTACTTAATTTACAAAATGCATCAGGATCATTTGGAAGATACTTATCCTCTACTGAAAACAAGACCTGATCAAATGGGAGAATTTATGGGTAATGTTATGGGAAGACAAAGTATGGTAAGTAATAAAACTATTATTAAACTTCTTAAAAAACTTTACTGGGATGAAAAGAATGAATCTTTGAAAAAGGGAGCCAGTTCGAGGATTGGTAAAAGTGGTAGTTCGGCAGGGTCTGGATCAATAAGCAGACTAGGTGTTTATCTTAAGCAGCTTGATATGACATATGATTTACATTCGATACCACTTGAAAAACTTTTGGAACTTCTTCCAAAAGAATATAATAAGTTTAAATATAAAACAAGTTTGTTTTAACTGATGGGAATAGTGATATAATCTCATATGGTAGATCACACTTTTGCAGCGGTTTTGTCAAAAATATAGCCTAAATACAGAAAAAGCACATTTTTGCAACGGTTTAATTACTAAACATCATATTTTTACGGTGGATTTACCGAAAAAAATGTTTCTGAAGGAGTAAACCGCAGCAACTTGTCGCCATAGGAATAAAAAACCGAGCTAAACTGTCGCTTTCATTTTTTCACTCCCATATCGAACAATGTCCACACCATACTTATCTCTGATCTTGAGAAGTCCAGCATTAAGGCTTGCCATTTTTTTATCTTTGTCATGTTCAAGCAGTGAATAGGTTTTTAGATTACTTGGAGTCATAAAATTTGAAGCGTTCATGGCAATGTAGTGGATGGCATAGTCGGGATACTTATCCAACTTTCGGATGGTTTCTAGTGCCAGGTCAATAAAGAAGCGTTCGTTGAAAAGCCTGTGATATGTGACAGATATTTTACTCGAATATCCAAACTCATAGCGTATCTTGAAATAAAAGGTAAGTGGTGATACACCCAGTTTCACAATACTGTGGCTAAGATACCTGGCTAGAATGGTAACTCTTCTAAAGATCTCATCTCTGTTGTGTATGGCTTTAAAGTTCCTACTCATGCCAATACCTCGTCTGTCATGATAGGGAATGACCGCTTCATTGTCTGTGCCGCAGACCCTTTTATAAAGGTCTCTGCCTATTTTACCATAACAGTTCAATAGAGAAGGGCATTCTCTAAGTTCTCCCAAATTTTTAATACCATGAGAAGAGAGCCTTCTAAAGATAGATCTTCCGATACCGGGAAAATCCTCTATGGGAATATGGGCAGTCTCTTTGCGTAGCTCATGATCATAGAGCACCATCGCACCATAGGGTTTAATCTCATCAGTGAGAAGTTTGGCGATCCACTTGGAGCGGCTTGCACCAATTGAGACAGGCAGGTCGAACCGTCTTTTAATATCATCACGGAGTTCAGTGATGAAATCCTGTGTATCCTCCTCTTTGATCCATCCTGTCAAATCCCCAAAGAACTCATCGATGGAGTACTGCTCCAGTACAGGTATCTTGGCTTCAAGATATCGTTTGAGCTTTTGTGAGAGCTCCTGGTAGAACATGTGGTCACTAGGCAGTACCAGCAAATCATTGCAGAGTGTAAATGCCTCTACAAGTGGTGTTCCGGTTTTAATTTTGTATCTTTTTGCTTCATAGCTCTTGGCAATCACAATACCTCGTATAGAACCATCAGGATCAATAAACTCATTCTTCCAGGCATTCAGAATATCTTCATGTTTGGGATTTCTAAATTCAAGTACCGAGTTAAATGCCCTTGTATCACCTAAAAGTACCCCTTCTTTTTTACCATCGGAAAAAATGCGTTTATCGCTACCTTTGACGATCACCACGTTTTTGTTTTTTAAAAAAGGGTAGCGTGTACGCTCTGCGGAGACGAAATAGCAGTCTAGATCAAGATGAATTTTCATTTATTCTCCTTCTATAAATTTTACTAAGTTTAATTATTTTTTGAAAAATGAATAAAATAATTGATAAAATATCAACTAATAAGGAGTATTACATGAATAACCATGAGATCATTGAAAAGCTCAAAGATATTATCAGTCAGGAAGTACCTGGGAGTATTGTCTATGAAAAGGATGTGGCGAAGGCTCTTGGTATGTCAAAAGAGTCCTTTAGCCATTTTAAAAAACGTGGCAGTGTGCCTCTTGAACAGATAGCCTACTTCTGTGCAACACGAAAGATCTCTATCAATTGGATACTTTTTGATCAAATGCCAAAGTCACTTGAAGAGGAGACAGAAAAGTACACCCGTATCAAGTACTTTTCCAAGATCAATGCAGGAGCAGGGGGTGGAACATTTAATGAGGAATCGGAGTATGAACTTATTAGCATGGACAAAGTATTGCTTGATACGCTTTACCGTTCACACAATGCCAACTCCAAACATATAGCAGCGCTCAATGTCATGGGGGATTCTATGGAACCGACCTTGCAGGATAAGGAAGTCATTCTGTTTGATAAAGAGGACAAAGACTTTACCAAAGGAGGTATCTACATAGTCTCAACGAATGCAGGGCTTTTTGTGAAACGTATCGCGCAGCGTATTGATGGAACGATAGAGCTTATCAGTGATAACAGGAACTACAACTCTGAAGTGATCAATGAAGATGAGATGTCAGGGGTATCAATCATTGGTAAAGTGGTAGGAAAAGTAGGAATTGTTTAAATATGGTAATGATTGTTAAAACAGTGCATTGCTTCTTGGCTCTATACATTGTGCTGTATTGTTTGCAGGAGAGTTCACAAATTTAGAGACCTCGTAGGCCTGCATCGCTTTGTCACTAAAAGGTTTTAGTAGCGGTGTCAAGACTTCACTCTCATGAATGTCTGCATCAAGCCATAGATGCCAATCCTTTGGTTCCAGTATGACAGGCATCCTGTCATGAATTGGTTTCATCATATCATTGGGTGTGGTAGTGATAATCGCGGAGGATATGATATCTTTGTCAGTGGAAGGATCATGCCAGGTATCACAGATCCCTGCAAGGGCAAAGTAATTAGACTGGGTAGGATATATCCAGTAGGGTATTTTATGATCTCCCTCTTTTTTCCATTCATAGAAGCCGTTGACAGGAATAATGCATCGGTTGGATCTAAAGGGTGTTTTGAAGGTAGGTTTTTGGGCAAGGGTTTCTGCTCTGGCATTGATGGGCTGAAACTTGGTATCTTTTGCCCAATGAGGGATGAGACCGAATCTTGTGTATTGATAGACTTTATTACTTGTTAGTGTTGCGATTGGTTGTGAAGGTGCAATATTGTAGCTTGGCTGTAATGTGAGATTACGTTCTACCGTTCTAATGGTTTTTATAACCTCTTCTAAAAACTGTTTATCGTCATGGAGGGCAACACGTCCACACATAGGGTATTTCTCTTTTCACTTTTTACTATAATACAAAGTCTATACTAAAAAAATGTTTTGACAAACAGGACTTTATAATCTATATTCTGCAAACATTATAATATATATAAATTATAGGAATCATCACATAATACTATATTAGGTTGTCATTATATTTCCGATTCATTTGAAATATAGTCTATAATATCTTGATAATATTCAAATTTGGATTTTTTTGCTTTGTAACGAATAGTAGATGGGTGCCAAGTTCTAAAACAAGTAGTATCACCAACTTTAAATTTCCATAATGAACGTTTTTCAATTACTTCACTTTCGCTTATAAGTTCACCCAAAAATTCTTTTATGATGTCATCATATGTGTAACTTGTAGCGAAGATAATGTAATCAGGCTTCAATATTTCAAGTTCTTCAAGAAATATCTTTTTAGATATAGATACTATTTGTGTATTAGACTTTGAGTTTCGAGAATACTTTTTCCCTCTTTCTAAATCCATTTTTAATAAGTTTGACCAAACCAAAGCACCAGGCATTCCATTACATAAGGCTTTACTTACTTTTTTGTATTCAGTAAAAAATGGTGTACTGTATTTTTCTGCCTTATAGCTTTTTAATTCATTTATATTGTTTGATTTTGGAACTTCACCGCCAAAGAACTTTACTCGGTAACGATCTTTTAGTATGTCAATAGCATTCTCAACTTCCAAAAAATGTTCTAGTTTACCCCACCACTTATTTGTCTCTTTCCCTACAAAAAGGATTCTAGTATCAGCTTGTAAATAGTTTTGATTAATATTTAAAAGATGCGGAGCAGATATTTTTCCTAAAATATTTGGAGGAAATATGCTTTGAAGTTCTTCCTTATCTAGAACTCGCGTATATAACTCATCCAACTTATTTTGTACCATTATTACATCCTTATTAAAGATTTTGCCTAGTGTCGTAAAAACTACTTCTTCCCTTTTGAAAAGTGTCTTAATTCTATCATAAAGTGTTAAAACCATTTCTATTTTATTCGTTAGTTCACTAATGCTTTTATTTTATAAATACCTATTTTAGATCTAAGTGGTAAATTATTTCTTTATTTGATTAAACCAGACATTATGCTGTCTCAAAGCAATACTATACTTGAAAAATCAAGAAGGAGTTGCATATGAGAATAAAAAGACAAAGACGAAATTTACCTGACTTATCATTAGGTTTTGAAAAAACTGATTTTGTAGAACGAGAACTTATAAACAAGATATCTCTTTGGATATTAAGAATTTTACTGAATCTTGGTGGGCATAGAGAATTCATTGACTCCAATGGTTATCTCTCAGAAGAAAAATTAGCTTACTTTTTAGATATTGGTAAATATGTTGATATGGATGTATCCGAATATAATAGAGCAGAGGTGTTAATACAATTAAAAAATAAACTCAGAAAATTACAAACACAAAATACCTTCACTACATCAGAAATATTAGCTACTAATATACGACAAATTTCAAATTTAGTACACTTAAATAAGTACGAAGAAGCCATTCTTGAGTTCGTTATACTTGTAAAACAGTATGACATACTTGATCTTGCTGTTGGTCAACTTGGGAATGATTTAAACTCAACCCGGGTAAAAAAAGTATTAGGTGTGATTTTAGATATTCCAAAAAATGAAATAGATAAGGCTTTTTCTACAAATTCAAAACTAGTTAAATCATCTTTAGTAGTATTGGATAAAAGAAATACAACAAATACGTTGGATAGAAAACTTGACTCTGTCAGTGATGAGTTTATAGATAATATGTTGAGCCTCAATGAAGATATTTCAGTTATGCTAAAAGATTCTGTTCAATCTTGTGAGAAAAGTAAGTTGACGATAAAAGATTATACACATATCAGTAAAGATATGGAGATCTTAGTCCCTTATTTAAAAAAGGTGATTGCTACAAAACAATGTGGTGTTAATATTCTTTTTTATGGTTTGCCTGGAACAGGAAAAACTGAACTTGCAAAAGTTTTGTCATCATATTTAAAGACAAATCTTTTTGAAGTGAGCTATACCGATGAAGATGGTGAGCCTATAGATGGCAGCAAGAGATTAAAAGCATATAAAACAGCTCAGGCATTGCTTGGGAATAAGAAAACATTGCTTATGTATGATGAGGCAGAAGATATTTTTGAAAGTAATAGCGGCTTTTTTGCTCCTAAACGACAAAAAGACAAAGCGTGGATCAACAGAGTACTGGAGACTAATGTGATTCCCACTATTTGGATTACAAATAATATCCACAGTATTGATAATGCATTAGTTAGAAGATTTGATATGAGTATAGAGATCCCTATACCTGCTAAATCCAAAAGAGAAGAAATTATACAAACATACAGTAATGATTTATTGAATCAAGAGACTATTGAAATGTTGGCAAAAAATGAAAATATAGCTCCAGCACTTATATCTAAAACAGCAAAAGTAATAAATTCTATAAAGAGTAAAAATAGCATAAAGTCTTTTACTCATTTATTGAATAATACATTAAAGGCACAGGGTTACAGTGAGATAAAAAAAGACACTTCTCTTATGCTTCCTAAATCCTATAACCCTGAATATATTAATACTGATATAGATCTAAAAGAGTTAGCTAAAGGTATCAACAAACATCCTAATGCAAGAATTTGTCTCTATGGTGTACCAGGTACAGGAAAGAGTGCTTTTGGTAAATGGATAGCAGAATATATTGATAAACAATTTCTACTCAAAAAGGGTAGTGATCTAATCTCTAAATGGGTTGGTGAAACAGAGAAAAATATTGCTAATGCTTTTAGAGAAGCTAAAGAAGAAGATGCTGTACTGGTATTTGATGAGGTGGATAGTTTTTTACAAGATAGACGCTCTGCTACAAACTCATGGGAAGTGACACAAGTCAATGAGATGCTGGTTCAGATGGAGAACTTTAACGGAATTTTTATAGCCACTACGAATCTAATGTCAGGATTGGATCAAGCAAGTCTCCGTAGGTTTGATATGAAGCTAGAATTTGGTTATTTACAACCTAAGCATGCCTGGAAACTTTTTAGAGATGAATGCAAAATATTAGGATTGGATATAAAAGATAAAAATCTCTATAAGCAGAAAATACAAAGATTAAATCAACTTGTTCCTGGTGATTTTGCAGCAGTAAGACGACAGAGTAGATTTAAACCATTGAAGAGTGCAGAGATATTTTTAGAAAGACTAAATGAAGAGACCCTGGTTAAAGAAAATGAATCATCTAATAAGATTGGATTTATTTGATATGAATATACAGAATACAGGTACAGTAAAAATTAGTATAAATAAAAGGCACTAGAATGAAACAACAATTTAACGAATATGGTAAAGGTAAATACCTAGGTTCAGGCGAAGATATGGCAAAACATAAGTTTGATGCTTATAGGGTTAATGATGAGATACATATCGTATATGAAAGTGGTAATGTAGCAACTCAGAATATACATGAAGTAAAAGACAATATGGATAAGTACCTATGGACACCATATGTGATGTTTGTGTAAATACATGTAGTAGTTATGTATTCTAAGAGTATAAAATAGAGTAATTTTAATATTTAAGTTGCCAGGAGGATAATTAATGTAATCATCTTAAAAAAAATTTAAGTTATATAAATATTACATCGATTGATTATAATATTTTAAAATGCAGTTTACAAAAGCATTGTGAATACATTAAAAATAGATATTGGAGGTGGCAATGAGCAAAACAGAAAATAAATTAGCTGTGATAGAAAATTTTATTTACAATGATGATATATCAGTATATTTACAAAAGATAAATCAAAGTTTTTTAGATTTTAATGTATTAGAAATTACAGGTATGGGGGCACAAGAAATAAAACATTCTAGTGTGTTGTCCTGGATGCTGGGTGATAATGAACATAATCAAGGATATGGAATTTTTATAGATTTTCTAAAAAAGATATATTTAAAGAATAATTGTAATGATAAAAAATTGCAAGAGTATATATATATTTCAACTAAGTACAATTTAAATGTCTATAGAGAAAGAGATGATATTGATATATTAATTGAAGATGAAAAAAATAAAAAAATTTTTGTTATAGAAAATAAAGTTTATTCTAGAGAAAGGAGAGATGGTGAGGATGGTGGACAATTAGAGAAATATGAAAAAAAAGTAAAGTCCAAATATCCTAAATACGATATTTATTATATTTTTTTAACACCAAATTTTGATGATGCCTCAAAAGAGCATTGGTTAAAAGCTGATTATGAAATGATTTCAAATATTATAACGGATATTTTGATACAAAATGAATTATCATCAAATACAAAGTTGGTTTTCGAAAGCTATACGGATTTATTAAAAAGAAGGAACATTGTGGAAAATAGAGAGATTCAAGAACTATGTGAAAAAATCTGGGCAAACAAAGAGTACAGTAAAGCACTGGATATTCTATATAACTATAGAGTTGATATTAAGTCAGAGATTAGTGACTATCTACAAGATAAGTTGAGTCAATTTCAAGATGAACATGTAGAAGTTGATTTATCAAATAAAAACCTTATTCGTTTTGCTGATATAAGGTGGGACGACATTCCTGGACAGAAAAGTGGCAAGGGGCAATGGACAAAAAGTGATAGAGTATTACTATATGAATTTTATTATACTGCTAGTGGCTTGACTTTAAAATTAATCATCGGTCCAGGGGATGAATTATTTAGAGAAGATATTTTTAGAAAGCTAAAAGATTTAAAGAATTTTAATCCAGGTAAAAACTTAGCATTAAAATGGAATACGGTATGGACATGGAAAAAAAGTATTATTTCTCAAAGTGATATTGATGAAAATGATATGGATATACTGAAGAATAAAATAGATATTTTTATAGAAGATTTTTTCAGAGAAGATGGCCAGTTCAATCAGCTTTCAACCATAATACTTGAGCTACTCAGATAATAAACAAGGATTTTCTAACAATGAACCTATCAAAATCACTTTATACAAGAGGACTGCAATGCTCGAAATCTCTATGGCTGAAAAAATATAAAGCAGATGTGCTTACTCCGCCAGATGCATCAGCCAAAGCTATATTTGAAACGGGAGATAAAGTGGGGGCATTAGCCTGTCAACTTTTTCCTGAGGGTAAAGAAGTACCATTTGAGGGTACAACTTTTGATGAGAAAATAGCTCTTACCAAAAAATGGATGGATGAAGGTGTTCAAAATATATACGAGGCAACATTTAAATATGATGATATTCTAGTAATGGTAGATGTCCTTCATATCAATGAAGATGGTAGCGTAGAGATAAATGAAGTGAAGAGCTCCACTGAAGTAAAAGAAGTTTATTTGCATGATGCTTCCATACAATACTATGTACTTAATGGCCTAGGTTACGATGTTAAAAAAACAAATATTGTTCATATCAACAATAAGTATGTAAGAGATGAGGAACTTGAAATAGATAAGCTCTTTTCAATTGTAGATGTATCCGATGAGGTATTAGACCTGCAGGCAGATATTCCTACATATCTACAATACTTTCGCAAGCAGTTAGGCAATAAAGATGTAGAACCAGATATTGGGATAGGTAAACATTGTACTGATCCATATGATTGTGATGCAATAGAGTACTGCTGGAATCATATCCCTGAATATAGTATTTTTAATATTTCACGATTGAAAAGCGATAAAAAGTTTCAGATGTATCATGATGGTATCATAGAGTTTGAACATATTACAGATATATCAAGTTTTTCTACCTCTCAACAAGTACAAATAAAGTCTGAGCAGACAAATAGTTCCATTATCAATAAAGATGCTATTCAAGAGTTCATAGACGGGCTAACGTATCCTATCTATCATTTGGATTTTGAAACATTTCAGCAAGCCATACCTGAATGGAAAGGTATAAGTCCATTTATGAAGATTCCATTTCAGTACTCGCTTCATGCAGAGCATAAAGATAAACCTTTAGAACATTATGAGTTTCTGGCTGAAGAAGGAATAGATCCACGATATGAGTTGGCAAAAAGGTTGGTGGAAGATATACCAACTGATGTAACTGTACTTGCATACAATATGGGATTTGAGAAAGGTGTGATTCGAGAATTAGCAGCTATGTTTGATGAATTTGCACCAGAACTTTTAGCAATACATGACAATATACAAGACTTAATGATGCCATTTCAAAAGAAAGACTGCTATGTACCTTCTATGAGAGGAAGCTATTCGATAAAGTATGTCCTGCCTGCACTTGTTCCTGAAATGGCACAAGCCTACAAAGAACTCGATAGTGTTCAAAACGGTGGTGATGCTATGCAGACTTATGCAAAGTTGGCTCATATGGAGGATAAGGAAGAAGTAGCGAGACTTAGAGAGGCATTGTTAAGATACTGTGAGCTTGATACTTTGGCTATGGTTAAAGTTTTGGAAAAATTAAAGGACGTTACTTAATGAATAGTAATATTATAAAAATAAAAGTGGGAGTTAAGTATGCAAAATACATTTAATAATTATAAAGAAATTATAAAAAAAACAGATTATGCAAATAAAAAATTTGAAGATATTGATACTTTGACGATTCAAGAAGTAGATAAAATTAAAATTTCATATGCACCTTTTGACTATATTAATAAAGATGCAAAAGTTGTTATATGTGGGATAACTCCAGGGTTCACTCAAGCGATAAATGCTTTAACTAAAGCATCTGAACTTCTCAATTATGATAATGTTTTACAAGAGCATGAAATCTTAAAAGAAGTAAAAAAATGTGCTAGTTTCAGTGGAGCAATGAGGGATATATTGATCAATATGCTTGATGATATTGAATTGAATGAATTTTTAAATCTTGAATCTTGTGAAGAATTATTTGATACTAGAGAAGACTTAATACATTATACATCTTTACTGAGAAATCCAGTTTTTATAAATGGCAAAAATTATAGTGGTAGTGGTCCAAAGATCTTAAAAAATAAATTATTAGAGTCAGAACTTGAAAATTTTAAAAATGAGATTTCTGTATTATCAGATAATACAATTTACATACCGCTAGGTAAACGTGTTGAAGAGGTTTTTAAGACTCTGCTAAAAGACGAAACTGTTCAACTAGATGAATCTCAGGTACTTTTTGGGCTTCCTCATCCATCTCCAGCAAATGGATGGAGAAAAAGACATTTTGTACAAAATAAAAATGATTTGTTAGAACAAATAAAATCTTTAAGCTATACAAAATCAAACTAACATTGAAAATAATTTGTTAAAAACTACAACGGTTATAAAAGAAAAAAAGTTTTTATAACTAGATAACTTAATAAATCAATGCAACCAGACATAAAGCTGTCATTTTAAAACACTATTCTTATATATTATTAGATTAGAGGTGTTAAATTGAATAAGATAGTTAATAAAGAAGAAGCATTTAATACTGTTAAAACAGATGGAATGCAATTAAGAAAATGTTCTGGCGATCTTAGAAACGATAAAGAGATAGTATTAGAAGCTGTAAAAAATAATCCTCACTCATTACAGTTTGCTGATGATAAACTACAAAATGATGAAGAATTGTTATCCTATGTTACTAAAGATGATAGTTATTATTATAATTTAGTAGATCCCCGCAATGGATTTAGATATGATATCCCTTTGTTAAGTCCGAATGATCCAGTGTATTACTTCAAATACATAAGATATATGAAGATGAAAGAACAAAATGAAGATACATTTGAAAAGATATTGAGATGGGATTAAAAGTAGAAGAAGATATATATGAAACAAAGACTAGATAAATTATGGAAATTCATCAGTGAACATTTAGAAGTGAATTATGGTTATCTACCTAAACTACCTATGGATTATGAAGATGATGTCCGTGTAGATGAATACATTGAAGAGATAAAAAATGATTTTAAAGATATGAGAGAACAGGGGTTGATCTATGAAGAATCTAGACAAGAAAGCATTGATATTTTAAAAAAACTAAATGACATATAACTTCTAAATAGCTAGACAGTTAGTTGTCGAAATAATGTTATAGTATAATAATCACCAAGGGAAATACGATGGCAACACATGAATATGACACAATCTTAGATCGGCTTACAGAGATACTTGCTCGACTAAACAACGGGGAAGCTCTTTCTGTTAAAGAGTTGGCAAAGGATTTTAATGTAAGTGACAGAACCATTCAGAGAGATTTCAATAAGAGGCTTGGTCTTCATTATCCTATCTACCGAGATGGGAAAAAATGGAAGATGCAAGATGGTTTTAAACTCGAAAAACTCTCATCTGTTGAAGATACTGTTGTACTTGACATTGTACAAAGATTGGTAGAAGGTGCTGGAACTACGTTTGCTGCAAAAGCAAACAAATTGCTTTCAAAGATTAAAAATGAATCTTTAAATCCTATCTATGCAAAACTCGATATGGAAGATATAGGTGATAAGCTACAAGAGATCCAGAAGCTGGAACATGCAATAAAAGAAAAAAGACAAATTAACTGTTTTTATACACCACTTGATCAACCTACTGTTCAAATAGATTTAAAGCCTCTTAAAATAGCCAATTACGAAGGTTACTGGTATCTCATAGCACTTGATAGCCGTAATGATATTCTTAAGAAGTATTACCTGAAAAGTATCAAGCAAATAACGATACTAGATACAACTTTTGAAAGCAATAAAAAACTTGATAAGTTATTGGATAATTCTATTTCTGTTTGGTTCAAAGCTGAGGTTGAACCATATAGAGTTACACTTCAAATATCTTCCAAGGTGGCAGAGTATTTTACTCGTAAACCCATTTCAAAATCTCAGATTACAGAATCTGTATATGAAGATGGAGGTATGGTTGTAAGTATAGAAGTTACTGACGATAGGGAGATTATACCTTTTGTGAAATATTGGATACCACATATTAAAGTATTAGAACCTACTAGGATACAAGATGCTATAGAGAGTGATTTAAAAGTGTATATATAAAAACCCGTATAAAATAAGTCTATTTTCTTTTTTAACTCTGCCAAATATGTATGTAACTTGTACACCAATAGCCAATTTTTTATTTACAGATGCCCTAGGGCGTTTAAGGGATTTTATCTAGTGTTCGAATCTCTCATGTCCATTATTCACAAAGACCAAATATATGGGCAATAAATCACCTTTTTGATCTTGCTGTATATTCTAAATAAATAGCTGAACGATTCAAGTATTATTTCGAGTAGATTTGGATACGGTTAACTTTTACATTAGCCGAAGAATATAAATTAGATACGCTTGATTTTATGTTTTCTTATATGTGACGGTCGGTCTCAAAGTGAAGGTTGTAGGGTGAGAGTTACCTTTGATCAAATACCAGTAATTCCACTAGAGAGTTATATCTGATATTTTTTCAAGAATATGTAATTCTAACTATCTTTCTATTTTTATTAGGTCATAATTATAGATATAAAATAATTAAGATATAATTTATTAGAAAAATATATAAGATATCACAAAGATTTCAATAAATGAATTACAACAAAAATTCCTTTCAAGCAGTTTACAATTTATATGCAAAGCAAACGTGGTTATTAGATAAAAAACATGAATTAGCGGAACTAGTTAAATTTTCTGGAGAAGACATGTCCCTTGTCGTTTCTTTACTTGAACGTTTTGTAAACATAGAAGACAAAGCATTAAACTTTTATTTAGATCAAATGAGTGATTTTATTATTAATCATTCTAGCTATTCTGAGGCAACTGCTCAAATAGTCGCAATGTCATACGATGGACAAGCAGATAGTGGTCAAAAAACTTTAGACCAAATCAAAATACCTTTATACAAAAATGGTTGGAAAGATGTTCAAACTGTAAATACTATAGGTGGTGCTGTTAAACAATACAAGAAAGGTAAAACAGAGATAATAGTAGTTGATGAATTTATAGGTAGTGGACTTACTGTATTAAATAGAGTTAAAAAACTACGTAGTGATATCAACCCTCATATAAACATCACATTTTGTATTCTCGCAGGTATAAAAGATGCTGTCGATCTAGTTGCACAGCAAGGCATAAATATTTTTTGTCCACTGCAATTAGAGAAGGGTATTTCTGGGTATTATACAGGTTCAGAATTAACAGATGCAATAGCATCAATGAAAAATTTAGAACAAAAACTTGCAAAGAAAATAAAAGATAAAAATCTAAGTGATTATTCCTTTGGATATGGTCATGCTGAAGCCTTACTAACAATGGAAGGATGTAATGGAAATACACCAAATTCTGTCTTTCCAATTTTTTGGTGGGTTAAAGACAAAGACAATAAAGATAGAGATACTTTACTTACAAGATATGAAAGAGGGTTTTAAATGACAAAACTAGAAAGGCTAATCTTGAAAGATTTGTATGAAAGTATAGATGGGCTATATCTATTCACTTTCTATTCAAGATATAAAATTGAACCAGACGCAATATATACGTTCGTTGAAAAATATAAATCAAAAGGTATAATTAACGATACATCGGATAAAATTATTATTACTGATGAAGGACGAAACATTATTATGAAACAATTGTTTTATAATAAACCTAGTAATGGTAAAAAGTTTAATATTCCTGAAGAGTTTTTAGTTGATAAGATTGGAATTAATCAGCCATTTTTACCAAATATAAAAGAAGTTCCAGAAGACATATTGAAGCGTCCTATATAACATGGTATTAGAAACTAGCATTAAGGAAGTGTAGTCGCTTCCGAGAGTTAAGGTGAGTTTTATCCTAAAGGGTTCTATTTGAAATCGAAGATTTCAAATAGAACCCAGCACACTATGCAAAGCATAGCTTTGCTCGCATCAAAATAATTTTATCGCCGCGAACGTCAATAAAATCAATTTGATGCATAAGCTAAAGAAAAGAAAGTAGTTAACTAATACCATGTTATATAGGACTTGAAAAAATGTCAAATAAAAAAACTTTTAATGAATGGAAAAAATATTACGAAGCAAAAGGAATTTCTCCAGAAATTCAAGAGCAATATCTTACATATATTAAAAAATTATTAAAAAACAATGCACCTATCATTTTTAATTTCGAACACTTATCACTCTTATTGGGGAGAAAAACTTTTTACTTAGCATCAGTTGTAAACTCGCCGAACAATCATTACCGTGAATTTAAAATAAAAAAAGAAACTCTTCCGATCATCGGATAATCACTTCACCATATCCTGCTTTAGCAGAAATGCAAGATTGGATTTATCATAATATTTTGAAAAAAACACAAATAAGCCATCATGCACATGGGTTTGCAATAAAAAAGTCTATTATTACTAATGCCAAAATACATGTTGGTCAAAAGCAACTTTTAAAACTAGATTTAAAAGACTTTTTCCCATCAATAAAACTTAATCGAATAATACATGTCTTTTCCTCACTAGGATATCCCAATATAATTGCGTATTATCTCGCTACTATATGTAGTTATGAAGATGCTCTCCCTCAGGGAGCATCAACAAGCCCAATGTTAAGTAATATTATTGCAAAACAATTAGATAAACGCTTAATAAGTTTTTCAAAAAAATTTAACTTGAAATACACTCGATATGCAGATGATCTAACTTTTTCGGGAGATGAGATCCCAGCAACTCTTATAAAATATATTACCGATATTATAGAGGATGAAGGGTTTAAACTTAACACTACAAAAACGAGACTTTATCAAGAAAAAAGTAAGCGGATAGTTACAGGTATATCGGTTATTGGTTCAAAAATAAAAATACCGAGAAAGTATAAAAGAGAACTCAAACAAGAGCTACATTATATTTTTAAATATTCTTTAGAATCACATATTTCTAAAAAGAAAATTCGAAGATTAGATTATTTATTATCCTTAATCGGAAAAGTCAATTTTTGGATTTCAGTAGAGCCTGATAATAAAGAAGCTATTAATGCAATAGAAAAATTAAGTATCTTAAAAAATAAGATACTTATAGAAGATAGTACCAAAATATAATAGATTGAAAACTAGAATTTGAGTATAAAGTAGGAGAAAATACTCAATTTTATTGGAAAGAGATAAAAACTAATAATTTTTTAGTGTTGATAAGTGTTTGAAAATCATTTTGGCAGAGTCTGCCAAATATGTATGTTAATTGTATGCCAACAGCCAACTGTATAATTTATAAATGCCCTAAAATAGGGTGTTTGAGGGATTTAACCTAGTGTTCGAATCCCTCACTGTCCGCCACTTCAAGAGTAAATACAAATCAATATAGACCAATAACTCCCTAAAAAATATTACTGCATCAATATAAAACAACAGAAGATATATACAATAGCACTAATAAATTATCGAAATGTAAAATAAGATATGTTGTTAATGAGAGAGTAGGGATATTAAGATATGGAACAACAGAGTCGATCAGACTCTGTTAAATCTTATATATTGTCAGATTTTTTTTCTATGATTTTGAGGTTAAGCCAAGATGGTGGATTGTAAAAATTAAGTTCACTTTGCTCCCAGTCATTTTTTTCACTATGACGAGTATGTAAGATCCCTTTAATCAGAGTATATTGTATCCCTGTGATACAACTAATAAGATTATGCCCTTCTTTTAACGCTTCAAAAACAGCTTCTTTACTTTTCATACGTTTTCCCTTTAAGCAATTCATAAAAAGACCTATTGGTCTCTTTATAGAAGTGTTTAAAACATGGACAGATTTCTCTGTCCATTAGATGGTCTTAAAGAGCAGTAACGTTCTCAGCCTGTGGGCCTTTTTGACCTTCACCGATCTCAAAAGTCACTTTTTGACCCTCATTAAGAGAGACACGGTCGTAACCATTGCTATTAATTTGACGATAGTGTACAAATACATCATTTCCGCCATTTTCTTGTTCGATAAAACCGAAACCTTTTTCACTGTTGAACCATTTTACTGTTCCGTTTACTTGAGTTGCCATTGCAATTCCTTTTAGTTGTTGATACACTTCATTACTGATGTGCTGAAAATATAAAGTGGAGTGTTCTTTTTCGGGTGGATAATACTGTAAACTAAAGGTAAGCAATAAAAGTCTAGCCAAAGATGAAACTCTAAATCATCTTTCAATATATTATTATAGCTGAATATTTTGATAATAGCAAATTATATGAAAAAATAGATATTATTTATGTCTCTTGTAAGTTTTAAAAATGAGACATAATTTTATTTGAAAGTTATTATACAGTTACACTATTTGTTTAAAAATAGGGAAATATTATTGATATTAGTGCTGTTATTTCATGAGGTCATTTTTATCTAAAAGTTTTTTGGCAATATTGATTGATAAGCCTGATTTAGAACAGGCAATATTAAATTGTTCATTATCATTTAAAAGTCTAATTAATACTTTTAGTCTTGAATGTTTAGATATATTATTGATTGACATATTTTCTCCTTGTGTTTTAATGTAATTGGTTGCGGAAGATGGATTTGAACCACCGACCTTTGGGTTATGAGCCCAACGAGCTACCAGACTGCTCTATCCCGCGATAATAAATATTGAAATATTTAAGTATGTTTGATTAAATTATAGATTAGTGAAGGCTACAAAATAGATTTTCATTGTATCCATATAAACTTAACTAAGAATAAATATATACATATGGGAAGGATTTTAGACTTAGAACATAAAGTGGTATATGGCAGATTCTGCCCAATATGTATGTTTATTATATGCCAACAGCTAACTATTTAATTTATGTATACTCTAAAATAGGACATTTAAGGAATTTAATCTTGTGTTCGAATTCCTTCCTCTCTGCCATATAATCCTTATAAAGCCTAATATAGCCCTATTTTTAAGACAATATAACCAATTTAAGTTTTTTATTCTATGTAAAAGTGATACCTATGTGATACCATAGTTCTTTACATGATCATCAACAATTTTATAACCATATAGTCTTTCCTTGTATGTAAAAATGGCCTAATGCAAAAAACGTGGGGCTAAATTGTCATAGTTGCAATTGTAAATTCATAAACACTAAAAAGCTCTACACACTCTTTGCACATGTGAAATATATAATACTTAAGTATTATAGAAATGTTGGGAGAAAAGGGAATGATTAAATTTACATTAGTGCTTTTATTTTGTTCAAGTATTAGTGTACAAGCGATAACATATAGTGATGCACTTGAAAAGATTCAAGAGCATGAAGTGATACAATCTGGAAACTTTAAAGTTAGAGCTATTCAAGAAGAAGCAAAAAGTAAGGGTTCATGGGGTGACCCTGTTTTTAAAATTGCAGCGAAAAACTATCCAATTGATACGTTGGCTAATGATCAAACCCCAATGACCGGAATTGACTTTGGCGTATCTCAGAAAATACCATTGACTAATAAATATGAAGTAAAAAAGAGTGCCTTAGAAAGTCTATCGCAAGCATATAGATATAATATAGAAAACCAAAAAGAGCTTTTAATCTTAAATTTTTGGAATATTTTAATAGAAAATAGAAAATTATCTGATGAACTTATTATTTTAGAAAATAATAAAGACTGGATTGAAAAAAACCTCAAAGTAAGCAGTCGATTATATACGATGGGAAAAGTTACACAGCAAGCTATACTGGAAATTCAAATTAGAAGCTTTGAACTGGATAATATAATTAGTAATAAAAAACATGAGCTCTCTAAAATTAAGGAAAAAATTAAATACTTGACAGGTCATTCTGAAATCGAAGAAAAGTCTATTCCATGGAACTCTTTAGATACATTTTCAACAGATAATATAGATTATAGAGAACTTGAGTTTCAAGAAAAAGTAAAAGCAAAACAACACGCTATAACAGCATCAAGTTTAGATCTTATATCTGATATAACCATTTCGCTAAACTATACACAGCGATCAAATATAGATATGGTTGGAGACTTTATTGGCGTATCTATTAGTTTTCCATTGCCATTTTCTGATAAAAAGTCATCAAATTATAGTAAGTCTCTGTATGAAGAATCTAAAACATTGAAAGAGTACGAAGTGTATAAAAAGTCTAAAAATAGAGACATTATGCTTAAAACGCAGGAAATCAAAAAATTAAACAGTGAATTAAATGTATTGAATAATAAAATAATTGGATTCGCAATAGATGCCAGAAAGATTATTTCAAAATCTTATGGAGTTGGGAAGGCTACCTATATAGAACTTTTACAGAGTGAATTGAATCTACAAAATATTCTTTTAAGAAAAGTAGCCCTTGAGTCAAAGAGAGATCTTGAACGAGTATCTTTAAAGTATATAAAAGGGGACTTGTTCGATGAATAGATTTTTTAAAAATATACTAATGTTTGTAATTTTATTGAATATAAGTGTTTGCTTAAATATATTATACGCATCTACTGATAATTTAGAATTACATAATCATACTGATGTTTATTATACTTGTTCTATGCATCCTCAGATACGAGAAAAGAAGCCAGGTAAATGTCCTATATGTCATATGAATTTAACAAAAATTGAAATTGATGGTGAAATGCTAAATGCATCTGATGTACAACATTCAGACAAAAAACATTTAAGTCAAAATGCTGAAAAAGTAGTAGCTAATGTAAAACTCAGAAAAGCACAGTTGAAACACTTTAAACCTGATTTTTTCCCTGTAAGTGAGATGAAAATGACAAAGAAGATAAGGCTGTTAGGTTTAGTACTTCAATCTGAACAAACAGAAAGTAAGATACCTGCACGAGTGAAAGGTCGTGTTGAAAAAGTGTATGTAAAATCAACAGGAAGCTTTGTAAGGATTAATGACCCTGTTATTGATTTGTACAGTCCTGAATTGATAACTGCTGGTGAAGAGTATTTAATAGCTAGAAAAAGCTATGAATTAGATAAGGATAACTTGTTTAAAGAGATGTTAGATGAAAGTGAAAAAAAGCTTAGTCTATGGGGTATCAAAAAGTTTCAATATGATAATTGGTATAAAAATGGAAAAGTGCCTCGTACTATTACTATCCATGCAAATACAAATGGTGTTGTTATAACAAAGAATGCAATAGTAGGAAAGTACTTTAAAGAGGGGGAAAACTTTTTTGAACTTTGGGATTTAAAAGATGTTTGGGTAGAGATGGATGTTTATGAGAGTGATGCATCATTAGTTAAAATTGGTCAAAAAATCGACTTAATGTTTAGTGCTTTACCAGGGGAAATATTAGTTAGTTATATTGACTTTATAAACCCATTTTTAGATATTAAATCTAAGACATTAAAAGTAAGAGCAACGATAAAAAATGATTTGGGTAAGTTAAGACCAGGTATGGTGGCAAATGCAGTGTTAAATATAGAAATGGATGGTAAATCTTTAGTAGTGCCACGAACAGCAATTATTGATACGGGAAAGAGAAAAGTTGTGTGGGTTAAAGTAAACAATAGAACTTTTCAAGCAAAAGCTGTACTGACTGGATACGAGTCTGAAGGTTATATAGAAATAAAAAATGGTTTAATAAAAAATGAGGAAGTCGTTATTGAAGGTAACTTTCTTTTAGATGCTCAAGCACAACTTTTTGGTGGTTATGAAGATATGAAAACAACTACAGAAATGATACACAATCATTAAGGATGTAAGATGATTCAAAATTTAATTGAATTAGCTATTCGAAATCGTGCAATGGTTGTCATAGGTTTTGTAATTATTGGGTTATTGTCAGTGTTTAGCTTGAATACAGCTCGCATTGATGCAATACCTGATATTGGAGAAAACCAGCAAATCGTGTTTACAAAATGGCCAGGTCGTTCACCCAAAGATGTTGAAGCACAGATAACATATCCCTTAAGTGTAATGATGCAAGGGATTCCTGGAGTCAAAAATATTCGTGCTAGTTCTGCATTTGGTTTTTCTATCATTTATGTTATTTTTGAGGATGATATTGACTTTTATTGGAGTCGAAGTCGTATTTTAGAAAAACTTTCAACGGCTACTTCTGAACTACCTTCTGAAGTTACTCCAACTATGGGACCAGATGCAACCGGTCTTGGACAGGTGTTTTGGTACACACTTGAAAATAAAAAAGATAGTAAACATCCAAAATCTTTAGCAGAACTTCGGTCGTTACAGGATTTTTATGTTCGTTATTTACTTCAAGGGGTAAAAGGTGTAAGTGAAGTAGCTAGCATAGGTGGGTTTGTCAAAGAGTACCAAATTGATGTCGATCCTAATAATCTTTTTGCTTATGATGTCCATTTTTCCACACTTGTAAAAGCGATTCAAAATAGTAATATTGATGTAGGTGCTGAAGTTATTGAAGAGGGTGATAGAGAATTTATTGTTAGAGGAAAAGGTTTTTTTAAAAACATTAGTGATATTGAAAATGTCGTTGTAGCTGTTAAGAACAATTCTCCTATAAGAGTAAAAGATTTAGCAAGCGTTCAGATAGGGGCAGGTTTCAGAAGGGGCGCTCTTGATAAAAATGGTATAGAATCGGTTGGTGGAGTAGTTACCATGCGTTATGGAGAGAACCCTCAGGAGGTTCTTGATAATGTTAAAACTAGATTAGAAATTGTAAAGAAAGGATTGCCAAAGGGAGTTGAATTAGTACCTTTTTATGATAGAACAGAAGTTATAGAAAGAACTATTGGTACAGTCTATTCTGCTTTAACACAAGAAATTATTATTTCTATTATTGTAATTATGTTGTTTTTATTACATTTCAAGTCCTCTGTACTTGTTTCATTGACACTTCCACTAGGTGTCGGTATTAGTTTCATTCTTATGAAATTATTAGAAATAGATTCAAATGTAATGAGTTTATCTGGATTGGTCATTGCCATTGGTTCGATGATTGATATGGGTATCATAATGACTGAAAATATATATGCTAATTTAGCTCAAAACCCCAATGTCTCAAAAGAAGACAGAGTTGAAATAATTGTAAAGGCATCCCGTGAAGTTGGCCCTGCAATTTTAACTGCAGTCTCTACAACCATAGTTACATTTTTACCAGTTTTTGGTTTGGAAGATAGTGAAGGAAAGCTTTTTGGTCCTTTAGCCTGGGCAAAAACCCTTGCTATGTTCGGTTCAGTTACTGTTGCGATAGTCTTAGTACCTGCCTTAGCAGTCTATTTTCTAAAAGGAAATTTGAAACCAATTGAAAAAAACCCTGTAAGTAATACGATTGTAAAAACTTACATTCCGATACTTCATTGGATGCTGGAACATAGAAAACTTTTTTTAACTCTACCTATAATAATATTACTTTTGGGAGGCTTTGCTTATTCTAAATTAGGAAAAGAGTTTATGCCATCATTGAATGAGGGTGAAATCTTATACATGCCAGTTACGACACCTGATGTGAGTATGACTAAGGCACGAGAAATATTGGCTTATATAGATAAAAAGCTTCAAGAACATCCGCTTGTGGCTGACGCAATAGGAAAGTTAGGAAGGGCTGATACCGCCATAGACCCTGCGCCAATTTCTATGTTTGAGACAGTAGTAAAGTTAGTTCCCAAAAATGAATGGCCTGATGGTATTTCTATTTATGACATTATGAATGAGCTTGATGAAGAACTTCAAGTTCCTGGACTTGTAAATGCATGGTTGTTTCCTATTGAAAATAGAATCTCTATGATATCAACAGGTATTAAAACACAAATTGGTGTAAAGGTCTTTGGTGATGATTCAAAAACATTAGAGGAAATATCAGCACAAATAGGTAAAGAAGTTGAAAAAATTAGTGGAGCATATGGTGTTTATGCAGAAAAAATTACGGGTAAACCATATATAGAATTTGATATAGATCGAATAGCAGCAAGCAGATATGGAATAAATACAGGAACAATAAATAAAATTCTTCAAACAGCCGTGGGTGGTATGACTATTGGACAGTTTTATGAGGGTAGAGATAGATACTCTATACGAGTACGATATAAAAAAGAACTTCGAAATAGAATTGATGAATTAAAAAAAGTCCTTGTTCCTAGTCCATTAGGACATCATATACCAATTGTTGAGCTTGCTAATGTCCAAGTAGTAACAGGGCCGTCTGTTATTCAGTCAGAAAATGGAATGCTTAGATCACTGGTTTTACTTAATGTAAGAGGCCGTGATTTAATTGGATTTGTAGAAGAGGCAAAAAATAAAATTGATAAGATTAACTTGCCAGAAGGCTATTCAATAGTTTGGGCAGGTCAATATGAAAATCAAGTCAGATCTAATAATAGATTGATGGTTTTAATGCCACTGGCATTGTTTATCAATTTAGTGATTATATATTTTGGTATAAAAAGTTTACGAAACGCAGTAATTGTATTCTCTGCAGTTCCTATTGCATTTGCAGGAGGTTTAATTCTTTTATGGGTTGGTGGTTTTAATACTTCTGTAGCTGTTTGGGTAGGGTTTATCGCTCTTTTTGGAATAGCTGTTGATGATGGTGTTATTAAGATGACATATTTACAACAATCAATGAAGAAAAATACACCTGATAATTGGAATGAATTAAAAGAGACTATTATTGAGGCAAGTTCGAGAAGAATAAGACCACTTCTTATGACAACTACAACAACTGTTGCAGCATTACTACCTATAATGTGGTCGACAGGCACTGGTAGTGAAGTAATGAAACCAATGGCTATACCAACACTTGGTGGAATGCTGGTAGAGTTAATTAGTTTGTTTGTTGTACCAATAGTTTTTTCGTACTTTGAACATAGAAAAATTTTGTTAGCAAAGAGAGATGAAGGTAAAGCTAAACAGTAGTTTTTAATTGTATATAAGTGTACCCATCTCCAATAAGTAGACCAGCACTAAACTGATAATTTCTTGCTTTGATTATGCCGTTCTAAAAATTTGATCAGGATTAAATCTCCTGCATACTTCTTTGACTTAATACGTGCCATTTACAACCCTCATTTTGGCAACCAATTTTTATGAAACATAAGACTATTAGATGAAAGTTTGGGTAATATGTTACTTATAAAGTGTCCTATTTTTAGGGCTTTATAAGGTTATCTGGGAAAGTTTAAGAAAAGATAGGAAATAGATTATTTAAAATCCCTTACTGTCCGCCACTTAATAAATTCCTAATACATCACGAACAAATCACTTTTTTGAAATATTTTAGTCTTTTACTTATTTGAACAAAAGTCTAATTTTTGTATCATTCGATATAGAAGTTAAATAAATACACTTTTGTTGTAATAATCACATGCGGATGTGGTGAAATTGGTATACACGCCAGACTTAGGATCTGGTGCTTTACGGCGTGGAGGTTCGAGTCCTCTCATCCGCACCACTTAATTTAATCAACCTTCTTATACTCCCCTAAAACACATACTTTCAGACTAACCAATCTTTAACTCTGCCAAATTTATCCTTTGCTTCATCTATTATTATGTTTCATTTGATATAGTGGCGAACAAAGATGAAGATTTGAGTTAGCAGCTGGATTAACTATAGAGACGGCTGTTGTAATATGAAAATGTCTGTACGTTTT
Source organism: Sulfurovum sp. AR (assembly GCF_000296775.1). Taxonomy (GTDB): domain Bacteria; phylum Campylobacterota; class Campylobacteria; order Campylobacterales; family Sulfurovaceae; genus Sulfurovum; species Sulfurovum xiamenensis. The sequence continues at coordinate 143,969 of NZ_AJLE01000003.1, read as the reverse complement.
TAAAAGAAGGAAAATCTATGAAAGATACAAACAATACCTCTGCAACGGTAGAGACGCTCGACGATCTTGCAGCGTTGGTGGATTATTCACTCATGGAGACGTTAAACACTGATCCAGAGGCAACTTCAGACGGAGTTGATCACACACCGCGACAAGTCTTCTCTGGACATTATGTCCCTGTGAACCCTACACCTATCGAAGAGCCTGTGTACATTGCGCACAGTGAGAACTTCTTTCACGAACTTGGTTTTAGCGACGCTTTGGCAACATCAGAGGATTTTATCCGTATGTTCTCAGGCGATAGCTCGCAGCTGCCAGAACCGATGAGTCGTATGGGTTGGGCTACAGGCTATGCACTTTCCATTTATGGCTCCGAATACTATGAGCAGTGTCCATTTGGAACAGGTAATGCATATGGTGACGGTCGCGCCATTTCCATCCTCGAAGCGGTGATCAACGGGAATCGATGGGAGATGCAGCTTAAAGGTGGCGGTAGAACACCTTACTGCAGGGGTGCTGATGGTCGTGCCGTCTTGCGTTCAAGTATTCGTGAGTTTTTGGCACAAGAGCATATGCATGCCCTGGGTGTGCCGACATCACGCTCTTTGAGTCTGTACACTTCAAAAACAGAGACAGTAAGGCGGCCATGGTTTACCAATGGATCGTACTCAAGAGACCCTGAAGTGATGATCGAAGAGGCTGTTGCTATTACCACACGGGTTGCACCTTCTTTTCTACGGGTGGGTCAACTCGAACTTTTCGGACGGCGTGCACGTAAAAAGGAACATCCAAAAGCGATCGAAGAGCTTGAACAGATTGTGTTACACCTGATCGATCGTGAGTACAGTGACGTCATTGACAAGCATTTACCTATCCAAGAAAAAGTGATCCTGCTAGCAAAAGCGTTCCGAAGTCGACTCACTGCACTGGTGGCAAACTGGATACGCGTGGGCTATTGCCAGGGGAACTTCAACAGTGACAACTGTGCGGCAGGTGGATTTACTCTTGATTATGGACCATTTGGATTTATCGATATGTTTGACCCGAGATATCAGCCATGGACGGGTGGCGGTGTTCACTTCTCATTTCTCAATCAGCCGCAAGCTGCCGAGCGTAACTTTTCTATGTTCTGCCTGGCGTTGAAACCACTGCTGGCGTCGAATCAGGATGCTCTGGATCAATTAGATGAGATAAGAGAGGGCTTTCCTCAAGTCATGCAGGGTCAAATGATAAAGATGTGGGCTTCCAAGCTTGGACTAGAAACCTTTGATGCATCACTTTTCAATGAACTTGTAAAACTGATGATAGAAACCTCTGTCGATTATACGATCTTCTTTCGCGAGCTCTCTACGGTCCCTGAGGATATCTCTCCACTCACTAAAAGCTTTTACGGTGACGCCGTACTCAATGAAAAGATCTTAAAACGCTGGTCGGAGTGGCTGGAAAAATGGAGATCGCTCGTTGATGCCACGACGAGCGAATCACGCGAAAATCTTTCTAAGCAAATGAAAGCCTTTAACCCAAAATACACTTTGCGGGAGTGGTTTCTTGTCCCTGCCTATAAACAAGCCACCAAGGGGGACTATACACTGATTAAAGAGTTGCAAGAAGTGATGACAAACCCCTATGCTGAGCAATCTAAAGAGATAGAGGAGAAATACTATAGAGAAAAGCCCTCTGAGTTCTTTGAAATTGCCGGTATATCCCATGTCAGCTGTTCGTCGTGATTTTCAATTATAGAAGGGACTGAATGCTTAATGGTTATGAACGTTCGCCATCAAGCCAATAAGCTACCCCTGCAAAGAGGAAGTACATTATAAGTGCTGATATCGCCAAGGATATTTCAGTGTTCCCAAAGGGTGGCCCAAATATATTAACGGCATTTACTAAGAGAAGGATCATTACGAATATACCCATGCCATATCTTCCTATGGGTGATCTTGCTGTAGTTCCACTCAGGTAGAGCCACAGTCCCCCGATCAAGAGGACTGCTTCAAGAGTATATGTTGCAATGGCATTGTTCCACAGTCCAAAACCAAGTTTGGTGGAGGTATCGCTCCAAAGTGGTAGATCCGGTGTATGAACGATGAGGTCAAAAAACCAATGCGAAAGTACAGCGATCCCCATTACCAGTGCAACTGATTTCTTTCCTCTAGACACAATTCGATACAAGATATAGATAAGACCCGCTAAAAGAATGGATGCAAGCAGACTGTGTGTGTAGGGCATATATTCCAGTTCAAAGTGAGTTGATTGAGTGAAATTTTCGATGATATTGATTTTTTCTATCCCTAGAAGTACAAATGGGAAGAACAGGATGTCAACGAATTGTACCGCTAGGAACAACATTCCCAGTGAGGCGCTTTTCTCAACCTTTTTCAGAGCAAAACATGCTGCATAGTGACCTATAAACATCTAACTCTCTTCTCCTTCTGGATTTACGTTCAAAATAAGTAATTTAAGAATCATTTGAGCATTTTTGAACGTTTTTCTGTCATTTGTCGGGCTTCATACTATCATAGTCTAAAAAGTAGATAGATCAATAGTAGGGTTACGAGGCATGACAACACCGTCCTGATCTTGTTCCAACGATTCCAACGTACTTCGAACAATTCTCGGGCCGCTTTATATGTCGACTCACTTTCAGTGTGGAGATCTAGCGTTTGTAACTTATTGTTCAGCGGTACATTGATGGTGGCCGTTGGTAATTGGACACCGAAGAGATAGACAAGTGCTGAGGAGATGATGAGAATGCTTCCAATGCTATCGAGTTCTCCTATGCCCAGTACAACCGAAGTGATCAGCACTAGAACTGAACCGACCCATACCAGCATGAATATCGGTTGATTATTTTGAATAACGCCATCGATCACCTGAAAAGCACGGATAAACCCTTTGTCATTCAACTTTTTTATACCTGGCATCACTACGACAGCAAAAGCAAATAAAAATCCTGATACAAGAGAACACAGAAGCGTAGCCAATATCAATGTTATCTGAAATATTTCCATGGGTCAATCCTTTTTCAGTGTACTATCTGACAGTCTCTAACCATTTATAAAGGAACAATGGCTCCAATCTACTCTATTGAAGGTTAACCAGTATATATAAAGTGTTTTATTATACTATGACACTACCTTGTGTGTTCATCGAAATGTAAAATGAAATATTACTGAGATAAACAGAACAAGACCGATAAAACTCAAAAGAAAACCACCATAAAAACCACATTTCAGGGCAGTATACATAATATTATATGAATACCAATTCAGTCCCTCTGATAGGGTTAATTTTTCCTTATTTAGCAATTTGGTTTGAATTTTTACTCTCTTATCAATGATACCTTCTGTACCAATTGCATTTTCATGATTTTTTTTCTCAATATAATCTATCTCTCTTTTTTGTACCCAACAAAAATATGAAATTACCAATCCCACAATAATCAATGTCAATCCCATGAGAATCCTTTTTAGTAATAGTACTTCATTGAATTGTATAAATATAAATTATATATTAACATAATATTATTAGAATTATATTACAGAGAGATCGCTCTTTAGATGTAATGAATTTTAGTCGTTTATATCAATGAAAAGTAGTAAGATGAAAATAGAAAGTTTTATAGCTTATAAGAAGTCATGCCCAGAAGAGGGCATGTTTTAAGGTCAGGTTATTATCCCGAAAATGGAAGGAGTCAGAGATAATTAAAATACCATATCTAAGTGAGGTGATGTTTCTGGAATATAGATACCTGCATCATCATACGCTGCCATGTGATGTGCTGAAGCTACCGATGCCAAACCTGCTACAAAAAGTAATGCTATCATAATTTTTTTCATATTATTATTTCCTTTCTCTATTTAAAGATAAGGCAATGATAAAACAAAAGTGTGAAATAAGTATGAATAAATAAGATTTAACAATATACTCTTTTATCAGATTGAAGAAAATGTAAAGTCATTATATTTTAAGGCATTTAACCTAGTGTTTGAATCTCACTCTGTCCGCCATAAATTATAATCGATTATCCATATGATCTTTGATAATAGCCATCATCTCATCCATTGCTTCACCCGCTTTTTTCTGAATAAAATGCTCAAAGTACTCATCTATGTATGTATGAGGGGCAAATTTATTTGCAGTCTCCTGACGTTTGGGATCAATGAGAATTGAGTGTTTAAACTCTTTTGCAATGGGAACAATGTCGATCACAGTGCCGCTGGTACCAATAGCGATGAAAAGAGTACTATGCCGGATAGCCTCTTGGATGTGGCTGTACTCTGGTGCAGCTTCGCCAAACATAACAACATTATGTCGGACCCTTGTATTGCCACAATGCGGACAATGCTCATTGCCCTCTTGAGGTGCATAACCAACATTAAATGTTTCTGTACAAGCTTCACATCGTAGATCAGTGAGTGTACCGTGAAGGTGGATCACATCTTTGGCACCCGCTTTCTCCATAAGGTTATCTATATTTTGGGTGAGGTGGATGATTCTACCACGATAGTCATATTCAAGTTGGGCTAGCACCTTATGCGCAGGATTAGGCTCTTTAAATTTAAGATCACGTCTTCTTTCATTGTAAAAACGGGTAACATATTTGTGATCTTCAATCCACCCTTGCGTAGAGCAGACTTTCATGACATCGTGATTTTCCCAAAGACCATCATGATCCCTAAAGGTATGGATGCCACTTTCGGCAGAGAGACCGGCACCGCTTAATATCATAATCTTTTTCATGTTAACCCTCTTCATATTACTTTTTAATTATACGACAATTCATAGAACGAAGTAAAGACAATGATCAGTATGATTGTGTCGTCATGAAAAAATATCGACTGTATAGTCATTTGGCAGAGTCTGAAAACCTGTATGTAATGTTTCCTATTGGTTCACTAGAATGATGCTACAATAAGTAAGAAGGTTAGACCTTAACAAGAGATATGGCTTGCTGAATCCTTCCAGGTTGACAGGGCAAAAAATATTATGATTCAAGAGGATAAAAGATGAAAAGGATATTAGTCACCGGTGCAACAGGTCAGCTCGGCTCTGAGCTCGTCCCTGTACTTAGAGATAAATATGGAAGAGACAATGTAGTTGCTGCGGGACACAGTAGGAAGCCGGACGATGTATTTATTGATTCCGGTCCTTATGAGATCATAGAGACGACAGATTCCGAAGCCATCACAGCGCTTGTAAAAAAGTACAGCATTGATATCATCTACCATCTTGCAGCGCTTCTTTCGGCAAGAGCGGAAGAGAATCCCCAGCTTGCATGGGATGTCAATATGAATGGGCTCCAGACGGTTCTGGAAGTTGCCCGTCATCATCACTGCGCGCTCTTTTTCCCCAGTTCCATCGGGGCCTTCGGACCATCCACACCACCGGACAATACCCCTCAGGTGACTATCCAGCGTCCCAATACACTGTATGGTATTACAAAAGTGGCGGGTGAACTGCTTTGCGACTATTACGTTAAAAAGTATGATATGGATATCCGCGGGGTTCGATTCCCCGGTTTGATCTCCTATAAAACACCGCCGGGCGGAGGAACAACCGATTATGCCGTTGAGATCTTCTATGCTGCTGTAAAAAATGAACCCTACCGATGCTTTTTGAAAGAGGGAACCCGTCTGGACATGATGTACATGCCCGATGCCATTCGGGCGGTCGTGGAACTTATGGAGTCGGATGGGAGGATGCTAACTCACCGTAATGCTTACAATATTACAGCCATGAGTTTTACGCCGGAGCAATTATATGCTACTATAAAAAAAGAGCTGCCCCATTTCAGCATGACCTATGAAGTAGACCCACTAAGGCAGGCAATCGCCGACAGCTGGCCTCGTAAAATGGATGACAGCGCTGCAAGAGCCGAATGGTGCTGGCAGCCGGCATATGATATCGGATCGATGACAAAAGATATGATCGAACAGTTGAGAAAGGAGGGTTCCCATGTCACTTGAAAAGCTTGAAATTCCTTTAAAGCAACAGTTGGAATCCATAGATGCAAAGGGTGTCAGTAAACGGCATGAAAAGATCATTACCGGGATCATGGAAGCCGAAGATGGTTTCGGACCGAGGGTTACCCTTAGAGGGAATGGAGATAAGCCCTTCTTGCAGATGAATTCTAACAGTTACCTGGGCCTCTCAACAGATAAAGATGTCATTGAAGCAGAGGAGGATGCATCCCAGTTATTTGGAACCGGGCCGGGTGCCGTCCGGTTTATCAGCGGTACCTTTGCGCCGCATGTGATACTCGAAAAGAAACTGGCTACCTTCTGCGGTAGAGAAGCGGCCATGATCTTCAGTGCCGCCTATTCGGCCGTTATGGGTGTCCTCCCACAGCTTATTACAGAAGAAACGGTTGTCATCAGTGATGAACTGAACCACAACTGTATCATCAATGCTATCCGGCTGGCACACCCCACTGAAAAGACGGTATACAGGCACCTTGATATGGAAGATCTTGAAGGTGCAATCAAGAGATACTTGGGTAAATACAGACGAATGATCGTCGTTACCGACGGTATCTTCAGTATGCGGGGAGACCATGCACCCCTTAATGAGATTGTTGCAATCTGCAAAAGATATGAAGAAAAGTTTGAAGAGGGGATCATTACGGTAGTCGATGACTCACACGGTGTGGGAGCTTTCGGTAAAACCGGTCGGGGTACAGAGGAGGTGACAGGTACAAAAGTGGATATCCACATTGCAACCCTTGGAAAGGCACTCGGCGTCAATGGTGGCTATGTGGTTTCCAGTGAAACCGTCATAGATTACCTAAGAGAGACAGCTCCCTTTTACATTTTTTCAAATCCTATTACTCCCTCTGAATCCGCAGCGGCCATTAAATCTCTTGATATCCTCGACAGCACCCAGGGGCTGAAGTTACTCGAAAAGCTTCGCAGACTCACACGGCATCTTAAAGAGGGGCTAAAGGATCTTGGTTATGAGACCATACCAGGGGAGCATCCTATTATCCCTCTTATGATAAGAGACACCGAAAAGACTTCCAGACTTGTGAAGCATCTTTTTAAGCATGGTATTCTTGCCACAGGCCTTAACTTTCCAGTAGTTCCAAAGGGTGACGAGGAGATAAGGTTTCAGGTTTCTGCCAATCATACAGAAAAAGATATCGAGTACTTGTTGGGAGTTTTGAAGCGTTTTTAGTAATCGTAGTGACACAGAGAGAAGAATATTGATAAGACACATAAGGTATGAAGGATAACGGGGTTCCAATAGTTCCAATCCCTCACCATTCACATTGATTCATCAATAAAAATCAATATGCTCCAAATTATCCCTAAATCAATTAGACAAACTAACCTTATGAAAATAGCCAAATTATGCATGTATTATATTGATTCATCAATAAAAATCAATATGCTCCAAATTATCCCTAAATCAATTAGACAAACTAACCTTATGAAAATAGCCAAATTATGCATGTATTATAAGGTTATATTTTATTACTCTCTACAATTAAGTATAATGATAAAATAAGGATAAAAAGTATGTTGGAAGAATTTACATCACTTGTTTCACAATATGGTTTATGGATTGTGTTTTTTGGTATGATGACTGAAGGAACCATTATGATCATTGTCTCTGGGATATTGTGTTATCTTGGGATGTTATCTTTAGAAGAGACCATACCTGTGGCTATATTCGGAGCACTTATAGGCGATCAGTTTTGGTACTTTGTAGGTAGATATTATGGTCAAAATATACTAAAGAAGTTTCCATTACTGCAACAAAGAATAAAAAAGCTTGAACATTCTGTAAAAAAACGGGGAAGCTGGCTAGCCTTCAGTGGGCGATTTATTTATAGTGGTGCGATACTATTTCCTGCAACACTGGGTACTTATAGGTATCTTCATAAAAAATTTACTCTTTTTAATACACTTGGTATCATAGTATGGAGTGTGTCAGGAATTTTATTAGGATACATATTGGGTACAGGAGCAGAACACCTTTTTGGAAAAATTGAAAAGATCGAACAATTTATAGCACTTGTATTGATCATTATTTTTTTAGTTTGGATCATAAAGCCTTATTTTAATAGTAGAGAAAAAGTTTGAAATAGTTTTGATTTTTCATGGAATCAGGAAATAGGAGTCTTCTCTTTGTTTTTTTCCTACCGTTAACATTTTACCCGTATAAAAGTTCCAAGTCGTACTTGACTTTTTTTCTTCTGATTAGTTATGATGAGTAAAAGCGACTTTATATGACAGCCACTAAAAAATGAGGTTATGTGGATGGAACGATCATTCTTTTTTTACTTCTATTCTTGTACTTTTCTTTGGAACATCTTCTCCGATCAAAAAGGAGAGATAGATGATATATGATGAAAAGATTTGGTTAAAACAATATGATCAGGGTGTACCGGCCACTCTAAAATACCCTAAAGTACCACTTTTTACTTTTTTGGAAGAGTCAGCTTCCAAATATCCCCACAATAGGGCTCTCTCCTACCTGGGAAATGATATCTCTTATAGCAAGCTGGATAGACTGGTAAATAAAGCTGCAAATGCTCTTACAGACCTGGGTGTTCAAAAAGGTGATCGTGTGGCACTTTATCTTGCCAATACACCCCAATTTATTATTATGTTATATAGTATTTTAAAGATAGGAGCGATCGCTGTTCCGATAAATCCCCTTTTTAAGTCTGCAGAAGTGGCATTTGAGCTTAATGACTCTGGTGCCAAAACTGTGATCGTTATGAGTCGTTTTTATCCGATCATCCAACAGATCAAAGAGGAAACAATGCTTAAAAACATCATTGTTACCAATGTCAAAGACTACTTCCCCTTCCTCACCAAGATCCTCTTTACGCTTTTAAAAGAGAAAGAGGATAGGGTGCGCATAGATGATACAGATCATTGGTTGGAGAAGTTGATGCACCAAAGCAATGATAAAAAACCTGATATAGGGATTGATCCTGAAGATATTGCGCTACTGCAGTACACCAGTGGAACAACAGGAACACCTAAGGGTGTGATGCTAAGCCACTATAATCTAGTCGTCAATGCACTTCAGTGCAGGGCATGGGTGACTGATACAGTTGAAGGTCAGGAGCGTGTGTTGGGGTGGCTTCCTTTCTTTCACAGCTTCGGTATGACAGCCTGTCTTAGTTATACGATGAGCTGTGCGGGCACGCTGATATTGACCCCTAATCCCAGAGACTTGTCTTATATTCTTAAAACGATGGAAAAAGAGAAAATCACGATCATGCCGGGTGTACCTACGATGTATGCAGCATTGGGTAGCTATAAGAGTGTGGCAAAATATGATCTAAGCTCGGTAAGGGCATGTATCTGCGGAGGTGCACCGCTGATAGAAAGTGTCCAAAAGAGGTTTGTGGAAGTGACAGGTTCAAAATTGGTTGAAGGGTATGGGCTTTCAGAAGCATCTCCTGTGACACATGCCAATCCGATGAATGCCCCAAATAAACCAAACTCCATCGGTGTGCCCATGCCAGATACAGAGTGTAGGATCGTTGATATTGAAAACGGAAAAGATGAGATAGAGGTCGGAAAAGAGGGGGAGCTTATCATAAAGGGTCCGCAGTTGATGAAGGGGTACTGGATGCAGCCTGAAATGACAAATGAAGCGATAAGAGAGGGGTGGCTCCATACAGGTGATATTGTAAAAATGGATGAAGAGGGTTATTTTTATGTGGTTGACAGGAAAAAGGATATCATCATTGTTAAAGGGTTGAACGTATCACCTACAGAAGTGGAAAAGGTGTGCTGCACGCACCCTAAAGTCGAAGATGCAGCGGTTGTGGGTATACCTCATGAGTACAAAGGCGAAGAGATAAAGGCATTTATAGTTCTAAAAGAGGGTGAAGCGGCTGAAGCATATGAGATCATCGAATACCTTAGAAAAAAGCTTGCACGGTTCAAGGTCCCATCATCGGTCGAATTTGTAGACGCGTTACCTAAAAATGTCATGGGTAAATTGATGCGTCGTCTGCTGCGTGAGAGGGAGATGAAAAAAAATACAGGGCTCTAAGAGCGCTGCATGACATCTATGAAAGATCCGGTTCACCACAGTGCCGTAAAATAAATTCGCGGCTTTGGTCGCGCAGCTCTATAGCTACATCCCACTCTTTTACCTCTGCTTTGGATCTGATCTTCTCAGGATCGATAGGTTTACCGATCTCTATGTGAACCGGACTGTGATGAGGGAACCAGGATGTATCCCGAAGTATCGATCGTGTACCTCTGATCGATATGGGAATGACCGGTACATTTGCCCCAGCTGCAATGCTGAATGCACCCAGCCGAAACGGCATAAGTCCGGGAACACGGCTGAAAGTCCCCTCAGGGAAAAAGAACAAGGCATGACCCGATTCCAGCACGGTACGAAGATGTTCTGTATCTTGAACACTTTTAGTGGTCTCAAATCGTTCGACAAACTCCGTATGGATCTTTTCCAGTGGCAGACGGGTATAAAAGTCTTTAGTGAACTCGGACTTGGCAATAAATCGAAAATGACGTGGCAGTGCTGCTATGAGAGCAGCTCCATCAAGAAGACTGGCGTGATTGGCGACCAAGACGCAAGATGTTCCTGCAGGTGGAAGGTTTTCGACACCATTCACTCTGAGCGGCGTGGCAGTTGCATAGGCTAGAAATTTTGTACAGACCTGTAACATACTCCATCGCATGGAAAACTTTGGCAAGAGTATCATAGAGAGCCATGCGACCGGTGTGACCAAAGCAAAGACGGAGCAACTATATAGAGCAAAGAAAAGGCTTCCAATATAGTGTTTTATACGTCGTAATTGGGGTTTGATACCGCTAAGGGCAAGTCTGACTACCTGCCATACTACATTTTGGGGCTTTTTAGTGATCATTCCTTTTTCATAGCGTTCACGGCTTGCAGAACGTCTGATCTTCCCGCTTGAAGTTTTTAGAACGCTCCCGGGAGGTGCAAAGACAACTTCATCAGGCGGTATTCCGGTCAGATCGATCGATAGTGTATTGATGTCGTTGCGCAATCTTTGGTGTTCATTGGGGTCTTCACTTCGTGTTTCAGCTAAAATGACCAGTTTTTCTGTCTGTCTCTTTGGATCCATACTGGCAAATACAGCCACACAGCCTTTTCGGATATTTGGTATATCTCCTACCATCTTTTCCAGTTCATCCGGATAGATATTGCGTCCGGCGCGTATAATAATGTCCTTGATACGTCCAGTTACATAAAGTTCTCCGTCGGCAATATAGGCCAGATCGCCTGTATCGAGCCACTCTCCATCAAAAAGGGTTTGTGTTTTTTGAACATCACGGTAGTAGCCACTGGTAGAAGAGGGACCCCGAAACTCCAAACGTCCTTCTTGACGTTCGGGCAGTTCATGTCCGGTATCATCTACGATTCTGAGCTGGTGTCCAGGAAGAGGCAACCCACAACTGACAAATTTTAAAACATTACTGTCATCCTGTACGGTATTTAAGGCACTTCCTGTACGGGTAAAAGTAGTGCGGTCTATATGGTCGATATGTACGCCACGTCCGAGTGGTGGAAATGCCAAACCGACGGAAGACTCTGCAAGGCCGTAAACAGGCATCATCGCATCTTTGTTAAATCCAAATGGTGCAAATCGTTTATTGAACTCTTCTACTGTTTCAGGACTGACTGCTTCTGCCCCGTTGAATGCAGCACGCCATGAACTAAGATCCAACCCCGTCAGATCGGTATCTTTTATGCGATGCATACTGTACTCGTATCCGAAGTTAGGTGAGGCAGAGAGTGTACCCCGATAGCGGTGGATCGCCCATAGCCAGCGTTCGGGTCTGGCCAAAAAATCCAATGGTGACATGACTACAAAAAATGCAGCATAGTAGAGGCTGCCAAGCCAGGCACCAATAAGGCCCATATCATGATAAAGTGGAAGCCAACTGACAAAAACATCTTTGGGCCCTGCTTTGACAACTTTCCCCATGGCCCTAATATTGTTAAGAAGGTTGGCATGTGTCAGTACTACGCCTTTCGGGTTTCCGGTACTTCCTGATGTGTATTGTATAAATGCGATATCCTGTTCATGTATGCTTGGCAGCATTGTACTTGAAGAGGAGTCTTTCAAATCTGTAGTTGATATGATATGCTGAAGGTTAGGGACCAGCGATTTTAGAAGTTTTGCAACATGCTTGGCTTCAGGTACGGTAATGAGGATGCTTGCACGGCAATTATCCAGTATACGTGCATGTCTTCGGATGTGGTCTTCAAGCTGTGAAGGGCGTGCAGGTGGATAGATGGGAACAGGTATGCCACCGGCCATCAGTATACCAAAAAAGATGAAAAAGTAATCCGGACTGCTGGGTAACATAATTGCGATCGGCTGACCAGGTTCTAATCTATGTTGTTGCAACAGTATTGCGGTATTTTTGGCACCTTTTTCCAGCTGAGCATACGTGATGACATCGCCTTGTCCATCATCCTGGTAGAACTTGATATGGGGACGATCCGGATGCTGTGCTACATGCCAATTCAGTACATCTACGAGGGTTTGTGCTTCAAAAGGTGTACCTTCTGTTTCATCCAGTGTTATTGAAGCAATTCCCGAATCTTGAAGGATAGCATATGCTTCTTGTGCCCCAAGCAGCATACGCAAAAGGTCCCGTGGTGTTTCTGCTTCGGAGTAGCTACGTTCCGGTAATGAAAGTTTGAACTCCTTTTCAACTCTTGCGATGAGTTCAACCCGTGAAAGACTGTCCAGTCCAAGCTCTTCTTCAAAACGACTATCAAGTGAAATAGACTCAGAAGGAAGATGATGCGGATGTATCTCTGTAAGAAGTTCACTTATGACTTTTAAGAGAGCTTGAGCCCTTTTATCCGCTTTAGACTTGATTTCATATTTCATTATGTACATCTTTTCAGTAACAGATTCTATGATAATCATAACAGATAACAAGTTAGAGAGTACTGCTTTTATAAGATTATAAAGTTACGAATAGTAGAGTTGGAGATGGTAAAAGACGAAAATGATGCTAGAATAAGTAAGGATCTTTTTTTAACGATGTATTGAAATATAGAACTTGTAAAACAAAGAAGGCCAAACATGAACAAGAGATATCGTTACTTTGACCATGATGCGGATATCGGTATTATTGGAAGAGGAAAGAGTCTGGAGGAATCATTCGAATCAGCTGCAGTGGCGATGTTTGCTATTATGGCTAATGTAGATCTATTGCATTGTGATGAGTTGATAGAAGTGGTATTTGAGGAAGATGATAACGAGTTTGCTCTGATAGAGTGGCTCAATACGCTTTTGGCTTTAGCACATATGAAACATCTTGTTCTGGGTAAGTTTGAACTGCATAGAGAGGGTAATTCCTGGAGAGGGAAAGCATGGGGAGATACTTGGCGAAAAGATCTGGAACGGGGTACAGAGGTCAAAGGGGCAACACTGACCATGCTCTCCGTGGAAGAAAAAGAGGATCATTGGGAAGCCCGATGTGTCGTAGATGTGTAAAGGAGAAGTGTCATGAATATGAACCTATTGGAAAGAATTGATGATTATACATGGACCATCCCTCTAAAGGTTGGAGAAAAAAGAAGCGGTATACGCTTATACGGTTCAGAACCTTTATTGAAAAGTATGGATGACAAAGTGTTGGAGCAGATCACCAATGTCGCAACACTGCCCGGTCTGGTAGGAGAGGCGATGACAATGCCGGATGCGCACTGGGGTTACGGATTTCCCATAGGCGGTGTTGCTGCCTTTGATGCTGAAGAGGGTGGCATCATCTCTGCAGGTGGTGTGGGATTTGATATCTCATGCGGCATTCGATGTCTGCGTACAAACCTGATGAGAGAAGATCTGACCTCTACCGATCTAACAAAGCTGGCTGATGAGCTTTCTCGCGCGATACCCGCAGGAGTCGGTAGAGAGGGAAAACTCAGACTCACGCTAGATGAACTTGATGATGTCCTTAGAGGTGGTGCCCAATGGGCGATCCATCATGGATATGGGTTAGGTGAGGACCTGAGTTTTGTTGAAGAGATGGGTAAGATGCAGGGTGCAAGGCCTGAGAACATCTCTCGGCTGGCTAAGGAACGGCAATTGGGAGAGGTAGGGACTCTGGGGTCTGGAAACCATTACCTTGAGGTTCAGGAAGTTGCCAAGATCTATGATGAAAAAGCAGCAGAAGCATTTGGTATCAAAAAAGGCCAGATCGTTGTGTCGATCCATTGCGGTTCACGGGCACTGGGACATCAGATCGGTACGGAGTATCTAGTATCGCTTGCAAAAGCGGCCACACGACTAGGGATCTCACTGCCTGACAGGGAACTTGCCTGTGCGCCTATCCATTCACCTGAAGGACAGGAGTATATCGGTGCCATGAATGCTGCAATAAACTGTGCTATGGCAAACAGGCAGGTACTTACCCATATGACCAGAAATGCTTTTGAGTGCTTATTTAAAGGTGTGAAGATAGAGACACTCTACGATGTTTCCCATAATACCTGCAAAGAAGAGACACATCTGGTCAATGGTGTGGAACGTAATTTATGGGTTCACCGTAAAGGTGCAACGCGTGCTTTTGGACCAGGACATCCCGACATACCGGTACGTTACAGGAGTGTCGGTCAGCCTGTAATTATCGGTGGAAGTATGGGAACGGGATCGTACATTCTTGCAGGTACCAAAGAGGGAGAGGAACGTGCTTTCTCTTCAGCAAGTCACGGGGCCGGCCGCGCAATGAGCCGTCATCAGGCACTCAAATTGTGGAAAGGAAAGCAAGTCATACAGGAGCTTGCCCAGAAGGGTATTTTGATCCGTTCTGCATCCATGCGCGGCGTTGCTGAAGAAGCCCCTGATGCTTATAAGGATGTGGATCTTGTTGCACAGGCTACTGAAAAGGCGGGCTTAGCAAGAAGAGTAGCCTTTTTAAGACCAAAGGTTTGCATAAAAGGGTAGTGTGCCAAAAACAGCTATATAGGAAAAGGATGGATATGTATCATTTTATTGTACGTTTTTTGAAGTTCATAGTGTTGATAAGTAGTGTTGGAAGTGTAATACACGCAAAAGATGCAGAAGCACTTGAAGCGTTTGTCAAAAGTGGTGCTGCATTGATAGAAGAGAAAGGTGATAAAGCATTTCATTTATTCAGACAAAAGGGAACAAAGTGGTTTCATGATGATCAATATATATATGTCTGGGATATGAATGGGTTACGGTATGTATATCCACCTGATGTAAAAGGTGAGGGTAAAAATGTACGTGATCTTAAAGATGTTGATGAAAAGCCAATTGGCGAACTGATGATCAAAGTAGCTTCATCCAAAAAAGGAAAAGGGTGGATTCATTACCGTTGGCCAAAACCCGGTGAATTGGATCCAAGTTGGAAAAGTACGTATGTTATGCGAGTGAAAAGTTCTTCTGGGAAAATATTTCTTATAGGAAGCGGTACCTATGATATGCCTGTTCAAAGATCCTTTATTATAGATGCAGTTGATTCAGCAGCGAGATTGATCGAACAGGATGGATTTAAGGCATTTGATACGTTGAGAAGCAAGAGAAGTCAGTATAGTTATCAGGATACCTATGTTTTTGTGATCGACGAAAATGGTGTAGAGTTAATGAATGCAGCTTTCCCAAAATTAGAAGGGCGTAATGTGATCAACTATAAGGATGCTAAGGGGAATTATTTTGTAAGGGAATTTATATATGTTGCCAAAACAAAAGGCAGTGGCTGGGTTGATTACCCATGGCCAAAACCAGGAGATGTAGAAAGATCACAAAAATCAGCATATGTCAAAAAAGTGATGATCGATGGGGAAATGATTATTGTATGTGCAGGATTGTATCTTGATTAAGATTGTAAGACTTTGAGTCTTATTTTGATGTATGATAGCAACCAAATACAAGGGGGGAGAAGTTTAAAATGAGGAGTTAACATGAAATTGGCTTTTCATGTTTTTGGTTGCTATGTAAGAAGAAGTTTATATGCATTACACTAACCGTATGTAAACATACATTTCTTACCTATGGTTCTTAGGCTCTGTAGTATTCTATCAATGTTATCATTTTGTTACCAATTGGTGAAAAACTTTTATATTTCTTTCGTATAATATATCTGATTTATTAAATATTATTGTTGTGCCAAACTTGTTGCGAAGCAAGGACGGAAAGCCTCCGGTCTCAAGTAGATAGCGGGGTTGCCATAATGAATACTTCATTACTTCCTTTTATCCTTTCGATAGGTTGTTCACTCATCATATTTAATTCAGGGCTGTTTTGTTATGTCAAATATGTAGTAAAGCTACTGCTGGAATGCTTTGGGATCTCTGAATATATCCAGGTTCCATAAGTGCTTTTCTTTATTTGAACAACATTGAACTCAATAACATATAAAATGATTGAAGGAAAAGGTATGAAAAAAATACATGTATTAACAAGCGGGTTAGTTTCAACTCTGGTAGGTCTATCTTTGATGGGATGCGGAGGGAGTACCTCTACAGAACAAACAGTTTTAGAACCGACAGCAAAAGTGATCGGTACTGTTCCTGGTACACTGATAGAAGTATTTTGTGAAGATGGAAGCTACTACTCTACAACATCTGTGCAAAACGGTACAGATCAACACCCTTTTGAGATAGAAGTTCCACTGAATACGGATTGTCGTATCGTGATGACAACGAATGAAAATGAACCAGATAATAAGGTCGTAACACCGATCGGGATTGTTACAGTCGATGGAAATAGCACACTGTTCAGAGCTCAAGGAGATGTTGATCTTGGGTATGTGGACCTAGCTATGGATCGTGAGTTTATTGTCGATATCGAGGGTGATGGTGTCTCGGATGATGTATTGGAGATCGAAGTAGAAAATGGTTTACTTTCTGTTGAACTTGAGAATGACCCGATGGATCAAGACGGTGATGGTCTTCTAGATGTCTATGACAATGATGATGGTGATGAATTCTGTAATCATGATGATGACGATGATGATAATGATGGTATCTCAGATGATGAAGATACGGATGATGATGGTGATGGTATTGCAGATAATGATACAGATGGTGATGGTATCTCAAACGATCATGATGTAGATGATGACAATGATGGATTGGATGACGACGAAGACGATGATGACGACAATGATGGTATCAATGACGATGAGGATGACGATGATGATAATGACGGCATCTCTGATGAAGAAGATGACGATTAATTTCTGAATGATAGATATACAATGATAAAAGTAGTAGAATTAAAAAAGAAATGTTTTTTAAACGCTGCTTTTATCATGAAAACTTCCATATAGTCTGTCTGTACAGCAAACTATGATTGTTATTTATTAGGTTCTAAAGGAATTCCATCATGGAAAGTGAGTTCTCCTGAAAGATAAGGCTTTCCTTCTGGAACTTTTTTGCTTGAGGTACTTTGCGTTTCAACATAGTGTTTACCGTTGAACATATAGGTTAAGTATAATGAAGGATACCCTCCACCAGATTTTAACCATGTGATATTTTTCCATCCATGGTTTTTTTCATTTGAGACGATGACGGGAATTCTTGTTGTTGCGAATTGATCGATCAATCTATATCCATTCTCTTCTTCAGTAAAAAGCAGCAGGTTACAACCACCAGTTCCACAGAAAATTGAACCCATGAGGTAGACAAACACTTCACTGTTCCCATCTTCATTGAGATCGACATGTCCGTAAACATAACGGGCTTTCTTTACACCGTATATAGGGTTGATCAGTTTATCATTATAATCTGGATAGAGTGATCGGATCGCCGTTTCAAGCTTTGGATCGGCTTTCATTTCCATTGACTCATCAGTATCTTTTTTCCAGACAAATATCCCACCGTCTGCCATTAAACTCAAGTAGAGTTTTTCATCCTTAAACAGATAAGAACGGATATACGGTACCTGCATGGATATAAATACATCCATGCTCGGAGGAGGACAGAAGGCTCTGGTTGTAGCAAGTTTACCAAATTGAAATTGGCCACTGATAGGGGATTGCCCTTCTTTGATCGACCATGTTCCTTTGGCTATATTACAGTTTAGTTTCATGGTAACGGTACCATCTTCATGGAGATTCATAGTGTATTTTGAAGGGTCATCTGTTCTCTTTATTCCCTGAGCATCATCCATTGATTGAAATTCAATAAGATGCCATTTGGTACCAGCCAATATATTAGTATGTGAGGGCTCTAACGTTACATTGCTTGGAGTATCACTTGCTAAGAGTGGATGTAATGTTGTGAAAGCAAGCAAAAATAGTTTAAAAATAAATCTGAAATCAGTCATATTGTTAGTCCTTTCTACTTCTATCAGAAAACTAGCAAAAGAGTAAACCGTATAAAATACTTTTGTATACCATCTTGATAATACTCTTTTTACACTAAACTTTAACCTATATCCTTATTTGTTGAGACTTGCCTTCTTCTCTAGAAGAATGTTATCTTTATGAAACCATATCTTGGTACAATTACTTATAATTTAAAGATAAAAATTCTTATACTGATTAAATATAAATCAATATATTTGTCAATTTTTTTAAAATCTCGGATATAATAGTTTCATTGCTAAAAGGATTGATCATGCTTACAATGAAAAAGAACGGGAACAGGGTTTGGGTGACATTTACATTTTCACCGACATATAGTGTTGAGGATGTAGCTGTTTCAGGTGAATGGAATGAATGGAAAGAGGAGCCGATGAAGCAGAAAAAAAATGGTGATTACTATATCACCAAAATACTCAGGGCAGGAGATAGTTTTCAGTTTGGGTATAAGGTCAATCAAAATGACTGGCTCACTGAGGAGGCATGTCCTAGTGTGCCTACGGTCTATGCCAGTCAAAACTCTTTACTCACATTATGAGTTCGTCTTTTTTAATGAATATGGTTCTACTTTAGATAAAAATCCATAGGAGGATAAATGAAAGCTGTTGTCATGGCAGGTGGTTTTGGAACGAGGATCCAGCCACTTACAAACTCACGTCCGAAACCGATGCTCCCGATCATGAATAAACCGATGATGGAACATACAATGATGACCCTGAAAGAGTTGGGGATCACAGAGTTTATCGTGCTGCTTTATTTCAAGCCCGAGATCATTCAAGCGCATTTTGGGGACGGAAGTGATTTTGGTATCAAGATCACCTATGTAGTTCCAGATGAAGATTATGGTACGGCAGGTGCAGTGAAGCTGGCACAGGAATACATAGGAGATGATAACTTTATTATCATCAGTGGGGACCTTGTAACGGATTTTGATTTCCAGAAGATCTTTGACTATCATGCAGAGAAAAAGTCCAAATTGACCATTACCTTGACATCGGTCGATAATCCTTTGGAGTTTGGTGTCGTGATCGCCAATGAAGAGGGGAAAATAGAAAAGTTCCTTGAAAAACCAAGTTGGGGTGAAGTCTTCAGTGACACGATCAATACGGGTATCTATATCATAGAGCCGGAGATCCTGGCGTATATCCCTAAAAATGAAAACTATGATTTTAGTAAAGACCTTTTTCCTAAATTGATGCGTAAAGGCATTGATCTGATGGCTGGATATACTGAAGGGTACTGGCGTGATGTGGGAAACCCCGAAAGCTATCGGGACGTCTATGATGATATTTTAACCGGCAGGGTCAAGTTCAACATTGATGGGGAAATAACACAATTTCCTGATGGTGTGCTTTACAGCGATGAGACGTACAGTTTTGATCAAAGTATTGAATTTATTGGTACGGTGGTACTGGGAAAGAATGTTACGCTGGAGAAGGGTGTAAAGCTCAATAATGTCGTGATCGGAGACAATGTCACCATCGGCAAAGAGAGTAAGATCAGAAACACTGTGATCTGGAATGATGTGGAGATTCATGCTAAAGTCAAGCTGGATGGTTGTGTGATCTGTAATGATAATGTGATCGATAATAATGTTACAGCCAATGCCGGGATGATCCTGGCAGAGGGATGCGAGATCGGTCAGTTAAGCAAGATTGAACAAGATGTCACCATCTGGCCTGATAAAAAAATTGAAGATGCTTCTATCGTTAACCACAGTTTGATACTTGGAAATAAATACAAAAATTCTATTTTTGTCAATGGGACGGTGTTTGGAAAGTCCAATGTTGAACTCTCTTGTGAAATGGCGACAAAACTTGCTGAAGCTTTTGGTGGACAACTGCCTGTGGGATCATGTGTCGTTGTTTCTAGAGATTATCATAAAAGCTCACGTATGCTCAAACGTGCTTTTCTGGGAGGACTTCTTTCTGCAGGTATAAACGTGATCGACTACCGTGATATTCCTTCTGCTGTATTACGTTGTAATTTATCTTCACATGATCAGTTCATTGCGGGTGTCCATTTCCGTCAAAAAACTGATGATCCAACCAGTACGGTAATGACCTTTTTTGACTGTGAAGCACTACGTATCAATAATGAAATGTCTAAAAAAATAGAAAAAGCCTTTTTCAAAGAAACTTTCCGACGTGTAGACTATTCGCTGATCGGCGAGATTCGTGAGTCCAGTCATGAAAAAGAATATAGAGTCTATAAAGAGGGAATGATGCAATTAGTGAACCCACATATATTTAAATGTTTAGATTGTCGTGTTGCAGTGGATATGATGCATGGAATGGCTTCAGATGTTTTCCCGGATATTATAAATGATCTTGGCGTAGAGAATATTATGTTTAATGCACATAGGGATGAACATCGTCTTGCCAATATCAATGCTTTGATCAAACAATCAAAACAAGATATGCATGATGTTATTAATGCACTGAAACTGAATGCAGGATTTATTCTTTACCCTTATGGTCAGCGTTTGGATATCGTAAGTGATAAAGGTGTTGTGCTTGGTAAACAAGACGCATTAAATGTGGTTCTTTTACTTTTAAATATGGAAGCGAAAGAAACAGGAACTATAAAACGCGTTTTCTTACCAACATGGGCAGTAGATATCGTCCATTTTGAAAATCTTAAAATAGAACGGGGTCAATACGCAAACTTCAAAGCAGAAAAGATGAGAGAGTATGATCTTGTGGCTACGGGTGAAGGTAATTTTGCTTTTACCGAATTTGCGACGCATCGGGATTCAATGTTTGCAACTTTGCGAATACTTGAAATGATATTGCATCATGGGGTAAAACTTTCTGATATGATCGATTCATTGCCGAGTTTTTATTATAAAATAACGAAGATTGAATGTCGACAGGCACTGAAAGGAAAGATGATGCGTATGTTCCTTGCAGATACCAAAGGAAAGGAGTCATCCACACTCGATGGTGTCAAGATATGGTTAGATAAAAATGACTGGATCCTTATGATCCCCGATCAGTATAGAGATCACCTTAACTTGTATATCCAGTCTGAAAATGAGGAAAAAGGGGAAGCGATCTTGGCTGAGTACTCTGCTAAAATTGAACAATGGTCTAAGGAGTGACAATGAAACCATCACTGAATCTCTGTTTTTTCTGGCATATGCACCAACCCGATTACAGGGACAGTGATGGAGTGATGAGTATGCCGTGGGTATTTCTCCATGCGATAAAAGACTATTATGAGATGCCATGGCTGTTAAGTCAATATAAAGGCCTTAAGGCGACGTTCAATATTACCCCACCATTGATTGAACAGTTGAATCTTTACAGAGATCCTCTGAAAAATGATTATTTTCTCTCATTGTGGGGAAAAGAACCCTCAATACTAGCGCATGACGAAAGAGAATGGCTCATTAAAACGTGTAAATCAACACAGTATGAGACGATGATCAGACCTATAGCGTATTTGAGTCAGCTTTATCATAAGGAAGAGCTCAGCGATGCAGAGCTTATTGACTTTGAGATGCTTTTTATGCTTGCTTGGTGCGGTAATTATCTGCGTCAGGAAAACCAACTGGTAAAAACACTGTTTCAAAAAGGCAAAGGTTTTACACAATCAGACAAAGCACACCTGCTTCAGGAACTGTGCGACTTTGTGGCGACCATTCTTCCTTTTTATGCACAGTTGCAAGAAGAGGGAGTCATCTCACTTTCGACTACACCTTATAACCATCCTATATTGCCACTGCTGCTTGATATGGAAAATGCAAAGCGTGCCAATTCTCATACCACTCTGCCTGACAACCCGATGTCACTCAGAGAAGATGCCATTGAGCAGGTCGAACGCTCCATCGCACTCTATAAAGAGACCTTTGGTGCTGCGCCTACAGGGTTTTGGCCCGCAGAAGGTGCAGTCGATGAAGAGAGTATAGCCATATACAAGGAGCGGGGGATCGCCTGGATAGCCACGGATGAAGCGATCCTCTTTCGATCACTTGGGGACGATACACGTGCGAATCTCTATAAACCCTACGTCTATAATGATGTGACCATAGGATTTCGTGACCATGGACTCAGTGACATGATAGGATTTAACTACCGTTTTAAATCCGGACATGACGCAAGTGAGCATTTTGTGCATGCTATAGAATCTCTCCGGCATGCACAGAAAAATGCTACGGTGTTTGTTATTTTAGATGGTGAAAATGCCTGGGAGTTTTTTGAAAACAATGCCTATGACTTTTTTATGGCACTCTATGGACGCTTTTTGCAAACGTCATGGTGCAGAACGGTCACTATGGATGAAGTCTCACGTTTATTAGATCCTGGGAAACTGGAGAAACTTGCACCAGGGAGCTGGATACATGGCAATTTTGATACCTGGTCTGGACACAGTGAAAAGAATCGTGCATGGGAACTGATCTATCAAACACGGCGTGATGTGGATAACCATGAGGGAGAGATCTCCGATGAAGTGAAAGAAGAGGTCAAATTTCATTTCCTGGCTTCGGAGTGCAGTGACTGGTTTTGGTGGTATGGTGATGATCATGTTACAGAGTTCGGATTGGAATTTGATAAGCTCTTCAGGGAGCATCTCATCACGATTTACCGCCTGATGCATATGCAGCCGCCTTCTGATCTTTTCATGCCGATCATATCACAGAAGAGTTCGGTTTCATTCTTGGTCAAACCGCACGCCCACATTTCACCCTCCATTGATGGAAAACAGAGTACTTTTTTTGAATGGATCGGCTGTGGAAGTGTGGATGAGAGCAAGCTCTACTCTACCATGGACCGGGTACGCGGACCTATAGATATGATCTATTACGGCCATGATGATGAAAAGATCTTTCTGGCCCTGGAAGGGGATATTGGATCTTTGAAAATGTCGCACATGAAACTCGAGGTCATCGTCGAAGAGACTGGAGAGCATATTCATTTCAATTTTCCTTTGGATAGTCCTTATGAAAAGGAAGGGATACGTTTTGCTGTAGATGAGCGTATAGAACTCTCCATTTCAAAAGTACACTTTAAAGACTACACGACGGTGCATTTGCGTTTTGAAATACTCAAAGGGAGCGAGATCATACAGACGATGCCTGGTTATGGTGCACTCTTTATCGATCTGGATGAAACCTATGTCCATAACTGGTTCGTATAATGCATATCTTTATGAAGAAGATATCACATAAAGAAGGGAAAAAAGATGGGAAATAAAACAAAACTACTTTTTGGCATTCACATGCATCAGCCTGTCGACAATTTCGAGTGGGTCATCAAACATGGTGTAGCAGTCTGTTATGGTCCATTTTTTGAAGTAATGAGTAAATATCCGGAGTTCCGTTTTGCTGTCCACTGCAGCGGATGGCTTATGGAACAGATAGAAGCATTTCATCCTAAACTCTATAAACAGATCAAGAGATTGGCAGAGAGTGGAACTATCGAGTTCTTTTCTGCAGGGTATTATGAACCGATCCTGAGTGTGATACCTTCAGAAGACCGTGTGACACAGATCAAAATGCTCAATGACTCCATTGCATCTGATTTTAAACAATCACCAAAGGGGCTTTGGCTCACAGAACGTGTTTGGGAATCTTCTCTTATCCCTGATCTAAAGCGTGCAGGTATAAAATATACCGTCATGGATGATTACCATTTTCAGTGTGCCGGTTTTGATGAAAATATCCTGGATGGATACTATATGAGTGAAGAGGGAGGCCATGAGATCGGTCTTTTTCCTATCAGCAAGAAGCTGCGTTATGCGATCCCTTTTTTAAATGTGGATGCTGCCATCAAAGCGATAAAATCCTACAAAAGGAAGGAGAACGCTGCAGCGATCATCTTTGATGATGCAGAGAAGTTCGGTATGTGGCCTGGCACCTATGAATGGGTCTATGAAAAAGGGTGGCTTGAAAAATTTGTGCAGGCTGTGTTAGCCGATGATGAGATCGAGACGATGCATTATGGTACCTATTATGAAGAGGAGTGTACACGAGGTATTGCTTATCTGCCTAATGTCTCCTATTATGAGATGGGGGAATGGAGCCTTCGTGCAGATGATACACTGAAACTCGAAGCATTTAAAGAGGAGATGGGACATGACCGTTACGAGAAAGAGGGTGTGAAGTTCCTTAAAGGCGGTATCTGGAAAAATTTCTTTGTGAAGTATGAGGAGAGCAACCGTATCCATAAACGTATGATGGAGCTTGCAAAAGTACGCCAGGAGGTCAAAAAGTCAGACTTCGATACAGCGCTCTATAAAGCACAGACCAATGATGCCTTATGGCATGGGGTATTTGGAGGTCTCTATCTGCCAAACCTCAGAGACAATGCCTATCATTATATTATCGAGGCAGAGAATATACGGTATAAGAAAAAAAGTGTGTTGGTGACCGATCAAAATGAATTGGACGGCTATGACAAGGTGAAAGCTGTGACACCAAAACATATCTTCCGATTTGATAGTGCACATGGGGGACAAATGGTAGAATTTGACAGCAGAGAATCGTGTTTTAACTGGCAGAATACTTTAACACGTCGTAAAGAAGCCTATCATCAGCGTTTGTTCGAAGCGACACCTAAAGAAGAGGTACCTATGGCAGAAGAGGGGATCGATACAATCCACCATGCCGCATTTGAGATCGATGATGCTTTGCGCAATGAGATCATTTATGACTGGTATCTCAAAAACTCTTTTATCGATCATATTTCGGATGAGAATTTCTGTACGGATAATTTCAAGTATTGTAATTTTCATGAGTTCGGAGATTTCTCCAATCAGCCTTTTGATCTTTTCGTGGATAAAAAGAGCATGGTCTTTACCAGGAATGGAGGTTTGTATTTTCCGCATAAACTACCTACAAAGATGAAGAAGACCTATATCCCACATAAACACGGATTTGATTTTGAGATAACTCTCTCTACACAGGCAGAAGGTAGATTCAAGTATGTACTTGAACACAATTTTCACTTTTGTGACTATGAGTCTATCACCATTAATGGGGATCCTCTGCTGGATCAGGGAACTGTGTTGTCGACTGATACACTTGAGATCTATGATGCAGAACTCAATCAAAATATTGTTATCACGCTTGGTCAAAGCTGTGATATCCATTATTTCCAACTTAAAACACTTTCTCAAAGTGAACAGGGATTTGACCTCAGTGTACAGGGGATCAGTTTTGCTATGGTAGCGCCGTTCAGTAAGGATATGTCCCTCAAGGGTACACTGGAGGTAAAAGATGTCTGACATTAGACATGACCGTGTACATGGCACGCATGTGATCATTGCACCCGAGCGGCTGCATCGACCCAACTGTTACGGCACAGAAGAGAAGGAAGAGATCCTTAAAGAGGAACATTGTCCATTTTGTGAAGGAAATGAATCCATGACGCCTCATGAGATCTTTGCTATAAGAGAAAATAGTTCTCTTCCAAATCAAAAAGGGTGGAAAACGCGTGTGGTACCAAACCTTTATAAAGCGGTTCAGATCGAAGCTCCGTATGAACATCATTATGGTTTTTTTGAGCATTGGGAAGGCTTTGGAGCACATGAACTGATGATCGATACACCTGAACACCATACCTCCATCATACAATGGAGTGAGCGTGCAGTGGTAGAGTGGTTAAAAACACTTCGAGCAAGGGTTTCTGATCTGCGGAAGGATGAACGTATTGCCTATATTTCACTTTTTAAAAACGAGAGGAGTGAGGCAGGTGCTTCACAGCAACACTGTCATACACAGATCATAGGACTTCCCATTGTACCAAAGCTACTCAAAGAGAGATATCAGCGCAGCTTTACTTACTATAACCATAATGTATGTGCGTTGTTGGAATCAGAGATCGAGCATGAGGAAGCATCCAGTGAACGCATTGTAGCGACGCATGGTGCCTTCACAGCCTACTGTCCATATGCCAGTGCCTATCCTTTTGAAGTGATCATCAGTTCTAAACAGGCACTAGGACAGATCGATACCCTTCAAGATACATCTATAGTAGAAGTTGCATCATTGCTACATATAATACTAAAAAATATGAAAAAACAGTTGGGTTGTTTTACATTTAATCTAACCATCAGTACACCACCATTACAGGCGAAAGACTTTGAATATGATATACTCACACATATAGATGAGATGTGCCGTTTTTCGATCCGGATCATGCCGCGTCTTTACCATATGGCCGGATTTGAAGTGAGTACAGGCATCATGATCAACCCTGTGGCACCTGAACATGCGGCGAAGCTTTTACGGGAGAGTGCTAATGAGTGATACACGGGTGCTATTTGCTGCAAGTGAGGTGTATCCTTTTGCAAAAAGCGGCGGACTTGCGGATGTAGCATACAGTTTGCCAAGAGCATTGAATGAAACCTATGATGTTGATGTCATCATGCCTCTTTATCAGTTCATAGATCGTGAAGTGTTTTGTATAGAGGCAGTAGGTGAAACATTTGATATCATGATGGGAGAAAGAGCCTATCCCATAACACTTTATATTTGTAAATATAAAAATATGACCTACCGTTTTGTATATACACCAATGCTGTGTGACAGAGCGTTCCTCTATGGACCTTCTCAAGGCGGTTATGCCGATAATGATATTCGGTTTGCACTCTTTAACTATGCGATACTGGAAATATTGAAGCGTGAACCGTATGCATTCGTACACCTTAATGACTGGCAAACTGCCTTGCTGCCGCTTTTATTAGAAAATGAGCCAGAGATTAAGACTAAAAGTCTCTTTACCATTCATAACCTTGCCTACCAGGGAATCTTTGAAAAAAAAGCACTGGCCAGACTAGGCATTGATGAGAAATATTTTCATATGGATTGCCTGGAATTTTACGGACAGGTGAATTTTATGAAAGCAGGGATAGCCTATGCCGACAGGGTCACAACGGTCAGCCCTACCTATGCCAAAGAAATATTAACCCCGGAGTTCGGGTGTGGTCTTGAGGGATTCTTGCAATACCACAGCGCTAAACTGATAGGCATCGTCAATGGTATAGATACTGAACAGTTCTCGCCCTCCAGTGATAAGATACTTGTGTCCCCCTATAAGGACCTAAGAGGAAAAGAAGCCAACAAAAGTGCGTTCCTGAAAGAGATAAAGATGAAAGAGCCTCAACGACCTCTCATGATATTTATAGGACGATTTACTTGGCAGAAAGGATTAGAGATCCTTATTGATGCTTTACCTGAGATGGCTTTGATGGAATGTAATATTGTCGTACTGGGTGATGGAGAAGGAAAATACCATGACGCACTCGAAGTTTTAGCGAAAAAACATGACAATATCTATCTGGAGTCAGGCTACAATGAAGCACTCTCCCACCGTATGTATGCAGCTTCAGATTTCTTTTTGATGCCGTCACTATTCGAACCCTGCGGATTGGCACAGATGATCGCAATGCATTATGGATCGATGCCTATCGTGCGCAGTGTAGGAGGATTGGCAGATACAGTATATGATCATGCAGTCTTTGATCGCAAAAGTCAAAAAGGGTATGGGATCGTCTTTGAAAAAGCTGACCATCATGCATTGCTATCTGCTGTTACAAATGCTTTAGAGCTTTATGGCACAAAAATACAATATAACCTGATAGTAAAACATAATATGCTGTGTGATTTTTCCTGGAGAGAGAGTGGGGAAATGTATATTAAAGAATATAAGAAATTGAAAGAAGAGGGTTATCGTGGATAAATTCAATATCTTACTAGCAGCTTCTGAAGTGGTGCCTTTTGCTAAGAGCGGCGGTTTGGCAGATGTCTCCGGAGCACTTCCAAAAGCACTTCGTGCTTTTGGACATGATGTCCGTGTGGTAATGCCCCGCTACTATATTGTAGACAAGGAAAAGTATGGTTTGAAAGCACTTGAAGGTTCCTTAGGGGTTCCAATGGGAAGTATGGCTGAAGCATGGGCAGCTGTATATGAGGGTGTCTTGCCGGGAAGTGATGTACCTATTTACTTCATAGAGCATGAAGGGTTTTTCGGAAGAAAAGGGTTGTATGATGAAGATGGCAGAGGCTATGATGACAATGACAATCGCTTCATTTTCTTCTCCAAGGCAGTCATGCAGTTAGCCAAAAAGCTGCATCTCAAACCAGATGTTATCCATGTCAATGACTGGCATACGGCAGCCATACCTGTCTTGCTCAACACTACGTATGCTTTTGATCCTGATTTTCAATACACAGGCTCGCTTTTGACCATCCATAATATGCAGCACCAGGGTAAATTTTATAAAGGTGGGATGGATGTGTTGGGTGTAGGATGGGAGCACTTTAATGCAGATGAACTTGAAGAGTTTGACGGCATCAATCTGCTCAAAGGCGGTATCGTACATGCAGATGCCATCAATGCGGTGAGTCAGAAATATGCGCAGGAGATACGTACACCTGAGTTTGGATGGGGATTGGACAGGCTTATTGATGCAAAGGCGTATAAACTCTACGGTATCCTGAACGGGATAGATTATGAAGAGTGGAGCCCGGCAGTAGATAGCTTCATCCCTGCAACCTTTGATCTTGATGATCTATCGGGGAAAGCACTCTGTAAATCAGCATTGCAAAAAGAGTTCGATCTTCCACAGAGAGACGAAGTACCGCTCATAGGTCTGGTTGGCCGTCTAGTGGAACAAAAAGGCATCACCTTGCTCAGTGCTGCTATGGATGAATTAATGAAACTGGACATTCAGATCGTACTCTTGGGTACCGGTGAGAAGTGGGCAGAGAACTTTTTCTCGGAATGTACCGCCAAATATCCTGAAAAGTTCGCCTGTTATATCGGATACCGCAATGATATCGCCCATAAAATAGAAGCAGGCAGTGATATGTTCCTTATGCCTTCACTTTTTGAACCTTGTGGACTTAATCAGATCTACAGTTTGCGTTATGGGACCCTGCCTATTGTACATGCGACCGGAGGGCTGGATGATACCATAGAGAATTATAACAGTGGAGATCAAAACGGAACAGGATTTAAGTTTTACAATCCAACACCCGAGGCACTGATCGGGACTGTAAAATGGGCAGTTGATACGTGGTATCAGGATAGATCAGGGATTAAACAACTCCAACACAATGCTATGTTAAAGCGTTTTAACTGGGAAGTAGCAGCACACGGCTATGAAGACCTCTATCGTCATATCATTCTGGGTCGCCATAAAAGTAAGGAGCAGAAATGACACATGCTATGCATTATGATGTATCAACGTTGAGTGATCTTGATATCTATCTGTTCAAAGAGGGGAATCATACGAAACTCTATGAAAAATTCGGTGCGCATAAAATGCAGCACGAAGGCATGGATGGTGTACACTTTGCTGTTTGGGCACCTAATGCACAAAGTGTAAGTGTACGTGGTGATTTTAACAGCTATGCAACAGAGTCACACCCCCTTAAATTACGGGAAGATGATTCGGGTATATGGGAAGGTTTTATTGAAGGTGTGGAACAGGGGTTGACCTATAAGTATCATATCGTCTCAAAGTTTCATAATATTATCAATGACAAGAGTGATCCTTTTGCTTTTTTCTCAGAGAAACCTTCTAAGTCAGCTTCGCGTGTCTGGAGTATTGATGGGTATGATTGGCAAGATGAAGAGTGGATGAAAGCACGTCATAAATTCAATGCACATGATGCCCCGGTCAGTGTTTATGAAATGCACCTTGGCTCATGGAAACGAAAAGTAGAAGAAGAGAATCGCTATCTCACTTACCAGGAATTGGCCGTAGAACTTCTGGCCTACCTCAAACAAATGCATTATACCCATGTGGAGTTCATGCCTTTAACTGAGTATCCCTATTTTGGTTCATGGGGGTATCAAGTCACAGGTTATTTTTCAGCTACGGCACGTTTTGGTGAACCTCATGATCTCATGTATCTTATCGATGTGTTGCATGAGAATGGATTTGGTGTCATTATGGACTGGGTACCTTCACATTTTGCTGTAGATATGCATGGACTTGTCAATTTTGACGGTACGGCACTCTATGAGCATGAAGACCCACAAAAAGGATTTCATCCTGAATGGGGAAGTTATATCTTTAACTATGGGCGTAATGAAGTAAAATCATTTCTGATCTCCTCAGCAATGTTCTGGCTCGACAAATACCATATTGATGGTATTCGTGTGGATGCTGTTGCTTCAATGCTATATCTGAACTATGCCAGAGAAGAGGGGGAGTGGACACCCAATGTCAATGGGGGAAATGAAAACCTTGAGGCTGTCGCATTTTTACGTAAACTCAATGAAAGTGTTTATGCCGAATTCTCTGATATTATGATGATCGCTGAAGAGTCCACGGCATGGCCGATGGTCACACGGCCTACAAGTATCGGTGGTCTTGGATTTGGGTTTAAATGGAATATGGGCTGGATGCATGATACGCTAAAGTACATGAGTTATGACCCTATTCATCGTCAGCATCATCACCATCAACTCACTTTTAGCCTATGGTATGCTTTTGATGAGCATTTCATGCTGCCCTTAAGTCATGATGAGGTGGTACATATGAAAGGTTCCCTGATCAACAAGATGCCGGGTGACACCAATCAGAAATTTGCCAATCTGCGAACGATGTATGCGTATATGATGGCACATCCGGGTAAGAAACTTCTTTTTATGGGAGGTGATATCGCTCAGTATTCCGAGTGGAACTTTGAGGAAAGCATTGATTGGCATCTTCTTGAAAATCCATATCACGCCAAACTACAAAAGATGCTAAGTGATCTTAATCTGCTTTATCGTAATGAACGTGCTTTGTACCAATATGATGAAAAGCATGCTGGTTTCGAGTGGATAGATGACGGGGACTATCAGCATAACTGTATCAGCTTCATGCGCAAAAGTGATGATCCGAATGAGACAGTGTATGTCGTGAGTAATTTTGCAGATGAGACATGGGAAAACTATAAGATAGGTGTACCTTATGAAGGTGAGTATGTGGAGATATTTAACACTCAGTCCAGTTATTATGAGGGGTGGAATATCGGTAATTCAGGACCTCTTAAAGCGATCAAAGAACCGATGCACGGACGTGCATATGCGATCAGTTTGACATTGCCACCTTTGGGAGTGATCTATTTGAAAAAAGTATAAAGAAAATTCAGATACCTGATAGAGGAACCTAAAAAAGTTTATTGACCATTGCCTGTGCTTCTTGTTGTATCTGTTTTAGATGCGCTTCATCGATGAAACTCTCTGCATAGATCTTGTAGATCGGTTCAGTTCCTGATGGACGGAGTGCAAACCATCCGTTCTTTGCGACCACTTTCAGTCCTCCTATAGCGGCTCCATTGCCCGGGGCATTGGTCAATATAGCTTCAATAGGTTCACCGGCAAGTACTTTTTCCTTTACATCATCTGGAGAGAGTTTTTTAAGGATACTTCTTTGTTGGGCATCCGCAGGTGCATCGATACGGGCGTAGATAGGAGCACCAAACTTTTGGGTTAACTCTTGATAATGAACACCAGGGTCTTTTCCTGTCACTGCCAATATTTCAGCAGCCAGAAGTGTCAGGATAATACCGTCTTTATCGGTACTCCACACCGAACCGTCTTTACGTAAAAAGCTTGCACCGGCACTCTCTTCTCCGCCGAAGAAGATACGTCCTTCTATAAGACCATCAACGAACCATTTAAATCCGACGGGTACTTCGATCACTTTTTTATGTAAGTCATTCGCAACACGGTCAATCATAGAACTGCTTACCAGTGTTTTTCCTATGCCCAGATCACTTTTCCACTCGGGACGGTTCTGTGCCAGGTAATGGATGGCGACACTTAGGTAATGATTAGGATTCATAAGACCGACACTTTTTGTGACAATGCCATGACGGTCAAAATCAGTATCATTTCCAAATGCAATGTCATACTTTTCTTTTAGTGCTACCAGTCCTGCCATAGCATAAGGGGAAGAACAATCCATGCGGATCTTACCATCCTTGTCACAATGCATAAAAGAGAATGTAGAATCCAATGTATCATGGAATACCTCCATATTGAGTCCGTAACATGTTTTGATCGCTGCATAATATGCCATACCTGAACCGCCCATGGCATCTGCACCGATGAGAATACCTGATGCAGCAATGGCATCCATATCTATCACATTTTCAAGATCATCGACATACGGAGTCACATAGTCGTATTGGGTAACATTCTTTGCATATAATGCCTCTTCAAGGGGTATTTTTTTGACATCTTGGAGGTCATTTTCTAAAATTTCATTGGCACGTGCTTCTATCCAGTCCGTTACATCTGTATCTGCTGGTCCACCATGCGGGGGATTGTATTTAAATCCTCCATCTGTCGGTGGGTTATGTGAGGGGGTGATCACGATACCGTCACAGAGCTGTCCTTCTTTTGTATTGTGTGTCAAAATAGCATGTGATATGACAGGTGTGGGTGTATATCCGAACTCTTTGGCTATATAGAGATCGACACCATTGGCTACTAAGACTTCAATGGCAGTGAGTTGTGCCGGATAAGAGAGTGCATGGGTATCCATCCCCATAAAGAGGGTACCCGAAATTCCTGCTTTTTTGCGGTAGTCACAGACAGCTTGTGTCACAGCAAGAATATGCATCTCGTTAAAGCTTTTATGCAGTGAAGAACCACGGTGCCCAGAGGTTCCAAAGCTGATACGATGTGCACGATTGTGTATGTCAGGTGTTTGCGTGTAGTACGCACTGATCAATTGAGGGACATTGATCAGTATAGACTTTGGTGCAAGTTTACCTGCATTTGGATGAAGACTCATGATTAACCTTTTTTATATGTATAGATATTGAATTATGATAGTATAACATCTGTTTAGGTACAAATATTACAGTACTATTGATTAAAATTGACGCAATATAATATATCTATGCTATGATTATTTAGATTATAATGGATGAAAATACTATGTAGGTAGAATTTACAATTCAAAGGTAAAATATGAATGTAGAGTCACTTGAATCTGCTCTTGAAAGGCATTTTGATCTTATTGATCAAATCATTCTGTCACGTCAAGATCCTATCACAGGGTTATTACCTGCGAGTACAGCGGTAAATGCCCATGGAGATTATACCGATGCTTGGGTAAGGGATAATGTCTACAGTATTTTGAGTGTATGGGGACTTTCACTTGCCTATCGAAAATTCAATCCTGACCACCATCGTACCTATCTTTTGAGCCAAAGTGTGGTCAAATTGATGCGTGGCCTGCTCACTGCTATGATGCGGCAGTCAGACAGGATCGAAGTATTTAAAAAAACACACAATTCCGTAGATGCACTGCATGCGAAGTATGGTACAAAAACAGGCTTAGCCGTGGTCGGAGATGAGGAATGGGGGCATCTGCAGCTTGATGCAAGCTCTCTTTTTTTATTGATGGTCGCGCAAATGACCGCTTCTGGACTACATATTATCTATACGATGGATGAAGTTGATTTTGTACAAAATATGGTGCACTACATCAGCCATACCTACTGTACCCCTGATTATGGTATCTGGGAGCGCGGAAATAAGATCAATCATGGAAATACAGAGGTCAATGGCAGTTCCGTAGGCATGGCAAAAGCAGCACTTGAAGCCTTGGACGGTTTTAATCTTTTTGCCGATCTGCCAAACCACGAAGCGGTGATCCATGTGGTTCCCAGTGATATCGCACGTTCTCGTTTCACGTTACAGGGATTACTGCCTAGAGAATCCAACTCCAAAGAGACGGATGCGGCACTACTGAGTATTATCGGGTATCCTGCCTATGCGGTTGAAGATACAAAACTGGTCAAGCGTACACGTGATAAGATCATCAAAAAACTTGCAGGAAATTACGGGTGTAAACGTTTTTTGCTCGATGGCCATCAAAGCAGTATCGAAGATGCAACCCGTTTACACTATGAACCTTCAGAGTTACGAGAATTTGAACATATTGAATCAGAATGGCCTCTATTTTTCACCTATTTACTGCTGGATGCACTGATACGTGATGAGAAAGAAGAGATCGAGCGATGGAAGCAAAAACTGCAACCGCTTTTTGTGGAACAGGATGGGAAAAAGCTTTTGCCCGAACTCTATATCGTTCCCAAAGAGAGTATCGCGGCAGAAAAAGAGGATCCTGGAAGTCAAAAACGTGTTGCCAATGAAAATATACCACTGGTATGGGCACAGAGCCTCTATATGCTCTGCGATATGATGATTGACGGTCTTTTGACTCCGGAAGATATAGATCCGCTCAAACGTCACCAACGTATCGGACACAGTTTCAATACAAAACCTCTGGTCCCGGTGATCGCTGAAAATGCTTCGGTGAAAGAAAAATTGGTAGCGCTTGGTTTTGAAAGTGAAACGATCGAAGAGATCAAGCCTATACGGATCTTACATGCTGATCAACTCTCCATGCTTCATACATTTTTGGGTCAAAATAAAAAACTTTCTTTAAGTGGTAGGGAATTGATGGTGGCTAGGACCATGACGACTGCAAGGGTTCACTTCTATGGAAGTGTAGAGATCGTTTTTCTTCCTTATTATTTTAATCCGCATGGATTTTATTTTTCAGCTGACAATCAATTATTAGTAGAACATTTTCGGGCATCATTAAAGTTCCTTGCTATGCAGTGGGATGCAAGAGGCAACCCTATCATACCGTTTTTTGTTCGTGAATCGATGTTTTCTGATGGTGAACGAGGTGCATTGGTTGAACTATTGGATGATATACAAAAAGAGCAGAGTGGTACGATTACTCTTCAGACAGGCCCATTGAAAGAATTATTGGGTCTAGCATGTATAGAACGTATACAAGATATTCACGGTTTTACATTTCAAGCTGCAGAAATTGTGTCAAATAATAGATTGGGCATCTGTTTGAAGGAAACTGAAATCCATACATACTTGAGTCCAGAGGAAATACAGTCTCTTAGAGATCAGGATGACGCGGTACTCATAGAGATACTTTTGGGTGAAAAAAATCGTTTATATAAAACCTATGCACTTGAAGAAATGTGGCAACGTAAGGGTGCAGATTTCGTATTTTCCGTGAAACAGGAAAATGTAACATTGTCACTCTTTGCTCAAAATCTTTATGAATTAGCTACCGTGTGTCATGAGTGGAATCTGGTACGGCGTATCGCTGATCTTACCAAAAAATATGATGACCGTATCGAAGATGTATTGCTTGATATAGTGATACGGCAAAAGCGTCTTGCAGTAGGACGGTCATACAGTGGAAAAGCGACATTTTCAAAACCGCATGAAAGTAGTGATATCGTTAAAACGATCATGGAATATTGTGGTAATAATACAGCAGAGAGTGTCTTGACACAGGAGATCATTTTACATCTTGGATATATGATCAGAAATGAACCTGAACTTTTTGAAAATATGCTAACGATTCGTACCTGGTACTTTATTCAGTTGCTTGTAGGACAGATAAGCAGGGAGGAGAACCTGCATATGGCCGATGCTTATGAAACGTTGCTCAGTTTAGCTCCTCACGCAATTTATGACCGTTTGCATAGGGTATTAAAATCATTTAAAAGAGAGGTCTCACTGTTTCTTGTTCATGAAAATT
Organism: Sulfurovum sp. AR; assembly: GCF_000296775.1. GTDB lineage: Bacteria > Campylobacterota > Campylobacteria > Campylobacterales > Sulfurovaceae > Sulfurovum > Sulfurovum xiamenensis. Next base: position 108,111 of record NZ_AJLE01000003.1, on the reverse strand, counting down.
TACATGCATCGGGTACACCTTCCTTTGAATCGATGAAAGAAGGTCCGGCCGTTAGGGAGCTTGGCAAAGTCACTGACTGGTCGCAATGGAGATATGAAAGGGGTATGGTAGGTCCGCTTTCCCCTGTTTTCTATAAGGATATATGGTATTTGTTACATCAATGCAGCGGCTTGGTCATTGGAGATAAATATAATGTACAAAACAGGATCGGTTCGGAACTGACATTGGAATCAACAGCAGGTGAACAAAGTTTTGCCTTGAAGATCGATGCACTTTTGCAAAGTATCTATGCCCCTGATTACCGCCAGTTGAATATTGAACTGGTCGAGAGCCTGGCAAGACTTTTTAAGGAAAACCCTGACCTCCATCTTGAAAATGATCTCATTATGGATGTACTCATAGGTCATGCGGTACGAATATCTTGGGAAAAGGATAATGCTTCAAAGCATTATAATGAACATCGTTCAGAAGCTTGGAAAGCATTTTATCAACGTTCACCTGTAGAAACAGATAAAGCATTCTTGGAAGCCTTTATGTTTCTGTTATCACCGCAGGATTTCCTTGCATGATCTTACAGTATAGAAGTATAGGGAGTTAGCATGATTTTGGCAGGAGATATAGGTGGTACAAAAACGAATCTCGCACTTTTTGAGCACAAAGATAAGAGACTGAATGTCATAGCACAGCATCAGTTTTCCAGTAGGGAGTTTTCAGATCTTAATGAGGTGATCATGCTATTTAGGCAAAAGACTTCACTGCCATATGTAGATGCGGCATGTTTCGGTATCGCAGGACCAGTTATTGATGGGCGCTGCCGTACGACGAATCTACCCTGGGATATCACGACATCAGATTTGCAGGAACATTTAGGAATTCAAAAGGTACGTCTGCTGAATGATCTTGAAGCTACAGCCTATGGTATGTTGTATGTTCATGAAGATGAATTTGTGGATCTAAATCCCAAAGGTCGTCAGATGGATGGAAATCGGGCAGTGATCGCTGCAGGTACTGGACTGGGAGAAGCGATGTTGTATTATGATGGAAGTGTCTATCATCCTATCGGTTCAGAAGGAGGGCATAGTGATTTTGCACCATTGACACCGCAGCAGGATGCACTGTTGAAATGGATGCGTAATCGCTATCCAGGACATGTGAGTTTTGAAAGAATACTCTCAGGCCCGGGGATCTATACACTCTATGAATTTTTAGTGGAAAACGATTTCTCCGCACAGCCCGTATCTATGTTGAACATACCCGAAGGGAAAGACCGTAGTGCAATGGTGAGTGAGTGTGCACTGAAGGAACACAACCCGCTCTGTATGGAGGCATTGAGACTTTTTGCAGAGATCTATGGTGCTGAAGCGGGAAACCTAGCCTTAAAAAGCATGTCACTTGGTGGAGTATATATCGGCGGTGGTATTGCTCCCAAAATCTTACAAATACTTGCCAATAACCATTTCATGAACGGTTTTTTAAGTAAAGGCCGTTTTAATGAGATGTTACAGGCAATGCAGGTGAAAGTCTCTTTAAATCCAGAAACTGCATTATTGGGAGCTGCCTATTATGCACATGATAGACTTTAAGGGCATACCTTTTTCAAAACCTACATTGCATAAAATATAGGCAAAAAAATGATTATATATGATTATATTGGGTTATAATGATTGATAGATAGTAACGTGTTATAATAAAAACGTGGCCTAAGAATTTGATAGAACAGTGATTTTACGAAGAGCGTGAAAGGAAGGTGGATCAAATGGATACAATGGAAAGTTTATGTGATATTACAATTTTTGGAGGGCATGGGGACCTGGCATTCAGGAAGTTGATGCCTGCATTGTACCATTTGAGCAATAGCGGTTATCTGGATGAGAAGAGTCGTATTATCACTGCCACCAGAGTACCAATGAGTAATGATGAACATTGTGATCTGGTGAAATCCAAACTCAAGGAGTTTTTATCTGATGATGCTTTTGAAGAGGAAAAATTTGAGTATTTTAAGGCACAGCTTCATGTCGTAACCATTGAATTTGACATCTTAGAGAGCTATAGAGGGCTGAAAGCGTTACTAGATGAGTATCCGGAACGTCAGAGGGTCAATTATCTTTCTACGGCACCTGATTTTTTTGGTACGATCTGTAAGTCTATGAGCAACTTGGAGCTCGTTACACCGCAAAGCAGGGTCGTGCTTGAAAAACCTATAGGAAGAGATCTTCAATCCTCACGTGTGATCAATGTTGAAGTACTGAAGTATTTTACAGAATCACAGATCTACCGTATCGACCACTATCTGGGTAAAGATACCGTACAGAATATCATGGCACTACGTTTTTCAAATAGATTTTTCATGCCGCTGTGGAATTCAAACCATATTGATCATGTACAGATCACTGTGGCTGAAAGTGTCGGTGTTGAAGGACGCTGGGGATATTACGATGATTATGGTGCAATGCGTGACATGGTACAAAACCACTTGATGCAGCTACTTTGTCTTATAGCCATGGAGCCGCCTTGCTCACTTGATGCGGACAGTGTACGTGATGAGAAGGTGAAAGTACTCCGTTCGCTTCGTATGATGACACCTGCGGACATCGAACAAAAAACAGTACGTGCACAATATGCAAAAGGTTCAAGTGACGGCAAGCCTGTACCGGGTTATCTTGAGGGAGAAGGTGTGGAAGAAAGTACCACTGAAACCTTTGCTGCACTTCGTGTAGATATAGACAATTGGCGATGGAACGGAGTACCTTTTTATCTTAGAAGCGGTAAACGTATGAGACGTCGAAATTCTGAGATCGTGATTCACTTTAAAGGTGTGCCGCACTCTATTTTTGCCAATCAAGGTAAATGTATTTGGGAAAATAAACTTGTTATTGCATTGCAACCTAAAGAGAGTATCCATCTGCAACTGATGAATAAAGTTCCGGGTCTAAGTGAACAAATGATGTTAAAACCTGTTGAACTTGAACTCAATACCCCTTTAAAGGTAGCACATAAGCCAGATGCCTATGAGCGTTTACTTTTAGATGTGATCCGTGCGAATCCGACACTTTTTATGCGTTTAGATGAAGTGGAAGCAGCATGGAAATGGGCGGATGTGATCTTGGAGGGCTGGGCAGAGGATATGGTACCTATGAAAAGCTACAGTGCGGGAACCGATGGACCGAGCGCAGCAGTACAGCTGATCGCAAGAAGCGGCAGGAGTTGGCATGATGAGTAGGAGTGAACATCTTTTTAGCAACCAAGAAGCACTTATAGAGGCATTAAGTCAAAGTATACTGGCAAATCTTCAAAAAGCCATTGACGAAAAGGGAAAAGCCTCCCTACTTGTTTCTGGAGGCAGTACACCTAAACCTCTGTTTGAAAAACTTAGAAAAGCACTCTTTGACTGGGATAAAGTCACTGTAGGTCTTTGTGATGAACGATGGGTCGATACTTCCCAAGAAGAGAGCAATGAACATTTTGTCAAAAAATATCTGCTCCAGGAAGAGGCTGCTAAGGCTCACTTTATAGGAATGTATTGTAAAGATACGGATATCTATATGGCACAAAAGGTATGTACACAAAAGATGAAAGAGATACTTTCCCCTTTTGATGTACTCATCTTGGGTATGGGAACGGATGCACACACGGCGTCCCTTTTCCCGGAGAATATTAAACTTGAAGAGGCTTTTGATCTTAAAAATGAAAATTTCTGTATTACAATTGAACCCACAACAGCACCTTATACACGAATGAGTTTAACCCTTCATGCGATCTTGAGTGCCAAACATATCTATCTGCATTTTGAAGGAAAAGAGAAAATTGCAGTGTATGAAGAAGCGATTGGAGGAGAAGACATCTATACAATGCCTATACGCAGTGTATTGAACCAAGAGATTAAAGAGATAGAGGTATTTTACCGATGAATGAAGTTATACAAAAAGTGACAGAGAGAATTCGTGAACGCTCTTTAGAGAGCAGATCTATTTACCTGGACCGCATTGCTTCAGCCAAAGGACATGGTGTCAACCGTAATAAACTGGGATGCAGTAATTTAGCGCATGCAATGGCACCAATGGAAGAGGGTGAGAAAACATCGCTTGCTGGCCTTGAAAGCCCTAATATTGCTATCGTTACAGCCTATAACGATATGCTCTCTGCACATGAGCCCTATAAACTCTATCCACCATTGATCAAGCGTACATTGATGGATCTGGGTGCAACAGCACAGGTTGCAGGCGGGGTACCAGCGATGTGTGATGGAGTCACACAGTCACAGCCGGGTATGGAGTTGAGTCTTTTCAGCCGTGATAATATTGCCATGGGAACTGCCATAGCACTTTCGCATAATGTCTATGACGGTGCACTCTATCTTGGTGTGTGTGATAAGATCGTTCCGGGACTTGTGATCGGTGCTTTGGCCTTTGGACATCTTCCCGGTGTATTCGTACCAGCAGGCCCTATGCCTTCAGGTATCAGCAATGCACAAAAGGCAAAAGTACGTCAAGAGTTTGCCCAAGGGGAAGTGAGTGAAGATGCCCTGCTTAAAGTTGAATCCGCCTCGTATCACAGCAGCGGTACCTGTACGTTCTACGGTACGGCAAACTCGAACCAAATGTTACTGGAGATGATGGGCCTGCAACTTCCAAACAGCTCTTTCATAAATACCAATACACCATTACGTGAAGCATTGACCGCACAAGCCGCAAAAACAATTTTGACGATGACAGAGTTAAGCGGAGTCTATAAACCTATCGCCGAGATCGTTGATGAAAAGAGCTTTGTCAATGCCATCGTAGGACTGATGGCAACAGGTGGTTCTACGAATCATACGATCCATCTTATCGCAATGGCAAGAGCTGCAGGGATCATACTAAATTGGGATGATTTTGATCAGATATCCAAAGTGACCCCTTTGCTGTGTAATATGTATCCAAACGGACAGGCAGATGTGAACCATTTTAGGGATGCAGGCGGTATGAGTGTGGTGATCTCACAGCTTTTGGATGCAGGACTTGTGCACAATGATGTGGAGACGATCGTAGGCAGAGGTCTGAATGCCTATATCGCTGAACCCAGTATGTCCAAAGAGACTTTGATCTTTGAACCGGGTCCTCGGGTCTCACGTAATACAGAGGTAGTTTCAAGTATAGAAACACCTTTCAGTGAAGAGGGAGGGCTGAAACTTCTCAATGGGAACCTTGGACGCAGTGTCATCAAGACCTCTGCTTTGAAGCCTGAACAGTTTTTCATTGAAGCACCAGCGATCGTTTTTGAATCCCAGGAAGCTTTACAGGATGCCTTTCATAAGGGTGAGTTGGAAAAAGACTTTATTGCTGTCGTGCGTTATCAGGGTCCAAAAGCCAATGGAATGCCGGAGTTGCACGGACTGATGCCGCCACTTGGTTCACTTCAGGACAAGGGGTATAAAGTTGCCATTATCACAGATGGACGGATGTCTGGTGCATCGGGTAAAGTACCTTCAGCCATTCACTTTTCTCCTGAAGCACTTGACGGAGGACTGCTGGCCAAGGTCAAAACGGGTGATAGGATCCGTTTTGATGCGAAAAAAGGAGAGATCATGCTTTTGGTCGATGATAGAGAGTTAAAAGAACGTACCGTTGATAGACCGGACCTTAGTGGCAATACTCACGGATTTGGTAGAGAGCTTTTTGTTTCCGTACGTCAGAGTGTAGGTATGGCAGAAGAGGGTGCAAGTCTCTTTGATATTTCCGGTAAGGAGCGCGCATGACAGCTAGAGAAGTGATGCAGGTCTCACCCATCGTTCCGGTGATCGCATTGGAAAATATGAATGATGCTGTGCCATTGGCTGAAGCTTTGCTTGAGGGTGGCATCAATATCATGGAGATCACACTGCGTACGGATGCAGGACTTGGGTCTATAGAGGCTATCTCAAAAGCACTGCCGCAGATGCATGTTGGTGCTGGAACAGTACTCAATGCAAGTGATTTTAAAGATGCAGTGGACCATGGGGCAGCATTTGTCTTCAGTCCGGGTATCAGTGAGGAATTGATGCAGACTTCAAGGGAACTGGATGTTGCTTTGATCCCAGGTGTGGCGACTGCTTCAGAAGTGATGCTTGCAAAAAATAACGGCTTTGAACATTGTAAACTCTTCCCCGCAACACTTGCAGGAGGGTTTGAGATACTCAAGGCATTTGGTGGACCATTTCCGAGTATGAGATTTTGCCCAACGGGAGGCGTGAATCTTAGCAATATCAACGATTTTCTTTCAATGGAGAATGTGCTTTGTGCAGGTGGAAGCTGGATCGTTCCCAAACAGTGTATGAAAGAAAAAGATTTTAAACAGATCACAACGCTCTGCATAGAAGCGATGCAGACCATAAAAGGAAAAATATAACATGATAAAAAACAAACTCTATTTTAGTGCAATCAGTAAAAGAGCAGAAGAGAAGGCATTTGATGCCATTGTGGAAGAACAAAAGAGTATAGGATATTATGCTTTGCCAGACCAGGACATTGGTCCCATACTGGAGTATTGCAGTACGATCTCTGAAACCATAGAGACGATCGCGGTGATCGGGATCGGTGGAAGTTCTTTAGGTGCCAAGGCGGTCTATGAATTCATGAAACCGGTCAAAGAGCTCTCAAGGAAACTCTATTTTTTTGAAAGTACTGATCCTATAAATATCAATGAACTGCTCTCCAAATGTGACATGAATAAGACACATTTTTTGGTCATCTCCAAATCAGGAAGTACGGTAGAGACCTTTTCCATCTATAAATATATCTATTCTTTACAACAGGATCCCTCTTTTTATACTTTTATCACCGATCCGGGTTCTCCACTTGAAAAATATGCGCTAGAGATAGAAGCTTCTGTACTCTATCTTCCCGATAATGTAGGCGGTAGGTTCTCAGTGCTTTCAACGGTAGGGTTGGTACCTTTGGCACTATGTGGTATTGATATCAAGGATCTGTTAACTGGTGCACAAATGATCAAAGAGCGGTTCTTTGATAGAGGATATGTGTATGATATGCTGCTTGAAAAAGCGGTCTATTATGCTGAAAATCATGCACAGTACAGTATTAACTGTATTTTTGCCTATTCAGAAACACTGAAATACTTTTGTCAATGGTATGTGCAGCTCTGGGGAGAGAGTTTGGGAAAACACCAGCGTAACAGTGCTTTTCATGTAGGGCTTACACCTATCGGTCTGATCGGTCCTGAAGACCAACACTCTTTTTTACAGCTGATCATGGAAGGTACCAGAGATAAATCGGTCACTTTTATCAAGATCGAAGATTTTCATGACGATACCACAATACCAGACATTACACTACCGCATTTGGAAATGCTTGACACTCTAAACAATCTTCCTTTTTCTAAACTGATCAATATGCAGTGTGATTCTGTGATCGAAGCATTGTTGGATCAAAATAATATCCCTTTAGATACGATCACTATTCAAAGTGTGACAGAGTCCAATATCGGCTCTTTGATCTTCTATTATGAACTGCTTACATCTTTGGTGGGAGAACTGATAGATGTAAATACCTATGATCAGCCGGGCGTAGAAGCAGGAAAAATTATTCTGAAGAGTAAATTGCAAGAATTGTGATTAGCGTAATAAGTGTCAGGATCATACACTGTGTATTGTTTATAATTATATAGGATTATAAAAATAATTTTAAATTGTATATATATTAAACAATAATTTATGAATGATACTTTATTAATATGTTATAGTATGAGTATGAAACGATTAATATTTACCGATCTGGACGGTACTTTTTTAAATCATCATAATTACTCCTTTGAAGAGTCTTTCGAGGCACTGCAAAAAATCAAAGCAGCAGGGGTCCCTCTTATTTTCACAACCAGTAAAACGAAAGCTGAAGTTGAATATCTACAAGAAAAAGTTGGTATATCCGAACCTTTTATTGTTGAGAATGGCGCAGCACTTTTTATACCTGAAGGGTATCAAGGATTTGATCTGTCATTTCTAGAAAAGTATGATGATAAGAGAATCATGGTCTTTGGTAAATCCTATGCGAAAGTATTGGAATTCTATAGGCGCTACAAAGAGAGATGTAGTATGGCTGGTTTGAGTGATATGTCTGATGAAGAAATTGTACATTTAACCGGATTGAACCAGAGAGATGTGATCCACGCAAAACAGCGTGACTTTACAGAACCATTTATTCTCAAAGATAAGACAAAATTAGAGGCATTAAAGAAGTCGGCTCACACTTATGAATTAAAAATCACGAAAGGCGGACGATTCTATCACATTATGAGTAAATTTCAGGATAAGGGAATTGCTGTGATCAAAACTATAGAACTTTTTGAAGATCTATATCATGAGAGAGTCAGTTCGATCGCTCTAGGTGACAGCGAAAACGATATTGCTATGCTTGAACATGTGGATATACCTATTGTGATTAAAAAATATGATGGAAGCTACCTTGAAACGAATGTACCCCATATACAAAAGTCAAGCTATCAAGGCAGTAAAGGTTGGAATGAGATGGTATTAAAGTATGTCTAATAAAAAATTACTCACAGAGATCTATAACCAGGCACTTAAAGCGGTAAAAGCTGATACGATCATTCGAAAGAATATCACTCTGGATGAAAAAGATCTCACTATCTGTAATACTGTCTACCCTTTAAAAAAGATCAATAAGCTTTACCTCTTTTCAGTGGGGAAGGCAGGATTGGGTATGGCAAAGGCTGCAGAGAAGATCTTGGGTCCTCTTATCCAAGGAGGGATTGCCATTTCACATCAAGAAGGCGAATGCCGTTTCATTGAACATCATACTTCTACACATCCTTTGGTTTCACAAAAGAGTATAGAAGGTGCGGATAAATTGATCGAAGCAATGCAGGCAATGGGTAAAGATGACTTTTTCATCTTCTGTCTTTCAGGTGGGGCTTCAGCTATGGTCGAGAAACCCATTGAGGGCATTTGTTTAGAGAACTTTCAAAAAATTTCCTCCGCATTACTGGGGTCAGGTATTGATATTCAGACACTCAATAGTGTACGAAAAGCCATATCTCAGATCAAAGGCGGCAAGCTGGCCAATCATACAAAGGCTAAAGGAGTGGTTCTAGTATTGAGTGATGTGATCGGTGATGACCTTAATACTATTGGTTCGGCCCCGATGATGAACGGCAAAGTACCTCACCATATTATCGGGAACAATACGATTGGCTTAAACGAGGCAAAAAAATATATCAGATCCAAAGTGGATAAGGTCAAGATAGTCACCAATACACTTAATGGAACCTCTAAGGGGGCTGCTAAATATCTTGCTAAGAAAATAGAAGCATATGACAAGAAATATGATTCTTTTTGTTTGCTTTTTGGCGGAGAGACAACCACAGAGGTGAAGGGAACGGGTAAAGGAGGTAGAAACCAGGAATTAGCTCTAAGACTACTGAACAAAGTTTTGGTCTCGGAGAAGATATCGATCTTGATCGCAGGAAGTGACGGTATCGATGGGAATTCACCTGCGACAGGAGCCTTTTTAGAAACTGATATCTACAAAAAAATGAAAAAAAAGGGCTTGGATCCGAAAATCTATTTAAAAAACAGTGACAGTTACACGTTTTTTAACGCACTGGATGCTGACTTTTCCATAGGTCCTACAGGAACGAATGTTATGGATTTTATCATTATATTAAAAAATAAAGGAATGCAATGGCAGATTTTTTTCAGAACGGATTGATCACAACACTACAAAACCTCTCAAACAGAACACTTGAAGAGATGGAGGCTGAACTAGAAAAATTCTCACAAAGACACAATATGGTACTACTTCTGCCTGCGCTCTATTCTGAATTTGAAACACCTGCTATGAAACAGATCCTTAAAGAACTGAAAGGAGTCAAATATCTTTATAAGATCATTTTGGGTTTGGACAGGGCAACGAAAGAGGAGTTTGAGAATGTCAAAACGATCATGGCTACCCTTGATGTGAGGGTAGATGTACTTTGGAATGATGGTCCTAACGTTCAAAAACTCTACCATGAGTTTAATGATCTGGGGTTTAACAGTATTAAGATCAAAGGAAAAGGTCGAAATGTATGGACAATGTTGGGTTATGCCCTTGCAGATAAAAATGCTTTTGCCTTTGCACTGCATGATTGTGACATTGTTAACTACAGTCGTGAAGTGCCTGCACGACTTTTTTACCCGATCATTCACCCGGCATTGGATTTTGAATTTAACAAAGGCTACTACTCACGTGTGACAGACAAACTGCATGGACGTGTAACAAGACTCTTTTATACGCCGCTGATCAAAGCACTTAAAAATACCTATGGAGAGAGTGCCTATTTAAACTATATGGATAGTTTCAGGTATGCACTCTCAGGAGAATTTGCCTTTACACGTACACTTGCGAGGGGTATTCGTATCTCTCCTACTTGGGGCTTAGAGGTCTCAACACTTAGTGAAGTCTATGATAAAACCTCTGTACGACGTATTTGTCAGACAGAGATCATGGAGAGTTATGAGCATAAACACCAGGAACTCAGAGGAGAAAACCCTGCCCAAGAGCTTGAAGGCGGTGTAGCAAAGATGGCCATAGATATTGCCCAAACTATTTTCAGGGTTATGACGCAGAGTGGGGTGACATTTTCCAAAGAGTCACTCACCACACTACGAAGCTCATTTTTTCATGAGAGCAGAAAAGCCATCTCACGCTATGATGCTGTAGCGAAATTCAATGCTTTGAATTTTGATAGGAAAAAAGAGATAGATGCCGTTGAGACATTTGATACCGCACTCAAAGAGGCATGTGAAAGTTTTCTTGCTGATCCTCTTGGGGTGCCTTCCCTTTCAGCATGGACCAGTATACGTTCTGTATGTCCAGAGATATCGGAACGCTTTAAAGCAACTGTCAATAAGGATAATGCTTCATGTTAGAAAGAGATAGTAAAGAAAGATTGAACCTCATTAAATATTCTCTTGAGAATATTTACAGCCAAGCAGATGCCGCTTTGGCATATGATGCTGTAGTTACACTGATCAAGGAGTACCAAGGGAAAGTTGAAAGTAAACCTTATGTAATGAGTGAAAAAGATGTGATACTCATCACCTACGGTGATCAGATCTTTCATGAAGGAGAAACGGCATTAGCTACGCTTCACCGATTTTTAAAGGAGTATGTACAAGACTGCATTAACAGTGTACATATTTTGCCATTTTACCCATACTCCAGTGATGATGGTTTTTCAATTGTTGATTACAAGGCCGTCTGTCCCTTAAAAGGTTCATGGAAAAATATTAAAGCACTGAATCAGGATCACCGTCTTATGTTTGATGGTGTGATCAACCATATGAGCCAACTGAGTCACTGGTTTGAGAAGTTCCTAGCCAATGATCCTGAATATTATGACTTTTTTACCGAACTTGATCCTTCACTCGATCTATCGGCGGTGGTACGCCCCCGAACTACTCCTCTGCTCACCGAGTTCATTGATGATGAAGGGAGTATTCGTCATGTTTGGACAACGTTCAGTGCTGATCAAGTAGACTTGAATTATGCGAACTATAAAGTATTACTAAAAGTCCTCGATGTATTACTTTCGTATATAGAAAGAGGTGCATCGCTGATAAGACTTGATGCCATTGCCTTTATCTGGAAAGAGATAGGTACAAACTGTGTGCACCTGCCGCAGACCCATGAATTGATACAAATGATGCGCGAGGTGATCCATGCAGTGGCTCCTGAGATCATTATCATTACAGAGACCAATGTACCACACGATGAAAATATCTCCTATTTCGGCAATGGATCTGATGAAGCACATATGGTGTACAACTTTGCCCTGCCGCCGCTCTTGGCCTTTTCTATTTTATCAGGAGACACGACTAAATTGACAGCCTGGGCCAAGACATTAAAACTTCCAAGTGACATGGTCTGTTTTTTTAATTTTACAGCAAGTCATGATGGTATCGGTGTACGAGCAGTGAGTAATATCCTTGATAAGGATGAATTAAACTTTTTGGTCAACTCTTGCAAAGCACATGGTGGTTTAGTTTCGTATCGTAGTGTGGGTGGGGAGGAGAAATCTCCCTATGAGTTAAACTGTAGCTATATAGATATTTTAACCAGTCCTGATGAGGATGATACATTGCGACTCAAACGTATGATCCTTTCTCAAGCCGTTGTTTTGGCAATGCCAGGGGTTCCAGGTATCTATTTTCATTCACTTGTAGGATCACGAAATTATCATGAAGCAGTAAGAAAAACGAGACGAAACCGAGCCATTAATCGTGAGAAATTAAATTTTGACAATATCAAAGAGGAGCTGAGTGAAGAGGGGAGTCTACGAAATAATCTGTTTAAACGTTATAAACAACTTATTTCGATACGTATTCATGAACCCTGTTTTGACCCTTTTGCCAAGTTCGAATTTTTGGCACTTGGCAAAGAGATCTTCGCTATAAAACATTATGGTAAAGAGAGTAATGAGTTTCTTATCGCACTGCACAATTTCCAAAAAACGGAAGTTGAAGTGGATCTTTCACCCTATAAAGAAGGTGTCCTGATGGATATTATTTCTCATCGACAAATATTAGAAGGAAAATTTATCATGCAACCCTATGAGATATTGTGGCTGAAACCATTAAAAGAAGGAGAAAAGAAAAATGATTAAAAAATGTTTATTTCCGGCTGCCGGATACGGTACACGCTTTTTACCTGCGACCAAAGCCACACCAAAAGAGATGCTTCCTATCTTGACCAAACCACTGATACAGTATGGGGTAGAAGAAGCAAGTGATGCCGGTATGGATGTCATGGCGATCATTACAGGGCGTGGTAAAAGGGCGTTGGTAGAACATTTTGATATCTCTTATGAGCTGGAGCATCAAATCAAAGGAAGTTCCAAAGAAGATCTACTGAAGAGTACAAGGGAGATGATGGATAAATGTACCTTTACGTTTACCAGACAAAAAGAGATGTTGGGACTTGGCCATGCGATTTTAAAAGGTGAGCCTTTGATAGGTAATGAGCCTTTTGGTGTGATCTTGGCAGATGATCTCTGTGTGAATGAGGAGGGGGACAATGTTCTAGCCCAGTTGGTAAAGATCTATGAGAAGTATAAATGTTGTGTGGTTGCCATTCAGGAAGTGCCTAAAGAAGAGACGTATAAATATGGTGTGATCGATGGAAAAGAGATCCAGGATGATGTTTTTATGATCTCCGATATGGTGGAAAAACCAGACCCTGAAGATGCCCCTTCAAATCTGGCGATCATTGGACGATATATTCTCACACCTGATATTTTTCGAACCATCGAAGAGACAAAACCCGGTAAGAACGGTGAACTACAAATTACTGATGCTTTGATGAATCATGCCAAAAAAGGTATGGTTTTAGCCTATAAGTTTAAAGGGAAACGCTTTGACTGTGGGAGTGTCGACGGTTTTGTGCAAGCCACCAACTATTTTTATGATAAGTTGAAACAAGAAACTGAATGATTACTTCCCGTGAAGATTGTAATGCTGATAGCTCCTATTCATTATTGGTTAAAAGTATCTCTTGCAGTTCATCTGCAGACATAGGGTAAAAATAGTAGTGTCCTTGTACATATTTACACTTTTTACTTTTTAGAAAATTGATCTGTTCTATCGTCTCTACACCCTCTGCTATGACCTTAAGATTGAGACTCTTTGCAAGTGCTATGATAGAGTTAATAATAGTAAGATCCTCTTCATCTTCAGGGATATCTTCAATAAATGATTTATCGATCTTAAGTCTGTTGATGGGTAGACGCTTTAAAAGAGACAAGGAGGAGTATCCTGTTCCGAAGTCATCGATAGAGATATTGATTCCCAGTTTACTGACCTGTTTGAGTTTATTAATGATCTCCATAGCATTTTTCATCATATGGCCTTCTGTGATTTCCAATTCCAGCCACTCTGGTTTGAAACCATAACTGTCCATAGTGTTTTGAATTCTATAGATGAAATTAGGAGCTTCCAAGTGTTTCATGGAAATATTTAATGCGAGTTTCCCTGGGTCTAAACCGTCATGATACCATTTGGAAACCTGTTTCATAGTTGTATGCATTACCCAGTCATCAATTTCAAGTATCATACCAGTCTCTTCTGCCAATGAAATAAATTTTTTAGGTGTTAGCAGACCTTTGCTTGGATGCTGCCATCGCAACAGTGCCTCGATCCCCACCAATGTATCGGTAGCGATATCGACCTGCGGTTGATAGTGAATTATAAACTCTTCGTTGTCAATGGCTTGACGTAAACTGGTTTTCATCTGCATTTGTTCCAGAGCATGTTCAGTCATTTCAGGTCTATAGAACTGAAAATTGTTACGTCCGCTTTCTTTTGCCCTATACATTGCCGTATCAGCATACTTTAGAAGGTCTTTCTCATTTTTTGCATCCTGGGGATAAAGACTGATACCGATACTGCTGGTCATATATAATACATGCTCATCAACATGTATGGGGTCAGCAAACATATTGAGAATGGCATGTCCTAATTTAGAGACATCTTCTGAATAGGTTATATCTTCCATAATGATCGTAAATTCATCTCCGGCCAAACGGGCAAGTGTATCTTCTTTTCGGATGGAACTTTTGAGTATGGCCGTTATGATTTTTAGTACTCTGTCTCCCACATCATGACCCAAGGAGTCATTGATCTCTTTAAATTTATCCAAGTCGATAAAAAAGAGTGCCAACCCTTTCTCTTGTTTTTTTGCCTTTTTGATCCCTTGTTTTAAGCGAATGTTAAATAGTGCACGGTTAGGAAGTCCAGTAAGTGAATCATGATTGGCTTGGTGATGTAAGATATCTTTTTGTTTTTCTATTTCTTTTTCAGCTTCTGTACGTTCCTGTATATCTCTGGTCAACTGCTCTTTAGTGATCTCAAGCTCTTGCGTTTTCTTTAATAATTGTTGATTTATACTAAGAAGGTCATTGGTTTTTTGTTGGATCTTCGTTTCTAAAAACTTTTGATTGCTCTTTTTTGCTTTTAAAAGTATCTTTTGTTTTTGTAACTTCTTGAGATTCAGTTCACGGTACTTGTTGGTCAAGATAATTGTAAAGAAGATAATCTCAATAAAAGAACCTACAAGAAAAGCGTATCTATTTATGTCTGTATTGTCCAAGAGACCATTAAAGGTCAAAGTCATCATACCCATAGCAGGCATATAGATGATCAGTGCAATGAGATAGTATCTGGCACCGATAAGACCTTGATACAAGGCTTTGACCGCAACCACAAGGAGGAGGATAAAGAACAATGATGAATAGATGTTAAATGCTAAACAGGCAAAAGGGGTATCCTGTGATATCAGCAGTGCAAACAGTAAAAAAATGGCTGCAGATACTCTAAAGAGCTTATCGATCATTGGCATACGTGTTTTTAACTCCAAAAAACGGCCTGAGAATAGTACCAGAAAGAATACAACGATCGTACCTACGACATGCAGACCTTGACTCCAGCCGGGAAAACCGAACTCTAAGTAAAACCCACTTTTCATAGCGATAAAGACAATAAAAGAGAGTATATATGCGATGTAATAAGCAAAGATACGATTTTTAATGACGATCAGGTTATACATACTGAAGAGGATTATAATGAATAAGATAGAAGCATAGATTATGTAGATGTCGGTAATATCGATACGGTTGGGTCTAAAAAACTCGTCTTCAGTGAAGATCTTAAATTCACCAATATGTCCGGAAAGTGTCTGACCTTTTATATAGTATGTCACACTTTCACCCGGTAAGATATGTAGTTTATAGGCGGGATTATAGTTTTGAATACTTCTTTCTTGAAGGCTTACTTTGAGACCATTTTTTTGTATAGTCCATGTATCATTCATTTTGGTATAGAGATCAAGCGTTGACCAAAAAGGTTCTGTAAAATAAAGGACATAATCTTCACTGTCGCTATGATTTGTCACATTGAGTTTGAACCATGCTGTTCCCGAATAATATCCTTGAGAAAATTGATTGGGTATGACCTTTGTACACTCTATCTTTTCAATGTCATGAATACCCAGTGTATTGCTTTCATCATAAAAATAGTAGAGTGCAAAGTGGTCATATGTTTGTTTATCATTGGTAAGTGTAACGGTAGCATAGGATGTCACTGCAGATAAAATTAATACAAGGAATATTTTTCTAAACATGTTATCCCGCTATGTATAAGAATATGTATTGTTACTGAAAGCCCTTAAAATGATTATTATAGATTATAATATTTTATTCTTAACTTTAATGTATTTAAACTAAAGAGATGTTTGTGATTTTAAGTGGAAGTGTCTGTACAGACTCTAAAAGATGGTTTTAGAGAAAAAGTCTCTAGCTAAGATAAAGCAACTAAAGATGTATATTATGCTTTTCTATTCTCTTTTCTTCTCTCTGTACCATTGAATGTAGTAGAGGTTAGATCTCTAAAGTCATCATTGAGGCTCACACCTGCCATACTTTCAAATTCTTCAAAATCAGCAGATAATACGGTGAATGAAATTTCTGTAACATGAACCATGTTCCAATTTTCTGCAAATACCTCTTTTTGGAATGAAACATGAACGGATGTAGGATGATCTTCTTCCGTATCGACCGCTTTTCTCTTTTTTCTCTCGTAGGCATATCTTATAAACATCGGTACCAGTTCCAGTTCTTTGATCTGGTCTATTTTTTCCTGCTTTGCTTTGGCAATGGTCTCTTCATCTGCATAGACATCCTCACAGCCAAAATATCTTCCTGTGAGCACTCTATTGAAAGTTCTCCCAGGAGGATTCGGAACATCTGTTTGTTCCTTTTTTTTACCAAATAATTTTTTCAATATCTCTATCATACACCTTCCTTCGCTTTTAATATTATACAATATATTATAAATTTTAAGAATAGATGTCTATATTTTTTAAAAATAATGAAGACAAGTGTAGATATGAACGCTATTGGTTTGATATGCATCTTAAATTGTTATCTAAATCGATAAAATAATAGATTACAAATATAATTATTTGCTTTACAAATGTTACTTGTTATTAGATGGTTGCGTAAGATTTATTTAATTAAATATCCAATATAATGAACCACGAAAAATTACTTTTAAATAGTATTGATTGAGCCAAACTTGTTGTGAAGCAGGGACGGAAAGCTATGGGTCTTATGAAATAAGATCGCCAAGTTGCTACATTTTCATATGTTATGTACAGTTCTTCTTTCCTCTTTTATGCATAAATCTTATTAAATTTAAAATTATTTTTGTTCTAACAAAAATGACCCGTATCATAGAATGTATGACATTTTAGAATCATTTTTAAAAATGCAATATCTACAGTAGAGGATTATCATGTACGTAAGAAATGAGACCATAGAAGAAGAAAATTTAGATTGGGGTGAGCTTACAGAAGCATCAAAAGATAATCAAGATAAACTTATCGAAGATATGAAAGAGGAAGCTTCTAAAGACACTACTATCCCTCAGAAAAAGAAAATATTTTTGAATAACCATGCCAAAATTCAAAAAATAGGCGCGAAGTTTACTCTAAAAAATGAATTGACAGATCTTATTAAGCAAAATACCGAAATTTCTTTACTTTTGGTTATTTTCTTTCTCCCTTATATACTGGGATTTGTTATTAGTTACTTTTTATTTTATTTCTATGGTGGCATGTCGATCAATAACTTTCTTACTGTAGAACAGGTACCTACGACCATTGAACTATGGTCCATCGGTGCATATTTATTTGTAACTGTTGGTGCTGTTTTGGCTTTTTTTATTCCGTAGTTTGACATCGATTAATCATAGCATTATGCTGTTTGTATCATGCTATGAACTACACTTATCTAGCATATAGCTTTTAAAACTTTTCTATTGAGCTAATTTTCCACACAATTATTTTTTCTATTTTTACTACCAGTTCTAGATATATGTTTAAAACTAAGTATGATCGCTTTTTGTTTTATGTACTGGTAAGATATGTAAGGATTTGAAAATGTTAGATTTTTATGAGTATATTCCACCCAAATGAGGGTGGAATGAAGAGGTTTATCTAAGGTAATTCCGGATACTTATAAACTTCTGTAACCAATAGTTTCTTCGCATCACTCTTAGCTTGGTCAAGGAAACCAGTAGCTGGATCGACGATGAATTTACCATTAGCACCTTTTTGCATGTAATAGACTCTATATTCTACTTTGACATTCGTCTTATCTGTGATATCGTAAGTCAGTGTATATGTTTCAGTCTCATTAGGACTTAGGCGGTTATCTTTTTCAACCATCCATGAGTCAAATCCTGGACGTACAATAAAGGTATCGGTAGTAGTCTTACTAGGCTTACCATTTGAATCATACCTTTTACCTGTTTCATGTCCATAAATTCGAGTAAACGTAGTGTTATTACTATCTTCGACTATCGCGGCATTTGTTACAGTACCTGTTGTTACTCCACTATTATCTGTAGATTGAGTGTCGAAGCTTACTGTTGCATCTACCCCCTCAATAGTGTATGGTGTACCATCAAACTTTTGGCCACTAACATTTGAACCATTCAAGTCTGCCACCTTTCCAGGGAATTCTAGATTTTCACTTCCATTATTGGCAACTGGAACTGGAGTTAATGCACTTGAGTGAAGTACTTTACCAGCTAATGGTTGTACATCATTTTCAATATAGTCAAATGAAGAGTTACCAGTACTAGTACTAACAGGAACTAAACCTTGATCCGATGTTACAACAAGACGTGTCAATACACGACGCATTGGGTGTGCACCTGGGAACATGTGAGCAGTTTTATTTGTGAGTGCTGTGGTCACGGTTAATGTATTACCCTCAACTGACTCATTTACTGTCGCTTCAAATCCACTTTTTATTTTTGCTGTAGCACTTGCCTTTCTATCTGTATCTTTAAATGTTTTACTTGCACCTAAGAATGCATGTGAGTTCAACCAAGCAGCAGCAACTGGGTTTTCATCACCATGATTTTCTGGATCTTCA
Organism: Sulfurovum sp. AR; assembly: GCF_000296775.1. Lineage (GTDB taxonomy): Bacteria > Campylobacterota > Campylobacteria > Campylobacterales > Sulfurovaceae > Sulfurovum > Sulfurovum xiamenensis. The sequence continues at coordinate 89,145 of NZ_AJLE01000003.1, read as the reverse complement.
GGATCAAAGTGTGCCGTTAGATTAGGATTGTCTGCAAGTGTCCATAACTTGTCTGGACGTGCCCATTGGTGAAGTACCGTACCTTCTATTCTCTCCATGTGACATTTTTGACACTTCGGTGAACTTAATGTGTCATTTGAAGCTACATCATCACCTGTCGTCACAGCCATTTGTGTAGAACAGAGTTCCATAAAGTGACTTGCACCCTCTTCACCGCCTGGAACCGCTGCACCTGCAGAACGTTGGTGACATGAAAGACATAGTCCTTTACCGCTTTCTCCAAAGTGGTTGTTACCATTCATATCATAGTGTGGATTAACCTGTGCTGTTCTGTTTGTTTCATCTGTTTCATTTTCATTTGAGATACCTGTTACGCCATATGGTCCATAGAAAGGTCCACCAGTAAAGTGTACTTTGCCATCTGTTCCATTGATATCTTTACTTGCCATTGTGTAGCGTCCATCAGCTGTCTTACTTGGATCAGTTACATCAAAATTATCTTTTGGTGTATGTGCATTATCACTAGTATTATCATGATACTTCTCAGGTCCCCAAAGTCTAAAGAACTTATTCATATGAGCATTTGTTGCATCATCATTATATATGAGTGGTCCATCTACATCTGCATCATGTTTTATTGGTCCATGAGGTCCTACACGCATATCTTTAGCTAAAGTATATAAACCATTATCCATGCCATTCTCTTTCATCAGTCTAGGTGTCTCTATACTGTGACAGAATGCACAATTAATTCCTTCACGGTTTGCTTCATGTCCGATCTGGAAGGTAGCTTTATACACTCTATCTCTTTGAGGGTTTGCTGCAATGACTGCGATCTCTCCGTTTGGATCCTGTACTGCTGGCTCATGTAATGCTTTCAAGGCTTTTAACTCTGTATTATTAAGGTCTATTGCACTTCCTATATCAGTTACAGTGACTTTAACATCACCTGCATAGTATGCACCTGGCGCATGACATTTGATACATGTTTGTGCTGCACTGCTAAACATATTTTTAGTTCCTACACTATCACCATCAATAATATCTTTTTGTTGATAGAGTATACCATCATCAGTCGTAGCCAAGTTTCCATCTGAATTTGGGTGCTGTCCAATTTTTGCTAGGTGAGTACGTAAGAAATCCTGGAATTTAGATTGGAAAATTGGATCATTCCATGATTGACCGTGCATAGAACTTTTCCAGGTATCATACAGTTCATTATGACAATTCTGACATTTCTTATCTGCACTGTCAAATAGAGTATGATTAAAATCTACACCAGTATGATATTCTGCAGCTGCAGCTGATGGAGGTGCTATACGAGTGCCTCCTGTATAGTCCACATATTCTATGGATCCATCAGCTAATATAGTCTGATCTCCTAACTTCGGTTCTTCTGTTACTGCAGATGTGCTGCTACCACCACCACATCCGCTTAATGATAAAACAACGCCCATACTCAGTAAGAGCATTAATGATTTAACATTTAACTTCATTCTTCTTCCTTTTAGTCTAATGTTTATTAAGACACTTAGTGTCCACCATTAGATATTAGAATACTAATATCTCCCCCTATGGATTATTAAAAAACAATCCACATTAATTTTAAATTATAAGTGTTAAGTTAGTGTTAAATAAAACTTTTTATTATGATCAATAATATTGAAAAAGTAATATGATTATATTTTTCATATACAGAAAAAGATCAAGTATGACAATATGTCATATATTTGTCGATAGATTTTTACGGTCGATATAATTGAGATATATTTTATGGAGGTTGAACCTTTGTTTTTGCATATCGATATAGACAGTTTTTTTGCTTCTGCAGAACGTTCTGTAGACCATAGGCTTAAAGGTATACCTATGTGTGTAGGATCTCGAAGCAACCTTGAGATATTTAACAAAAAACGCACCTATATCAAGCTTATGAATGATAATTCAGGGGCCTTTGTAACTCCTGTATTCTACAGTGATAAAAAGAAAACCTTCGAGTCTTATTTTGTAGATGAGATAGAGGGAAAAAAAAAGATACGGGGTATCGTGACCACTGCAAGTTATGAAGCTAGATCATGTGGGGTGAAGACAGCCATGCCCATTGCCCAGGCTTTACAGCTTTGTCCTCAGTTAACGGTCGTGCCTTCGAACTATCCGCTTTATCATAAGCTTTCTCATAAGATACATGCATTTATCTCTTCACATATACCTCAGGTAGAGCAGTATAGCATCGATGAGTTTTTCGGAGATGTCAGCGGATGGAAGAGAGATGAAGAGGTGTATGTTTTCGCTCAAGAGTTACAGTCAAAGATACTTGAGTATTTTGATATTCCTGTTTCTATAGGTATTGCAAAAGCAAAATGGATCGCTAAACTGGCAACAGAATCTGCCAAGCCTTACGGTGTGTACGAAGTGAAGGATATAGATAGCTATATAGAAAAGATTCCTATCAAAGAGTTTCCGGGTATAGGAAAAGGATTTCAAAAGAGGCTTGAATCACATTATATCTCTACACTGGGCGATATAAAACGGCATAAAACACTTTTTGAATCATGGAAAAAACCCGGTATTCAACTTTATAGACGTGTCACCGGAACAGACAATGAAGGTATCAGCAGCAGAGGGGAGAGGAAGTCCATAGGGATCAGCCGTACGTTTGATGCCATACATGACCGTGATGAGATCAAGAGACGTATTATGATCATGGCAAGGCATATCATCTATATGGTGATGGCTATGGAGGTGAATCCTACAAGCTATTATTTGAAGATAGGGTATGAGTATGGTACTAAAGTAAAAAAGACTTTGACTGTAGATAGAGTATTCTCTGAAACACTCTTTAAGTCCATGCTTTCAGAGATGTATGAAGAGATGGTCCAGCCCAATAAAGGGGCCATAAAACTGACATTGAATGTTTCAAATTTTGCTTCACTCAAGCTCAAGACACTTTCATTGATAGACTTTAATGAAGACAGCAAAGCAAAACAGTTACATCAAAATATACATGCGTTAAGGGCACGTTTTGGGTTGGATATCATTAAAACAGGAAATGAATTTTAAAATAGCAAAAAACTATTCAAGTTGTTAGGGTTTCATGCTACAATGTTGTATGAATTTAAAAAGATTATTCTCGTCAATAAAAGAACTTCAAACGGTTGATGACTCTGTGATCATCGCACTCTATACACTTTCAACTAGAGCACTCCTGGTTGTTGTATTGTTAGCTATTTTAATCATTATAGCTTTATACCCAATACTTGATGGCAGTATTCTGGTATGGGCACTGAGTTTGATGCTCTTGACGGGATATAGACTTTATTCTGCCTATATCTTTAAACATAACCCTAAAAAATATGCTATGGCCTTATGGTATAAAAAGTTTGTCTTTGATGTCATATTGACTGCACTTATTTTCTCAACATTAGGTTTTATTTTTATTCATCAGGTGGATCACTATTATCAACTGTATATCGTTGCAGTGCTTGTAGGCCTCTCTTTAGGTTCTACAGTCTCTTTATCAGCAGATGCACGGCTCAACATTATGTATTCAGCCATTCTTTTACTGCCTCTTATTTCTACCATTGCATTTCTTTATGATACACCTTTGCATATCATACTTACGATTTCATTGATCCTGTATTTTCTTGCACAAGTGATCAACATCTCTAATATGTATCAACAAAAAAATGCTTTTAATACGTTGCAATCTGAGCATATGCTCTTAAACAGCCTGTTTAAAAATGCACCTCTTGGTATCTTTACATATGATAAAGACCTCAAGGTACTGGAGTGCAATGAACAGTTAAAGAAACTCTTTGAATATGAAACAGATGAGATCAGAGGTATGGATCTTCATCTCCTTCCGGATAGAGATATTGTAAAAGTATTGGAAAATGCCATTATAGAGGGAACAGAGTCTTATGAAGGTCCCTATGTATCTCTAAAGAATAAGTCTTTTTGGATTGATGCCAAAGTGTTTTCCTTTACCGATCTGGATAATGATATTTTGGGCGGCGTAGGTATGATAGAGGATAAAACGAAAGAACATACCGCCTTAACAGATCTTGAATATATGGTGCAGCATGATGTACTTACAGGTTTGTTAAATCGTAGAGGTTTTAGAAACTATATGGAGAATCTTGTAACGAGTCCAAAACATCAAACATATTTTTCCATACTTTTTTATCTTGATCTCAATCAGTTTAAAAGCATTAATGACTCTTTGGGACATCAAGTTGGAGATGATGTTCTTCTTGCTGTTTCTAAACGTTTGACCAGTCTTTTAGGAAAAGATTGTATGGTAAGCAGATTAGGGGGAGATGAATTTATCATTATCATTCCACATGTATCAGAAGATAAAAATATGGCAAATCAAGAAGCTGAAGAGTTTTCTAGAGAGATACAGGATCTTTTCTTAGAACCATTTATTATAAAAGAAATGCATTTACATATTAAATCAAGTATTGGTATCGTGCTTATGGACCCTGGTTATAAGGATATTGTAGAGATCATAAGACATGCTGACCTTTCAATGTATCAAGCAAAGATTGATAATGGACATATCGCCTATTATGATTCCTCTTTAGACAAACAACAAAAAGAGCTATTTATACTTCAGCATGATCTGATATATGCAGTCAAAAATAATCAGTTGAGTCTCTTTTATCAACCGGTAGTTTCAATAGATGAAGATGTAGTATGTTCTGCGGAGGCACTTGTACGTTGGGAACATCCGACAAGAGGGTCCCTCTCACCACAGGATTTTATACCATTGGCTATTAAAGCAGGTCTGATTTCACAGATTACATGGTGGGTTCTTGATACTATATGTCAGCATATATCTCACTGGAAAAAAGAGAATAGATGGAATCTTGAGTATATTTCAATGAATGTCAATGCACAGCAATTTGTAGAAAATGATTTTGCTAGAGGATTTCTCAAAAAGTTAAAAGAGTATGGACTAGAGACTAATGACATTATGATAGAGATCACAGAACGATCACTGATTGATAATTTTGATTATACAGAAGATGTCATCAATGAATTACGTAGACAGGGAGTAAGATGTGCCATCGATGATTTTGGTACAGGCTACTCTTCTTTATCTTATTTGAAGAAGCTTTCTTTCCATACATTGAAGATAGATAAGGAATTTATAAAAAATATAGAATCCAACCCTAGTGAAGTGCATCTTGTTTCAAGCATATTGGATATAGGAAGACAATTCAACTATAACATTGTTATAGAAGGTATTGAAAACGAACGGCAACTAGAGCTGCTTAGAGAGCTAGATCCAAGACTTAGGTATCAAGGGTATCATTTCTCCAAAGCTGTTAATGTAGAAGAGTTTGACAAACTGTGTTTAAAGAATGTTACTGAGATTCAAATATTATAAAATATTATCTAGATTTGGATCATTAAAGTTGTATCTAATTTTTGATGATATATAATGAATCTGTTATAGTAAAGAGACATTTTAAATATTATTTGTTGTGCCAAACTTGTTGTGAAGCAGGGACGGAAAGCCATGGGTCTTAATGCTAAGATCGCCAGGTTGCCAAATACCAATACAGAAGTGTATGATGTATTGTTCTGTTTTTATCTACTTGTGCTGCCTGCAAATTCTATTTAATTCAAACTTATTTTGTTGTGCCAAACTTGCTGTGAAGCAAGGACGGAAAGCTATGGGTCTTTAAGAGTAAGATCGCCAGGCTGCCAAAATGAATCTCATTTCTTTTGTGCAACATTCAATTACGCTAAGGATATTTATGAAAAGATTTAACACTTTGATCGGTATTATACTATCGTTCATCCTAATGACACTTATCTCTGGATGTGGAGGCGGTGGTACTTCATCCGACGCTACTACAGGTATAGTGAATATGAGACTAACAGATGCACCCATCGATGATGAGACTGTAGAAGGTGTATATGTTACTTTTACGGCATTGCGTTACCAATATAAAGACAGCAATGAGGGTTGGCAAGATGTAGATTTAAATGAGTCAAGAACGATTAACCTTCTCGCATTACAAGAAGGAAATACTACAATGTTAAATAGAGTAGAATTACCAGCGGGCGAGATAAGTCATGTCCGTTTTGATCTTAATATAAGTAACTGCTATATTACATTTAATGATGGTTCTCCAACACAAATGCTAACAATGGCAAGTGAGGAACAAACTGGATATAAGTCTACTAATGGATTTGTTATAGCTGCTGGAGGAACGACTAATATTACTGCTGATTTTGATGTAAGGAAGTCTGTGACGATTGCGAAAAATGGAAAGACACAAACATCAGAATACAAACTTAACCCTACTATTAGACTTATAGATAATATGGAAGTCGGTGAGATCAATGGTACTATGACTTTGGATGCAAATGTTTCTTCTAAAGTGATTGTATATGCTTATGAGGATGAAACGTTTGATAGCAATGAATCAAATACTACAAATAACTTTGGTAATGCAATCGTAAGTACAGATGCAACAGATGGAGATTACACATTGCCTTGGCTTGCTACAGGAGTCTATGATTTGGTTGTTGTTGAGATAGATAACTTAGGTGACTTTGTAACTATTTTAGGATATATCAATAATGTACCTGTTAATGTAGATGAAACAACAGTACGAGATATTACTGATGCTACATTAGAGGATACGCTACTCTAGCGTACATTTATCCCCACTTTTCTAAGTGGGGAATCTTAATAAATTAGTTTAACAAATTTAAAAAACGATCTGTCCATCCTGCTGCATACGTTTTATGATGTTTTTTGCCATCTCATGGCCTTGATAGGCTGCTTTTCTACACCACTCTATGGCTTTCTCTTTGTCCTCTTCACAACCTAATCCCATATCATATAACGCGCCTAGGTTAAACTGGGCTTTTGCATTGCCTGCTTGTGCTGCTTTATGGAAGAGTATAAATGCTTTTTTGTAATCCTGGTATACACCACGACCTTCTTTGTACATAGCTCCAAGGTTATTAAAGGCATCGATATTACCTCTTTTTGCTGCTTCTTCATACCAGAAGGCTGCCTCTGATTCATTCTTCTCACAACCTTCGCCATTTTCTAGCATTAATGCCACTTCAAATTGAGCCAAAGGTACTTCTCTGGTCGCTGATTCCAGATAGTAGTCAAAGGCTTTTTTCGTGTCTTGATTGACACCAAGCCCTCTAAAATAGAGGTATCCAAGGTAATAGTAAGAAACAGGGTCCTTTTGTTTTTCCAAAGCAGTGTAGAGTTCAAGAGCCTTGTCGTATTCTTTTGCGAGTAATGCATTATACGCTTCTTGTGCTAGAGGAGTCATTATGCACCAAACCCTGCAAGTTCATTTTGAACTTTTTCCATTTTAGTTTCTGCATCTTCCAACGCTTTTCTGTTCTCTGTAATGACTTGTTCAGGTGCATTGGCCACAAATTTTTCGTTATTTAGCATGCCACTGAGTTTTTGTATCTCTTTTTCGAGCTTCTCTTTTTGTTTGCTAAGTTTACCGATGATCGCACTTAAGTCGATCTCTTCAGTCGGGATATAGACTTCAAGGTTGTCAGATACGTCTGTTACAGAATTCTCTACTTTTGCATCTACAAATTCTATCTCTTCTACTTTTGCCAATTTCTGGATAAATGGTTTTGCTACATCCGTATCGATAGTTGTTCCAAGTTTGACATATGCCTTTGCGATCTTGGAGTTACCCATATCGATAATGACTTTGGCTCTTCTTATCGCAGTAATGGTCTCTTCGATGATAGCAAACGTCGCTTCTGCATCTGCATCCGCTTTAACCTCTTTAGGGAAGTTCATCACCATGACCGAGTCACCACTTTCCAATTCAGTACCAGAGAGTTTATGGTAGAGATGCTCAGAGATGAACGGCATGAACGGAGAAACCATCTTGAGCGTCTCTTTGAAGATCGCACCAAGTTCTGCAATAGACTCTTTACTTGATTTAGAGTATTCGATACCCCAGTCACAGAATTCATTCCATACGAAACGGTAGAGTGCTGTTGCTGCTTCGTTGAACTTATAGGCTTCCAGCGTTTCACGTACCTCTTCCACTGCACGAGAGAGGCGGCTTTGCATATATTTACCAAGCGGTGTCTTGATCTCTAACTCTTTCAGGTCAACAAATGTATCTACATTCATCTGCAGGAAATTCGAAGCATTATAGAGTTTGTTGGTAAAGTTTCTGAACTGCTCAAGATTCTTTGCACCAAGTTTAATGTCACGTCCCTGAACTGCAAGGAATGCTAGTGTAAACCTGATAATATCTGCAGAGTGCTCTTCAACCATATCAAGCGGGTCAATAACGTTACCCTTGGATTTACTCATTTTAGCTCCATGTTCATCACGAACAAGTGCATGCATATAGATATCTTTGAACGGAAGCTCACCTCTGAAGTGTTCACCCATCATCATCATACGAGCTACCCAGAAGAACATAATATCAAATCCTGTGATAAGTAACGAATTCGGGTAGAAGTCAGCCAGGTCACTGTCGTTGTATGTTCCTTCCATTTTACCGTTGTTACCCCAACCAAGTGGAGAGAAGGCCCAAAGTGCAGAAGAGAACCATGTATCCAGTACATCAGGGTCCTGGTGGATCTCTGTACTTGCACAGTGAGGACACGCTTTCGGGTTATCGTGTTTGTCAGCCCACTGGTGATCACAAGCATCACAATAGAATACAGGGATACGATGTCCCCACCAAAGCTGTCTTGAGATACACCAGTCTCTCAGCTCATCCATCCATGCTCTGTAAGAGTTGAGCCAGTGAGGAGGGTGGAACTGTGCTTCACCCGCATAGGTCTTTTCGATGGATTTTTTAGCGACTTCACTTCTAACGAACCACTGTTTAGAGATGTATGGTTCAACAATATTTTTACATCTATAGCAGTGTCCTACCTGGTGTTGGTGATCTTCAATTTTGACGATGTAGCCTTCTGCTTCAAGTTTTTCAACGATCGGGTTTCTGGCTTCAAGTCTCTCCATACCGGTAAACTCACCGCAGTATTCGTTGAGGATACCTTTTTCATCAAAGACTGTAATGAACTCAAGGTCATGTCTTTTACCTACTTCGTAGTCATTCTGGTCATGTGCAGGGGTGACCTTTACGATACCTGTACCAAACTCCATATCAACATGTTCATCAGCAATGATCTTTATCTTTCTGTCAGTAAGCGGAAGGATCACCTCTTTACCGATGATACCTTTGTAGCGCTCATCTTCAGGGTGAACCATGATCGCCGTATCTCCAAAATAGGTTTCAGGTCTGGTTGTAGCCACTGTCACATGGCCGCTGCCATCAGCAAAATGGTAGTTCATATGATAGAACTTACCATTTACCTCTTCATGCTCCACTTCGATGTCGGAAAGTGCACCGTCATGGGTACACCAGTTGACCATATAGTTGTTCTGTACGATCATCCCTTCGTTATAGAGGTGGACAAATGCTTCTTTGACCGCTTCTTTAAGGCCTTCATCCATGGTGAAACGCTCTCTGCTCCAAGCTGGTGAAACCCCAAGTTTTCTCATCTGGTGAACAATGGTACCACCAGAGTACTCTTTCCACTTCCATACCCTCTCAAGAAAAGCTTCTCTCCCTAGGGCTTCTTTGGTCGTTCCTTCAGCAAGCAGTTGCTTCTCTACGACATTCTGTGTTGCAATACCGGCATGGTCGGTGCCGGGTTGCCAAAGCGTCTTGTATCCGTCCATTCTTTTGTAACGTGTAATGATGTCTTGTAGTGTAAATGTAAGTGCATGACCGATGTGCAGACTTCCTGTGACATTTGGAGGAGGCATCATGATCGCAAAATTCTTGCCATCTTCTTGGATATCTTTGTTCCCCTCTATCTCAAAATAGCCACGATCTTCCCATATCTCGTAGTAATGGTCTTCTACTTCTTTTGGATTATATACTGCTTTTTTTTCGGTTGTTTCGCTCATAACTTCCATTCCTATCTATTATATTGCCGCGATTATAGCGTAATGGTGCTTTTTGTTTTATGGGCGTGTTTAAAAGAGAGGAGTTTTATTTTTTTTGTGCCATTGGATGATGGCCTTCCATGCTTCTTCTGCATTATCGACGTAAGTTATGATATCTAGATCATGAGGCTCAATGGCATCTTCTTCCTCTAAAAATTCAAAATCAATCATGCGATTCCAATACTCTTTACCAAGTAAAATAATGGGAATAGGGGGTGTTTTTTTTGTTTGTATCAGTGTTAATACTTCAAAGAGTTCATCCATGGTACCAAAACCACCGGGAAAGACAACCAGTGCTTTGGCACGTTGCATGAAGTGGAGTTTCCGCATAGCAAAATATCGAAATTGAAAACAGAGTTCGGGTGTAATGTATGGGTTGGGGAACTGTTCATGTGACAGTTCGATATTGAGACCTATAGATTTGGCACCTACATCAGATGCTCCACGGTTTGCTGCTTCCATGATACCCGGACCACCTCCTGTCATTAAGGTGACGTGCGCATCTTCAGGGCATTTACCGCTTTTTCCCACCAGTTGACCGAATTTACGGGCTTCATCATAGTAATGACTCTTTCTTACACTACTTTCCGCTTTTTTAAGGGCAACTAGAAGTGCTTCTGATTGAGGTGAACTCTCCAACTCTTGTTCGATCTTTTTCAATGCTTTTAAAGCCACATCAAATTCTACGATACGTGCACTGCCAAAGACAACGATCGTATGATCAACACCTTGCTTTTGCATCTTGACCTCTGCTTTGAGATAGTCAAGTTGAAGTCTTACGCCTCTGGCTTCATCAGAGTAGATAAAATTCTTATCTTCCTCTGCGATTTCATAAGATGCATCATTGATGATAGCTTTGATCTGTTGTAATGTTTCAGAATAATTATTGGACTTTTTTTTCATACGGATACCTCTAAAGTTATTATACATATTTTTTAACTGAATTACTTTGAATACTTTTAATGGTATAATTTTTTATAATCATTTTATAAAAGGCGTAGGATGAAAAATATAGCCATACTCTGTTCCGGTGGTGATGTTTCAGGAATGAATGCTGCTTTAAAGCGTTTTGTTGAATACAGCATTGGAAAAGGACTTAGACCCTATTTCGTTGATCATGGTTTTGATGGTTTGATAGATAACAACATCTATGAGGCATGTTACAGTGATGTTGCAGGTATTATTTCCAGAGGAGGTACCAAAATACACTCTTCCCGTTCAAAACGTTTTATGGAACAATCCTATCGCAAACAGGCAATTGATAACCTAAAATCTCATAACATAGGATATTTGGTCGTTTTGGGTGGTGATGGTTCATTTAAAGGGATGCAGGCATTGAGTGATGAGAGTGAAGGTTTAAGTTTTGCCGGTATCCCTGCTACTATCGACAATGATATTGCTGGAACAGAGTACTGTCTTGGGGTAGATACAGCACTCAATGTCATTAAGTATGCCATAGACTCAATCAGAGATACGGCATCATCCTTTAGCCGTGCATTTGTCATAGAAGCGATGGGTAGAGAGTCTGGATACCTGGCACTTGTCTCAGCACTGACCTCTGGGGCAGAGATGTGCTTAATACCGGAAATTCCCTATGATCTGGACAACTATAAATCATGTTTTCAAAAACAGAGGATAGAGGGAAGAGACTATTTTATCGCAGTGGTCTCTGAAGCTTTGAAAAACTCTGAAGAAGTCGCACAGTGGTTTGAAGAGGAGCTAGGAGTAGAATCCCGTATTACAGTGTTGGGTCACATACAACGCGGAGGGAATACTACCGTGTATGACCGCCTTATGGCTTTTCATTTTGTGACCCAGGCTATAAATGGATTGCTTGAGGGAAATAAGAGTTCAGTTATCTGTTATGGTGATGGTGGATTCAACCATAAAAAGATAGAAGAAGTAGCGTATAAAAAATACCAGATAAACCCGGAGTTGCTGAAACTCGGAAGAGAATTCGGTTGCCATATATAAAATATTATTTTCTAGTTCCTTTAGTATTACTGGTAAGTGCCTGTGCTTCCCCAGAGGGAAAGGTGATCGCACACATCCCGGAAGCTTCTGGTATAAGTTACTGCAGCAGCGATGATACACTTGTTGTTGCCAATGATGAAGGGACCTACTATAAGATCTCTCGAAAAGGAAAGATACTCCAACACACAAAGTTAGGAAAGTATGATCTAGAAGGTGTTGTATGTGAAGAGTCACAGATGATATTTGCAGTTGAAAATAAAGGAATGTTGCTTGTTGATACTCAGACAGGTGAAAAGAAGGAAATTCCTTTGGATACCATGTATCATGGAAAAAAGTTATCGCTGATTAGTAAAAAATCAGGGGTAGAAGGTATCACGAAAGTTGGCAACAGTATTTATCTGGCCAAACAATCCAACAAGAAAAAAAGATCATTCATTGCTGTAGTAAGATTGATGCCTTCTCCTTCAAAGATCGTTGATGTGATTGAACATCGTGTCGCTGATACTGCAGGACTTTGCTATCATGACGGATATCTTTATATGGTGAGTGATAAAAAGGATCTTCTGATCAAATATGATCTACAAAAGAAGAAAATCGTACAAAAAGTCAAATTAGCAAAGGGAGCCTGGGAAGGTATAGCCTTTGATGCGAAAGGCAATGTTTATCTTGCAGATGATGACGGACGCATTGTAAAATACAAGAAAAAGAGACTGGGGTTATAACACACAGTTTTTTTATATAGACCTTATCCTTTTTTCAATAGCCATAAATGTTTATAGCTTTGATAAAAAACAATATTTATCAAAGCACCTATCATTGCAAGTGCGGTATCTTTATGTGCATCCCAAACATCTCCCTGTGTGCCTAAAAAAGCCATACCGAGTTCAGGGTGGAGTATCACTGCTGCCAACCACTCAAGCATTTCGTAAAAAGTGGAAATAGAAATCACCATTGTCAATGTGAAGAGCAGGGCAGTTTTTAGTGTCGTAGCTGATGAACTGATCATTTCAAACAAAATTCTAAAAACCAGAAGGCCGAAAAGAAAATGTACTAAACGGTCAAAATGGTTTCTTTCAAATCCAAAAAAATGCGTGATGGCATTGAAGTGTTCCATTTCCGCATAGGTATAGTGTGAACCCAGAGAGTGTAAACTGGCAAATATCAGAAGTAATACAAGACTTGGCAGTGTATAGTGATATTTTTTGTCCATCAAGAAAATAAAAGGAAAAAAAATGAATACCAATACATTTTCAAGCAGCCAGTCCTGCGGATATTTTGGATTGATCGCCATGATGGTCCAAACAATAATATAGATGGTAAATACGACTTTATGTGATTTGGGCATAGCTTTCTCCTTCTCTCTATAGTATTATATATTAGAAGTTCTTATTTAAAGAACTTGCCAAAGAGATAGAACAATAGTGATAAAATAATACTGATCAAGATAGACGTTGTGATTGGAAAATAAAAGGAAAAATTCTCTTTTTTGAAGGAGATATCACCGGGAAGTCTGCCAAGGTTAAAAGGGAGTTTTTCACTAAAGAGTAGAAGTATACCTAGAATGATGATCACCACACCCATAAAGATAAGACTCTTCCCAATATCTGTCATGATAACGATGCTCCTTACTTTATGATATTATAGGGTAAATCTTTTTTAAAGGCAAAAGGATGGATAGGATCATTATCAAGACAGGTGATATTACAAAAGAAAAAGTCTGCGCTATCGTAAATGCCGCAAACAGTTCGCTCATGGGCGGTGGCGGTGTAGATGGTGCTATCCACAGAGCAGGGGGTCCCAAAATCCTTGAAGCATGCGAACAAGTTCGCCAAGAGAGTTATCCTGAAGGTTTGCCTACCGGAGAATCTGTAGCCACTAATGCAGGTAACTTGCCTTCAAATTATGTCATTCATACAGTAGGACCGATCTATCATCAGTGCGGTGAGGATTGCTTAGACCTGTTGGCCTCATGTTATAGAAAATCACTTGAACTGGCTCATAGACTAGGGTGTAAGGATGTTGCTTTCCCTGCTATTTCTACAGGCATATACGGCTATCCTAAAGACAAAGCGGCAATAATAGCCTATGAAGTGGTGAGTCATTTTTTGAATGAAAATAAGAACATGCAGGTGCATTTTGTGTTTCATAATAATAGTGACAGAGACTTATTTATAAAAGCCATAGAAGGTGTATCATGAAAGTATCCGCTAATCTATTGTCTGTTATGATAAGAACAGGTAAAAAATAAAAAAAGGAGATAGGTTGTACCTTTTTACTTCAGAATCCGTTTCGGCAGGTCATCCTGACAAGTGTGCAGATATCATTGCGGACAGTATCGTAGATACGCTGCTGCAACGTGATCCAGATGCTAAAGTAGCAACAGAAGTGTTTATCAGTGGAAAACATATCATTATAGGTGGTGAAGTAAAAACAAAAGTCGCTGTGAATGATGCTTTTTATGAAGAGATCGCCATCAAAGCACTTAAAAAGATAGGATATCCTGAAGCAGGGTTTGAGAGAGGTGAAACCTTTTTCCCTGATGAGGCAGAGGTACATGTCTATGTCAGTACACAATCACCAGATATCACAATGGGAGTGGAAAAGAAAGATCATGAGATAGGGGCCGGGGATCAGGGAATGATGTTTGGATATGCCAACACTGAAAGAGAAGATTATATGCCCAGTGCCTTTTCCTATGCCAGAGAGATAAGAGATGTACTCTATGCCTATGCACTTAAACATCCAGAGACATTCGGTGTGGATATGAAAACTCAAGTGGTCATGGACTATGAAACGAAGGATAATTTTGATCATTGCATGCCTCAGCATATTGCAAAGATCATCGTGGCTATTGCCCATAACAAAGCTATAGCACAGGAAGAAGTAAAGCGTTTGGTCAAAAAGATCATCACAGAGAACGTAAACTTTGAAGTAGGGCATTTTGATGAGAAACGTATAGAGTTTTATATCAACAATACAGGCAGATTTGTACAGCATTCACCCATTGCAGACTCGGGTTTGACAGGTAGAAAAGTCGTATGTGACACCTATGGCGGATATGCGCCTATCGGTGGAGGATCACAAAGTTCCAAAGACTATACGAAAGTGGATCGTACAGCACTTTATGCGGCTAGATGGCTTGCTAAACACATTGTTGCCGCTGGGCTTGCCAAGAAGGCACTGGTACAGCTCTCTTATGTGATTGCAGAGACCAGGCCTTCTTCAGTCACTGTCGACACCCTGCATACGGGGTTAACGGAGCTCAAAGACGAAGAACTCTCTCAGATCATCGCAGAGAAATTTACGCTGACGCCTAGATGGATCACCCAGAAATTTGGTCTGGATCGTCCAGGTCAAGAACGATTTTTATATGCCGATATCGCGGCAAAAGGCCAGATAGGCTATGCAGAGTATCCATGGGAAGCATTGGATGAACTGGATTGGTTTAGTACTTTAAAAGCGTAGCTACACACGTTTAAATAGCACAAGAGGCATTGATCTTATATTGACCGATGTCATTGCCTTTTATATCCATGACATGCACTGCACATGCCAGACAGGGATCAAAGGAATGCACTACCCGCAACACTTCCAACGGATTGGAAGGATCGGCAAGTGTGATACCGATAAGTGACTCTTCATAAGGCCCTCGGATACCTGAGGCATCCTTGGGTGAAGCGTTCCATGTGGTCGGAACAACGGCCTGATAATTGGATATCTTGGCATCTTCTATACAGACAAAATGTGACAGTACTCCGCGAGGGACTTCAAAGATCCCACGTCCTTTTGACTCTGAAGGGAGTGCTTCGAAGACATACTTTGTCCACGTCTCTTCATCATAGTATTTGATATTTTCGATAAGCTCGCTGCAAAAATCAAAGATATGGTCACAACAGACCTGAGACTCTACAGCACGCGCCGCATTGCGTCCCAATGTTGTAGAAAAATCTACAAGCTCGAGGCCTGTTGCATCCATAAAGTTCTGCATGTAAGGTTTTATGGTCTTAGATCCTTTGCTGTAGCCCATAATCATACGTGCAACAGGTCCAACTTCCATCGGTCTGCCTTTATAGCGAGGCGCTTTGACCCAGCTGTATTTACCCTCTGTTTTTAGGCTTCCATCATCATTCAGGTCCGTATAAAAAGGTGTGGTCTCTCCATCATACGGCGATAGGGGTGCATCTTGTTCGTACCAAGAACGTGAGGCTTCTTCAGTGATGTATGCTTCATCGAAATCGTCTATGGTCTTAAAATCATGCGCATAGATCACTCCACCTTCAAACAGCTGTTCTGACTTTCCGAAACTGTAACCACCGACCGCCATAAAATTACCGCTTCCTCTTCCAAAACCGGATTTTATCTCATGTTTATAAGCCTTTACTGCCATTTTGATATCAGGAATATAAGCACGCTCGATAAAGTCACGTGTTTCTTTGAGGATAAACATAAAGTCATTCAGCCGTTGAGGGTTAAGCATGTCTGCCACGCTTGTTACTCCGCCGACCACTAGGTTTTGAGGATGCGGTGTCTTGCCTGCAAAGATTGCAATAGCCTTACTCATCTCACGCTGGATGTTCAAAGCTTCGAGATAATGGCTCATATGTACCAGGTTCTCTTCCGGTGTGAACTTATAGGATGAATGACCCCAGTAACCGTTGGCAAATAGACCGAGCCGTCCTGCTTTGACAAATGAATCTAACTTTTCCTGCACACTTTTCAAATGTTCAGCTGAACTTAGATAGGGGTGCTCATGGTATGCTTTTGCGACCTGTGATGCTTTTTCTGGGGTAGCTTCAAGGGCGGATACCACATCCACATAATCAAGAGAATGCAGATGGTAATAATGAACAATATGATCTTGAACAAAAAGTGCCAGTGTCACCAAATCTCTAATGATCTCTGCATTTTTCGGCAAGGCGATATTGTACGCATCTTCTACCGCACTGATGGAAGCGCGGTAATGCACATTGGTACAGACCCCGCAAATACGCTGAGCGATCAGTCCGACATCGCGTGGATCACGTCCTTTCAAGATCATCTCTATACCGCGGAACAACTGTCCCGAAGCCCATGCTTCAGTGACCACATTGTTCTCATCGACTTCGACCTCGATACGCAAATGCCCTTCGATCCTTGTAATGGGATCTATCACAATTTTACGACTAGCCATCGTTGGCTCCTGCATCTTCTAAGAGTTTTTTTGTCTCATCGTCCACTTCTCTGTGGTTTGCCAAATGGTCAAATGCGATCTTTCCAAGTCCACAGCCGAAACATCCGTGTCCTGCCTGCACCGGCCAGCTTGTTCCTTCATTGAACTTTACCAAAGAGCAGTTCAGATGGGCATAAGGGCCCTTGCATCCCATTTTGAAGAGACACCAGCCTTTTTTTGCTCCTTCATCACCCCACTCCTCAACAAATTCACCCAGCTCATAATGGCCGCGTCTTTCACAATTGTCATGGATCCTGAAACCATAGGCCCACTCAGGACGGTTTTTCTCGTCAAGCTTCGGAAGTTCACCGAACATAATGTAGTGCAGTAAAGTCCCTACAATATTGATCGGATTGACCGGACAGCCCGGAAGATTGATGATGTCATCCCTTCCCAAGGCTTCCGCAACACCTACCGCACCGGTCGGATTGGGCTTTGCCGCTACAACACCGCCGTCAAATGCACATGAGCCTACAGCAAGTACGGCTGCTGCGTTTTGTGCAACACGCTTGAGCAAGTCATGTCCTGTCTCGCCCTTTGGTCCGATCCTCAGAAATTTTCCTTCCATCCCCAAAGGAACAGCGCCCTCTACCATCAGGATATATCTGCCTGCATCATTTTCAATAATACTCTGGAGTACCGATTCTGACCGATCTCCAGATGCCGCCATAAGAAGCTCATGATAATCCAAAGAGATATATTTCAAAATAAGGTCTTCTACCTTGGGGTGAGCGGATTTGATAAAGCCTTCTGAGTTTCCCGTACAGTCGGCCAGTTCCAGCCAGATGATCGGTATCTTGTTCAATTGTTCAAGACCTTGGCCGACCAGCTCTTCATATTCTGGTCCTAGACGCATATTTGCAGTGATCATGGAGACCCAGCTATTGTATTCCTTTTTCAGATCAAAGGCTTTTATTGCTTCTTGAAGGTTCTCACCCTCTATCTGGTTCTTTGGATGTAAGGCATTATATTTGTCAATACGACGCTGGACTTTTTTCAGTTCTTCTGCCTTTTTCCTTTCTTCTCGTTCAGCTTTGATACGTCGTGCCTCTTCGGGATCGACTGGAGTATCTATGATCAACTGTTCCACATCTTTCTTGCAACGTCCGCAGACCCGTCCAGCTTCACTAAAGGACTTTAGTTCTGCAAAATTCTCAACACAGTTGGTCTTTATGATATCAACAAGGTCGTTCTTATAGCTTCCTACACAGCTACAGATTAGTCTACCGCGCTTACTGACAAGACGATTGGAATAAAAAGAAGAGGTATCGATCTTTTTATCCTCTTCCATCATTCTTTTCAACTCTATCACATCAACGTTCGTATTGATGCCAATAAAACGGACCAGCTTATCCTTATTCATAATATACTGATCGATACGTTCTTCCTGCTTTGATGAAATCACAATATCTTCATTATCTTTATCTTTGGGATCATACAGTGTCGAGGTGACATCTGCAAGCAAAAAAGAACCAACTTTGAGTCCGTCAACCGTCACAAACTCTTTAAATCCCTCACCTTCGATCTCAAATATAGAATCTATAGCGGCATCTGCCTGAAGGGTACACTCTCTGACCCTTCCTGCGATATAACCATCCGGCATCTGTGCGACTTCGCCAACGGCATATATGTGTGGATCTGAGGTACGCATATGTTCATCCACAAGGATGCCTTTATCTATATCAAGGGTCCCTTTCGCACACTCAGTACTCGGTGTGATCCCCACTCCAAAAATAACAAAAGGATTATCTATAGTGTGTGATTTCATAATTACCTGTGTGATCTCATCGCCCTCGATCTTTTTATCGATGATCTCTTCTTCAAGCAATATCTGAACACGGGAGTCACTCTCTTCATAGATCTTCTTCATCATCTCTACAGCAACAGGAGTGAGTGCTTTATCATAAAGGTGCATACCGCGTGAGACAAGATAGATCTTTTCAGGCCCCTCCAATCCGCAAAGTGTGTCTAGAAGCTCCAGCCCAATAGGACCTACACCCATCATGACCACATTTTTGCCCTTGCTGCATTCAGCTATACATTCACTGTCAGCAGCACTTCTAAAGGTCCTGGCATTTTTTATACCCTCAATATCAAAGAGGGTTCTGGGATCAGAACCGGTTGCGATGATGAGAATATCATAGCTGAAACTCGAATTCTTTGTGTAGATTCGTTTGGCTTCTTTGTCTATTTGGATGACTTCAGAATCAAGTTCAAGTTGGACACCAGGAGGAAGAGGCAAGGCGATGTCTTTAATATCCGAAATACCATTGATCAGGGAGCATAGATGGATTCGATCATAGGGAGGATTTGATTCTTTTGATACGATCAATATTTCATACTTGCGCGCCTTCTCTAAAATCGAGTTGGCCATGTAAGCTGCAGCGATCCCACCGCCTATGATCACGATTCTCATAGTATCTCTCCGTTAAGCATATGCTATAGTTTACAGTAACTTTCTTAGATAATTATAACAAATAAAATATGTTACACTAATAGAGATGAAATACAGGAAACACAATGATTATTCCAGAGTATCCCCATTTTGAAACGATTGACTCCTTAGCCGAAAAAATGGAAATATCCAAAGAGGGATTAAGCAGTGACAGTGCACAAAAGAATC
This sequence comes from Sulfurovum sp. AR, assembly GCF_000296775.1. GTDB lineage: Bacteria > Campylobacterota > Campylobacteria > Campylobacterales > Sulfurovaceae > Sulfurovum > Sulfurovum xiamenensis. The sequence continues at coordinate 69,351 of NZ_AJLE01000003.1, read as the reverse complement.
TTTCCATTTATGGTTTGAATGAGATCAAGGAAAAAAAGCATAATATCTTCATACTCTTTCTTTCTCAGTTCAAAAGCCCTTTGGTCTATGTACTGCTGGCTGCGGCACTGCTTTCTCTCTTTCTGGAAAATATACATGAAGGTATACTGATACTGATCATACTTCTGTTCAATTCGTTCATAGGATTTTGGCAGGAACTTAAAGCGCTTGGTTCCATTCAGGCACTTAAAAAACTTACAGAGAGCAAAACAAAGGTCAAACGTGATCATCAGGTACGTATTATACCTTCATCTGAACTGGTACCAGGTGATGTCATTCTTTTGTCTGAAGGTGATATTGTACCTGCAGATATACGTCTTTTTGAAACCAATGGATTTGTCATTGATGAGTCAATACTGACAGGAGAATCTCTACCTGTGGATAAAGATGCGAAACTTACATTGCCCAGAGACACACTCCCCTATGAAATGGACAATATGGCTCTCTCCGGAACCACGGTAACCAAAGGGAATGCAGAGGGTTATGTGGTTTTCACTGGACAGGAAACCTACTTGGCATCTATTTCATCCAAAGCTGAAGAAGAATCGCGGGATACGCCTTTGAGCAAAGCACTGGAGGCGTTCATTAAAAAGCATATGTTCGTCGTTATGATCCTGATCTCTATCACGGGGCTTCTCACATTTTTTGAAGGTAAAGAGATTGTTGAGATCATTTATCTGGTCATTGCTTTGCTGGTCGCCTCTGTACCTGAAGGACTGCCGATTGTGATCACACTGGTACTCACCATAGGAGCCATGACGCTAAGTCTTAGAAAAGCCTACATACGTCATTTGCCTTCGGTTGAAACGTTAGGCAGCACAACTGTCATCGCTTCGGATAAAACTGGTACCATCACACAGGGAAATCTTAAAGTAGAAGAGGTCTTTTTGCTTCATGATACTTTTTCACATACCGTTTCATCCCTTGCGAACGAATCCATAGAAGGTAAGGGTGATCCCGTTGACACGGCCCTTGCATTATGGGTAGGGGAGTCCTATAAGGATATACGTGATAAATATCCGCGTGTCAATCTCTATCCTTTCGACACGAAGCATCGGCTGATGGCAAGTTCAAATATGATGGAAAAAGAGCATAAGATCTTTGTCAAAGGTGCCTTTGAATCCCTAAAACAGTTTGCCACAAACCTGGATACTCTTGAAACACTCCAAAAAGAGCATGACAGACTGGCTTCCCATGGATTGAGAGTGATAGCTTTGGGTATGGGAGAACATACAACAGATGAGATAGAAAAATGGGAAATTGAGATCGTTGGACTTGTAGGATTCATTGATCCTCCCAAAGAAGGGGTTCTGGAAGCGGTGAATAAGGCACAAAAAGCGGGCGTAAAAGTGATGATGGTCACGGGGGATAATGCCCTGACTGCGACAGCTGTTGCTAGATCTGTGAATATCTACAAAGAGGGAGATCTGGTCGTTACGGGCAAAGAACTTAATGAGATGGATGATGAAGCACTTACAAAGATCCTGCCAAAGGTCACTGTATGGGCAAGGGTACTCCCTGAACATAAGTACCGTATCGTAAAGGCACTGCAAAAAAATGGTGAGATCGTTGCCGTGACAGGAGATGGGGTCAATGATGTCCCTGCACTCAAAGCAGCTGATCTTGGCATCGCTATGGGGGAGGGAACGGATGCAGCAAAATCTACTGCCAATATGGTGCTTGCAGACAACAATCTTTCTGTCATTGTTGAAGCGATCAAGCAAGGGCGTTCCATAGCAAACAATATCCGAAAAACGATCTATTTTCTGCTCACTACCAGTCTGGATGAAGTGATCCTCATCACCGGGGCTATTTTAATGGCATTGCCGCTACCGCTCTATCCTATACAGATTTTATGGATCAATCTCGTTGCCAACAGTGCTTTGGATAAAACATTTCCATTTTTAAAAGATGAAGAAGATGTGATGAAACGAGCACCCAGTAAATTACATGAACAGTTTTTGGATAAAGTTCAGCTTTTACGTGTATTTTATGTCGTTATAGTGATTAGTATAGGAGCACTTTTTTTATATGCTTGGATGTTGGAACACTATACTAAGGAGAGTGCTATCTCCACATTGTTCACAGCTTTTATCATTGCTACATGGGTGAATGGTATTCAGTCACTCAAAGAACATGAACCTTTTTTAAAAAATATTAAAACATCATTGCAGATCAATCCTTATATTTTTTATGGGATAGGTATAGGAGTAGCCCTGCAGTTATGTGCCATTTATCTACTTTCTGATCTCTTCCATACTCTGCCACTCAACAGTGGTTCATTAACGATCATCGGTATCATGGCATTGTGGGTATTTGGAATGATAGAAATACGAAAATGGAGTGAATATATCTGGAAGAATAGAAAGAATGAAGAGGAAATCAGTATGGATTGATCATACTGATTTACTTTTAATAAACAACCATTTATCTCCCTCCATCACAGCAACCAATCCCAAAGCGATCATAGCAAGTTCCAACCACATGTTAAACGAGACTGGTTGTGTAGAGAGTACGTTTTGCATAAAAGGGATATACAAACATGCAATATGCAATAGCTGCGTAAAGATGACCCAAAAGATTAAAAACATACTGCTTCTATAGCCGACCTTGTGCAGATAATTGGTTTCTGTTCTGGCATTAAAAACATGTACATTCTCAAAGAGTACCATGAGAAGCAGTATAATGTTTCTTGCACTCTCCTCACTCTCTCCGTTTTTCAGTAAAATATAAAAAAGTACGAAAGAGGTAACACCTATATAGAGGCCACCAATGAAGATACGTCTAAGCATAAGCCGGTTAAATATCGGTTCTTTGGGTGATCTCGGTTTTCTTTGCAGGAGTCCGGGTTCTGCTTTTTCCAGTCCTAGCATCACATCTTCGATACCATTGGTGACTAGGTTAAGCCATAAAAGTTGAACAGGCAACAGTGGTAGAGGAAGTCCTGTGAGAAAAGAGAGCATGACCAGAACCAACTCTGCAAAACCGGTCGATATCAGTAGATACACCACTTTTCTGATGTTATCATGTGCGCGTCTTCCTTCCTCAATACCATTGACAATCGAGGTGAAGTTATCGTCTGTTAGAATGATATCACTGGTTGCCTTGGCTATATCTGTACCGCTTTTGCCCATGGCAACACCGATATTGGCATGTCTTAGCGCAGGGGCATCATTGACACCGTCACCGGTAACGGCAACATAATGTCCAAGGGACTGATAGGCCATGACAATCATCATCTTTTGTGCAGGTGTCACACGGGAAAACACTGATTTGTCTTTCAGTGCCTCTGCCACAGCACCGCCATCTTCCCATGCCAGAAGCTCTTTTTCACTCATTACCTCCTCACGTGATGAGGCAATGCCAAGCTCCTGTGCAATAGAAAATGCTGTATTGGGATGATCTCCGGTGATCATGACCACTTTGATACCTGCTTCTTGTGCCTTTTTTATCGCTTCAGGGCTCTCTTCCCTGACAGGATCAATGATAGCCACAAAGCCAAGATAGGTAAAGTTTCTAAGATTGATAACAGACTCATCAGAAGACTCTTTATAGGCAAGTGCAATGGTTCTGTAGCCTTTGAGTGCCCAGGCATCCACTTCATTGAGTATCTCTATTTTCTCTTCCTGGGTCACATTGCAGTGTTCCAGTACCGTTTCTGGTGAACCTTTGCTGAACTGGAATATCAACTCATCCAATTCCATCATCACTGCAGAAAAACGGTTGATAGGCTCATAAGGTATCTCATCTATCTTTCTATAGGATCTAGAACTGGTGATATAGGATTCGTCAGCATTTGCAGCAAACTGCGCCAGGGCAATATCTACCTGGTCCCCATAAAAATCCACACCGCCTTCTTCAGACTCCTTATAATGCATTTCATTGCACAATACGGAAGCCAGGTAGACCATATCATGTACATCATCCAGTGAATCTGTATCATACACCATATGCGGTGAGATAAAATACTCTACACTGAGTCTGTTCTGTGTGAGTGTACCTGTTTTGTCGCTGGCTATCAGTGTACAGGCACCCAGCCCTTCAATGGCAGCCAATTTCCGTATAATGACATTTTTTCTGGACATGGACAAAGAAGCGGATGTCAGGGCAACCGTAATAGCCACAGGCAGACCTTCAGGGATGGTAGAGACAGCAAGTGCAACAGCAAAAAGGAAAAGTCCATAAAACTCCATATCTTTGAGCACACCTACTGTAAAAAGTATGATGACCATTATTGCAATGGCAATGGAAATAGTAAAAGAGAGCTTTTCCATTTTTTCAACCAAAGGTATCTTGGCTATGCTTTTTTTACTCAGTAACTGTGCTATCTTACCGGCTTCTGTCTCTTTACCTATAGCTGTTACGATACCTAAACCTCTACCACTGGAGATATAGGTACCTGCAAAGAGCATATTTTTACGCTCAGAGATGAGAAGATCTTCGTTCGCACTGACAAAGAGTGCATCTTTATGTACATCAATGGACTCTCCTGTAAGCAATGACTCATCAACCATCAGGTTGTTGGCTTCAACAATCCTCACATCGGCACTCACTTTCGTACCGGGTTCAAAGATCAGTATGTCCCCTGTCACAATTTGACGGCTGTCCACTTCCTGTAGTTCACCGTCTCTCAGGACCATGACATTGGTTTTGATAAGGTTTTGCAACAGTTTTGCTTTTTGCGATGCAGAATACTCTTGATAAGTCCCTATCACTGCATTCAGAAGTAAGACAAGCAGAATAAATCCTGCATCTGTGTACTCTTGGATGATGAGTGCCATGAATGACGCTATAAGTAGCACATAGATGATAGGACTTTTAAACTGTTGAAGAAAATGTTCTAAAAATGACATTTCCGGTTCTGATGGCAGAATATTGAGGCCATATTTCTCTTGACGTGCATACACTGACTCTTCTGTCAAACCGGAATGATCTGAATCTAATAGTGAAAATGTCTGTTCGATCGTTTTGGTATGAAAATGGATGTTCCACCTCTTTTTGTAACTAAAGATATAGTACATGGTTAGTTCACATATAATCTATTTTACACTCTTTATTTTAACAATTTCATTAATACATTTAAGTCGCACTATTAAGTTTTTTAATAGTAGAATATAAATAGCTACATAGTATCTATGTGTTAAAATTTCTGAAAGAGGGGTAATCATGAAAGAATTAAAAAGAATACTGGTAGGATTGGATGTCACTGAGAAATCAAATAATGTTTTAAAAAGAGCATTAAGTGTAGCCAATGAACACAAAGCTGATCTGTTTATCGTTCATGCTGTACAGACACCTTGGCTTGGTGTACCTAGTTATTTCGGTGGTAAAGATGTTGTCATAGATCATCAGAGCATCGCTCAAAAGATAGAAAAAAAGATCAAGCCGTTGAACCGTGAGTTTAAAGTCAACTGTTTTGTCTTTGTAAAAGAGGGTAATCCCCAGGATGTCATACTCTATGAATCAAAATTAAATCAAATTGATATGATCATCATCGGTGCACACAGTAAGGCAAAAGGGAAAAAAGGTTTCTTGGGTACGACAGCACAAAAAGTAGCTCACTTAAGTCATTTACCTGTCCTGATCGTTAAAAACAGTGCAAAAACCCCATATAAAAACATCATAGCACCAACAGACTTTGGTATGCAATCAAAGCAAAGTATTTTATTTGCAAAAGATATTTTTCCAAGTGCAAAGATCAATGTAGTCAATGCTTTTGATACCATTTATATGGAAGGACCCTATGCTGTAGTGGGTCGTGATCTATCGCAATATAATGATGTCGCAAAATCTTGTGCCAAAAGCGATTTAAAAAATTTTATGCAAGAGTTATCTGTCAAAAAAGGTAAAGTGATCGATGGTGAACTCTATACGAAAGAGACACTGGTCAATTATATCAAGGAGGGTCAATATGACCTTGTGGTTGTCGGATCTCGCGGTACAGTAGGGGTGAATGCATTGTTGGGAAGTGTGGCAAATTATATTTTAAGAGAAACATCAAAAGATGTCCTGGTCTATGTACCGTAGAACCATACCATGATAACTAGTTATTTAAACAAAGGAGTAGAGTATGAAAATGAGAGATGATCTGGACTTGAATGAATTTGAGAAAATATTAAAAGAAAAATTAGCACATATAGAAAGTAATATTGAACAGCTTCGATCAGAGCTTGAAAGTGTAGGAAGTGACGATGGGATCAATGATATGGAAGATCTGGCCTCACTTCAAAGTCTCAGTAGTAAAGACAACACGATTTTAGATCAGCAGGAAAATGAGCGAAAAGAGACGCTACATGCACTTGCAAAAATAAAAAATGGAAGCTACGGCATGTGTGAAGAAAGTGCAAAACCGATACCTGAGGAGCGATTAAGAGTCAACCCTATTGCCAGAACCAAGGTATAGTAGACAAAAAAAGGGCGCATGATAATCAATGTGTTTGTTTATGGTGGTCCATGTCATGCATATGTGAATCTACTTTAGAGAGAAGGGAGATCTTCAGGTGAAAATTGGTATTCCAAAAGAGATAAAGATCAAGGAATATAGGGTAGGAATGATCCCTTCTGGTGTGAGATTGCTTGTTGAGGGTAGACATAAAGTCTATATCCAAAAGGACGCTGGAGAAAAAAGCGGGTTTTCCAATGAGGAGTATAAGCAAGCTGGTGCTGTGATTCTTGATGACCCTAAAGAGATATTTGAGATCTGTGAAATGATCGTAAAAGTAAAAGAGCCTCAGCCAGAGGAGTATGAACTTTTAAAACCTGGACAAATACTCTTTACCTATCTACATCTTGCTCCCAATAAAAAGTTGACAGAGATACTTCTTGAAAAAAAAGTGACGGCAATAGGCTATGAAACAGTACAAGAAGGTAGAAGGCTGCCTTTACTTGAACCTATGAGTGAGATAGCGGGTAGAGTGGCCCCCATGGTTGCAAGCTATTTTCTTGCAATGCATAATAATGGTATGGGTGTCTTGATAAGCGGTTCAACCGGCATACTTCCCTCTAGAGTCCTGATCATCGGCAGCGGGAGTGTAGCTAAAAACGCGGCTAAAATTGCTTCAGGAATGGGTGCGGATGTTATAGTGATGGGAAGAAATCCACTGAGTATGAAATCCATTGAAGAGTCTATGGAAGTAAATGTCTCAACCCTTTACTCCAATGCCTATAATATGGAAAAGATTTTACCTACAGTGGATATTGTTATCGGTGCAGTCTATGTCACTGGTGAAAAAGCACCACAACTCATTACAAGGAAGATGCTATCCTACTGTAAGAAGGGAACGGTATTGGTTGATGTTGCTATTGATCAGGGAGGATGCATAGAAACATCCAGACCTACGACACATGATGACCCTGTTTTTGAAGTGGATGGTGTGCTGCACTATTGTGTTGCCAATATACCGGGGGATTACCCCCTCACTGCTACACAGGCATTGGCAAATGCAACGATACCATATGTAAAGAAGATCGCAGATATGGGGTGGAAGACTGCATGTTTAAAAGATGAAGCAATCTACAGCGGGGTTAATGTTGCAGGTGGATTTGTGACTGACGAAGCTGTAGCCAATGCACATGAAATGGAATATAAGATGTTAAATGATATGATCTACCATTGTCCTGAATACGGAGAGAGACTATGATAAAACCACTTGCGACCGATAAACTTTATAACCATTGTGACTTGGCATTATTTGATTTTAATACGACTGAGGAACTGAAAGATCCTAATGAGATCATAGGACAGGACAGAGCACTCAAAGCGATCAGTTTTGGTATAGGTATCAAGAAAGAGGGATACAACCTTTATGCCATGGGAAGGGTTGGCAGCGGTAAACATACAGTAGTAGAAAAGTTTATACAGAGCCAGGCAAAAGATGAAAAGAAACCGGGTGACTGGTGTTATGTCAATAATTTTGAAGACTCTAGAAAACCGATCTATCTCAAGCTTGAATCATCTATGGGCGTACAGCTTAAAAAAGACATGGAAGAGCTGATAGAAGAGTTACAAACGGTCATCCCCTCACTCTTTGAAAGTGAAGAGTATCGTATACAAAAACAGGCCATTATAGATAAGCTGACCGATGCGAAAGAGAAATCCCTAAGGGAAGTGAAAAGAAGAGCCAAAGAGGAAAATATCTTTATCAATTATACGACTGCAGGCTATACATTAGCACCTATGAGCCATGATGGAAAAGTACTTGCAAAAGAAGAGTATCAAGCATTAAGTACGCAAGATAAAGACCAGATACAGGAGAAAATACTCAAATTCAGGAATGAACTGGAGAATATAGTTCAAGATATTGTGATCGAAAGTAAAATACAGCAAAAAGAGATCCGGGAACTTGAAAGAAAAATGACTAAAAAAGCTGTAGACACAAGTATCAACGAATTAAAAAGAAAGTATCAGGATTATGAAAAAGTCGTAGCCTATTTAGAGAGTGTGGAAGAAGACATTATAGATAATTCACAGGATTTTTTAATTTCTGCGCAAAACAGTCTTGCAATGATGGGAGCGAATTATGCTAAACAAAGCGGTATATTTAACCGATACCATGTCAATGTCATCGTAGCACATAAAGATCAAGAGGGTGCTCCTATTATTTATGAAGATAATCCAACCTATACAAATCTGTTTGGTGAGATCGAACATATTGCCCAAATGGGGACACTTTTGACCGATTTCAATCTAATCAAAGCTGGAGCATTGCATAAAGCAAATGGAGGATATCTAATATTGGATGCTTCAAAGGTTTTAATGCAGCCTTTTGTCTGGGAAGGACTTAAAAGGATGCTGAGATCTTCTGAGATCCGTATAGAACCGCTTGCACGTTCATTAAGCTTGATCAGTACACTTTCTTTGGAACCTGAGACCATTGAACTGGATATCAAGATCGTACTTATAGGCGACAGATTTCTTTACTATCTCTTATATAATTATGATCCTGAGTTCAGGGAACTCTTTAAGATCAATGCTGATTTTGAAAATGAAACAGACAGGAATGATGAAAATATTCAGCTTTATGCCAGAATGATAGGTATGATCGCAAAAGATAATGGCCTTTTGCCATTGGATAAACAGGCGGTCGGTAAGGTGATCGAATACAGTTCCCGTATGGCAGAGGACAGCCAGAAACTTACCACACATTTAGGAGGTTTGAGCGATCTGTTACATGAGGCTGACTTTATCGCTTCACAAGAAGATATGGACCATATTTCAAAAGCTCAGATAGATCAAGCCATTATGGAAAAGATAGAAAGATCAGACAGGATCAAAGATAAGATGTATGAAGCGATTCAGAGAGGAACGATCCTCATAGAAACCGAAGGATCTGCTATAGGTCAGATCAATGGGGTTGCTGTACTTGATCTAGGAAACTTTTCTTTCGGCCATCCCTCAAAGATCACAGCATTGACACGACTGGGTAAAGGCGGTGTGATCAATATAGAAAGAGAAGCAAAACTAAGCGGTCCGACCCATGACAAGGGGATAATGATACTTTCATCTTATTTGGCTGCTACCTATGCAAAAGATTTTCCATTAAGCATAACAGCTACACTGGTTTTCGAACAATCATACGGAAAAATTGACGGTGACAGTGCATCATGTGCAGAGCTCTTTGCTTTACTCTCTTCATTGAGCGAAGTAGCGCTTGATCAGTCTATTGCAGTGACCGGTTCAGTGAATCAAAACGGTCAGGTTCAGGCAGTCGGAGGGATCAATGAAAAAATCGAAGGCTTTTTTGATGTCTGCAACTTGGTCAAGAGCAAAAAACACCATGGGATCATTATACCTGCATCCAATGTCAAACATCTGATGTTGAAAGAAGAAGTGTTAGAAGCTGTAAAAGAGAATAGATTCAAAATCTATGCGATTGAGAGTGTGGATGAAGGCTTGGAGATACTTACAGGTAAAAAAAGCGGTACAAAAGATGCGAACGGTCATTTCCCAAAAGAGAGTATCAATTATCTTGTAGAAGAGAAATTGAAACTTTTTGCCAATAAAAGCAAACAAAAAAAGATATGAGAAGCATATGATCATCTGTAGCTGTCTCCTCCATCTTGAATTGCCTTATGTCCAATCACTCAAAGGGCGCAGAAGTGTCACAAACAGTATGAAAGAGAAACTGAAAGCATTTAATGTCTCTGTGATGGATATCAGTGGTGAGTATGCCAAAGAGGCTGATATCGCTTTTGTTTTTCTCTCTCCAAATGCACTTAAAGCCACACAATACCGTGAAAAGATCGAACAAATGCTTGAAAGGAATTTTTCAGAATACCACTTTGAACTGGAGTATGAAGAGATCTGAATCTATCAAAAGAATATTTTTATCATTTCATATCTGCATGATCAGATCGGTAAACCGTGTAAAGAAAAACACCTGTACCTATCAAAAATCCTGTGAGAAACAGTATCCATGGAAAGTCTGTAGGCATATTCTGATCAAGTATGGATGAACCGGGTATCATAAAAGAAACAATAATGAGCAGTGCTGAAAACAACTCAAAGAGGATAAACATTCTGTCAAAATGTAAAAATCGTTTTTTCTGATGATAAAACAGTAGGGTCGTACCGGCATAGACGAACCCTATGGATACTAGTACAGGTGCCCAGACGGGTCCAACCCAAGGTGCAGGGATAAGAAAGAGTATATCCCATGTGTTCAGACTTTCAGGCCAATCAAGAAGCAGTTTTAAAAAAATATAGTAGAAAATATCCCACAGTCCAAAGAGTAGGAAAAAAGCTGCAAAGCGGCTTTGCAGTCTGTTGTATGCCAGAGATACGGTCACCCAGATCAAGAGCAGTGTTGCTGCTTCACGAAGCAGTTCGGTCAACAGAATACGATCCTCTATTATGACCAAAGGAAATGAAAAACCTTCAGGATAATAGATATCACGTAGATAAACAACCACAGCCGCCTCCATATATCCAAAGACAACACCCCATATGGTCAACCATAATAGCTGTTTTAACATCATCATCCTTTATTGGTTAAGATTCCAATACCTGGTCCAAGTAGGCCTTCATATGTCGGTAATGGTCACCCCGCCAGTAGATACGGTCACAGCTAGGACAGTATTCAAAATAATCAAAATACTTTTTGACCTTTTCAGGCAGACGATCCAGCACCTTCTCTTTTTCAATTATCTGTAGTGGAGTGTTGCAGACGATACATCGGCTGAAGGGAGAAGGTTGCACTTTTAGTTTATAGTGGTCTATCACTGTTTTTAATTGTGCTTGAGTCTCTTTCTCCTCTAAAAAAAATACAGGAGCTTTTTTACGTTGTGAAAGAGAACGATCTTTGGTAAGAATCGTACGATCCTCATCGTTTGCTATTCGCAGTAGCTCATCATCTTCTATATGTGGAAAGTAAAGGGTGTCAATACCCAGAAGTCGAAGATATTTTGCCAGTTTACCTAAATGGCAATCAGCGATAAACTTTATGCTGCTGTTTTTAGCAAAATGATGGGAATATTGCATTACTTACGAGGTGTTTCCTCGGAGACAACAGTCCATTCTGGAAGGCTTGTTGGGAAGTTTTCAAGCTCATTTCTAAATCTATCCCATTCAACATAGTCTGTATTAAATGTGGCAACATCTTCAGCAGCCTGTTCTGCAGTTTGATATTCACCAAGCAGTTCTTCACCTATCCAAAGCTCGTACTGTAAAAGACCTTTCTGAACGATCGTAAATGTCCCCACGTCAGAATTATAAATGTAGTTTTCCATATACTGCCTCCATGCATGTATAATATAAAGGAATGCATCCAAACCTCTTGAACTCTGCAGCTTTGTATAGCTGCCTTTTACATATTTTAGCACAAAGACATTGACATTTCTTTTATTTATTTGTTAGTATAAGTATTAGTTGTCCTTTATATTGATGAGAGGTATATACGATGAAGCGCTTATTTTTTTTACTACTTATCATATTTTTTCCGATTATCGCCAGCACTTCAACGGTCATAAAATTAGAGATAAAGGGTGCAGTAGGGCCTGCAAGCAGTAACTATCTTAAAGAAGGTATGGCAGCTGCAGTGCAAGACAATGCCCAGATGGTATTGATAGAACTTGATACACCTGGAGGCCTTTCTACTTCTATGAGGGAAATGATACAGGAGATCACGAACAGTACTTTGCCAGTGATCACCTATGTCTCTCCCAAAGGTGCACGGGCTGCAAGTGCAGGGACCTATCTTCTTTATGCTTCTCATGTGGCAGCCATGGCGCCTGGAACCAACCTTGGTGCTGCAACTCCTGTTAGTCTGATGCCCACGCCTATGGTTGCAGATTCAAATGCAACCAGTCCCACTGCGCTTGAGAAAAAAGTGATTAATGATGCCATCGCTTATATCAAAAGTCTCGCTGAACTCAATGATCGTAATATTACATGGGCAATAGAGGCGGTTAAAGAGGCTAAAAGTATTTCTGCCAAAGATGCGTTGCGTTATCATGTGATCGATCTGATGGCTGAGAATAGCACTGAACTATTGAATAAACTTGATGGAACAACACTTACTGTTTCCGGGAAAGAGATTACACTCAGAACAAAAAATGCTGTGATACAAACATTTGAGCCTGACTGGAAAATACAATTCTTAATGACTATTACCGACCCAAATATTGTCTATATACTCTTGATCATAGCCATCTACGGGATCTTTTTTGAATTGATGAACCCAGGTGCCATATTCCCAGGAGTGATAGGAGTCATATCGGGTGTGATTTCATTGTATGCATTAAATATGCTTCCTTTTAATTATGCTGGATTGCTGCTGATACTCTTGGGTATTGCTTTTATGGTTGCTGAAGTGTTGATCACAGGATTTGGTATATTGGGGATCGGCGGAGTGGCTGCTTTTGCCTTTGGATCACTGCTTCTTTTTGATACCGATACACTGGGAAGCGGAGTCTCCATTCCACTTATTATTGCCTTTACCTTGGTAAGTCTGGCTTTTTTCATCTTTGTGATACGTTTTCTTATTAAATCAAGGTCTGTCAAAATAGTCACAGGCGTAGATGAGATGATAGGTTCCACTGCTGAAGTCCTTGAATCATCTGAAAAAGGATATCGTGTCCGTTGCCATGGTGAAGTATGGTATGCTGAATCTGAGAGTGTGCTCGAGATCGGTCAAAAAGTGCGTGTAGAGAGTCTATCAGGACTTGTGCTGCACGTCAATCCAATAAAGGAGTAAATAATGTTACCTATACTACCAATGACAACTGTCTATATCGTGATGATACTGATCATTTTTTTGGCATCTGCCATTCGTATCTTACGTGAGTACGAACGTGCAGTGGTGTTTACACTTGGACGCTTTACCGGGGTCAAAGGCCCAGGTCTGATCATATTGATACCGTTTATACAGAGAATGGAACGGGTGGACCTGCGTATCATTGTTTTGGATGTTCCAGAACAAGATGTGATTTCTCATGACAATGTTTCTGTGAATGTCAATGCTGTCGTCTACTTTCGTGTGGTTGATCCTGAAAAAGCGATCATACAGGTGGAGAATTTTTATGCTGCAACCAGCCAGCTTGCCCAGACGACTCTACGTTCCGTCTTGGGTCGACATGAACTTGATGAAATGCTTGCAGAACGTGAACAGTTGAACTATGATATACAGGAGATATTGGATAAACAGACTGATACTTGGGGTATCAAGATATCCAATGTCGAGATCAAGCATGTAGACCTTAATGAAAGCATGGTACGTGCTATTGCGAAACAGGCGGAAGCGGAACGGGAACGTCGTGCAAAAGTGATCAATGCAAAAGGAGAACTTGAAGCAAGTAAGAATCTTGTTGAAGCAGCTAAAATTCTCAGTGATAATCCACATGGAATACAGTTGCGTTATCTGCAGACTCTGAGTGATATATCCAATGACAAGACCAATACAGTGGTCTTTCCTTTCCCCTCTGATTTTCAGCAGTTTATGAAGGGGATCGTAAAAGAGTAACTGATGCAATGTTTATTGATGGCTGATTTTGTTCTTTAACAAAGGTTGCTATTCATGAATACAATTGGGATGGTACAGTATGATGGAGAAGACAATAAAGGGTAGAAAAATGCTTTCATTTATAGCTGTATTGGGAATCTTTTACGTGCTAATGTGTTTTTTACTTTTTGTCTTTCAGCGCCAGATAATTTACTTGCCGAGCACTGAGGTAAGTGTTCCGGATGTAGCATATACTCTACTAGATACAGGTGAAATGCGTATCAAGGTATGGACACTTAACCCAGGTAAGGAGAAAGCGCTTATCTACTTTGGAGGCAATGCTGAGAACGTTGCATATAACATTGATGATTTTCGAAGCATTTTTGCCGACCGTACAGTTTACCTCGTCAACTACCGTGGTTATGGAGGGAGTAGTGGATCCCCATATGAAGGGGGTCTCTACAGTGATGCATTAGCCGTTTACGATCATTTTATTAAACTCCATAGTACAATTTCGACTATGGGTAGAAGTATCGGAGGGGCTGTAGCAACATACTTGGCTTCCAAACGCAATATAGATAAGCTGATCCTTGTGACACCTTTTGATAGTGCAGTCAATGTAGGTAAAAAAATTTATGGATTTTTCCCTATTGATCTCATCATCAAAGAACGTTTGGATTCGGTCGGAAGAGCTGCTGATATCACCACAGATACACTGATCATAGCAGCGGGAAATGATAGGGTTATCCCTTATGAGAATACCCAGAATTTTATCCACTCTTTTAATAAAACAGAGGTTGAAACTGTGACACTCAGCAATGTAGGGCATAATACTGTACACCTACACCCTGATTATAAAGAGACCATTGCATCGTTCATAAGATAGTTTTTAATTTTTAGTACAGGTTGGATTTGTAAATATCTATTTTATGGTCTTGCTATTGGAAAAAGTGTTCCAGTCAATAGACGGCATCTTTTCAAGACGTGCTTCATATTGCTCTTTTGTAATACCCTCATACGGCATTTGTTTGTAAGATCCTTTGTACGAATGCGGAAGCATAGAGACCGACTTGATTAGTGGTACAAATTCTCTTAACATATCATCGATCTGATCTCCCTCTCTGTTTGGATCAAAATAGATCGTACAACTCACCATATTATCGCTCCATTCTCTCTGTAACATGGCTAAGATGGAAAACTGCTCCCATGCTGAAACAAGGGTCGCATTTCTTGTTTTCCCATGATCAACAGGAAATTCGAAAACAGTTGTATTGGTACTATAATGATCCTCTTCATACGTTACCCCTGCCTCTTTGAGTATATGACAGATAGGTGAAGTGTTACCTACACGTATACGGCGTATGGCATACTGAAATGTCGGGAAGTGCATCCCTGAACTACATCCGACCAATTGGCTGATTGTTCCAGAGGGTTTCACTGTTGTCACTCTGGTGGATACAGGAATACCTGCTTCTTCTGCCAATGCCTGATTGACAGAACGTACAAGGTTGTACCCTTTTTTCAGTCTAGAGGTCAAATCGGCTATACCATCTCTATCAAGCATATCTGCAATACCGGAAATACTGACACCGATCCGACGGTTTCGTGAAATGACCGTATTGGTTTCAGGACGATGTGTCATAAGCAACGAGACTGTTGAAGCGTAAAACGTTGCATACTCCAATGCTTGATAAAAATCATCTTCGTTCACACATCGTGATGGAAAGACTTCAGAGAGATTACAGAGTTCAAAACTCTCTAAAGCAATTTCAGAGCAGGGGTTTGCCAGCGATGCAGAGTCTTTGGACTCCTCACCGTAACGTGCATATTTTTGAACATTCATCAGGTTCATGATACCTGGTTCCCCATTCTCTCGAATATGTTCAGCGATCACCGAAAGCTTTTCAAGATCCTCTGTTTTAGTGAGTACGACCGTATTGTTTGAGACCCATCCGATCTCAGCACGTTCCGGGTTTTTTCTATAATCCTTCAATTCCAGAAAACTTGTGTCATCGACCGATCCCAGTGCTATTTCCGCACTTCTTCGTACATTCCCTGCCACAACACAGACACCGATCGCATTCATCACATCAGCCACACAGCGAGTATTATCGATCTTTCCCTGACAATAATTGTCCAAATAGTTTTCAATACGTTGATGTAACACTTGTAACGGAGCAGGGCCGGATGCAGTACCACCAAATCCACGGATCGGTGATCCCTCAGGACGTATCAGACTGTAATCAAAAGAAAACCATGGTGCTTTTTTTGTATAGCTCTCTATCAAGAGTTTGACGGATTCTGCCCAACCCTCTCTACTGTCCGGAATGGCATAGGTACTTGGAGTATTTTTATCTGGTATGGAAACATTTTTTCCCTGCCATGCAGTATTAAAACCGACGCCGACCCCGCACATGAGCATATCCATGGTCCATTCTGCTGCGAGCGAAAGATTTGTTGTATCCACGGCACCACAATTGTTTAATGCCGCACCTCCACGTTCATAAATATACTCTGTACCCATGATCCAAAGACCTCTTCCTGGTGGAAGCCACTTCATATCGAACATGGAAAGCGCAAGTTTTTGAGCATATTTTTGCCATTTTACTTCATCCCAGAATAAAGCGTTTGAAAGGTAATGATCTTTGCGTACTGTCATCACACCATTGATCACACGTATGACAGTATCTGCCCAATGTTCCTTAGAACCGTCAGATTTGATCCTGCTGTAGGTACGGTAGTAGACTGCCTCACCAAAGCCGCCAAAGCCGAACTTCGCTTTTTTGTCAAAGAGTCTCTTGCAAAACGTTTTTTCCAGCGTGAACCGCTCTTTGATGACTTTTTGGGAGTGGGCCGTTTTTTTATTTTTTGATGCAAGATATAAATACTCTTTAATTGCTTGCATAAACGCATTGAGGTCCGAAGGCTGCCTCGAAGTGATCAGGTTTCTATCGATGACTACTTTCTCATCTTTATAGATGGCACCAGCATCTTCAAGTTCTTTTGCAATGCTTTTATAACCTGTTGCAACTCTTCCTTCCATGATACCAGCTGAAATGAGTATCTGGGGACCATGGCAGATAGCTGCAACCAGTTTATCATGGTCAAAAAAGTATCGTGCTATTTCTAATGCCTTTTCTTCTTGACGTATCAAAGAGGGACTTTTACCTCCAGGAAGGATCAATATGTCATACTGCTTGGGATCTACCTCATTGAGGGTTACTGTGGCATAGACATTAAATCCATGTTTTCCTATAATAGCACCTTTTTTGGTAGAGGCTATGTCTACATGTATACCTAGTTCCCCAAGAGATTGATAGGGTATTTTCAACTCAGAGTCTTCAAAAAGATCTGCACTGATGATCAAAGCTTTCATACTTTTCTCCTCACAAAATAAAGTGACAGGTTAAAAGAAGTATAACATATTACAGTGTCTAAATGATTAGTATTGATTGACAAACATATTAAAAAGTTATATACTAATTAAACAACATCTAATACACTAAGGAGCAACAATGTTATTAACGAAATTTGACCCTATGAGAGATTTTAGAGATTTAGAAGAGAGAATGGCAAGTGCATTCAGATTGCCTGAAATCGGTAGCGAACTTTCAAATGTTTCCGGTTTTACGCCATCTGTGAATACAAGAGAAGGAGACTATGCCTATCATGTAGAGGTTGATCTTCCTGGTGTTAAAAAAGATGATATACATGTTGATCTCAAAGATAATGTTCTGACGATTTCGGGTGAGAGAAAAACCAAAAAAGAGGTGAAAGAGAAAGATTATTATAAGAAGGAGAGCTCTTATGGTAAGTTTCAAAGAAGTTTTACACTGCCTGATAACACAGATGCTGAAAATATAGAAGCAAATTGCAAGGATGGTGTACTGGAAGTAGTGATTCCGAAAGTAGAGAGAAGTAAAAAAGAGGCTAAGAAGATAAAAATAAAGTAATCTTTACGATGAAGAGGTAGTCTCCTCTTCATTAACTATTTAATGTCATGTTTGCATACCTCACAGTTCAATTATTCACTTTCCCTAAGAATATCTGTATCATATGATCAATAGGAGCTTTATCATGTTACGAAATATTCCTAATATATTAAGTCTATTCCGTATCATTGCAGCACCTTTTTTACTGCTTGCAGGCTGGTTGGGAATGGTAAATCTCTTTTATATTCTTTTTGGACTGATGCTGCTTTCAGATGCACTTGACGGCATCATTGCAAGAGTGTTGGACCAAACAAGTGAATTAGGTGCAAGACTGGACAGTTATGGTGATATTTTAACCTATCTATCTACGCCTTTGGCAGTCTGGTGGCTTTGGCCGGACCTTATCAAGAAGGAGATATACTATATCATCGCGGCGATCATCATATATGTACTGCCTTCAGTATTTTCACTGATAAAATTTGGAAAGCTGGCAAGTTATCATACATGGATCACAAAATTTTCAGCTGTAATGATGAGTATAGGTGTGGTTATTCTACTTGGATTTGGTCATAATATTCTGTTTCATTTAGCAGTCTATTTTTTGGTGATTGAAATGATAGAAAATATTCTCATAACGATGATACTTCCTAAACAGTATACTGATGTCCACTCTCTCTGGCATGCCTGGAAAAAAAGAAATTGATGGCTATGGAATAAAGGAGGATATGTTGCAACTAACATTTTTAGGTACCAGTGCAGGTAAACCTACCAAAGAGAGAAATGTCTCTGCAGTGGGATTAGAGTTTGAACAGGACAACAAGTGGTATCTATTTGATTGTGGTGAAGCAACACAACATCAGATTCTTAGAAGCAGGCTTTCTATTGGGAAACTTGATACGATCTTCATTACCCATATGCACGGAGATCATTACTATGGCCTTCCCGGGCTGTTGAGCTCTAAAAAACTTGATACTGCTTTCAGACCTCTTACTGTATACGGCCCTACAGGTATCAAAAAATTTCTTGAGTGTGTAATTGATGTCTCCTTTGAAAATCTTGGATATGAACTAAACATCATAGAGTTTAAAGCAGAAGAGCGTATTCATTTTGATAAATTTTCATTGAAAATCTTAGCACTTGAACACTCCATAGAAAGTTTTGCTTTTTATATTAAAGAGAATGATATTACCAACAAACTCAATGAAGAAAAATTGAGATCGATCGGCCTGGAACCTTCGCCATTGTATGGTGAGCTGCAAAGAGGTCAGAGTATTACATTTCAACGTAAAAAACTAGAGCCTAAGGAGTACATGCTTTCACCTATAAGAGGAAGATCATTGATTATCGCTGGTGATAACAGTAAGCCGGATATTTTGGGCAGTTATCTTGAAGAGATTGATCTTTTAGTACATGAGTGTACATATACACAAGAGGATTATGATCATCTTCAGGTAAAAGTCTTGCATACGACCGCAAAAGAACTTGGTAATGCCGTCCAAAAGAGTCGTGTTAAAAATCTGATCGCATCACATATCAATCCAAGATATAACAACAATAGTACTAAGAGTGTTGAAGTGCTTTATAGTGAGATAAAAGAGTATTACAAAGGCAGCCTTTTCATTGCCAATGATTTAGATGTGTATCGATTATTTCGAGATGGAATGGTTGAAAAATTATAGATACCCATGTGATATGTCTATGATTAGTTAAAATCATTTAAGATAAATAATACAATTTCAAATGCAATCAAAATGATGATGATCCATTCTAAAGTACTACTGTGTTTATGATTTTGTTCATCTGCAAGAATGGCCAATACCTCCTGCATTACATTCATTTTTCTATTAAGAATTTCGATACGTGGTTGAAGTTCAAGATACTTTCTCATACTTTGATAATAAATATCCAGTTCAGGATACTCCCAGAAAAACTCCGGTGTATCTAAAAGTTCAAAATGTAAATAGATGTTCGATTTTGTAATAAAAAGACGGCCTCTCTCTTTGGCTATTTCCCGTCTGCTCATATTGACACGACCATTTTCAGCAAGATCCAAAGGAATATGCTCAGTGAGTTCCAGGGCTTTTTTTATGGAATCTTCAAAGCTCCCCAGCATGATAGATTGCTCAATGGCATAGGATATGGAAAGCTTTTTTAATTCATCATCAGAATCGATATAGATAGTGTCTAATTCAATTTTAACAGGCTGGATCGGAGAAATGTGATACTTGTAGTCTTCTAAGATCTTGATCGCACCGATCGAAGAACTGATCGTTTTCAGAAAGTATTCTTCATCGTCAAAATCCCAGAATATGACCACACCATATTCAAACAAAAAACAAAGATCGTTGTCTTTTTCGATGATGAGCACATCTTTTAAAAGTTTTGCGCGAAACGTACCAACCACTTCTTTCCTGATCAGATCAAAATCAAAACCATCGGTAAATTTATATGCTTTTATAATCCCCATCTATCGGTCCTTTACAGTTTCTAAAGTATATTATAGAATAAAAATGCCTGATATCACTAAAGTACACATATTTTATTTTGCTACATTGTCCGATCTTAGTATGTAGGTAAATTCATCCTTATTGTTGTAACCGATCACATTTTTATAGCTTTTTTGCGTTTGATGGTCTATGAAATGTATAATAGGTGTAAATCCTGTATCAAATTCTTTTGGAAACGGATCTTTCTCTTTATTGAGAATGAGAGGGATATAATTTTTTTGTACGATCTCATTGATCTCATTTTTAAGCAGGACTCTTTGCTCAAATTTACGACACCAGGGACAGAAATTCGATACCAGAACAAGCATGATGTTTTTTTGCAGTTTTTTTGACTTTTTGACCGCTTCATCATAATTAGTTTCATAATGCATTTCAGATGCAAAATTCTCTTCATTGATCACTACTTTTGAGATCTTTTTATTCTCTTCCAGATATTGTTCCGAGAACTTTAAAAGCATCGTATCAAAGGTATCTTCAAATGCATCTTCCGGGTCATTACCATCTTTCAATACAAAATGTCCCATATCCTGATAGGTCAGGGCAAATGTTTTCTCATGGTTGTCCAAACGTTTTACTTCTTCTCCGATAAGCAGTTGAATATTGACCATGGTACTTCCATTGATCGGTGTTTCGTTGACCAGTACAGCTAAGGATCTTGGGTCATAACCCTTGATGTCGATATTAAGATCATCAGTCATTGTCTGTAGGCTTTCCATGATCATACTTTTATATGATTTTGGAATGGTTTTACCGGATATTTCTACCACCAAATAGACTTTTTTGACACCCGACAACGTAAATATTGTTGATGCGTTCAATAGGATATTGGTAAAAAATACCAAGAGAAGGATTTTTTTTAATTTCATGAAGGTTTACTCACTTTATTGGCTCTGTAATGTATTGTTTTTGTTTTTGGATTTTCCGGACCTCTAAAGGCAGTATCCTTCTCATCCCAGTTCAATTTTTTTGCCTGTTCTTCATACGGCGCCCCAATGAGATAAAAAATGAAATCCCATATTCCAATGAAAAATTTCTTTATAAACCTGAATACATTTTTCATGACTCTCCTAACCCAAATACATTTGAAAGGGTGTTAATATAGTTAAAATAGCCTGTAATAGAAACAGCTTCAAGGATCTGTATGTCACTGTATCCATATGCTTTCAGTGCATCTATTTCTGATTTAAGAATTTTATAGTTTTCTTTTCCTGAGGCTTTGATACAAAAGTTCAATAAAGCTTTCTCACTCTCTGGAACATTCATAGCATCTACTCCATGAAGCACTTCTTCTATACGATCTTCAGACATACCAAGCATTTTTGCAATGCCTTTATGGACATCTACACACATTTTACAGCCGTTCTCTAAAGAAATAAGCAGTGCGATGGATTCTTTCGTATCATAAGAGAGAGTTGTCTCATCCAGCAGGTATTTCTGGATCATTCCATCGGTTGCAAAATAGATTTTTTCATTTAAAGCCAAGAGCTTAAATATATCACCCAGTTGTCCAGTCTTCTCCAGTATAGGTTGTGCTCTTTTTTGAATCTCAGGAGACATGTCTTCAAATTCGGGTAATTGTATGTGTGCCATTTCTTTCCTTGATGTAATGAGTGTCTAAAACGTAAAGTTTAACTTAACGTTTTTAATTATATGCTATAATTCTTTAAATTAAAGTTAAACGTAAAAGGCTAAGAAATGGAATATAAAATATCTGAACTTGTTGCAAAGACAGGTGTACCTAAGTCAACCATTTTGTATTACATTAGAGAAGGCTTACTTCCAGAAGCAAATAAGATCAAATCAAATGTGCATCGCTACAATGATCAACATATAGAACTTATCCAGTATATCAAATATATGCAAGAAGAGATAGGTAGCAGTAATGAACAGATCAGATTTGCTCTGCAGAACCAAAATCAGTCTCTATCCACTTCAGCAACCATGCTGCAGCCATTGATGAATACACTCAGTGATATTCCTTCAGATGCGAAGCATTTTACCAAAGAAGAGTTTATTGAGCATTATAATGTGGATGCAACGCTTTTAGAAACACTTTTAAACGATGGTATAGTATTACCTATACATGAAGATGATTATACAGACAGAGAGGCAAGTATGGTCAAGCTGGTAACGTATTTTAAAGAAGTGGGTGTGGACCACAATGTGCTAAAGGCATATGTAGATCATGCCAAGGCACTCAGTGAACTTGAATATCAAATGCAAGCCAAGCTCTGCAGTGTACGTGATGATGAGAACTTTTCAACACTTTGGAAGATCATGTTTGACACGTTATTTAATGCCAAGCCCTATCTTTTTAACCGTAATACCTATCAGGTTTTACTCAATGCAGTGAAGAGTGAAGTGAAAGAATAATGCTTATGCTTCAATTTTCACAATACAGCTATAAGTGTTTGCTGAATCTTGCAAACAAAGGATGGTGATCAGAAAGCTTATGGTTTCTTTCTATACTCTGTTCAACCAGTGCAATACCCCTGTAAAAAATAAAATCCAAATGATTTCGCATAAAAGACTTCACCCTGTCACTTGTTGAAAATGGTACAGGATCAAAATTTAGGTCTTTCATTTTGGTGTGTAGGAATTTCATTCTCCTTTTATTCCAGGAGTTGAAATCACCGGCAATGATCATTGGACCATCATAATCATCGATGATCTGAATCATGTTGTCTATCTCTCTGTAGTAGTGTTTGTTTTCTCTAAAATTGATCGCATGAAGATTTAAGATCCATAAAGGAGAACCGTCTGCAAAAGCGTGCTTGGTCAAAAGCAGACTTTTATGTGGACCGAAGATGAGCTCTTTACCATGTGACAGGAAAGGCTTACTGTACTCTGCTCTACACTTACTTGCTGTTAAGACACCATAAAAAGTAGAACCTTTTTCCAAATTTGCCGCAGCACTGAATGTGAGACTTGGAAGATTGAGTTCTGTATCATGTTTAAAATCAGCTTCCTGAAACAAATAGAAGTCAACCGGTTTCTTTTTTGAAAATTCTTCAATATAGTTACTGAAGGAAAAAGTATCATTGTTCTTATGCACATTCCAGCAAAGCACACTAAATTTATCTGGCACAGTATCATCACACACGGTATGTGAATAACTGTGATGATAGAGTGATGGTTTGACGATCAGGGATTTTAATTGGCTTAGCATAAAATAATTATAGCATAAATGGTGTCTATTTATTTGCATTATTATGACATCTTAAAGTTGACAGAATGGTTCATTAAGAGTAGAATAAAAAAAAGGATAGCTTATGTCTCAGTATATTAAATGGTTTAATGAGCTTGGTATAGAAGATGTGGATCTGGTCGGTGGTAAAAATGCTTCACTGGGTGAGATGTATCAAAATCTTATGCAGGAAGGTATCCGTATCCCTAATGGTTTTGCGATCACTGCGGATGCCTATCGTTTTGTGCTAGAGCGTAATGACGCATGGGGACAACTACATACACTACTGGATGATCTTGACCCCGATGATGTTACGCAGTTACAGGAAAGAGGAAAGTGTTGTCGGGAGATCATCAATAACTGTACGCTACCTGATGAGATGATCGACCAGATAGATCAAGCCTATCAAGCACTGAAAGAAGAATATGGTGACGATGTAAGTCTTGCGGTGAGAAGCTCGGCAACGGCTGAAGACTCTCCAGAAGCATCCTTTGCGGGACAAAATGAAAGTTATCTGAACATTCAGGGTTTGGATGCCTTATTGGATGCCTATAAGCGCTGCCTGGCTTCAAATTTTACAGACCGTTCCATACATTATAAATTTGTTCATGGATTTGATAACATGAAAGTGTATCTCAGTGTCGTTGTGATGAAAATGGTTAGAAGTGACATTGGTGAGAGCGGTGTCATGTTTTCCATAGATTCAGAAACAGGATTTAAAGATGTTGTTTTCATCAATGCAGCGTACGGTTTAGGTGAGAACATTGTCCAGGGAAGTATCGCTCCTGACAGTTTTTATGTTCATAAACCGACATTCAAAAAAGGATATCGTGCCGTTTTAAGACGAAAACTTGGAAGTAAAGCACTTAAAATGATCTTTTCAGAGGGAATCAATCAGGATAATCTTGCCGTAGAGTATACGAAGAATATAGATACGCCTAAAGAAGAAAAAGAGAAGTTTTGTATCACTGATGAAGATGTACTTCTTCTGGCTGATTATGCCATAAAGATCGAAGAACATTATTCGAAACAGGCAGGATATCAGAAACCGATGGATATGGAGTGGGCAAAAGACGGTGTGGATGGACATATCTATATCGTGCAGGCACGCCCGGAAACTGTGGAATCCCGAAAAGAAGATCGAGTGCTTGAAATGTACCGATTAAAGGAACAGAGTAAAGTTTTACTGACAGGCCAGGCCATAGGTACGAAAATAGGTGCAGGAAAGGTATGTAAGATCGTTGATCCAAGCAACCTGAAAGATTTTAAAGTAGGTGATGTCCTGGTTGCAGAAACGACCAGTCCTGATTGGGAACCTGTTATGAAGATCGCTTCGGCCATTGTGACAAACACGGGTGGAAGAACCTGTCATGCAGCTATCGTCTCGAGAGAATTAGGGAAACCTGCGATTGTAGGAGTTGAAAATGCTGTAGAGACGTTAGTGGATGGCCAAGAGATCACAGTAAGTTGTGCAGAGGGTGAAACCGGTTTGATCCATGAGGGGATCTTGGATTATGAGGTCATTAAAACAGATCTTAGTACACTACCGAAGACCAAGACACAGATCATGATGAACCTTGGTAATCCGGACATGGCATTTACATTGGCTTCACTGCCTGTGGATGGCATAGGCCTGGCACGCATGGAGTTCATTATCAATACATCCATCAAAGTACATCCGATGGCACTGATACATCCTGAAAAGATCGATGAGACCACAGATAGAAAGATCGGTCAACTCACAACCGGATATGACAACCCTGAATCCTATTTTGTAAAAGTACTCTCTGAAGGTGTTGCGAGCATTGCATCAGCAGTCTATCCTAACCCCTGTGTCGTGAGAATGAGCGACTTTAAAACCAATGAATATGCTTCATTGCTTGGAGGAGAGTTCTTTGAAATGGATGAAGCCAATCCAATGATCGGTTTTCGCGGTGCATCACGCTATACACATCCAAACTATGAAGAGGGCTTTGCCCTGGAGTGTGCAGCTATGAAACATGTCAGAGAAGAGATGGGTTTTGATAATGTCATTTTGATGATCCCTTTTTGCCGTAGAGTAGAAGAGGGACAAAGGGTATTGGATGCCATGGAAAAATATGGTCTGAAACGTGGTGAAAATGGTTTAAAGATCTACGTTATGTGTGAGATACCCAACAATGTGATACAGATCGATGCATTTAGTAAACTTTTTGATGGATTCAGCATTGGTTCGAATGACTTAACCCAATTGACACTCGGGGTTGACCGGGATTCCGAGGTAGTCGCTTTTGATTATGATGAACGTGATCCTGGGGTGATGAAGATGATAGAAATGGCAGTGGAGGGTGCAAAACGTAATGACCGACATAGCGGTATTTGTGGACAAGGACCTTCAGATTACCCTGAGATGGCAGAAGCTTTAGTTAAAATGGGTATAGAGTCTATCAGTTTGAATCCTGATACTGTCCTACAAACGATTGTACATATCAGTGAATTGGAATCAAAGCATCTCTAGCTGCTTTGGTAGGTCAGTAATAGGCTGCTATGATCGCATAACAGACAAAGAACATCAAGTGAGAGAGTCCTTCGAAGTAGTTGGTCTGACCCTCTTCTGTACTTTTCCATGCAAGAATAATGGTCATGATCAGTGCACCGATCTGCAGAGGGTTAAAATCAAGAAAGAGATTTATCCCACTGATGTGGGCAAGTCCGAGTAAAATGGGTACAGTGAGTAAGATCGAGACGACAGATGCCCCCATCGCGATATTGACCACCCTTTGGATCTGGTCATTTTTAGCTGCTTTAACAGCGGTTGCAATTTCAGGTGCAACAGCAATGATCGCAATGATCAAACCGGCAAGTCCAGCGGATATCCCAAAATCTTTTGCCATCTTGATACCATCCGTTGCAAACACTTCTGCACCGATAGAAATGATAGCGATCAGTACAAAGATGGTAATGAAATTTCCTATATTGTTAAATCTTTCAAAAATATAAACACTGGCTACTTCTTCTACCTCTTTACCTTCTTCTTGCCGTTTTCTCAGTCTGAACATCCTGCTTCTTGCTGTTGCTTTGAAGAAGTGTGTATGGGTTCTTGTCTGAAAAATAAAAATAATAATATAAAAAAATATCAAGGCTACCGCAATGATCATACTCACCTCTTTGAGTACGGATTCGTTATGCTCAGTCTGATTGAGCAGGCTTGGTACAAGTAGTGCAAGGGCGGTAACCAATAGTATAGTGGTGTAGGTACTGGAAGTTTCTTTGTTGTGTTCCTGCTCCGTAAATTTCAATCCACCGATAAATACTGCAAGCCCTAAGAGTACATTCATATCTACGATCACAGCCGAGATAATACCGCCTTTGACAGTCTCTACCACTTTTGGATCATGTAAGGCTTGAAGTAAAATGATGTAGAGAAGTATGATCTCAACGATAACCGCACTGAATGTCAGGACAAAACTGGCATAGGGTTCTTCAAGTCTCTGAGAAAGTATTTCAGCAACTTCTGAAACCGTTAATGAGAGTGTAGCAATACCCAATGCTGCAAAAGAAGTAGCCAGATAACTATTTCCATATTGATGTAGAATGATCGCTGCAACTATAGCGATCAAACCTACGATAATATCCCAATAGTCTTCTATATATTCTTCAAAATGTATCTTTTTCATTGTGTCTGTTGTATCCATAACTCTTCTCTTTTATAATAAAATAATAGTTGCAAGTCCAAGAAAGCTGAAGAATCCAACTACATCTGTTACTGTTGTTAAAAGAACGGTAGATCCTATGGCCGGGTCTACACCGAATTTTTTGAGCGTCAAGGGAATCACTGCACCGAAGAATCCGGCAGACAAAAGATTCACTATCATCGCCATACCTATGACGATACCGAGCATAGGCATTTGGAACCAGATGTAAGCAATCAAGCCCATGGTCACAGCATACACAACACCATTCATCAATGAGATGAAAACCTCTTTATAGATCGTTTTTTTTGCCTCATCTGCTTCTATATCTCCGAGTGCCATCTGTCTTACTGTAACTGTCAGTGTTTGTGTCCCGGCATTGCCTCCCATAGAAGCAACGATAGGCATTAAAATGGCGAGTGCAACCAGGGATTGAAGTGTTGCATCAAAAAGTCCGATAACCAAAGAGGCGGCAATAGCCGTTAAAAGGTTAAGCCCCAGCCAAAGTCCTCTTGATCGGCCGATCTTCCAGATACTCTCCTCTTGTTCGGCTGTATCATTAACACCGGCAAGGTTATAGATCTGTTCTGTTGCACCTTCTTCAATGATATCATAGATATCATCTGCAGTGATACGACCCATGAGGATACCTCTTTGATTCACTACGGCGATCACACTGAGGTCATAGTTGGCAACCGTTTCGATCACATTTTTTATTTCCTCATGCGGGTCAACAGAAATAGTGATCTTTCCTTCTTCTATGACATCCCTGTAGAGCTCTTTGGGTCCATGAAGAATAAGATCTTCCAGAGGTATCATACCGACGAACTTTCTCTTATTTGAAACAACAAATACATGATGTACATTGTCGATCTCTCTGTTTGCTTTCATCTTTTTGAGACGGAGTATTGAAGCGCCAATGGTTTCATCCAGATGCGCTTCAAAGACTTCTGTTTGCATATAAGAACCGGCTTCATGGTCTTCATATGATATGAGTTCTTCGATGGTATCCCTGTCCTCATCTGAGAGATTGGACATAATGGCATCTGCTTTCTCTTCATCTACTTCTTCAATATGCTGTATCAAGACCGCGGCATCATCCGTATCGAGTGATTCAGTCAGTTTCGCAAGTTTTTTAGGACCATAATTGGTATAGAGTTCTTCTTGGAATGATTTTGGTAATTCTACGAGTACTTCTGCCAAAAGTGTACTCGGTAGTTTATTTAAAGATGCAGTATAGAGATCATTGTCAACTTCCCTGATCTCAATGAGTAGATCAGCGATATCAAAAGGGTGTACCCCAATGTCAATACCTTCATTATAGTGATGTATATGTTGCTCTAATGTATCTAATTTTTGTAAAATTTCTTCATTCATTGATATTTTCTTTCTAGCGTAAGTGGAGTGCACCTATGTATCCTTGATGTACCTTTATGATCGCTTTAACGCGTATAAACTATATGATTATAGCTTAGTATCAGTTATATTTTTGCTTATTATAAGGCTATAAAAAAGAGATATAACACTTCTTCAATTTCTCTTTTTTCAGATATCCCAATTTCATAAGAGATATAAAATATATGTATATATAGTAAAGAATTTATCTATTGCTACCTAAGCTCAAATCAATATTTCAGAAAGTAAAATAAATATAGATAATATAAAGGAATAATTATGGCAACAGTAACTTCACATGGTGCGGCTAAAGTAGTAACCGGCTCCTGTCATTTGCTTGCGATCGAGCACGGACCTCGTATACTTATTGATTGTGGTATGTTTCAAGGACCTGAAGAGGACCGAAACTATTCTGCATTTGGTTTTGATCCATCCGAGATAGATTATCTTCTTATCACACATGCGCACCTTGACCATGTAGGACGTATCCCTAAACTGGTCAAAGAAGGGTTCAGAGGTGTGATCTATGCAACGGAAGCCACACGTGATATTGCTGAAATTATACTCCTTGACAGTGCCAAGATCATGAAAGAGGATTTTGAGACCAATTATAGGAAAGCACAGCGAAAAGGAAAAGAAGACGAGGTCATGGCACCTTTGTATGATGAAGATGATGTGGAAGCAGCATTTGATCTTGCTTGGGAATATCCGGAGTATGATAACACGGTTACCATTCTGGATTCTCTTAAGGTGACCTATCGTAATGCAGGACATATACTTGGTGCCGCATTCATAGAGATCACCTATAAGGAAGACAGTGTAGAGCAGACCATTGTATTTTCCGGAGATATAGGCAATGATAAGAATTTGGTCATGGAAAATCTAGCAAAGTGTCCCTATGCGAATTATCTCTATGTAGAATCTACCTATGGTGACCGTAACCATAAAGATCTGGATGCGAGTATCGTAGAGTTCAAACGTGTGATCATCGATACCTTGCGTGATTGGGGTAATGTATTGATTCCTTCATTTGCTGTGGAGCGTACACAAGAGATATTGATCATTTTAAAAGAGATGCATGACAGAAAAGAATTGCCCCATTGCAAGATCTTTTTAGACAGCCCTATGGCTACACGTGCCACTGAAGTCTATAACAACTACAGTGGTCTTCTCAGTGAGAAGTGTCAGGAGTACAAAAAAAGAGATGGAACGGTGTTTGATTTTGAAAGTCTTATTTATACACCCGATGTAGAAGGATCTAGAGCCATTAATGAAGTAGATACCCGTGCCATTATCATAGCAGGGAGTGGTATGTGTACGGGAGGAAGGATCATACATCACTTTAAAAATCGTCTTTGGAATCCTAAAAATGCCGTGATATTCGTAGGATATCAGGCGATTGGAACGTTGGGACGTCATATCGTTGATGGTGCACGATGGGTCAAGATATTTAATGAGGATATCTTGATCAAAGCAAGTGTGCATACGATCAACGGATTTTCAGCACATGCAGACCAGGAGGGGATTATCAAATGGATATCACAGATGGAGGATCTCTATCGTATCTATCTTATACATGGAGAAGAGGATAAACAGACTATATTACGAAGTGTTATTGAAAATGCGCTAGATAAAAAAGCACATATTGTAGAACCTGAAGAAGTGATCTACCTAGGATAATATTTGGTTCTTCCCCCGCTCATCTGTAAAGTGAACGAGGCGAAGCATCAGGGACTCTTATTTTTTCTTTTTTGCTACTTTCTCTGCTTTTTCTTTTTTCTTATAGTCTTTTATATGCTTTTTAACTTCTTGTTTTAGCTCTTTCTTGAGCATGCTGTCCATTTGTTTTTTAATGTACTTTTTAATTTGTTTCTTCTCAATCATACTTTCTCCTTTAATATGTATAGGCTATGTCTAATCATAACCTTTTTATATGATAGGACAAAAAGACTTTAATATCTATAAAACCTTTTCTCTTTTCATGATTATGATTTAGCTGTAGTCAGACGTAAGATAAGATATCCTACGATAGCTGAAAGGAATGACCCAAGAAGAATGGCCAACTTGTCTGCATAGTGATAGATCTGTGTATCATTATAGGCTAGGGTATCGACAAAGAGACTCATGGTAAAACCTATACCTGTGAGGACACTGACCCCATACAGCATGATCCAGTTACTCTCTTTGGGTAAAGATGCAAGTCCCATTTTTATAGCTAACCATGAGAAACCGAATACACCCACCTGTTTACCGATAAAAAGACCAAGCATGATTCCCAGTGGTACCGTACCGGCCATCTCTTCTATGGAGATGCCTTTGAGATCCACTCCTGCATTCACAAAAGCAAAGAGAGGCAAGATCATATAGACCACCCAGTTATGAAGATCATATTCCATCTCTTTTGCCATGGAGAAGTCGTTTCCTTCTTTATCTTTAGAGGAGAGAGGGATCATAAAGGCAAGTGCTACACCGGCAAGTGTGGCATGTACACCTGATTTGAGCACGGAGACCCACAGAATGATACCCACAACCATATAGGCTGATTTAATGGCTATATTCATACGGTTCATTACAAAAAGTACAAAAAGTGCGATCGCTGCAATAGTAATAGAAGTCGTTGACAGCTCACTGGTGTAAAAGAATGCAATGATCAAAATGGCACCCAAGTCATCGATAATAGCCAATGCCATCAAAAATACTTTTAAAGAGACAGGAACCCTTTTCCCCAGTAAAGATAGAATACCTAAGGCGAATGCTATATCTGTAGCAGTAGGGATCGCCCACCCATTCATAGAAAAATCTTCACCTCTATTGAATGCGATGAAAATTAAAGCAGGTACGAGCATACCACCCAGTGCAGCGATACCCGGCAAAGTGATCTGTGAGAGTGAAGAGAGATGACCTTCTCTCACTTCACGTTTAATTTCAAGACCTATAACGAGAAAGAATACGGCCATGAGTCCGTCATTGACCCATAAAAGGAGCGGTTTGGCTATCTGGAGATCACCAAAGCGTATTTCAACCGGCGTATGTAAAAAACTTGTATAGAATGATGACATAAAAGAATTTTGCAGCAGCAATGCCAGAATAGTGGCAATGATCAGTAAAATCCCTGCGGATGATTCTTTTTTGATGAAATCCTGAAGAAACTGTGTGAACATGATTTTTAACCCTTTGTTATCAATTGGATTATTCTAGCTAAAATTTACTAATCAAAATAAATAGTTGGTTAATATTGACAATTATATGAGAATGAACTAGAATAAGAACAAAGGAGTTATGAGATGAAAAAGAATATAGTAGAAGTCATAGAGCATGTGCAAAAATCAACTGAAGTATCTGAAGAGAATAAACCATTGATCTTAGAGAAACTCAAAGAGTGGAAAGAAGAGGATGATGCTATTGCAGAGGTCTCTGTACGGTTTGAAAACTGGTGGATGGAGATGGAACCTATCTTTGCTGAACTGGGTTGGATATAAATTGGTGGAAATATATACACAATATACCTATGAAAAAAGATGGCAGAAAACCAGTGAAAAAGATGCACTTCGTATGATAGCAGAAGAGATGCCTGAAACAGATCCGGAGTCTACTTTAAAGTATATCATCTCGCAGATTGAAAAGGGAAAGATCATTACATTGGGTGAGTGCCGATTTAGTTCTAAGCCCATATAATATATTATAGTATATTATATTATTTTATAAATATGTGTTTTAATCTTAAAGGAGGGATCTATGAAAAATTTTATGAGTGAGGTCGCTGTTCTTTTTTCGTATCCTAAAAACCTTATAATATTAGCTATCAGACTGATCCTGTCCTATGGATTTGCTACACCGGCTTTACTTAAGATCAATAATCTGGAAGATACGGTAACATGGTTTGACAGTATGTCTATACCTTTACCCTTTGTATCAACATATCTTGTTTCAAGTATCGAAACCATGGGCATTATCCTTTTATCTTTGGGATTGTTTACACGTT
Organism: Sulfurovum sp. AR; assembly: GCF_000296775.1. Lineage (GTDB taxonomy): Bacteria > Campylobacterota > Campylobacteria > Campylobacterales > Sulfurovaceae > Sulfurovum > Sulfurovum xiamenensis. The sequence continues at coordinate 36,701 of NZ_AJLE01000003.1, read as the reverse complement.
ATATTTCTTTATTGTTGTCGTGTGTGATGATAGGTGCGATATTTTTTGTTCATATAGACAATGGATTCTCTGTTGCAGATAATGGATTCGAGATACCACTTTACTATCTGCTCTTTCTACTCTTTCTTGCCTTTTTTGGTGCAGGAAAATATAGTTTAGACAGAGTATTTTTCAAGGATCAGTAGATGACTAAAGAAGACCTGTTCTCATATTTTCCTCTCTTTTCAGCAGACTGGGGAGTATTTATAAAAATTCTACTTTTTTTATTGATACTAGTACTTATCAATATCGCAATTTATGATAGATTTATACAAAGAAAAAATCAACTTCTTATTAATTTCCCTCTTATAGGACGCATGCGATATCTTTTTTATATGCTGCGGAACCCAATGCGTCAATATTTTGGTGATGAGACATTTTATGATTCTTTTGAAAAAATTGATTGGATCAATAAAGTGTCACATGGAGAAAACCCTTATTTGTCTTTTTCTCCTTCAAATCCTTACGGTAATCAAAAATCACTTTTTAGACATGCCAATTTTGTCAATGAACTGCATGAAGTACAAGCTGAATTTTCTGTACGATTTGGTGAAAATAGAAAAATACCCTTTGAGAGTAAAAGTATCATAGGCAGATCAGCTATGAGTGATGGGGCGGTATCACCGGAGGGAACACGCGCTTATGCACGTGGTGCTTTTAATGGACAGTTCCCTATTAATACGGGTGAGGGTGGTTTGACTTCTAACTTCCTTGCCACACTCAACCTCAAGGATTGTGAAAGTTCTTATCTTGAGATGAAAGAGGGCACATGGTTCGCTAAGTCTATCTATAGAATAATGAGATTCTTTACCAACAGAGAAGTGTCTCAACGCCTTTATAGACGTATGGTCGTACGACAAATAGATAGAGGGTCTTTTATATTTGATAGAACCAGATTGGTCTATTTTCGTATTAATTGGCATAGTCCCTTAGAGTCATTTCCCGAATCCATATCAGAAGGTATACCGGATATTACGTTCCAGATGGGAAGCGGCCTGTACGGTGTAAGAGATGAGGAGGGGAATTTCAGTGATGACCTTTACCAAAAAGTGATGCGTTTCTGTCGTATGACCGAAGTAAAACTGGCACAGGGGGCAAAACAGACAGGAGGTAAGCTTCTTGCAACAAAGGTCAGTGATGATATCGCATACTATAGAGGCGTTCCTGCACACAAAGACCTGGTAAGCCCTAACCGTTTTCCTTATGCTACCGATATGGAGACATTTTTTGACTTTATTGAACGTTTACAGAAACTATCAGGTAAACCGGTAGGTTTTAAGATCGTTATCTCATCACGAGAGAATTTTGAGACCTATGCGAAAGCGCTGAAAAAAAGAGTCTCAGAGGGGAAAGATATTGCTGATTTCATTACCATAGATGGTGGGGATGGTGGTTCTGCAACTGCACCCTTGGAGATGATGAGTAAAATAGGTCTACCGATACGTGAAGCACTCCTTATAGTCAATCAAGTGCTCAACGAGTATGAACTCAGAGAGCATATTAAGATCATAGCGAGTGAGAAGGTACTGACACCTGATGATGTCGTTGATCTGCTTTGTCATGGTGCTGATTTTATCAATATTGCCAGAGGTTTTATGATCGCAGCAGGTTGTATACGTGCGAGAGAGTGTAGTGGTGCAAACGGTAGAGACTGTCCTGTCGGGCTTAATACCATGAATGAAGCCAAAAGAAGTAAATATCTTGTCATTGAAAAATCAAAGCACATCGCATTCTATCATCATCAACTCCTTCATGGTGTACGTACACTGCTTGCCGTAATGGGTAAGAGACACATCGATGAGCTCAGTATGGATGATGTTATACTGCGTTCTATCAAAAAAGAGACGAATCAACCCTACTGTTCAACTAAAGTATAAATACTTCCTCTTTATAAAGTGTGATATCTTGTTTCACACTTTCTTCATACTTCTATTTTATACTGCTTTCGTAATTAATACATATTCTAAAAGGATTAACATGAATAAGAATACTATTAAAGATAGAAGAAGTTTTTTAACTAAAATGTTGGTTGCAGGTGCAAGTGGTGTAACATTGCTTTCATCTTCAGCTTATGCAAAAAAAGAGACTACGGATACTACTGTGGTATTGACTGAAGATCAAAAAGATATGCTCTTCTATATATACCAGGAAGAAAAGGTAGCCAGAGATGTATATATTACTTTAGGTAATATCTATACAGATGAAAATACTTTTGCATCGATTCAGGTATCAGAACAGAGACATATGGATTCGGCAAGAGAACTTTGTGAAAAATACGGTGTGGATACTTCAGGTGTAGATGAAGATGCAGTAGGAAGCTTTGTATTGCCTGTACTTCAAGAACTCTATGATACCTGTGTGGGTGAAGGTGAAGAATCACTTCTTGATGCACTCAAAATAGGCGAATTGATCGAATATACTGACATAGAAGATCTGGAACATGCGGCTGAAGGTATGCCAGAAGATGTAGTCTCTGTATTTGAAAGCCTTAAAGAAGGTAGTTTAAGTCACCTTGATGCATTTCAGGCAGCGATTGAAAGAGTATAATCAATGATGTTAAAAAACAGTAGCAAGACGTACTCACTGTTAGAGCCTAAAGATATACTCAGTGTTTACTATACATCATTATATAGTGGTGATCTCTCAACGGTCAAAGAGTTGATGACACCAGAGTCATATATGATGACTCTGGAAACGTTTGGTTTAAGATTATCATTGAGAGACCCAGAGTTCAAGTCACATTTAAAAGTGATAGGAAAAGATGCAGATGCATTGAGTGAAGTCGAACATAAACTCTCTTATGATCTTATTTCCAGAAAAAAGTCGCCTGTGATCGAAATGAAGTCTGTATCATGGAACGGTGAAGAACGACAGACCATTAACTATACAGAAGATGGTAAAATAAAGAAACTCTATTTTTCAAAAGAGAAAGATGGCTGGAAGATCAACTACTATGCCGGACGTAAAGTCGCGTAAATACACATCTTATTTATTAAATTTTTGTTCTGGCCATACCAGTCTAAATGTACTTCCTTTTTTAGGCTCTGACTCCAGTTCGATCTTTATATGATACTCTTTACAGATCTGATTCACTATATCCAATCCCACACCAAATCCGCCATGTAAACTGTTCGTGGATTTAAAACGATCAAAGATACTTTTTTGATCTTCTTTTGAAATACCGATGCCATTATCTTTTACAGAAAAATAGTTCTCAGTCAAACTTACTTCGATCTCACCGTTTTTTTTAGAGAACTTTATCGCATTTGAGAGAAGGTTGTCTATAAGCAAGATAAGTTTTCGTTGATCCATATAGATCGTCTTGGGTTGTAATGCAGTGCTGACCTTTAGCCCTTTAAACTGTATGAGTGTATCCATATACTTGATTCTTTCAAGGATCACCTCTTTGACATCTATTGGTGTGTCTTCATACTCTATATAGTCATGGAAAGAAGCAAAAGAGAGGTCTCGGTAAAGACTGGAGAGGGTTTTGGTTGCGATATCTATACGATCAAGTGAGCGAATCTGTTTTGCATCGAGATTGTGTTTGTCCATATGTTCATAGCTCATGAGTATCGTACTGATGGGAGTATTCATCTCATGGGTGGCATCTTTCATGAATTTGGTGAGAGAGGCGATGGATCTTTTGATGGGAGATAACATGATCTTGGCCAAGAGAAGTGCGACAAAAAGTATAAAAATAAATCCATAAAAAGCTATGAGAGTGATCTCTTCAAGGATCTCATTTAACTGTTGTATATCAAGAGGTTTCTTGATCACTATGTATTTAACATCAAGATACTCTTTGTAGAGTGTCTCTACAAGATAGTATTCGTCATCATCGGCATAGAAGAGTTTGGAAAAATCAATATCATCCATGAATGTGGAAGCTAGGAGTTCTCTTTTGTTATCATAGAGTGCGATGTCATACCCTTCTTCATAAAAAGTGAATTGCTCACTTTTGTTCATATGGTAGTATTCCAACTGTGCATTGATACTTCTCGCTTTGTATCGCATTTCCAAATGCATCTTCTCGATCAAAGCATTCTTACGGTCTATATAATTAAGATACCCCACCCATGTGGCTAAAATACTGAGTGACCCCAGGTAGACAACCATGAAAATAATGACACTTTTGGTACTAGCCTTCATCAGTCTGAAGTTTCCATTTCAAACCTGTAACCAAGACCTCTAAGGTTCTGTATCATATCTTTGGTCAGGTGTTTTCTAAGATTTTTTATATGTGCCCTTAGAGATTCAGCTGAGGCTGTTTCATCATAGTCCCAGAGTACATCATACAGACTTTCAAATGTGACGACCTCATTGGGATGTTTCAAAAAGTGTTTAAGCAGTTTAAGTTCTTTTTGTGGCAGAGAAACACTCTCTCCACCTGTATGGAGTAATTCCGTATCTATATCAAAAGTGATATCTTTATCTATCTGTATCATGTTAGAACGTTTTTGTGCAAAAGAACGCTTCTGGATGTTTTTAATACGTAAAAGAAGTTCGGCAAGTTCGAAAGGTTTTTTGAGGTAATCATCTGCACCGCTTTCAAAGCCTTGTGATACATCCTCTATGTCATTGAGAGATGTGACAAATATCGTAGGGGTGGCATCACCATTGTCTCGCAGTGTTTTCAATAGATCAAAACCTTTGATCGCAGGCACATTGACATCGAAGATATAGAGGTCATACTGTGTCTCATAGGCTCTATTCAGTGCTTCTTCCCCATCATAGACAAGGTCTAGATCAAAATCATTGTCTTCAAGATACTCTGACATGATATCGGCCAAACCTATATCATCTTCCAATAATAAAATTTTCATCGGCACTCCTGATATTTACTATGATTATAACATACTCAGGAAAAGAGTTTTTCATACTTCTTTCATACTTTTTTACTATAATAAACAAAAATTGAGTAAGGTGCTAATGATGAAATGTAAATATATACTTCCTACACTTTGTATATTTGGCGCCATGTCACTTCATGCAGAGGAGAAAGGATTAGGGAATATCCTTCAACAGGCAGGTCAGAAGAAAGCACTGACCAAACCTGAGCCTCAAAAGAAACCTTCTAAAAAGAAGAAACGTTTTGTATTTAAAGATGAATATAAATCAAATGGTATAGGATCTGGAAATGAAGCTGCGGCCGAAAAAAAATCAGAAAGTTATGACTATGACAACAGATCAAGATTTAAATTCAAATTCAATGATGGTTCGGCACAGGGTAACTTCATGAGTGGATATGGTGGTAATTCAGGCATGGGAGGATCCATGGGTGGTGGATCAGGTAGCGGTGGCGGAGGAGGTCGAAGATAGACCTCTTTTACTTCATAGACGCTTCACACTCTTATCCTATACTTTGAATGTAACACATAATATTTACATTTAAAGGATCTACTATGAAAAAAACTTTATTAACATTGGGTGCTGTAGCACTTTTAGCCACACCTTCTTTAGTTGCTGCAGAGGACAGTTTACAGCAACATCTTAGAATGGAACAAAAACTTCAACAACAGTATCAAAAAAGACTCAAAGACGGTAGTGGTGAAAAAAACCAATATAAATATCAATATCAAAACCAGTATGAGTATAAAGGTACAAATTCAAATAGATCGAATATGGGCTCGATGGGTGGACAAAGAGGTGGTGGCGGTCGTCACTAAAAAAGGGCTATTTAAATAGCACCTAGCACCTCTTCTATAGATAATATTTGACGGGTATCTGTGACTCACAGGATACCCTTACTCCTTCACATACTTCTTATTTTAGGCCATGAATATAGGTAGCAACTTCATGAAGCTCTTCTTTAGTGTGATTTTTCATAAAAGTTTCTTTTATACTTTTAACAAAGGGCAGTGCCTTTCTTTCGCCTGACGCATAGCTGATGAGTGCTTTTTCTATCTCTTCGACTGGCATCTCTTTGATCGCTTTAGAAGTTCCCATTGCCTTCATATCTCCATTCACACCGTGGCAGCTAGCACATTTTTGTACATAAATTGTATGAGTGGGTGATGCAGAAAGAAAGCTTACTGCAAAAAGTGATACTCCTATTTTTATGAACGACATACTATTCCCCTTTCAACTAATTTGGCTTTATTATATACATATATCGTTTGAATTAAGGTTATCTATCTTGTTTATTGAGAATCATTTATGCTAGAATTAAATAAATAGTATAAGACTATTTTTAAAGGAAGGGAGTAAAAATGAAGAAAATGAATAAACAGAGTTTGGTAGCAGTCGGGCTACTTGGATTCATCAGTTTGACAACTGAAGTAATGGCTATGCCTATGTTTGCTACACAGACAGGTATGGACTGTACGGCATGTCATATACAACACATAGAAAGACTCAATAAATTTGGTAGAAAGTTTTTGGCTTCAGGTATGACCATGAGCCAGAAGTTCACAGATGCAAACAGTAGCGGTTCGGATATCAATCCATCTGTGATGTTCAAGTCTATTTACGAAAAGACAGATAATAAACCGAGTGAATCTGGAGTGGTCAAAGCTACTACGGTAACCAATGACGGTATTTTATCTGTACCTAGAACAGCTGCATTGTTTGTGGGGGGAAGGGTGACAAATAATTTTGGAGCTCTTGTCAACCTCTCTTACAAATCTCAGAATGATAATTCCATTTCAGGTAAAATGGTTTATGCACAAGAGATAGAAGATGGATACATGGGATTAGCAGCGTACTCTACAGCTGATTTTGGTCCATTCTCCGGTATGGAGATCTATAATTCAGGTCTTTATAAACCGTTTAGAACGTTTGACATAAGAAGACTCTCCAATGCACTACAGGCAACAGAGATTGGCACAGGTGCTGCAACAGGACTACAAGCCTACTTTGATAAGGACGGTGCACTGGCAGATGGTGATCATGTGTTTGCAACCGTGGGTATGTATGCTCAGGGGCAAGATAATAACCAAATGGATCTTACAAGTAATATGATTCCTTTTGCTAGAATCGCATATGAATACCCTCTAGGTAGTTATAATGTTATCTTAGGTGGATTTATTATTAAAGGTGGGGAGACTGTATCTAGTACGAGTTCTCTCAGCATAGAGCGTGAGACCTATGGAATGGACTTCATGGTAGAGGGTTACATCGGTGATAAAAGTGCTACTTTAACGATGAGTAAAGTCTTTAAAAATGAAGTGACCTATACAGGTATAGGTGCTGGTAGCTCTAAAGATCTAGATAATATTGATAATGAAGCATTCTCTGTAGGAGGTGAAGTCAATCTTGCTCCAGGTTTTGGTGTGAAACTTGCGTACCTTACAATGAATGATCTTTATGCTTATTCTAATACAAAACACATCAATGTAAAAGATTTGGATAATGCCATCACCGTTGGAATGGACTATTCGTTCAAGTACTACCTACCTATGAAGCTGACGGTAGAGCATAGCTGGGCAAAACCGTCAAGATCAGATATAGAAGACTATAGAGATTTCCTCATTAGTTTCAATATGCTGTTTTAAGAAAATAAATATAATTTAACATTGAGTTAACATTTATTGAGTACAATAGAATGTATAGTAAAAATATCGGGGAGATAAAATCATGAAAAAAAACTATAAAAATAAAATTTTAGGTATGAGTGTAGCGGCAGCGATGCTGCTTGGGTCAAGTGTATATGCAGGTAAAATCATCGGTGCAACACCAGGTGATACTGTTTTTGATAGTACACAATTTGGTTATGGTGGATGGAGCTTGGATAATGTTGTAGTCAATATAACTAGTGATAGTGATTTTAGTGATATTATTTATGGAGACATTTTACAGGCGAGTGCAGTATATCCAGAGATGGACGATACTATGAGTTTTGAATCTATAATTAGCACAGGTGGTGAAGTAAGGGGAAAATTGCATGGTAAAGATTGGCCTGTAGGTGAACCTGCAGGAATAAAAGTCATTAATGATGACACTGGAACAAAACATGGTAAACCATCAAATTGTATCATGACGACTTCTTATTTGGATGAGTATAATACGGGAACAGGTGAGAGTGGATATTTGGATACAACTGCTGACGCAGGCCCTGTTCCTACTATCTGTTCAAGTGGGTTTCAAACCCATAAACGTTTTAAAATAAACCTCCAGCCAACTACTGTGAACAAAGATCTGCTAGGAAAGTATATAGCAGGATATGGTAACCCAGTTGATATAGTATTTAAACTTGATCCTAACGATCCTGATGCTGAAAATGTAGTTCGATACCAAGTTTTTTCAAAGATTAATAACTATACAGGTGCGCGTCTAGCAGGATATAAAGTTGAAGTATTAAAGTATGGACTTCTAGGTGTTCCTACTACGGATCCGAATCTAACACTTTCATTAGGTATCGGTGAAGGTGATATAGCATCAAGAGATTATAATATTTTTCTCCCTGATGAGTTTGCAAACTTTGCACATGGTTTATGGGGGCCAATAGAAGAGGGTCATTTTGATGAGATAGGATTCTTTGATATTGATAGAGCTTATTATCCATCTACTTTGGGTGAAGGTAACTATAGTATATATAATACAGCTCCATTAGCTGGTGATACAGGTAGTGTACCTGGAGGAAATTACCCTCAACTCTTTGGTGACTGGATACATTCTGAGTGGGCACCATATGGTATCTTCTATGATGATGACAATGATCCTAGCACAGATGCTGATTTAATGGCATTCTGGGGTGTACCTCCTGGAACAAATTTACCTGTAGATTGGTATAAAGGTATGGCTGACAATTGGGCACCAGTGGATGATGTGGACCTTCAACAGTGGGCACTTAATCCTTTATATAGCGTAGGAAAAATTGAAGACGTATTGAATCTTGGGCTAAATTATATTATAAATGTTGGGGCAAAGAGTGCTATAGGTGATACATTTATCTTACGTATTACACCGTATGTAGATAGTAATCAAACAGCACCTATACACACAACTGTGCCACCTGCATTACCTGTATTCAGTTCGGAAGGAAATATTACAATTGTACCTGAACCAACGTTTACTGCAGGTACAACATTAAGAGTGGCTGTTGCCGATACTGATCTTAATACGGATCCAACGAAAGAAGAAAACTTAACTGTTGTTGTAAAAAGTAGTTTAGGTGGAGAAGAAAGTGTTCTATTGATAGAAAGAGATGCAAACAGTTCATTATTTATAGGATCATTAGAAACAGAAACTGTGGCTATAGATAATAATGGTATCCTGGCAGTGCAAGATGGTACAGTTGTAACTGCGTATTATACCGATGTAAGATACGGTGCTGATGGTGTCGAGCAAAACTTGACAGCAGAGACAACGGCAGAGATAACCCCAGTCACACCACCTGCAGATGTTATAAACCCAAGCAGTGGTGGTGGAGGTTGTACATACAACCCTGACAGCAAGAACTTTGACATGATGTTCCTAGTGATGATGGCTCTGGGATTACTCTATCCTTTCAGAAGAAGATTTATTAAATAGTCTTCTTTGTGAATAAAATACATATTCATTTAGGAGCGGCTGTCCTGGCTGCTCCTCTGTTTATCCTTCTTTATAACACTCTATTTCAACATCAAATATTTGATATTGATCTACTAGACTTCGATACTCGATCTCTATTTTTTCTGATCATTATTTATCCGGTAGTGGAGGAGTTGGCTTTTCGTGGAGTGATCCAGGAGTTCATTGCTTCAAAGACGAAACAGTATCCATCTCTTTTTTACATATCAGTTGCTAACTTCATAACATCTCTACTATTTGTTGCGATGCATTTCGTACATCATACACCGTTATGGGCAATGCTTGTTTTTGTACCTTCTTTGGTCTTCGGGTATTTTAAAGAGCAGTATGGACACATTGGGGCTAGTATCTTTCTTCACATGTTCTATAATGCGTGCTCTTTATTTTTGATATTGTAGGCTAGATGCACATAGCCTGTTTGATCTTCTCTTGATTAAGTTTCTTAATGAGCTTTGTTGAGAGTTCACCGTAACGTTCTTCATCAAGATTGAGATCAGCTTGTATCTCTGATTGTGGCACTTCATCTGCCCATGATCTTAAGAGTTTGAACTCTTTTTTAGTCAGTTTGACCTTGAGTACTTCTAACAGCTCTTCTGGCTCTTTAAGCGGGTATACAAGCTTTTTAATGTGTTTTTCTATCTCTTCGTTTAGTGTTGACAATGTTTTTCCTATTTTGAAATTTGTAGTATGAGAAGGTATCCTATACCTGCAAGCAGTATGGTACCAAAAAGGTTAAGAGCGATGTTGGCAAAGGCATGCAGATAATGACCGGCTTCAAGTAAGAAGAAGCTCTCTATAGCAAAGGTAGAGTATGTGGTCAGTGCACCGAGTATCCCTGTCACCAAAAAGGTTTTAACATGGGGAGTGAGTGAAGTGTTTAGATGGAAGTAAGCAAAAAGCATACCTATGATCAGACTTCCTATAAAATTGACTGCCAATGTCCCTAAGGGAAGTGCATGTACAAAATGCTTATTGACCGCTCCGTTGATCAGAAGTCTCAGTGTTGCCCCTATGGCACCACCGCTAGCGACTGCAATGATTGTTGCTAAACTCGTCATCTATAACCTTTTGCATATTTTCTCTCAGTGTATCAAACCACTCTTTGTCATTACTATCTACATTGAAACTAGGTAAAAAAGTATATTTTACAGTCCCACTGTGTGCTGTTCGGATATGTTCATTTAAGACCCATTTACTGCCTGTGATAACGATGGGTTGTATACGCAGTCCCAGCTTCTCTGCTATGATCTTTGTTCCCGGTTTAAAAGGAAGTAGGGGTTGTGTATTTGTTCTTGTTCCTTCTGGGAATATCGCTACAGGACGATGTAATACTTCCTTAGACTCTTTTACATCTTTGATGAGTTTTATGAGTCCTGCTTTGTTTTGGCGATCCAGTGAGATCATCTCTCCATGACGTAAAAGATTACCGAACCATGGTGTTTCAAAAAGCTCTTTCTTCGCAACCCAGCGTAAATGGTTGTTCTGTAAAGCTTCAAGGCCGATGATATCGACGATCCCCTGGTGGTTCATGACATACATATCTGCAGTAGTATCCATCGTACCTTCCTGGGCCAATCTACCACCCATCATAAAAAGCGTCAAACGGTTGATGTGATGCACAATGGTACTTTTATACTTGCCAAAGAGCATCAGAGCAGGTATCATAAAAACAGCGGTATTAAATGAGATGACAAATGCACCCCAGTAAAACCTAATTGTCGCAAAGATCTTCATTTTTGACCCATCCGATGATACCTTCTTTGTATTCCACTTTTTTAAAGCCTTCGCGTTCACTCAACAGCATCGTGTCAAGTTTCTGGTCTATCTTCGTACTGACAGTACTGGTCTGTGTAGGTAAAATATAAATCGGGGCACCCTGTTTTACACATATTTTTTTATGGGGAATATAAAACGTCAAAAGGGTGATAAGAGAAACAACACCAAAGACCAGATAGAAGAAATCTCTTCTAAATAAGAACATAATGAAAAAGAAACCGACCAAAAACATAAATGTATACTTTTTCAGCTTTTCAAAACTGTCTTCTTTAGGATTGAGATCAGACTGTGTCGTGACTGAAGCATCGATCACTTCCACAGGCACTTCTAAAAACTCATACTGTTTTTTGATCGTGTTGAAATAAGTGAATTTAAGCACTTTTTCTTCTACAGGAAGTACTACATAAAATTCTGCTTCAACCTTTGCAAAATCACGCTTGATATTTTCTATACCGGACTCTTGCACTTTATCCAGCCTCATATCTTCAAGATTGGCTTCAAAGGCTTCTATGGAGAGGGTGACTATATGACTCTTCTCATCATAGTTCGAGACTTGTGAATTTTTGATCTTCATATCTGCAGCTAGTACCTGAGAGAAGTCTTCACGTTGTTCAAGAGATTGTATATAGACTGTATTAGGTGGAAGTGATTCTTCTCCACTCTCAGAGGATATAAACAGTCTAGGAATACGTATGTCATCATTTGAAGCTTTAAAATAGAAGGAATAGAAGCTGTCAGGACCATTCTGAATACTGAGTGGTTTTTCAAAAAGAGGCTGTATTTCACTTGATCTGTCAAAAGTAAATTGAGGTTTACTTTCAGTATCTTTACCAGGAGCGATGATCGTTACTGCGAAGAGTTGATTATTATATACCTTTTTGGGCATATAACTGTATTTAAATTCGTTCTGTGCACTTAGCAGGGTAGTATAGGCTACTATGAGGGCTATAAAGAGCCATACAGAACGTAAGTGTTGCATTATGCTTCAAAACCTTGAAGCATACGTACACCATCCTCACTTCCGAGTATAGCTTCTAAAGCACGTTCAGGGTGAGGCATAAGACCAAATACATTCTTGGCTTCATTACATACACCTGCAATGGATGTTACAGAACCATTGACCACTACTGGATTACCGTTCTCATCTGAGTAACGAAGAAGGATCTGTCCATTTGCTTCAAGCTTTTTGAACCCATCCTCATCGATATAATAGTTACCATCAGCATGAGCGATAGGAATGTTCAATACTTCACCTTTCTCACATTTGTTTAAAAATGCATTGTCATTGTTAATGACACAAAGTGTTTGGTGTTTAGAGATGAAGTGAAGATTGTTATTACGTTTTAATGCACCAGGAAGAAGTCCTGCTTCTGTAAGGATCTGGAAACCATTACAGATACCAAGTACTTTTCCTCCTGCATCTGCATACGCTGACACTGCTTTCATGACCGGTGAAAATCTGGCAATAGACCCTGAACGTAGATAGTCACCATAAGAGAATCCACCAGGTACAACCACAAGATCGATATCTTCTGGAAGTTCTTTACTTTCATGCCATACAAGCTCTGTAGTATGTCCTAACTTTTCAAAAGCATACTGTGTATCAAACTCGCAGTTTGTTCCGGGAAATCTTAATACTGCTACTTTCATATTAGTTTATCTCTATTGTATAGTCTTCAATAACAGTATTAGCAAGAAGTGTCTCACACATCTCTTTTACTTCAGCTTCAGCTGTCGCTCTATCTTCAGTCTCAAGGTTAATGATGATCTGTTTACCGATACGTACATCATTTACTCCGGCAAAACCTAAAGAGTCAAGCGCATGATGTGCTGCTTTACCTTGTGGATCTAAAACACCCTCTTTTAAAAATACGTTTACTACTGCTGTCATTACTATTCCTTATCTGTTTTTTATTCTGTCTAATACTTGTTTGTAGGCTTCAGTGAGTCCGCCCAAACCTTGTCTAAATCTGTCTTTGTCGAGCTTTTCATCTGTTTTGGCATCCCATAGTCTAAAGTTGTCCGGACTTAGCTCATCGATAAGGATGATATTGCCATCTTTATCTCTACCAAATTCGATCTTGAAGTCTACAACTTTAATGTCAAGACCGGCGTAAAAATCTACGAGCAGGGTATTGATCCTTCTTGCCATGAAACGAATGTAATCAAGTTCAGATGCATCATTGACCAAATTTAAAATAAGACAGTGTTGGTCATTTAATTTTGGATCTCCAAGTGCATCATTCTTATAGTCAAATTCCACCAGTGTGAAAGGAAGTACTGTTTTGTCTTTAATGCCAAGGTTTTTACTAAGACTACCTGTAGCAATATTTCTTACGATCACTTCGATCTTGATCACTTCTGCAGCCTTATGCAGCATGTTATTCTCATCAATGGTATCTACATAGTGGGTAGGGATACCTTTTTCATCCAGATATTTGAAGAGTTCTGTCGATATTTGGTTGTTAAGGGCACCTTTGCCTTCTTCTGATGATTTTTTTTCACCATTAAATGCAGTCAGGCTGTCTTTAAATTCGGAAATAAGAAGATTTTCATCCTCTGTTTTCCAGATTTTCTTTGCCTTACCTTCATACAAAAGTTCAGTCTTTGGCATTATATTTTTCCTTTATTTGTGATGATCAAAGCTTTCAAGATGTCTACAGCACTTTTGAGTTGTAGATCTTTATAGATCTGTTCTTCAGTGATGATCGTATCATCTGTCTTGGTTGCATTGTTGTCTGTATTTGCCTTGGTTGTCGATGATGTGTTATTGTTAATCTCTATCTTCTCGAGTTCACTCTGTAAGTGTTTTTTGAGATCTTTTTCCTTAAGCATGACAGAGTCTTCAATAAAATCTATTTTTCCAAGAGGTACAGAAATGTCTGGTGTAACACCCACAGCTTGTATGGTACGTCCACTTGGAAGGTAGTAACGTGCAACTGTAAGCTTTAATGCTTCATCCGCACCTACAGGCATTACAACTTGTACAGACCCCTTTCCAAATGTTTTTTCTCCAACAAGCACAGAACGATCTAGATCCTGAAGCGCCCCAGATACGATCTCAGAAGCAGATGCGGAGCCTCCATTGATGAGTATGACCAGAGGTGTATCTTTGTCTGTATCTTTCTTGGTCGCTCTATACTCGATATTTTCGCTGGCCACTTTTCCTTTTTGGCTGACGATCACACCCTCATCAACAAAAAGGTCTGTAAGTCCGACAGCCTGGTCAAGGAGTCCACCAGGATTATTTCTTAGATCCAGGATGATACCCTTGGTATTTTTATGCTCTTTGATAGCGTCTTTTACACCTTGTACTACTTTTTGGTCAAAAGAAGTAACATGGATATAGAGTAGATCATTTTCTATGGTCTTTGCATAGACAGACTGAATTTTAATGATATCTCTAGTGATCTTCACTTCAAGAGGTTTCGCTTCCCCTTTACGGATGATCGTTAAGATCAAAGAGGTTTTAGGCTTCCCTCTCATCAATTTTACCGACTCATCGATACTCATGCCGATAGTGGCTGTGTCATTGATCTTTAAAATGATATCACCGGCTTTGATTCCCGCTTTATCTGCAGGTGTGTCACTGATAGGGGCAATAACGGTCAGTGCACCGTCTTTCATACCTATGGAGATCCCTAAACCTCCAAATTCACCTTTCGTCTGGACAGAGAGGTCTTTAAACTCTTTAGTGTCCATAAAAGAAGAGTGAGAGTCGAGATTGGCCATAAGTCCTTTTAGTGCTTTATCTACGAGGTCTGTGGTATTGATATCATCCACATATTGGCTCTCGATCACATTAAGAATTTGTGTAAATTTGATGTAGGCTTCCAGCTTTTCCTTGGCGGTAGAAGGTGCATAGGTTTTTGCAGCAGTATCTTTGGCTTGGGCGAAAGATCCGAACATGTATGCGACAGTCAAAGTGCTTACAAGTCCCGCAACAATAACTTTTTTGCTTTTCTTAATCATTAAGGTGGTGTCTCCCTATGAGAATTGGTTTATAATTTTATTTAAAATCATCTAAGAGGTTGCTTTGAATCCTCTGTATTACTATACTTAAGGAAGGTTAACCATTTTTTTAAGAGACACGATCTCTAAGAAGAGAGACTCTTTTTGACCATACGTTTTAATTGCTTCATTGTAGCAGATGAAGTGTCACCGCCATAAGAGATAAGTTCATAACAGTTATCCACCTCTTTTAGTGCACTTTTTTCCGGATGATCTTTCATGTATCTTAAGAAGTACTGGTGCATGGTTTCATCTTTTTGTCTAATGTAGCCTTCTTTCTTGAGCTTCTTTAAAAGAGGCTCGAGTATACATAGTACTTTATGGGTACATCGGGGACGACGGAAATATAAAGAGATGCTAAAAGTGATCAAGACGAGGGCAAGTAAAGAGAATACAAAAAGTAAGACAAATCTGGGATTCTCTTTTGCGTATTGGATCAGTTGCAGTTGACGGATATGACTGTAGTAGAGTATCCATGTCTCTACTTGATACTTTATATACATGAGCTGGAGATTCACTCTTTCAAAGAATGTATTATTTGCACCGAGTATTTCTACTGTGTCGTCATCTATGGCTGATGCTGTACTGGTAGTTTCAAATCTCACCCAGTGTTCACCGATATAAAGTTCAGCCCAAGCATGAGCATCACGCTCCTTTACAGCCAGATAATTGTTAAAACTGTTGGCTTGGTCGGCTTTATACCCTGTAACGATGCGTGAAGGTATACCAGACATACGGGCCATTGTCACAAAAGAAGATGCAAAATGCACACAATATCCTAAACGCTTGTCAAATAAAAAACTGTCTGTGCTGTTATTAATATCAAGAGCCTTCGGTTTTAAACTGTAGGTCAAAGACTGGTTTTGAAAAAATTTTACAATGGCAGAAGCTCTTTTTTTAGGATTATTGTATTGTTTTTTATTTTTTGTGCATACTGGTATGTTTTGGGATTCCGTTTGATATCAAAATACGTTGAGGCATCAAGAGTATCTTGGTCTAAATCATCATGAAATGAAGGAGTTAACACAGAACGTGAAGAATAATGCATAGGAGCATTGATAGGCTTTTCAACGGTACTTATGAGATCTCTATCCATCTGCGAATCGTTTACAGGTCGTGCAGGCATATCCAACAGATAGATCCAGCGTTTTTGTGTAGGATACAGGGTCACTTTATAGTCTACTCTTTCTCCCTTTATAGGAACATAGCTTCTGTCTTCTCTTTTGATATAGTTGGGAAGCGCTTCCCAATGGTCTTTTTTATCCACATAAAGTATACTTCCTCTGAAATAGAGTTTATCAGAGGTGGGGACCTCTGTATCAAAGCCCACTTCCATGACAATCCGGTCTGAAGGAACGAGCAGGGCCTTGGAGTCTAAAAACATGGTACCATCATGTCCCATACGCTGTATATTTTCACCTTTAAAACCATAGTCCGCATGTTCAAATGAGATACGAGGAAAGAAGATAAAAAGCACAACCACCCAGGGCAGAGAATACATAAACATTACCATGCTTGCCCGGAAGCTCTCTAGCATATTACCTTCCATTCGGTGTGCCAGGATAAGCCAGAGCAGAAAGAAAATTTCGAATATGACATACGTAAGCATCATAAGACTATGAAAGAAAAATAAGGAGAGGGCCAAAAATAAAACAGGGGAGAGCAGTAGATAAAAGTTGATCTCTCTTGTGAGTCTTTGCATGGAAACAACAATGATCAAAATATAGACCAATAACTCAAGAAAAAGTTTCAAGCGTGAAAGACCCCTGAATGAGAAGAGACCATACAGTGATAGATAGAGTGCCAAAAGCCCCATCAAAAAGATAAAAAGTATCAGATATTTATCTGCAGGTGTTTTCTTGAAGAATAGCAATACCAACACCATGAAAGAGAAGATCAGCATAGGTACTTTGAGTATAAGCATCAAAGGCAATAAAACAATGATATAGGCAGTGTCTAAAAGTGCTAAAGGAGTGAGTTTAGTATCTTGCAAGCGTTTCAAGGATAACATCTGTACTCTCCTTTACTGAATTTAAGACTTTGTTTGGCATTTGTATCATAAAAGGCAGGTTTTGTTTTTCGCATTCCAGTACCCATAAACAGAGCTGAGATAAGCGTGCTTCATCATCTGTGGCTGCTGTGTAAAAGTTAAAAACCAGTTTAGGTGTCTGTGTCTCTTTGCTGAAGACTTTGACTGCTATCTCTCCTTTTGCCACGGATGCCCAGTGGATATGGGAAAGTTTTTGTGACCCATCATAGGATCGTAAGCCGTCAAACTCTTTCTCTTCCCCATAATGGTTTTCTTCCTGTTGTAAAAAGGAATGCAAGGAGATACCTTTGGGTTCAGGGTAGGCTAATCCTTTGTAGGAATCATTTATTTTCAAGACCAAACGTACCGTAGAGAGTGGATACTTGCTTTCCAAATAGCCACCTTTATGGGTGAAAGTACCACGTTTTTCGGGTAAAACGGGCAGCTGTACAATTGTTGATGTGTCACCTTTTAGTGGTTCTAGCGGTATCGAGATATTTTCATGGCGGAGTATGACAGACCATGATGTTGTCTGTGAAGGATTGTATATCTGCATAGCAAGATGACCTTCTTGATGTGCAAATAGACGTCCGGAAGATAGATAAGATGCTTCTAGATGACCGAGGTTAAAGATCCCTATTGGCCCGGCACTAAATGCAAGAGAAAATGCGAAAAAAAGTGTAATATAGACAAGATTGAAATCATGCATATAGGCTTCTAAAAAAAGCCCGAAAAGCAAAACCACTACAACTACACTGTAGCGTGTGGCATGCTGGTCTATGCGTTTATATATCTGAGCGAATGTGCGTAAAGATTTCATCATGGATACGTTTGGCTGTGGTTGGACCCTCTTTAAACTTGAGGCGGTGTGTACATACAACGGCTGTCACTGCCTGCAGGTCATCAGCAGTCACGTAGTTACGACCTTGCAGCATTGCCCAAGATTTAGTCATAGCGGTCAAAGACAATGCTCCACGTGTAGAAAGACCATACTCAAATATGCCACTCTCTCTAGTATAAGCGATTATTTCCTGAAGAAAATCAAGCAGGGTTTCACTCAGTGTGACCTCTGAAGCCCGTTTCATATAGCTTTCTATCTGCTGGGGTGTCAATAAGGTATTAGATATAGATCTGCTGTGTCCTCTTTCACCTTTTAATATCTCTCTTTCTGATACGCTGTCCGGATAGCCAATCCCAAACGAACACATAAAACGATCTAGTTGAGAAGTTGGAAGAGGAAAAGTGCCTACCTCTTCCTGTGGATTTTGTGTCCCAATAACAAAAAAAGGCTTGGGTAGTGTATGGAGTGTTCCATCTATAGTGATGGACCCTTCTTCCATTGCTTGGAGAAGGGCAGATTGGGTTTTAGGCATGGAACGGTTTATCTCATCAGCTAAAAGAAAAGAGGTAAAGATAGGACCTTTTTTAAAGATGAAAGCGCCTTCTTTCTGGTTATAGTAGTTGACCCCAAGTATGTCTGAAGGAAGCATATCAGAGGTAAACTGTATACGACCAAAGTCCAGTCCTAAGACTTGAGAGAGATGTTTTGCCAGGGTTGTCTTTCCCACACCGGGGATATCTTCCAAAAGCAAATGCCCACCTGCAAAAAAAGTCGCCAATGATAAAGCGATCGTCTCTTTTTTACCCACCAAATGGGTCTCTATCGCATCTATAAGAGGAGTAAATTCTGAAGCAATTGTGTAATTCATGAGGATATCATAACGTAATTTACTTTGAAAAATTTTCTGATATATCAGAATTTCTATTGATCTATCTCAAATTGCAGAAGTATGTTTGCACAGATACTACACGTGAAACAAGTATATTATTATAATGAATACTATAGATAACACTATATAAATCATTTTATTGAATAAACTTGACAAGAAGTGACTAAAGGTTGTATAATAATTCAAATTTAAATCATTTTAAGGAGTTATTCTATGAGTATACTTGAAAAATTAACGAATCAAATGCAAGCTACCATCGAATCGGGGCTATCTTTAGCACTTCATAATAAAAACCAAGAAGTAGAACCTATTCATCTTATTTGGGCATTACTTACAAACAGCGGTTCCATTTTACATCAAGCCCTCAACAAAATGAATGCTGACAAAGCTGCCATAGAATTGGAAGCAAAAAGCATTGCAAACAAATTACCAACGGTTTCTTCTGTCACAAAAGAGAACATTAAATTATCACAAAACCTTGTACGATCATTGCAAAATGCAGAAGGTGTGATGACTGCGAACGGTGACCAGTATCTGGCAGTGGATGCATGGCTTATGGCCAATGCCGGTGAGAGTTTTATGAAAGAAACACTGGGTAAATATATTGATATGAATGAATATAAAAAGACACTTGAGAGCATCCGTGGGGGTAAACAGATAGACTCACAATCAGGTGATGAGACATTGGAAGCACTCTCACAATATGGTATTGACCTGAATCAAAAAGCACTGGATGGAGAGCTTGATCCTGTGATCGGTAGAGACGAAGAAGTACAGCGTATGATGCAGATATTGATTCGTAAAACGAAGAATAATCCTATCCTTATAGGTGAACCGGGTACTGGTAAAACGGCTATCGTAGAGGGACTGGCACAAAGAATCGTAAACAAAGAGGTACCGCTTAGTTTACAAAACATGCGTGTGATCTCACTTGATATGAGTAGACTGATAGCAGGTGCAAAGTATAGAGGTGAGTTTGAGGACAGGCTCAAAGCGATCGTGGATGAAGTCAAAGAAGCAGCCAATGTCATCCTGTTCATCGATGAGATTCATACGATCGTTGGTGCAGGGGCAAGTGAAGGAAGTATGGATGCTGCCAATATACTTAAACCGGCACTGGCAAGAGGTGAGCTTCATACGATAGGTGCAACAACACTGAAAGAGTACAGAAAGTACTTTGAAAAAGATGCGGCACTGCAAAGACGTTTTCAACCTGTTAAAGTGGATGAACCTAGTATCAATGAAGCATTACAGATCCTTAGAGGTATCAAAGATAAACTGGAAGCACATCATAATGTCAATATCACAGACTCTGCTTTGGTCGCAGCAGCCAAACTAAGTGATCGTTACATCACGGATAGGTTTTTACCGGACAAGGCTATTGACCTGATAGATGAAGCTGCTGCAGAGCTTAAAATGCAGATAGAGTCTGAACCTACAGATCTTGCTAAGTCTAAACGTGATATTTCAACACTACAGGTTGAAAAAGAGGCACTTAAGATGGAGGAGAGTGACAAAAACACTGCTCGTCTGGAAGAGATAGAAAAAGAGTTGGCTGATCTGGAAGAAAGACGTGTATCGCTTCAGAATCAATTTGACAATGAAAAAAATGTCTTTAATGAGATCGCTGAGATAAAATCAAATATAGATTCACTGAAAACGCAGGCAGAGCATGTCAAAAGAGAAGGTGATTTCAACAAAGCTGCAGAGATAGAGTATGGACAGATACCTGCAGAGAAAGAGAAACTTAAAAATCTTGAAGAGAAATGGACACAAATGATGTCTGAAGGTACACTGCTTAAAAACTCTGTGGATGAAGAGATGATCGCCAGCATTGTAAGCCGCTGGACAGGTATCTCTGTCAGCAAAATGCTGCAGGGTGAAAAAGAGAAGATCCTTGCGATAGAGAGTATTCTCAAAGAAGAGGTCGTAGGGCAGGAAGAAGCACTAAAGGCTGTTGCACGTGCTATTAAGCGTAACAAAGCAGGGCTGAGTGATATCAACCGTCCTATCGGTAGTTTCATGTTCCTTGGACCAACAGGTGTAGGTAAAACACAGGTCGCTAAAACGCTTGCAAAATTCCTGTTCGACTCTGAGAAGTCACTGATCCGTATCGATATGAGTGAATACATGGAGAAACATGCAGCCAGCAGACTTGTCGGTGCACCTCCTGGATATGTCGGTTATGAAGAGGGTGGACAGCTGACTGAAGCAGTAAGAAGAAAACCTTACTCAGTAGTACTCTTTGATGAGATAGAAAAAGCACACCCTGATGTCTTCAATACACTCTTGCAGGTACTGGATGACGGACGTTTGACAGACAACAAAGGTGTTACGGTCGACTTCAAGAATACGATCATCATCATGACCTCGAACATTGCATCAGACAAGATCATGACGATCACAGATAAAGAAGAGAGAAGAGCAGCGGTAAATGATGAACTGAAACGAAACTTCAAACCGGAGTTCCTTAACCGTCTGGATGACCAGGTGATCTTTAATCCTCTTGACCTTGATGCGATCACGAGCATTGTGGATATCTTATTTAAAAGTATCCAGACAAAACTCGCAGAGCGTGATATAACCATCACACTGACAGACAATGCCAAAGCATATATTGCCGAAGCCGGTTTCGACCCTGTCTATGGAGCTCGTCCGCTAAAAAGAGCACTCTATGAAGTGGTAGAGGACAGACTTGCAGAACTGATACTTGAAGATAAAGTGGTTGAAGGTTCATCTGCAAGTTTTGATGTTGCCGATGGAGAGATCGTCGTTCATATCTCTTAATCCACTTCAAGAAAGATATTTTTGGGTTATACCTATGTATAGGTATGGCCCTTCTTATGATCGTCAGTCATCATTCTATATTTAGAGGCTGGCTTTAAACTCTGTCTCTTTCTCCTTTTCCCTCTCTTTTTGATACTTTCTAAAAGCCCTGATATTATCCAAATGTTCGTCGTAAGTTACCGTAAAGTCATGTGTACCATTTTCGTTCAGCATAAAGAAAATATAGTCACTTTTTTTCGGTTTCATGGAAGCTTGCAGTGCGTCTAAAGTGACGGTACTGAGGGGGTGTGGCGGCAAGCCTTTATGTTTGTATGTATTATATTCACTTTCATCACTTTTGATACGTTCCGGTGTAACAACTGTATGAGCATATGGCCCATAGTTAAGTGTACCGTCCATCTGTAATCTCATACTTTTTTCAAGCCGGTTATAGATCACTGATGAGATCAGTGGCATCTCCTCAATAGAGTTACTCTCTTTTTGTATAATAGACGCGATGATATGGATAATTTTAAGCTCCAACCGTTCTGGTGTAGTGGTAAAATATTCTTTTACAAACGTGTTTAATGTTTGTCTGGATTTATAGAAAATATATTGCATTGTTGTATTTTCATCTGCTTTACGTGCAAGAGTGTAACGTTGAGCTAATATATCTGCTTCTTTGAAATGAGCAAGGGTATCGTATATCTGTAACAATTTATCCTGATCCAGTTTCATATCATTGGCAAGACGTGCAATAAGTTCCTCTTTCGTTTCACCGGCATATACCACGATATCCATGATTTCATCTGTTTTTTGTTGATAGAGGTGCTGGAAAAATAAAATACGTCCATATTCACTAGGTTCAACGCTATACCATCCTTCATCCGGCGTCTTTCTAAGTTTTAACATCAATTTGTCCAACCATGTGACTTCATAGCCGTTTGTTTTGAGTGTATGAATCACGTCATCTATGTTTGATGAGGATATATAGAATGTTTTAGTCCCTTCATTGACCGGAATGAAATTATAAGTAAGAGGAATGAGTAATAGAAGCATATAGATTTGAAAGTAAAGAACAAAATTTCTGTAAATATCTGAAAGTATCTTTTTCATAAATGCCTATGACTTCATTGATGTTTTTATTTGACCATTATATCAAAGTTGTATAATTTGGTATGGATATATGTCAAATTGTCATATATTATAATGTGTTATAGTGATGTAAAGTGTCTAAAAAGGAGAGATCTCCATGATTCCGTTTAATCATTTGGGTTGGATATTCAAATACATCGGACCAGCCATATATCCCCGTAAAATACGAGGGTCACTTTGCCGTTTTTTAATGCCACTTTCAAGATCTGCATCGGTATTGGACCTTGGTGCAGGGACTGGGATCATGAGTGAGTTTGCCTATGCTTGTAGACCTGATCTTCAATTTACCGCGGTGGATCCTGCTGAGGGTATGTTGAAATATTCTGCTGAATATATACAAACACACACAGCCTATGCGGAGCTACTCCCCTTTGATACCTTCAGTTTTGAAGCCATACTTATAGGAGAAGCGCTGCATCATTTTCAGGATGTTGATCAATCGATACAAGAGATGGTACGTGTGCTTCAAAACGGTGGAAGTGTTTTTATCTATGATTTTGATTCCAGTACCTTTATGGGTAAAATTCTTTGCAGGATAGAAAGATTGTTCGGAGAACCTGGTAACTTCTATCCACCTGAAGTCTTAAAGAAAAAATTTGAAAGTTATGGATTTACGGTTCATATTAGTCATTTTGGGTATCGTTATACTATTGTAGCACAACTGAGATCGATATAAAAATATATCAATCTATACATGTTTGGCTAAAAAGGCATTGAGCTGATTTGCAAAGGCATGTGCGTCTTTTGGACCAAATGCTTTGGGTCCGCTTGTCATCTCGCCGCTCTCTCTAATACTTTCCATTAGGTTTCTCATGGCCAGGTATTGTTTAATGTTATCTACACTGTAGAGTTCACCTCTGTGGTCTATGGCATGAGCCTCTTTACTGATGATCCTGTCAGCTAAAGGGATGTCGGCTGTGATGACAAGATCGCCCGCATCACATAATTCTACGATATGATGATCCGCCTCATCGGCACCCTGATCAACGATAATGTATTCGATGTGTTTAGATGTACCGATATGGATCTTTTTATTGGCTATGACCTTGGTGGATAGTGCCAGACGTTCTATACTGCGTAATATGATGGGTTTCAGAAGATTTGGAAAAGCATCTCCGTCGATGAAGAGTGTCATAGGATCTCTTTTACTCTGCCTACTTCACCGGTATTTAAACGTACTTTGATACCATGGGGATGGGTAGGGGAATTGGTGAGGATCTTTTGTACTTTACCATAGGTGAGTCTTCCTGTTCCCTGGTCTTCTTTCAATACCACTCCGACATCCAAGCCGTATTTGATCTTTTCTCTTTTTTGTCCACCTGTCATTTTTATCCTTTTGGTTCGTAGTTCAGTACTTTTTTTACGGTCTCTACTGAACAAAAGAAGAGTGAATCAAACAGAGGATTTAATTTTGTTTTATGTTCATCTATCGTATCAAAAGGCTGGAAGAAAAAACCCGGTCCATCTTCTTTATGGGCAGGTTTTACATGAAACACAATAGGTTTTAATGTACGTACAACATTGAGTATCTTTTTATAGCTCTTCGCATTTGGGTCCGGTAGAAAATTGTCTTGAGCACTCTCGTTGACACGTGCTTTAAGTAAGAGCTGGAGCTTGTCATTAAAGATAACTTTATTCCATTTGATCGTCCCTAGTTCCATATCGAATTGACTATTGCCTGCAGTAAGCGGATGGGGTTTTGTCTCTCTTATGGCTTCTAAGAGATGAAGAAAAAAGTTCTTTCCGCCAAAGTTGTTTGCACACTCTAAAAGCAGTTCATGGTAATGCTTTTTTTCTTCCTCTGTTAAAGTGTTGAAGTCGCACATAGCACTTCCTTATATTTTTTTGCAATTATACCTGAATTTACAGCGCCTATATATTTAGCTTGTATGGTTATAATTTGTTATGTTAAATGAAAAACGTATAACCCGTATTGATGATGTATTGAGTAAAAAACAACCTGACCTGCAAGTGATGCTGGATAATCTCCACAGTTCACAAAACCTTTCTGCTATTATACGTTCAGCTGATGCGGTGGGTGTCCTTGATATTTACTACGCTACAAAGGAAGATGCGAGTCTTCGTATTCATAAAACCATCACACAGGGTGCACACAGATGGACACACCGTTACCGTATGCATGATGATCATAAGGTGTCGTTTATAAAGGAAAAAAAGACGCAGGGTTTTCAAGTGGTAGTCACTCATCTTGAAGAGCAGGCGGTTTCTTTTAGAGAAATAGACTATACAAAACCTACACTACTTGTAATGGGAAATGAAAAAGAGGGTGTTTCATCTGAGATAGTAAAACTGGCTGATGAAATCATCATCATTCCGATGCAGGGTATGGTGCAAAGTCTCAATGTCTCAGTAGCCACAGGACTGATACTCTATGAAGCGCAAAGACAACGTGAGGAGGCCGGTAGATATGATACTTCTGCTCTAGACCGTAAGAAGAAGGAGAAGATAAAAGAAAGATGGATCTATCGGGATACCATTGTTCGAAAGAGTAAAGGTCTGATTCCTTTAGAATCTAATGAAGAAATTTTAGGTTTTTAATCTACACAATAGTTACACTTTTATATTCTATGATATACAAAAATGAAAGGATTTATATGTTAAATAAAACAAAATATTTAGGGCTGGTTACCGTAGCATCTTCCACCTTGTTCTTCTCCGGATGTACAACTTATCATTCAGGTTACTATGATTCCGGATATTACGACCCGGTGCCATACTCTAGTGTAAGAGTATCTCTTTCAAGTTACCCTTATCCCTACTATTATGGTGTACCTTACTACTATTACAGTGGAATCTACTATTATGGTGGATATTACAGTAATGGATATTATTATTTTGGTGATCGTAAATTCCTTCATGGACATTATTTCCATAAAGGGTATCGCTACCATAATAGACATCGTTATCGTGCGGTAGAGGGCAAATATGGATATTATAGAAGTAAAGCTGCCTACCAAAGGTCAAGTCACTATAGAAATCGTGATCGTAATCGCAACACTAATAGAGAATATACAAATACAAGAACAAATGTTAGAGATAATATAAGGACAAGGACCAGAGTCAACCAGAATGGTGAGCGTGTCAGAGTCAAGACTAGGGTCAACCAGAATGGCGAACGCGTTAGAGTCAAGACTAGAGTAAATCAGAATGGCGATCGTGTCAGAACGACAACTAGAGTGAAACAAGATGGAGATCGTGTTAGAACAAAGACCAGAGTAAACCAAAATGGAGAACACGTCAGAGTTAAAACTAGGGTCAATCAGAATGGTGAACGTGTCAGAACAAAGAGCAGAGTGAATCAGAATGGAGAGCGCGTTAGAACAAAGACGAGGGTAAACCAGGATGGAGAGCGTATTAGAACAAAGACGAAAACCAAAACAAATGAGTCAGAAACAAATAAAAATGACAGATAAATTAAGAAGAGAGTAAATAATATAGTTATGTAGAGAGATCCACCTCAATAAGAGGTGGTGTAATAAAATTATTCTAGTTTTCCATTTCCGTAATGTTCAAAAAGGTAATCTGTCGTTATTTTAGCGGCTGCTTCATCCATAGGTGCTTTAAAGTGTACAATCATTTTATCCACTTTACCACGCCAAAACTTCTTAGACTGTCTTCCCTGGTTTATAATATATCCAAAAGAGTGACACATAAGACAATGTGTCTGTATTGCATCGAATCCGTCACCCATTTTGATGGGGAAAGCAACATAAGGTACTTCTACTTTTTCGTTTACCTGTGCAAAAAGCGGTGATGCCAGCAGTGCTGCAATTAAAATCAATTTTTTCATTATACTACCTCCACAGTAACTTCATCGATACCGTTATATTTATATCCACCATGATTCCATTTGATATCTTTGGCAAATGGCTGTTCTTGTCCTATTTTATTGATCGCTTTAGCCATGATCGTTACTTTACCGAATGTAGTTGGCTTATATGGATATCTAAAGGCTCTATAAGCATAACGACCGAGTTTACCGTCATCAAGAATGGCTTTATCCCATGTCTTTCCACCATCTGTAGAAATGAGTACATCTTGTATACCATGACCATCATCCCACGCAACTCCACGTATTACGACATGAGACTTGTGAGATACCAATGAATCTTTTGTTGGATATCCGATCACAGACTTGACATTCATCTTTTTGATAGGCTTTGTCGTAGGGTATCTCTTTTCCGGTGTTTCTGATTCTGTTTCATTATCCGGTACACGATAAGCAACATCCATGAAGAAGAGTTTTTTATATTCATTGGTTACGGTGATGTTTGAAAGCATTTTTACCCATGAATCAGAGTAATACCCGGGAAGTACTAGTCTAAGAGGATAACCATTAAGGTATGGTAGGTCTTCACCGTTCATTTCGTACGCCAAGATCACGTGGTCATCAAGTTCACTGAGTTCAAGTTCACGTACAAATTCAGGTGTTTCATAATAAGCAGCTCTTTCAGAACCGTTAAACCCGATCCACTTTGCATCTCTTTCCAATCCTGCCAGGTGAAGAATATCTTTTAAACGAACACCTTTCCATGTTGCACAACCCATGGCACCTGAACCCCACTGGATACCACCAGCGATAGGTTTAAATGCAGAACGACTGTTACCACCACATTGAAGAACAGCGGTTACTTCTACCTGTTCAAACTTGGTTTTGAGGTCATTCAGTGAGATATGGAGCTCATTTTTTACAAGACCATTGACGTGGATCGTATAGGTATCTGGGTCAATATGAGTTGGGATATCTGGCATATGCCAACGAACAAAGAACTGATCATTTGGTGTAAGTGCAGAGGTAAATACATCTCTAGGTGTTTCCAATAAAGGTGGTCTGTCAGAATACATGATCAGTGGTCTTTTCTCTGGAAAAGCAACCGGTGATACTTTTCTGTTATCAATAGGTTGAGTTGTTACCCCTGCCTCTAATGTACTGGTACCTACAGCTGCAGCACCAGCAGTTACAATAGCTTTTTTAAAGAAATCTCTTCTTTCCATAACATACCTTTCAGTTTAGAAAATAAATTATATTTATTATAAATATAATTATGGGAGATTCTCTCTTAATAGATACTGAAAATAGGGGTTTTATAGGTGTAAATATGTTTTTTTCGTAAATATTAACTATTATCTGACATTTTATTATCAATCATATTTACTTATGAATAAGAATATATTGATAAATCTGATTTAGATAAATATTTTAGTTCATAGTATTATATGATCGATCTCCAGCATCTCCTAATCCTGGAATGATGAACTTATACTCATTTAGTTTTTTATCAATGTGTGCAATAAATACTTCTACGTTTGGATGTTTTTGTTTTAAAACTGCCATGCCCTCCGGAGAACCGATGATATTGAGTGAGATGATCTTTTTGGGTGATTTCCCTTCAATAACAGATATCGCATCACAGAGTGATCCAGCAGTCGCTACCATAGGATCGACAATAATAACAGTTTTCCCTTCACACTCGGGTATACGGTCATAATAGAGTATACTTTGATGGGTGTTTTCATCACGTTTCATAGCTAGAAACCCTGAAGATGCATTTGGAAAAAGTGCAGTAACAGATTCTATCATAGGAAGACCTGCACGTAAGATAGTGACAAAAATAATATCTTCTTCTTTAATAAATCCAAATGTTTCCTCACCTTGCCATGTAGTGACTGTTTGATCATAAAGCGTTTCATTCTTTAAGGCTTCGTAGACAAGAAGTCTAGATAATTCTTGGACGATATGTCGAAAACGCAATGCATCCGATTTCTTTTCTCGTAAATGATTCAATAAAGTTTTTGCAACAGGATTGGAGAGTTCATAGATCATAAGATACCTTTCACTTTAAATACTTTATTATAGCCAAACTCTATACTACTGAAACAATATATATGGTTTAGAGAAAGAGTTATGATAGAATTAGATGATATAGAGTGTACAAAGGTTAAAAATGTCAGCAAAAAAAACAAAAGATACACCAAAAATAAAGCAATCTAAAATTGGATTTGATGATATCGTAGGGCATAAGCATATCAAAGAACGTCTCAAGGGTATTATTAAGATCATTAAAAATCCGAAAATGCTTGAACGATTTGATACTCCCATTCCTAAAGGTCTACTGCTCTATGGTCCTGTAAGTGTAGGGAAGAGTATGCTTGCAAAAGCATTTGCAAAAGAGGCAGGAGTCCCTTATCTGGAGATATCAGGTTCAAAACTTTTTGAACTGGAGTATATCAAAGAGATATACGATATTGCCTCCAAAAATGCTCCCTGTATTGTGATACTAGAAGATATTGATATAAAAGGCATTATGCAGGGGGCGATCACCAATGTCTCTTTTTCAGATATTGCCAAGATACTAGAGTCCACAGATGAACGGGTTTTTACTTTTGCTACAGCTGAGAGCCTTGATGAGATTGATCCTATACTCACTTCACCACAAAAGCTTGATTTTTTATTGGAGGTTTTGGAACTGGACAAGGATGCCAGAAGATTTTTTATAGAAAAAATCTTGGAAAAACCCCATGACCCCAAAATAGATGTTGAACGAATTGTGCGTTATATCACCGGTATGAGTGCCTTGGAATTGGAAAGAATAGGGCGTATGGCAGCACTGAGTGTAGTAGAACAGGATAAAGAGCATATCACCGAAGAGATACTCATTGAACAGATAAATATTATCAAGTACGGGCATAAAGTTGAAAAGCAGATGGTTGAAACACTCGAAAAAGAACTTAAAATGACAGCCTATCATGAAGCAGCACATGCAGTGCTTTCAGTACTTCTTTTACCTCATATTAAAATTGAGCAAGTGACTATTTCACCACGAAGCAAGATGCTTGGTTTTGTCTCTTACAATGAGGAAGATCCACTATCAAATATCTCAAAGATAGACTTGTTCCATGATATTTGTGTTCTGCTATCTGGTCGTTTAGCAAAAGTGAAAAAAATGGGGGATGATCAGATGGACAGTGGAGCACAGAATGACCTTTCACAAGCCTCTTTACAAGCTTATGCCGCCATTACAACATTGGGAATGGATAAGGAACTGGGCTATATCAACCTTAATGCAATCAATACTTTAGACAATTACTTCCTGGAACAACAGATAGAAAAAAGATTTTTGCACTGGATGCATGTAGCAAAACAAAATGCAGAAAAGTTGGTAGAAACACACTGGGATAAGATAGAAACGTTGGCACTTAAGCTTATTGAACAGGAGATAGTAGAGAGTACAGAACTCGCTGAGATAGTCGGTGATGAAAAGATTACCTGTGAGATTCCGGACAGTTTATAAAAGAGTAGACATATAAGTACGACTAATTTTTATGCTCTTTTAATTGATACATGATGTTATCAGATGTAAATACAGAAAATATGTTTAGTGGGAAGCCGGAGGAACGGATTGCTTTTGCACTCCATACATTACAATTATTGAATAGATGGAACGATCCTTTTGCGCGATAGAATTTACTTGTGCCGTAGAGCCCTTTTCCCAATTTGATAGGCTGTCCCTGCTGGTTCAATGCAAAACTATCATAAATGACTTTTACCATTCTGGTAAAACCTGCTTGGGAGAGTTTTAATGGTACTACCTCTTTGTTGTGAAAATAGGTTACGGGATCTGTCTGGAATGCAGCGACATGAATCACTGAATCTGTAGGCCAAAAGAGTGCTCTTACACCCATCCAAAGCGTATTTGGATCCGTTTGATAATAGGTCTCATCTCCCCAACCTATCTCTAAATATCGAGCATATTTAAAATCATTAAAAGAATGCATATAAGGGACCGCATCTTGTTTTGGTACAACAATACCTGTGTGTATTCCATGATTGACAACATAAACTGTTTTATTATCAGTCCGTCCCGGATCCGGTGGATAAAATTCGCTGATAGGTTTAGTGCAACCGGTCAAGAGAGTAACAGAAAAAACTATCAAGCTTGCTAGTATGTTATATAGATAGCAGTTACACTTCATAAGAGACCTTTTTAAACCCTTTAATTAAAACACTATTATACCTTATTGAGATTTTCTCTTTATTCACACGATACACTCTTAATGGTATCGATTTTATATTATTTTCTGTACAATAAAGTATGGATGTACATAATTTTTTTCTCATACTTTTTTTAATATTGGTCACGGCAAGGATCCTGGGTGAACTCTTTGCCCGATTGGGCATACCTTCTGTACTGGGTGAGCTTAGTGCAGGTATACTTCTTGGTGTCTCAGGCTTTGGTCTTGTAGAGGTGAATGATGTACTCAAAATATTGGCCGAGATCGGTATTCTTCTTCTGCTTTTTGAAATCGGATTAGATACTGATATTGCACGTCTTAAGCAAGCAGGGGGCAAAGCGATCATTGTTGCACTGTTTGGTGCAGTGTTTCCCTTTACTGTTTCTGCATTCGTGGCCTACTATCTATTTGATTTGACACTGGTTGTCTCACTCTTTATCGGAGGTACACTGACAGCGACAAGTATAGGGATAACCATGAGGGTACTGAAAGATCTTCAAAAAGAACATTCTGAAGTTGCCCAGATCGTCATTGGTGCTGCAGTATTGGATGATATATTAGGTGTGATAGTGCTTGTTTTTATCTATGATTATGCAATCACACAAACATTAAGCC
Organism: Sulfurovum sp. AR; assembly: GCF_000296775.1. GTDB lineage: Bacteria > Campylobacterota > Campylobacteria > Campylobacterales > Sulfurovaceae > Sulfurovum > Sulfurovum xiamenensis. The sequence goes on along the minus strand of NZ_AJLE01000003.1, from coordinate 5,033 downwards.
TGACAAATACCTTGAATACAACGGTATTTATCCTACTGTTTTTCTTGCTGGCTCCTGCTTTTGCACATTTTATCTCTCATTTTATGAGGAAATTTGATGAACATAAAAGAGTGCCTGGGTTCATACCGACGTTGATCATAGCACTTATAGCGCTTTTTGCTTATATGTCACATCTTTTTGGAGCTCCTGAAATTTTAGGTTCATTTGCTGCAGGTATAGCACTTTCAAGACGTTTCATACTTCCTTTTGGAATGGGGTTACAACATGATGAAGTATTTTTAGAGAAAGTAAAAATGGCTATAACGCCTATCGCACAGATGTTTACACCCATCTTTTTTGTGATGGTAGGGTTATCAATGAACTTAAAAGTGATTGACTTTACTTCTGTAAGATTTTGGAGTTTAGCATTTGTTTTCCTGGTGATCGCGATTATTGGAAAATATATAGGTGCTTTTTTACTCAGAGATACCAGTGCATTGAAGAAAGCATTGATCGGTATCTCTATGATCCCACGAGGAGAAGTAGGGCTGATATTTGCAGAAGTAGGGCGTGTAAATGATATACTGGATGATCAGATCTATGCTGTTTTGATCTTTGTCATCATTGTCACGACCATTGCTCCACCATTTTTACTGAAATGGCTTTTTAAATATGAGGAGAATTGATCTTGTCCGTGCTATGAGGGAGTTCGAGTTTGTTTTAATGGGAAAGTGAAGATTAAAGGACAATGCCTCTAATCATGAAAAAGATTGCTGCTGAAAGTACAGCTGAAGCTGGTACAGTTATCACCCAGGCAGCAATAATTTTCTTAACGGCATCTCTTTTGACATATTTGACTTTCTCTACACTCTTTATACGTTTTTTTGCCGCTTTGATCCGCTCTTCTTCCTGGTCAATTTTTTGATAAAGATCAACGATTCTTTCATAATCTGCTTTTGATTTATCTGTTTTCTCCTCTAATGTTATAAGTTCACTGCTATATGCTCTCAAAACTCTTTTTTCATCTTCTATATTGATCTGCTGTTTTTCAATTCGTTCTACTTGTCCAGTAGATTCAAGATATTCCCGTAAAAAACCTACACCAAATATACCACCAACTGCAATATGGGTTGAAGAGACAGGAAGACCTAACTGAGAAGCGATGATCACTGTAATAGCTGCAGCCATGGCTACGGAGAATGCTCTCATCTGATCTAGTTCGGTGATCTCGCTACCGACTGTTCTGATCAGTTTTGGTCCATACAGTGCAAGTCCAAGAGCAATACCAAGTGCGCCTACAGCCATCACCCATAAAGGTATACCAGCTTTAGCAGAAATTCCGCCTGTGATCACAGCATCATTGATCGCTGCCAATGGACCAATAGCATTGGCTACATCGTTTGCACCATGAGCAAAACTTAATAGTGCTGCTGCAAAGATCAATGGCACAGTGAAGAGTAAATTGATCGAATCTCTGGTGTTATGAAGATTGGTTGCTCTCTTTGCAACCGTTTTATTCATGATTATATACACGATTACAGCCACTATAAGTCCAAATATAGATGCGGTAAGGAAAGAAGGTGTTTTTTCATCCGGGAGAAAGACGAACATATCTACGATCGAAGGCCAGATCTTTTTGAGGCCTTTAAGTGTTAAATAAGTCATAAATGCCCAAGACATAATAGCTACAAAAATAGGTACCCATTTTCTGGCTGCGGCAACTTTGTCATTCTGAAATATGATCGTTTTTTTGATGGCATATAAAAATATTGCTGCAATGACTCCTCCAATCACCGGTGATATGATCCAAGAAGCAGCTATTTGACCCATAGTGCCCCATGACACTATCGTAAATCCTGCAGCAGCAATACCTGCTCCCATCACACCCCCTACGATAGAGTGGGTGGTTGATACAGGCGCTTTCATCATCGTTGCGAAGTTCAGCCATAGTGCTGCAGCCAGGAGCGCTGCAATCATCGCCCAAATAAAAGGATCAACATTGGTACCGAATGCATTGATGTCAATAATACCTTTTTTAATGGTCTTTACAACATCTCCACCGGCAATAAATGCACCAGCGCCCTCAAATATAGCTGCAATGACAATGGCACCACCCATGGTAAGTGCTTTTGAACCAACAGAAGGGCCTACATTGTTTGCAACGTCATTCGCACCGATGTTCATAGCCATATAGGCACCAAATAGTGCGGCGATAGCTAAAAACATATTATTTGGTATATGCCCTGAGCTTAAAAAACTATAGGTCAAAACCGCTACGAGAAAAAAGAGCGCAAAACCAAGTCTTATAAAATCAAAACCACTACTCTTGATTGCCGCTTTTTCCATTTTTTTGGCCATTCGTATCATATCTGTTTATCTCATCCTTTTCTCATAAGTGCATTCCCATAGTATACCCCTACTAATCTTAGTAGTGATCATAGAATAATCATATTTCTTCTGTTATATTTATTTAAAAATAGTTAAAAAGAATTTTATGTTATACTATTTTATAACCATAAGGTTTAATATAATAAAAAAGAGAGAGGAATGGTCATGGACATATTTAGTATAGTGGTAGGGGTTATTATCGGTGTAGTCGTTGGAATTTTTCTGGATGTAGATATGTTTTCAAAGAAAGCTGCAGATGAAGAAGTTAAATTTGATGATCATAGTCCGGAGAATGAGGGGAAATAAAAATTTGATAATCACTCGTCCAAACGCGTTTAGGGCGAGTATACTAGAAGTTATACTATAGCTTTAACCACGTTTTCACAAAATCTTTCAAAATCTGGTAACTTCAAACTACTTTCACGCTGTTTTGTACCCCACATAGGTTCAGGGAAAAAACTGTCCTCTTCAAAACGTGCCATGATATGCCAATGTACATGAGGCATATAATTACCAAAACTGGCAATATTTATTTTTTTAGGTTTGTAATACGAGAGCATCTCTTTTTCTATGATGTCTAAAAGGTTATATATTTCTAATTTTATCTCACTAGGCACTTCACTCATCTCTTTGTAAGCGTGTTGAGTAAATATCTTAAGCCAGGGGATCTCATTCTGTTCTACTTCAATCCTGATATTTTCATTTTTATATATTACTGACATTAACGTATCTTTCTTAGTGTTTTTTTCCCAAGCCTGTAAATACTTGAGGCCTGTCTGTTCTCTTGTATCGGTTCTATGATGACATCTGCCATCTTTCTGGCGAATGATTCATCATAGGCTTCATTACTTAGATTTGCTGAAGTCGTATAGGCCCATTTGAGACGGTCTAAGAGCAAGAGATGATGTTTGTCTTTTATCACACGGTAGGAATCTCCATCCGGCATGATAAAGGTTGTTTTTTTTGCTCTTCTGACTCTTTTTTTATGCTTTTGAGGTACACGGGTAAATGTTTTGAGCGTATCTAGTGAGTTGACAGCTTTAATATAATATTTGTGAGGAGGGCGTTGTTTGATCTGAGTGAGTTTGTCAGCATTTTGCGAGACAAAACCGATGGTCGTATCGGTTTGTGTCAAAAAAACTTTATTATTCATTTTAACTGAGATAATCTTGCAATGCTTTTGGCTCAAGTTCACCACTTGTCGACTTCAGTTCTTTGATAGCTGCTGCTGTTGCTTTTGCTGCGGCTAATGTAGTGAAATAGGCTACATGGTTAGCAAGAACCGATTGTCTAATGGTTTTGGCATCATCTTTACTTGCTTTGTTGTCTGAAGTATTGATCGCCAATGCTATCTCTTCATTTTTGATCATATCATCAATGTTCGGACGGCCTTCGGAGATCTTGAGAACTTTCGTGGAAGGAACTCCTGCTGCTTCCAATGCTGCATGTGTCCCCGATGTTGCAACGATATCAAATCCAAGGTCAATGAACATTTTACCGATCTCACCTGCTTGAGGTTTATCTATTTCCGTAAGTGAGATGAAAAGTTTACCTTCCAGAGGGATATTGTTCTTACTAGCAAACTGACTCTTTGCAAAAGACATACCGAAATTGTCACTGATCCCGATCACTTCACCCGTTGATTTCATCTCTGGTCCGAGGATAAGGTCTGATCCTGGCAGTTTATTGAATGGGAATACCGCTTCTTTTACAGCCACGTGGCCTTTAAGGTTTGGTTCCATGATCTTTTTATCGAAGTTGACGACATTGAATGTATCGTAGAACTTAAGTGCTTCTCTTAGGTCACCCTGGAGCATGACTCTTGTTGCTACTTTTGCCAATGGTACACCTGTAGCCTTTGATACAAACGGCACGGTTCTTGATGCTCTTGGATTGACTTCGATCAAGTAGATCTCACCTTTATGGATGGCATACTGTATATTCATAAGACCCACGACACCAAGACCAAGTGCGATCTTTGCAGTTTGCTCTTTTACTTCTTCTTGAAGCGCATCAGAGATAGATACCGGAGGAAGTGAACATGCCGAGTCACCCGAGTGAATACCTGCCTCTTCAATGTGTTGCATGATCGATCCGATATACACCTCTTCTCCGTCGCAGATCGCATCTACATCCAGTTCAATAGCACTGTCTAGGAATTTATCGATAAGGACTGGAGCATCGTTAGAGACACTTACAGCTTCATCCATATATTGTCTGAGTTCTGTATCAGAATAGACCGTACGCATACCACGTCCGCCAAGTACGAAACTAGGACGTACAAGCACAGGATAACCAATACGGTTTGCGATAGCCATCGCTTCATCTTTGGCAAATGCAGTACCGTTGTCAGGCTGTTTGAGTCCAAGGTCATTGATAAAAGTAGAGAACTGTTCTCTATCTTCGGCAAGGTCGATCACTTTCGCAGTCGTTCCTGAAATATTTGCACCGATTGCTGTAAGGTTCTTAGCCAGTTTCAGCGGTGTCTGTCCACCAAAGTGTACGATCACACCATCCGGTTTTTCAAGTTCGATAACACTTCTGACATGTTCAAAATCAATCGGTTCAAAGTAGAGAACATCAGACGTATCATAGTCAGTTGAAACGGTCTCTGGGTTACAGTTATACATGATCGATTTCATCCCCATGTCTTCGATGGCAAATGA
>NZ_AJLE01000004.1 GCF_000296775.1 Sulfurovum sp. AR | reverse complement strand
CTTGGAGAAATATAATGATTAATGTGACGAAAACATATTTACCAAGTAAAGAAAAATATCAAAAATATGTTGATGAAATCTATGCTAATGGATGGGTTACAAATAATGGTCCTTTTGTAAAAAAGCTTGAAAAAAAACTAGCTGAATATCTTGGTGTAAAAAATATAGTTTTGGTATCAAATGGAACTGTGGCTCTTGAGATAGCTTATAGAACATTAGATATAAAAGGTTATGCCATAACAACACCTTTTTCTTTTGTGGCAACAACAAGTTCTCTTGTGACAAATGATATCAAACCTATTTTTGCTGATATTGATCCTCAGACTTTAAACGTAGATTCAAATAAAATAGAAGGCTTAATTACTCCAAACACTTCTGCCATTGTTCCGGTGCATGTTTTTGGAAATGGATGTGATGTTGAAGCAATAGATAAAGTTGCCCAAAAATATGGTTTAAAAGTTATATATGATGCTGCGCATGCTTTTGATGTAAAGTATAAAGATGAAAGTATTTTAAACTATGGAGATATATCGACACTAAGTTTTCATGCGACAAAGCTCTTTCATACTATAGAAGGTGGTGCTTTGATTATCAATGATGATGATTTAGTTGAAAAAGCAAGGTACCTCATAAATTTTGGTATCGAAAATACTGAGTCTATTCCTGAACTTGGGACAAATGCCAAAATGAATGAGTTTGAAGCAGTTATGGGCTTGTGTATGTTGGATGAAATGGAAATAGTTTTACGAAAAAGAAAAGACGTTTTTAGGTTGTATGAAAAAGAATTAAGTGGAATAGTTCAGTTTCAAGAAAAAAATAATTATTCAACACAAAATTACAGTTATTTCCCTATTATCTTAAAAAACGAAGAACAGTTGTTAAGAATTCAAAATGCATTAAATGAAAAACAGATTTTTCCACGAAGGTATTTTTATCCTTCACTTGATACATTAGATTATATTGAGCCTAAACAATATTGTGAAATTTCAAGAGACATCTCTAAAAAAATATTATGTTTGCCTATATACCCTGAATTGGAAAAAAATAGTCAGAACAAAATCATAGAGATAGTAAAAAATACAATGAAAGGATTATAGTGGATAAATATAAAATTCCAAATGTAAAAACGTTTGAATATACCAAGATTATTGGTATAGAAAATATTGATTTTGGAAATTATGTAATAATCGATGATTTCGCATTGATTTATGCAAAAGAGAAAATTAAAATAGGCAATTACGTGCATATTTCATCTTTTACATCCATTACGGGTGGTGGTGAGGTGATTATGGAAGATTTCAGTGCTATTTCGTCCGGATGTCGAGTTATTACTGGTACAGATGACTTTAAAAATAGTGGATTTGGAAACTCTACAATTTCAAATGAATTTAGAAATGTAAAAACAGGAAAAATTAAAATAGGAAAATTTGCCATTATTGGTGGAAATAGTGTTATTTTACCAGGTGTCACTATTGGAGAAGGTACATCAGTGGGTGCAGGTTCAGTAGTTACAAAAGATCTTGAACCTTGGGGTATTTATGTTGGGAATCGTAAGATCGGCACAAGGGATAAAGAGGCAGTAATGAAAAGTTATGAAAATTTTCTTTCTTTGTCAGAAGAGCAGAGGGTAGGGAGTTTGTTTCAGTGAAGAAATTTGTTTATATTTCAAACCTAGCAGTTCCCACTCAAGTAAAATTTTGTGAGGAATTAAATGACTTTTTAGATACTGAAATGTGGTTTTATGAGCATATGAATGAAACTCGACCTTCTTGGTGGAAGATAGAGCTTTGCAGCAAGTGTAAAATCATGGAAAAACTACTTATAAAAAAGAATGGGAAATACTTTACATTTGATGTATTAAAAAAATTAAACAACTTTAATCCAGATATTGTCATGTTAGGTGGATTTAGTATACCTTCAAATTATATTGCATATATTTGGGCACGATTTCATAAAAAACGGACCATCGTCTTTACCGAAATAAGTCGTGACAGGCAAGGAAAGTTACGTCCTTATAATTTTATTTGGAAAATATTAAGTTATTTATATAAGGACGCAGACTATATATTTACGTCAAACGATGATGCCGCTAAACAATTTAAAGAAAATTTTCATTTTGGAGATAAAGTAATATCAACTCGTTATGCTTCTGATCTTGATACACATTTAAAACATCCACTTAGGATTAAAAAAGAAGAATATACTTTTCTGTTTGCTAATAGGTTAATTAACATTTATAATCCATTACTTGCGATAGAAATTTTTTATGATATTGTTCAAAAAATGCCTAAATCAAAATTATTAATGAATAATCAAGGCATACTAAAAGAACAATGTGTTGAAAAAATAAAAAGTTTAGGAATTGAAAAAAATATAGAGTTTTTAACAGATATCAAAGCATGGGATGAACTTTCTAGTATCTATCAAAGAGCGGATATATTGATTTTTCCGGCAATATTTAGTAATGGTAACTTTACAATAAATGAGGCTATGGCATCAGGTTTAGGAATAGTTGTTAGTGATGAAATTAATGGACATGGTGATACTCTAAAAAATGATGAAAATTGCTTTATATGTGAAGTTAATAAAGATAGATTTGTTGAAAAGATATTAATGTATATTGAAAAACCAGAACTTTTTTCAGTACATGGAAAACAAAATAAAAGTTTGATGCAACCCCTTTCTATACGCGGAACTGCAAAATTTTATTATGATACATTTCAACTACTTGGATTGATTTGATTAATTATAAGAGTAGTGTTTGTTTTTTTAAAAGTAGAAAAACCATAAATTATTTTAGTAGGATTAAATAAATGAAAAAATATGTCGTAGCTTTTGCTGGGAAAAGAGATTTGTACCAAGTGCCTTTAGCTTTATATGAGGACAATTTACTTTGCAAATTAAAAACTAACTTTTATGCACCAGATAAAGAATCAATATGGTACAGGTTTTTACCAAAATATTTAAAAAAAGGTCATATCGATGGATTACCAAAAAAAGCTGTTGATTCTGATATTAAATCTTTGGTGGCTCTTGCATTAAGAAAGTTTTTTAAGTTGGATCATTTTACTATAGATTATTATATAGTAAAGTCACTATCGTTAGGTGCAGCTAGAATAGCTGAAAAAAATGATTGTGATTTATTTTTATATAGTGGATGTGGATTATGGGCATTTGAAAAACTTCCCAATAAGAAAAAAGTACTTTTTCAATATCATCCTCATTCAGAGGGTATTAAAGGTATTTTAGAAAAAGACTATAATGAATTTCCTGAAGTCTTATGGTCATATCAAAATGAAATTGACACTTCAAGTAATGAAGACCCTAGGATCAAAAAATTAAATAGTGAATGGAAATTGGCTTCACATATTATTTGTGCAAGTAGTTTTACAAAACAGTCTTTAATAAATGTTGGTTGCGATGAAAATATTATTTCTGTTGTTCCTTATGGATTTTCAAAAAGTACAGAACAAATAAATATTAGAAGTGAAAAGAATGAAAAATGTAAATTTCTTTTCGTTGGACAAGGTATTCAAAGAAAAGGATTACATCATTTAATTAAAGCGTGGGAATTGGCAAATACAAAGAATGCTGAATTAACATTGATTTGTACTCGTATTGATCCAGGTATAAAAAAATTAATAACTGAAAATACAAACATTGTTTTAAAAAATAAAGTTTCAACAGAAGAATTAAATAATTTCTACTATCAGTCTGATATTTTTATAATGCCTTCTTTAGTTGAAGGTTTTGGACTTGTATATCTTGAAGCTATAGAAGCAGGCTGTTATTGTATTGGGAGTAAAAACACAGGTTTACCTGATTTAAATTTACCTGAAAGTGTTGCTGATATTTGTAGCGCTGGTGACATTGATAGTATTGAAAAAACAATAAATAATGGTTTTAAAAAATGGGAGAATGATGAACTAGATAGAGAATCTATTGCAAATCATGCATCACACTGGACATGGAATGATTTTAGAAAAGGGATTACTCATGTTCTTAATGATCTTAAATAATTTAAGAATAAAAGTATAAGCATGGAAATGACTCTCCTCTTTACTCTTGAAGCAAGTTTATTTATTTCTATGTATTTTTTTGCATTTAAAAATGGTTACATGAAACACTTGGGATTTATTTATGTACTAAGTATAATGTTGTTTTTTTCTTTTTATCTCCATTTTATGGTTATGTAACAAATATAAAAAGTTTGTTTGGTAATTATATTTGGGATTATTATGCGAATACAATATTAAATTATACATATGCTTTAACAAGCTTTTTTTTGGGATATTTACTATTTTTGAATAAACGAAAAAAAGTAAAATTAATTTCAATACAAAATTATGAAAAATTTAGTATTAATTTTGTCAGAGTGGGTATGCTTATAGGCGTTCTAGCTTATGTTTTATGGGGGATAACTTCTGGAAAATCATTGCAAAATATATTTTTGCTTGGGCTATTAGGTTTCCAGGACAAAGTAAATACAGCAGTAGAATTGGGTGGCAATAATTATTTAAAATTAATGATAGAAATATTTATACCAATTCTTTCTTTAGCTTTATTTACATCTATGAAGAAGATAGAGTTCTCTTTCTGGTTATTAATAACAATAGTTATTTATTTGTCTCAAGGCTTTAGGTATCGAATAGTTTTATTATTAATATCTTTTTCATTAATTTATTTATTCAGAAATAAAGTAAGTATAAACAAAATATTAAAACTCAGTTTATTGGTAATTCCAATATTGATTTTATTACTAGAATTTACACAATATAGAAAATCTATTCGACAGAGTGTAGTAGGTATTCAAACTGAATTTCAAGTAAATGATCGTCCCATATTTGATACTTTATTTGCATCTTCAAGAAATTATTTAGCTAATGCATCTTTAATCAAGTATATGGTTGAAGAGAATATTACTTATGGTTATGGCGATACTATGATAATGCAAGTTTTTATTAGAATGATGCCCTCATCCATGTTTAATAACGGAGTGAAACCTGATCCAAGAGGTTTAATGATTTCAAATAAATCATGGGGAAATCGTGATGCTATGTATGCAGGTGAAGCTTATGATGCCGTGGGTGGTGCCTATTATGAACTTGGAAGTTTGGGAGTAATAATATTTTTTTTATTGCTTGGATTTATTGTTGGTTATGTAAATAGAAAAATGTATTCAGCAAAAAATGTAGAGCAATTTGTTTTATATGTTATTATAATCTCAAGTTTTTTTCAACTTTTAACCCGTGGTTATTTACCACAATTCTTTTTCACTTTTGGATTTATGATGCTTCCTTTTATTATAATTAAGCTTAGAAAATCAAAGAAAGTTGTGATACATGTCTAGAGAGAAAACAATATATACAACTATAATCTTTAATTTTTTTGTTCAAATTGTAAATTTTGCATATAAATTTCTATTAACTCCTTTTTTGTTAGATGCATGGGGAGATTTGAAATACGGAGAATGGTTAACATTGTTTTCATTTATTACCTCTATTTCGTTGCTTAATTTTGGAATTGCAAAATTTTATGGAAATAATTTAAGAGTAGCATATATTGAACAAAACTGGCTTAGTTATAAAAAGATCTTTTCGGAAGCTCTGTGGGTAAGTATTGCTATATTTTTAATAGCTTCAGGAATTCTTGTTGTGATTGTCAATTACATGTCCATTACAACTATTTTAAATTTATCTCATTGGCCTAAAGAAGAAATACAATTATCTATTATTCTTTTAGGTATGAGTATCGTAGGGATGATACTCTTAGAATTAGCTTCGTCTCTATATGTATCTGTTGGAAAATATAGTTATAAGCCTCTTTTTGACATGATTAATCTAATTGTACAAATATTATTAATTATTTTCTTTTTATCAAAAGGTGCTGGAATAGTGGAAGTTTCTGCAATTATTCTATTTTCTGTATTGGCCATAACCGTGATTATTATAATAATGTTTGTTAGATTGCATAAAAAATTAATTTCAGTTGATTTTCCAAATAGATTTAAGGATTTAAAAACTAATATCGCAATTAGTAGTAACTTTCAATTAATAACATTATCACAGTTTTTTATTTTGCAAGGAAGTGTTCTTCTTATCAGTAATCAAATAGGTGCATCTTTTGTAGCATTATTTGTAATTACAAGGACAGTTACTTCAAGTTTAGGACGACAAGTTACACAAATTATATATAATGGAATATGGCCTGAATTAACAACGTTGTATGCGGAAAGAAATTTCAATAAAATACAAAATATACACGCTATGTTAATAAAATTTTCATTGGTGGCAAGTACGTTGTTCTCGATATTTATAATTTTATTTATTGATAATATTTTTAATCTTTGGCTTTCGACAGATAAATACTTAGACTACACTCTTGTTGGACTTTTTTTAATTTATTTAATAACATTGCAAACTTGGTTTCCCTCATCTTTTCTTTTAATGGCAAATAATGAAGTTAAATCACTAGGTAGATTATCTTTTTTAAGTGCTTTTACTTTTCTAACTTTTGGTTTTTTTTATGTTGAAATATATAATTTGTATGGATTGTTGATAGTTATGATTATGATAGATTTGATAATTTTGTTTACTACTATTCCATATATGGCAGCGAAATCATCAAAAGATAATACATTTATGATTTATAAGAATATAATAAAATCTATTTTACCAATGATAATATTTTTTATTTTTTATTTTTTATACCCAATAGAAAATTTTCTTAAAGATAGCAGCTTAATATCTAAAATAATATATTTTCTAATATTTTCTAATTTTTTGATTTTATATATGTGGTCTTTTTCATTTTCAGAATATGAAAAAAAATATATAAAAAATAGGATTCCCTTATGAATATCATTATAAATACTTCAAACCTATACGTTGGCGGAGGCTTACAAGTAGCACTCTCATTTATTAATGAACTAAAGGAATTGAATAAACATTATCAATATCATGTGTTTCTTTCTATAGCAGTTAGTGATCAAATAGACGAAGATTCTTTTTCTGATAACTTCCATTTTTATCTTATAAAAAAATCACCTGCATCTTTGAAGACAAGAAAGGCAATTTTAAGAAAATTAGACACTTTGGAAACGTTGATTAAACCAGATATTGTTTTTACAGTTTTTGGTCCTAGTTATTGGAAACCTAAAACAAAACACCTTATGGGTTTTGCTATACCATGGTTAATTAACCCACAATCAAGTGCATTCACTCAACTACCTTTGTTAAAAAGGTTAATAGTACGAGCAAAACTTTTATATCAAAAAAAGTATATAAGAGAATATGCGGATTATTATGTTGTTGAATCGTTAGATACAAAAAATAAATTAAGTAGTGTATTAGATATTTCAAATCATAAAATAGAGGTTATTGGAAATACTGTTAGTAAACTATACTTTGAAAAGGAATTTAGTAACTTTACTATGCCTGAGAAAATGGATGACGAAGTTCGTTTTATTACTATTTCACATAATTATGCACATAAAAATTTAAAAATTATAAATAAACTTATACCTTACATAGAAAAAATAGAAATACCTATCCGTTTTTTTGTAACCATTGATAAACAAAGCTATAAAACACTATTTAATGGATTGGAAAAGTATGTACTGAATTTAGGACCAGTCCAAGCTATTGACTGCCCATCTATTTATCAACAAAGTGATGTTATGTTTTTACCTACATTATTGGAATGTTTTAGTGCATCTTACCCTGAAGCAATGAAAATGGAATTGCCAATTTTAACATCAAATTATTCTTTTGCAACAGATATTTGTGGAGATGCTGCACTTTATTTTGATCCACTTGATCCGAAAGATATTATGGATAAAATTCAGATGTTGATCAAAGATAAAAAATTAAGGATTGACCTGGTAGAAAAAGGTAAAAAACGACTTGAAAAATTTGAAACATCAAGAAGCCGAGCAGAAAAATATCTTTTACTTTGTAAAAGTATTGTAAAGGAAGAAATATGATATTTTGTGGTGATACAGTTTTTCCAAATAAGTATTCTAAAAGTATTCTTGAAGAGACAGATATAGATTTTTTACGAAAACAAAAAATTGTTAATTTAGAAAGTCTCATTAAAATTGAAGAGATGAAAAAAACTGCAAAAGGGATAGGTCTTTCTTCAAATAAAGAAATCATATCATTTTTGAAAGGTTTAAATGTGGCATCTTGCTCTCAGGCAAATAACCATATTACTGATTTTAATACTTCTATCAACAAACAAAAAGAATTTTTGCACTTAAATGGAATTGGCTCTTTTGGTGCAGCTGACACATTGGAAGAAGCATCAAAGCCTGCTTTCTATTCAGAAAATGATGTGAAATATGGTGTTCTTGCCTTTGGATGGGAAGTTATAAGTTGTAAAGGTGCGACAGAGAGTAAAAAAGGTGTTAACCCATTGAGATATGACAATGTCATTAAGCAAGTAAGAAGTTTTTTGAGTGAACATTCTAAAGTTAAACTGGTATGTATTTTTCACTGGGATTATGAATTTGAACTATATCCACAACCTGCACATAGACAACTAGCTTTTCAATTGATTGACTTGGGTGTTAGTGCTATCATTGGTCACCATCCACATATCGTTCAGGGATTTGAAATATACAATAACAAACCAATTTTTTATAGTCTTGGCAATTTTTATTTTCCAGATGCGAACTACAATGGCTATGAAATGAAATATTCAGAAGAAGCAAAAGAGGGCCTGTGTGTAGAATTGGCTGATAATCTTAGTGAGATTACTCTTTATTGGACATACTTGGCAGATAATAAAAGACTTTTAGTTACAAAACAAGAAAAGCTACTTGAAAGTGAAAAATTAAAAGAGCTATCTACTTTTTCAGGAATGGTTCATGATGAATATATTCAATGGTTTAGTAATAATAGAAAGAAAAGTAAGGGCTTACCAATTTATAAAACTATAGATTCTAAACTCGAGACATTTTTTAATAACCAGCTTGTTAAATATCGTCAATCATTTATTGATTTACTTGTACGTGCAGGAGTGAAGAAATAAAATGAAAGCCAAAGTTTTTATAAAAAATGTGGTGTCCAATATCCCTTATAGCATTGGACACTATTTTACACATGTACCATTTTCATGGCGACTTGGAAATGCGTACACTAACTCTCAACGCTTGATAGAAGAATATTCAAACTTGTCTGAAGATGAGAAGAGTGGATATCTTCTTGACAGGCTTAATGCTGTAATTTCGCATGGATCAAATAATTTTGAATTTTACCGCAAACTTTTTCAAGATCATAGTGTAATTGGTAAAGAGTTAAAATACTTAGATGAGTTCTCTAAATACCCTATAGTCACCAAAGAGATGGTCAGAAAGCATACGGATGAGTTTAGCGGGGCAATGCGCATAAATACTGGAGGAACCTCCGGTGAGCCATTTAGTTTTTATATAGATAAAAATGCATTTGCGAGGGAATGGGCACATATGCATTATATCTGGTCGTTGAAAGGTTACACTAAAACTGATATTAAAATCACTCTGCGTGGTAAAAACCTTGGAAATAAGAACATTATTTACAACCCCGTACATAATGAGTTTGTGATCAATACCTATAAAAGTGTTACAAGTTTTAAAAAAGAATTGATCGAGTTGTTTAGTAAGTATAAGGTCAAGTATGTACATGGGTATCCTTCAGCAGTGTATGAGTTCTTCAAAGAACTTGACGGTCTGTTGGATAATACAGAGAGGAGTATTATTCAAAGCAATATTGTTTCATGTCTTTTTGGTTCTGAGTTCCCTGTACCCTATATGGTTAATTATTTACAGAATAGATGGGGAGTGGATTATATATCATGGTATGGACATAGTGAAATGGCTATCTTGGCGTATGATGAAGAAAAAAAGAATCATTACAAACCATTAATGACGTATGGGTATGCTGAAGTCGAAGACAATAAACTTATTGGAACTTCATACAATAACTTTGACATGCCATTAATCCGCTATGATACTGGTGATAGAGTCGAAGAGAAGAAAGATAAAAATGGACTGCTAGAATATTTCTCAATCAATGAAGGCCGAGAAGGTGACTATATAGTTGATAAAAGTGGAAAAAAAATTCCATTGACAGCTCTTATTTTTGGTCGTCATCATAGAATGTTTGATATAGCTGATTTTATCCAAGTAGGACAGAATGACAAGGGTATCGTTACTTTTTACATTACACTCAAGGATAGAACAAATGTTGATATTGACAATTTAGAACAGTATTTTGATTTGAGTAATGTTGATATCGAATATAAGTTTGAGCTTCAAGATAGTCCTATACGATCTAAGATTGGTAAAATTAAATTAAAAATATAGAGGGAGAATATACAAGATGAAACAACTTATACAAAGCTTTAAAACAGGAGAACTAGGTCTTTTCGATGTACCAGCACCAATATGTCAGGATAATGGAGCATTGGTACAAACAACAGTTAGCTTAGTAAGTGCGGGAACGGAGAAGATGCTGGTAGACTTCGCGAAGAAATCTATGTTGGCAAAGGCAAAAGACAGACCAGACCTTGTCAAGCAGGTAATTGACAAGATGAAAAAAGAAGGAGTGAAAAACACTCTTGAAAAGGTCTTTACTAAACTTGATACACCTATCCCTCTTGGATACTCACTAGCAGGTCGTGTACTGGAAGTCGGTGCAAATATGAGTGGTGTTAATGTTGGGGATAGAGTAGCCTGTGGAGGTGCTGGGTATGCGAACCATGCAGAGATAAACTATGTGCCTAAAAACCTGATGGTAAAGATACCTGATGGTGTGGATGATGTAGATGCTTCGTTTGTAACAGTTGGGGCTATCGCTCTACAAGGTGTACGCCAGACAGAACCAAAACTTGGTGAACGCGTGGCAGTGATGGGGCTGGGGCTTTTGGGACAACTAACGGTTCAGCTTCTTAAAGCCAATGGTTGTAAGGTCATCGGTTCTGATGTTGATCCAGATAAGATAGAGCTAGCTAAAAAGCTTGGTGCTGATGAAGCCTGTCATGCTGGTGAGCTGATCTCTAAGGCAGCTGAGTTTAGTAATGGACATGGAGTGGATGCAGTGATCATCGCAGCTTCTACGTCAAGTAATCAACCTGTTATAGATGCAGCTGAGATCAGTCGTATGCGTGGACGTGTAGTATTTGTCGGGATGGTAGGGATGGATATCCCTCGTAATGACTACTACAAAAAAGAGATCGATTTACGTCTTTCTATGGCGTATGGACCAGGAAGATACGACCCTGAATATGAAGAGAAAGGTAATGACTACCCTTATGACCTTGTACGTTGGACAGAACAGCGTAACTTTGAAGCTTTCTTAGGACTCATAGAAGAAGGTAAGATCACACCTAAAGATCTCATAACTCATAGCTATGACTTTGATGATGCTATGACAGCCTATGATCTGCTTGAAGGGAAGATCAAGGAAAAGTACCTTGGCATTGTTCTTAATTATAAAAGCGAGATCAACCTAGCAGAACATAAAGTTGTCCAGCGCAGTGACAAAGCAGTAACAAGTGATAAGATCAATGTTGGATTGATAGGGGCAGGGAACTTTACCAAGTCGGTGATCTTACCAAATATGCAAAAGGTCGGTGATTATGAACTTGTAGGACTTTGTACTGCAACGGGTGTAAGTGCAGAAGGCACGGGTAAGAAGTATGACTTCAAGTACATAACAACTGATAGTGATGAGGTCTTTAAAAACTCTGAGATCAACTCTGTTTTTGTAACAACGCAACATAATGACCATGCAAGCAAGGTCATCAAAGCCATGGAAAATGCTAAACACTGTTTTGTAGAGAAGCCACTATGTATCTATGAAGAGGAGCTGGAAGATATCAAAGCAGCGTATGATGGAAAGTCGATCTTGCAGGTTGGGTTCAATAGACGTTTTGCACCGATGATCGAAAAGATGAAAGCCAAGTTGAACGGACAAGTTTCTATCAACTACCGTGTCAATGCTGGAATCATCCCAAAAGATGTTTGGATCCAGGATAGAACTATCGGGGGAGGACGCATTATCGGTGAGGTATGCCACTTCATAGATACATGTAGTTATCTGATCGGTAGTGACGTTGTGAGTGTATATGCAACAACCGTGCAGAAAGCGGACCAGTCCATACCTGATGAGGACAATGTCAATATCACACTGAACTATGCGAATGGCTCGAGCGCAACTATCGGTTACTATGCGTATGGCGGAAGTGCTATGCCAAAAGAGTATATTGAAGTGTTTGGCAATGGGGTGAGTATGCAGATGACTGACTTTAGAGAACTAGTTGTATATCAAGGATCTAAAACGGATAAAAGCAAAAGTGCGAATCAGGATAAAGGCTTTGTCAACGAATTTAAGGCATTTAAAACTTCTGTACAGAGTGGAACACCAGCAATCAGTTTTGAAAGTATCTACAATACGACCAAAACAACTTTCAAGATCCTGGAATCGATCAGAAGTGGTCAGGTAGTTTTTGTGGATAGTAAATAGTGTGATCTGACACCATCTTCAATTCACATAGGCGATAAATATAAGCATAAAAGGAAAAGTCAATGTTTACAATAGGAAAATTTTTTAATACAGTAAAATATTTGAAATTTACTCAGATAAAGTATCGGGGTTATTATACTCTGCGTTCAAAAATACGAAAACTTACAGGATTTTCCTACCCCCTTATCAAAAGTGCATCACCTGTTGACCTGATATTACAGGCAGGTATCACTACGCCTCCTTCCTATCTGGGAGAAAACAGTTTCCGGTTTTTGAATATATCGCATAGTTTCGATAAGATTGATTGGAACTGGCGTGATGAAGGGCATTTATGGACATTTAATCTGAACTATTTTGACTTTATCAATCAGGAGGATATCCACAAGGATGAAGCTATTCGATTGATCTATGATTTTATCGATAAGATCGAAACTGTCTCTTTGGTAAATGGACTAGCTGCTTATACCATCAGTTTAAGAGGAATGAACTGGATAAAATTTCTAATTCGACATGGTATTAGAGACAAAAAGATAGATGATTCTCTTTATGCACAGTATATGATTTTGCTGGATAATCTAGAATATCAATTTATGGCTAATCATTTACTGGAAAATGGTTTTTCACTTCTTTTTGGTGCATACTATTTCAATGATGAAGTACTCTATGTAAAGGCAAAAGAGATATTGAAAGAGCAGTTATCTGAACAAACACTGGAAGATGGTGCCAACTTCGAATTAAGCCCTATGTATCATCAGATCATACTGGGGAGAGTGCTCGATTGTGTGAATCTGATGCAGAGTAATGAGTGGAAGTATGATGAGTTAATGGGCATAATGGAAAAAAAGGCAGAGGTCATGCTCGGATGGATCAATGCCATTAGCTTTAAAAATGGAGAGATCCCTCTTTTGAATGACAGTGCAAATGGCATTGCCCCTATGACAGAGCAGCTTAATTCTTATGCCGATACTTTACAAATCAGTCATCCTGGTCTAAGTACATCGACATATCTACTCAAAGAAAGTGGCTACCGTATGATACGAAAAGAGAAGTATGAGATGGCAATAGATGTGGCTAATATCGGTGCAGCATACAACCCTGCACATGTTCACAGTGATACGTTTACTTTTGAACTTTATGTGGACGGTAAACCGTTTATTGTAGATACGGGTACCTCTACCTACAATAAAAACAGTAGAAGACATATAGAACGCTCCACTTTTTCTCATAATACAGTTGTTGTTGGTGAAACAAACCAGAGTGAGGTCTGGGGTGGTTTTAGGGTGGCTGACAGAGCAAATATTGTAGAGCTTGAAGAGAAAGAAGAAAGTATCAGGGCAATTCATGACGGCTATCAGAAACATTTTAAAGTGATGCATCAAAGAGAATTTATGACAAAAGATGAAGTGATCAAGATTATTGATAAGATTATTCCGGAGACAAAAACAACTATGTCTATTGCAAGGTTACATTTCCATCCTGATGTGGAAGTCTTTCTTAAGGATGGACATGTGATTGCTGATGGTAAAAAGATCACTTTTTTGGGTGCAGTGAAAGTGATGCTGAATTATTATCAATATGCACCTGAATATAACAGATTATATGAGTCGAAGGTAGCCGAAGTGGAATTTTATGATAATCTTGAATGTGAGATATTGCTGTGAAAATACTCTTTATAACTGATAATTTTCCTCCTGAAGTCAATGCTCCAGCGACTAGAACATTTGCACACTGTAAAGAGTGGGTCAAAGATGATGTAGAAGTTACTGTAATTACTTGCGCACCAAATTTTCCGCATGGTAAAGTGTATAATGGCTACAAAAACAAATTTTACCAGACTGAGATGATTGAAGGGATTAAAGTCATACGCGTATGGAGCTATATAGCAGAGAATAAAGGATTTCTTAGAAGAACACTTGATTATATGAGTTTTGCTTTTTCATCTTTTATTGCTGGTTTGTTCGTTAAGACAGATGTGATCATCGCTACATCTCCACAATTCTTTACAACATGGTCAGCAAGTATGCTTTCGACACTGAAGCGTAGACCATGGATATTTGAACTCAGAGACATTTGGCCTGCTTCCATTCGTACGGTCGGGGCCTTGAAAAAAGAGAGCATATTGGATTTTTTTGAGAAGATAGAGATCTTTTTGTACCATAATGCAGATGGTATTGTAGCCGTTACAAAGTCTTTCAAGACTGAGTTGGTATCAAGAGGGATTGACCCTAATAAAATAGATGTCATTACCAACGGTGCGGATCTTTCACTCTATAATATTGAGAATAAGGACCAGTCACTCTTGTCGGAACTGGGTCTTAATGATAAGTTTATCATAGGATATGTAGGTACGCATGGCATGGCGCATAGTCTTGACTTTGTTGTAAATTCTATTGCAGAGATTGAAGATGAAGAGATACATTTCCTTTTTATAGGAAATGGTGCAGAGAAGAAAAATATTATGGAGATTGCCGATAAACTGGGATTGAAAAATATTACTTTTTTGGATTCTGTACCTAAGCAGGAGACAGTAAAGTATCTCTCCATCATAGATGTTTCGTTATCACCATTAAAAAAATCAGAGGTATTTAAGGGTGTGATCCCATCTAAGATATTTGAAGCAGCGGCTATGAAAAAACCGATACTTCTGGGAGTAGAAGGTGAAGCCGCAGGAATTATCAAAAGATACAATAGTGGATTATGTTATGAGCCAGAGAATAAAAAAGATTTCTTGGAAAAGATAGATCTTTTGAAAAAGGATAAGGAACTTTATACTGAACTGCAAAAAGGATGTGAGGTCATGTCTAAAGATTTCGACAGAAAAGCATTGGCAGATAGCATGCTAGAAATCGTAAGATCTAAAAAGCTACTTAATCAGTAAGGCGTTTAAGTTATGCTTTCTTGGGCTTTATAAAATATTTTTTTATCAAGAGATAAGGGCGGATAAAATAGTAGATCCAATACAACCCTTTTGGCAGATCAACATACCAGTATTCATTGAATGATGGTTTGAGGATGATTTTGTGTAAGTAAAGTAATTGTTCTTTGATGCCTGGAAAGAGTTTGAGCCTTGTCTTTGTTTTTTGAAAAGTACTTTTAGGCGTTTGCCAACTTTCCAAGACAACGTCTGAGAGGATATCGAGCTGTTGATACTTTTTGATCTGTTCCTGAATCACTGGTGGCAGAGGTGTTGCAAAAAGTGTGGTACATAAAGAAAAGCCCAGAAAGATCATCTTCTCAAAACCTGTCCCCTTTGATTTTTCTATCACTTTTGCCCAATTAATCTCATTTTTACGAATTAAAAGATCAATATCTTTGATCCATTCAATTCTCTCCCACAAATGTTTGGAACCATGAATACAGAGATAGATAAGTAGATTTTCGTTTGAAAATGTATCAATAGGGTAGCTATTGAGTTTTACTTCTTGTGTTTCTTTCCAAAAATCTTCAAGGTCAACCTGCATAGGATAGTCTTTATCTAAAAGTGACCAATGCATTTCAAAGTGTACACTTTTGTTAGGATGAATGAATCCGATATCATGTGCATACTGTATATATACTTTTTCTTGGGTAGGTGTTATGTCTAAAAGCCGTTGATAGCCTTCTTCTTTTAGTAAAGTATCAATCTTGTATATGTCTTCTTTTCTTGTCAATACATCCAAGTCTGCATACTGCCGAAGTGTTATGTCCCCATATGCCATCTGAGAAAGTACAGGGCCTTTAAAAGCTAAGGCTTCGATATTATTTTCTTTGAGTAGTTTCATAATGCGAATGAGTTCGGCAGACATAAGCATGTTTCGATGAGAAATACTCATATAGTGAGCTTTTAGCTCAGTGAGTATTTCAGTATTCAGCGTTGAGCGTTGAGCGTTAAGATTATCACTGCACCCCTCTTTCATTTTAATGACAAGGGTATCGGAATTTAGTTCCGGATGTGATAAGTGTTTGATAGTTTTATAGATGAGTGGGAGAATACCATGCTGATTGGCTAGGCTAATCAAAGTGTTAAGCTCTAACTCTTCAGCGTTAAGATATGAAAAGATGAAGTTAATATCATCTTCAGATGGATCTATCTGACAACAGGCGATGAGAAATAATAGCTCATCATTGAGCTGTGGATTTTTATGTTTAATTGACATAATAAGATTATATCGTTAAGACCTCATAATATGTTGAAAGACAAATTTTGTAATGCAACTCTGTGTGGCTAAAGTATTATGTCTAATTTTGAAACTAATTTTTAATTTATCAGAGGATTTTAGGGGTATTTTAAGGGGTATTTTTTATACATATTCTATATAAGTTCCTAAAAATAGTTTTATATGAATCCTGGTGCCTCATTCAAATTTACCAAATATGACACAAATATGACATCTTTAAGCTATGATGCTGGCTTAATATGGTGCAGTGGTTCCAGATGAAGGAAACTTACTGTTGAATATAATTATGAAGTAAAGCATAAAATAGTATAATTTGTGTATTAAAAAACAAGGGAAAAGAATGAAAAAGATAGTACTTTCGGTATGGGCAGTTACGGCGTTAAGTAGTTTAGGGTTTGCAGGTGGAGACATGAAAGATGTTGAACCTGCAGTTGAACCAGTCGTTGAAGTAGTAGACGCAGAGACGAATTTCTATGTGGGGCTTGGTATCACTGCTTTAAGTACACGTGATGCTGAGATCTCTGTTGATTGGGGTGGTACTGATAGACAAGACAGACTGGGAGTTCTATCTTTTCTTGTAGGATATAACTTAAATGAGTATTTTGCTGTAGAAGGTAGATATACTCAATCTTTCTGGCATGATGATCAGACTGAGATGAACGGATGGAGCTTATTTGCAAAACCGCAATACCCTCTAAGTGAAGACTTTTCTGTTTATGCACTTCTTGGTTATGGTGGGGTTAATTTGGACGGTGTAGATGGTTATCTTGTAGATTATGATGAGAGTGGTTTCCAATGGGGACTTGGTGCGAGTTATGGAATTACAGAAAACTTCTCTCTCTTTGCTGACTACACTTTCCCTGGAAATGATATGGATGGTAGTTATCAGGGTGATAATACAGTGAAGGCAGATGTAGATGCATTTACTGTAGGTATAACTTATAATTTTTAATCTTCTCTCTTTGAGTCGGAAAACATGGCTCAAAGGGAAACCCTCTTATATCATTCAGATATAGGATACTCATTATTTTATACATTTAAATATATAATACATTAAACTCTAAGGAACAAAATGAACAGAGACAACATGCACATAGATGAAGATGAAATAGATATTAAAGAGATATTTAGAACCATATACCGATATCGGTATATGATACTTCTTCTTGTGGTTGTATTTGGTTTTGTCAGTAGTTATTATGCGTACTTCAAACCTAATGTGTATCAGGCTTCGGCAACGGTTGAGGTAGGTTTGGATCAACGTGGTTATGGAAGTCAGGATATGCTGGCGATGGCTATGGATTCCGGAACCATGAATGCAGATACAGAGATGGAGATCATCAAATCCAGATTTCTTACAGAAAAGGCACTTGATGAGGTAGATTTTTCTCATCACTACTATACGACGAGAAGATTCAAAGAAGTTGAGCTTTATAAAGCGAGTCCATTTCAGGTAGGGATGCTCGAAGGGTATGATATTTCTTTTGATTTGTATCCGGTCGATGAGAATAGTTATCGTTTGGTAGTAGAAGAGGCTGAAGACAGCGAGGGTAATATATGGTCTTATGATGCAGTACACTCTTATGATAAAGAGATCGTCACAGCATACTTCCATCTCAATGTCACTAAAACCAACGAACCAGATGATGAAAAGTACCGTTTTGTAGTATTTGATCCTAAAGATATAGCTAGCTATGTGCAGGGAGGAGTAAGTGTAAGTCAGAAATCAAAGTATTCGGCTATCTTGGAGATCTCTTATAGTGATAATGTGGCTTTACGTGCCCAAGAATTTACTAATGCTTTGGCTAGAGCTTACATAGAGCAAAACATAGAGAAGAAGACACAGGAAGCAACCCGTAAACTTACCTTTATCGATAATCAGTTGAAATTGATCACGGAAAACCTGAAAGGTTCAGCGATCAAACTTGAAGAGTTTAAAAAAACATCTAATACCGTCAGTTTAAGTGCAAAAGCTGAAAATATCATTCGTCAGATGAGTGAATCTGAAACGAAACTGACAGAGATATCTATAGAGTTGGAGATGCTGGGTACACTGTATGAACAGGTCAAGTCCGGAAAAAATCTTGAGAGTATCACAATAGCAGGATTGGATAAGGAGGCCTCTTCACTCTCTTCTATGATCAAAGAACTTCAAGATGCTATCATGAAAAAAAGGATCTTGCGTGAAGAGTATACTGAGATGTTTTCTGAGGTCCGTAAACTAACTAAAACGATTGAGCAACTTAAGAAGCTGATCATTTCTACGATCAAGAGTCTCAATAAAAGCATAAAAGAGCGAAAAGAGTTGATCGGGAAGTCTATACTGGAACAGCAGAAGCTTCTTAATACACTTCCTGCAGATGAGCGTATGTTTGGGCAACTGCAGCGTAAGTTCGTGGTGAATGAGAAGATATACTCTTACTTGTTGGAGAAACGCTCAGAGACAGCGATCATTAAAGAATCTACCGTCAGTAAGAACAGGATCATCGATGAAGCACTTTACCCTGGGTTTCCGATCAAGCCTAAGCGAAAGTTGATCGTACTAGTAGGTTTGATTCTTGGTTTGATCTTGGGGATCGCAGTTGCCTTTTTAAGAGAATTTCTGGATGACCGCATCAAAGCGGAAGAGGATGTCACCAAGGTAATAGATGTACCTATATTAGGACTTATTCCGCATATGAAAGAGGTTAATGATAAGGGACAGGTATTTTCATCGCCGAAATCTGCTTTGGCCGAATCTTTTAGGAATATACGTACTAACCTGCAATTTATGGCAAGAGATAAGCATGCCCATGTCATAGCAATCACTTCTACAGTGGGTGGAGAAGGGAAAACGACAACCTCTATCAACTTAGGCGGGATCATGAGTATGGCAGATAAGAAAACCGTCATACTCAATCTTGATATGCGAAAACCGACACTGCATCAGAAATTTGGACTTATAAATAGCAAAGGCATGAGTACCTTACTGTCAGGTCATACGGCTTTAGGAGAAGTGATCCAGAATACAGAGTTTGATAATTTAGACATCATCACTTCTGGACCTGTACCGCCAAACCCAAGTGAATTGATACAGAGTCCTTTGATGGAAAATGTACTGGAAAAACTGAGAGAAGAGTATGATGTGATCATCCTTGATACTCCTCCGATAGGCCTTGTAACGGATGCAAGAACATTGATGCATTTTGCAGATACTAGTATCTATCTGCTTAGAGCGGATTACTCTAAAAAAGGTTTTTTACGCAGTATAGATAAACTTTCTAAAGAAGAGATCAGAGGGTTAGGTATCTTGCTCAATGATGTGAAGATGGATAGAAGTGGTTATGGTTACGGTTATGGCTATGGGTATTATGAAGAAGACAAGAAATGATCTTTCCTTTCTTTAAAAAAACAAAAGAGAAAACAAGAGGACCTGTGCTGAAAGTAGACCTTCATTCACACTTCATTCCGGGAATCGATGATGGTTCCCAAAGTATGGAGGAGAGCCTCTCTCTTTTGAAGGGGATGGAGGCACTGGGTTACGAGAAAGTGATCACGACACCGCATATCATGATAGATGTCTACCGTAATACACCTCAGATCATCAAAGAGGGATTGGATGCTTTACGAGAAGCAGCCAAGTCTGAAGGGATAAGACTAGAGATAGAAGCGGCTGCAGAGTATTATCTGGATGAAGGGTTTTATGATCAACTTCATAGTGATGAAGTGATGAGTATTGATGGAAAATACCTTCTTTTTGAAACTTCCTATGTGACTAAACCTTTACAGGTCGAAGAGATGATCTTTGAAATATCAGCTGCTGGGTATATTCCGCTCATGGCACATCCTGAACGTTATCGTTATGTGAGTGATCCATTAAAAGAGTATGGCAGATGGAAAGAGCTTGGGGTACTGTTCCAGCTTGATCTGAATTCCTTAGGTGGTCACTACGGCAGAGATGCTAAGAAAAAAGCAGAGATACTCTCTAAACATGGGATGATCGATTTCTTAGGTTCGGATATACATCATCTCAAACAGACGAAATTCTTGGATGATGTTTTTTACAGTGAAAACTACACAAAAGTATGGGAAAATAATACGATCTTGAACCATACGCTTAGATCATAGGACTTCATATGTATTTGGGCTTTGTATTTATTTTTATCATCTCTTTGGTGTTGGTTGGCTTTGTAAAACATTATGCAGCAGATTTGGGTTTGATAGATGTGCCTAATGAACGCAGTACTCATAGGAATCATACACCAAGAGGTGCGGGAATAGGATTTTATCTTGCGATCGCTTTGGTGCTTCCTATTTTTTATTTTGATGTGATACTTTCCTATGCATGGACATGTACTGCCGTTTTTCTTGTTTTCATAGTGGGGCTACTGGATGATCATCGTGATACCTCTCCTAACACTAAATTCATTGTGATCATACTCAGTACGGTGCTGCTTTATTTTGACAATATTGTGATCGATCATTTGGGTGTATTTTTCGGGTTTGAACTTTCATTAGGATGGGTTGCACTTCCCTTTACCATATTTGCGGTAGTCGGGTTTACCAATGCACTGAATCTGATAGATGGACTTGACGGACTTGCAGCTACAGTGAGTATAGTGATACTTGGAAGTTTCTTTATAGTAGGGTACACCTATGATGATCTCTTTATGATGATGATGTCTGGGGCATTTATCTCAGCACTTTTAGGATTTCTTGTATTTAATTGGCACCCAGCTTCCATCTTTATGGGAGACAGCGGTTCTTTGACCTTAGGGTTTGTGATCTCACTATTGGCGATTAAGTCACTGGCTTACTTACCTACAGTTAGCATACTATTTATAGCGGCAATTCCTATCTTGGATACGTTAGTAGTCATGGTGCGTCGAAAGATAAAGGGGAAATCTATCTTCTGTGCAGACAGATGTCACATTCATCATATATTGCGGCACTTTTTTGCAGAAGATACACGTAATACGGTACTTTTTTTGGGGGTATTTCAGGCGATCTACTCTTTGACCGGTTTACAGCTGGAGAAACATATGGATGAAGGATTCTTACTGATACTTTTTTTACTCAATGGGGTACTGATGTATATGTTTCTTGCAGCGATGATAAAGAGACAAAAGCGAAACTGTTAATCGCTTTGTCTACGAAGCTTCTTTATACTCTTTTAAAACTTTTTATAATTAGAATAATTACCACCAACTCAACAGCTATCAGTAAAAAATGCAGGTCATAGACCTGTGTTTGGTTATCCTCTATGCTGTAATGTGTAAGGATCTTGTAGAATAGATATGCGAGCCCCATGCCTAAAAGGTATCCTACCTGTTTAACGGTATCGAGCTTGGTTAAAAGGGTATCTGTTTTGAGCAAAAGTGTTTCAGCTCTTATAAGATAATTGCCAAACACAAAAGTGATCTGATAACCGATGTAAAGCAGCAGGGCGGTTTGATAGTTGTAAGAGGCATAGAGAAAGTAGAGCATGGCTAAGAGTAACACACCTTCTACAAAGAGTGAGATCCTGAAAAACCACTCTGCATTGAGTATGGTATGGTAAAATCTTGCAACGATCAGCATACCCATGGCAAGCAAGACACCCCCTATGGAATAGATAGAGGGTTCAAGCGGTGCATAAAGTGTAAATATGGCACCCACACTCAATCCCAAAAAGAGGGAATTGAAGAACTTGTACCGGATGAACCATAAGGGGATAATTTTTAACATAAGTGATTATATCCTACTATTTTATAATCCTCGAGTAACACCCGGGAATCTATATGCTCAGTTCCAAGAACATTCTTGATCTTATATGATTTCCTCATATATCAAACTGCGGTGATGTTTCCCCTTTCGTTTTTTAGAAAAATGAAACAAAAAATCGACATCACTCTCAAATCGCTTCGCTTTCAAGGGTGTTCATAATGTCAAAGGCGTACTTTATACGATAAATGGGGCACATCATCACCAGTTAAACTGAGGATGATGAGTATTTTAGAAACTAGAAACTATACTTTATACCTGCTTTTGCAGTAGTGGTGTAATTCATAGGATAGATAGCGTCATCATGTATCCAAATCCCATTTTTTTGATTAAATATATTGTTTACCTTTGCAAAAAACTCATAATTATCTTTTGTATAGGTCACTGCAACATCCGTAGTATTGTATGCCTCTTGTTTTTGAGAAAAGCTGTTACCAAAATCTTCTGCTGCATAAGCATCTGAGCGGTACACTTCTGTGAGTGATAGTGTAGTATTTTTATTTGGTAAATAGTTAAGTGTAAGTTTTAGGTTATGGTTTGAAACCCCTGGAAGTTTTTTATTGGAATAGTTTTCACCATTTTCAGTCTCTTCATCTATAATAGCTTGAACATAATTGTAGTTGGCAACGATATTGAGTGCATCATTTAGAATGTACTTGTCGTATATATCTAAACCATACTTGTGTGATTTATCGATGTTAGTATTTCTTGAGTTAGTATATCCTGGATCAGAATAGTAATAAATTTCATCTTTTAAATCAATGTAGTAAAGCGATATTTTTAACTTGTTTTGCTTAGAAAAGTAAGTGTAGCCAATTGTATAGTTGTCACTTTCTGATGGCTTGACATAGCCCATGTATCCGCCACTAAAATAATCAAACATTCTGTCAAGAGATGCAGTCTGATATGCGTGTGAATAGTTTGCAAAAAATGAGCAGTTTGTATTTAGGAGATAATTGAAACCTAACTCCACCCCATGAAGATTTTCCTTTTCATTATCTCCACTTGATTCATTAAATTTCATCTGCTCATATCTATATCCAGCTTTGAGTCTTAGTTTGTCTAGATAAAACTCAGATATGATAAAGCCAGCTTGATTGTTCTTTTCCATATCCAGATCAACACTGTAGCTGTTTACATAGTCTAGATCAGCATAAAATCCATCAAATCCAACTTTTAGAGCAAAAAGTTTTGTCGCATATTCTACATATGTTTTTGCAAGTGTATAGCTGTAGTCGGAATCACTAGTAGAACTATAAAGTGGAAGAGTATATTCAGATTTTTTCTTTTCATTGGATAAATCGATCGAAATTGATAATGCATCATTAAGATAATAACTTGCACCGATATTTAGAACATTTGAATTGTATTTTTGTATGGAGTGGTAACTCGAGCCATACTGATTTGAGCCTATTTGTGATGGATCAGTGTTAAACTCATTGAGTGTCATAGTTCCCATATATATCACATTAGTATGCGTAGTATTTGCTCCTAGACGTAACTCTAACTTATCATTTGGTGTGTAAGTTCCATTGAATGCAAGAGTTGAAAATCTATTTTCATCTTTATTTCCATTTGTATCGATATGACGAATACCATCGCTCTTCTGTGTTTCACCACTTAGATTTATAGAAATTTTTTCATCAGCATGACCAATATAAAATGCACCATCAATCAGTCCATAAGTTCCTGCATAAAAAGTGAGCTCTTTGTCATTACTTTGTTTTGTAATAATGTTGATAGCTCCTGCATTGGCTCCATCACCACCTAGGACTATACCGCTTGATTTGATGATCTCAATTTTTTCAATAGATGATGGAGAGATGGAAGACAAGAGTTGCGGCACCATATCCACATTATTCATTTTCCGACCATTAATGGTTACAACAATGTTTTGATAGCCGTCACCAACACCAAAACCTCTCATATCAATCTTTTGCATAAATGGATTTCCATAAGCATTCGTTGTAAAAACAGATGTAGCTTTGTTTAAAAATTCATATACATTTTGAACATGAGCTTGTTCAATGTCTTGTGTTGTGTAAACTTCAATTGCATCAGCAGCTTGAAGTTCATTAGTTTCAATACCTGTAGAAGTTATTATAAGTGGTTCGAGTGTTTCGCCTGCATAAGTGTTGGATGTTAGTAGTAGTGTAGCCGTGATGAGGCTGAGTGACTTGAATGTCATAGGTTGTTCCTTGTTTATTTTGTATGTAATATTTTAGTAGATTAGTAAAAAATGGATAAACAGGGAGGTGAGGTTTTGTACTCGTGGTAGATAAAGGCTTTTTTATGGTACTGAAAATTGCTGTCGATCCAACACAACTTTGAAAGTGTGGAGTACATGGCGATGACGGCTAATGAAAAGTAGTTTTTATTGTGGCCTCTAAGATGTTTCATGGGCGGATTGTACAGAAAAATTCTTTATGTTATACTATTCAACTCCTGAGTTTCGTCATCTGAAAATCGTACAAAGTACGCCACCTGTCATGGTGAACGACCTTGTAAGCAAAGCGATTCGAGAACCATGACGATTTTTTGTTTCGTTTTTTCTAAAAAAATGAAAGAGGAAACAGCTCCACAGTTTGGGGTGTGTAGAAGTCATGCAAAACTAAAAAAATGCATAAACTGCAGCTCCACAGGTGCCCGTAGGAAATGCCCTTGGGTGAGCCCGAGGATGACGATGGAATGAGTTATACTATGTAAAAAAATGGATAATAGATGAATTACAATACTTGGTTTGAATCACATGGTAAGAAACACCAGAATATTATGAAGAAACTAGAAAATTTGAGTGATGATGAAGTCATCACATACTTCAGGTTTGAAAATATGGTGGAAAAGGAACCGGATTTCTGTTTTCTCTATAAAGACAAGAAAAAGTGTCATGAGATGGAGGAACTGAACTGCTACCTCTGTGCCTGTCCCAACTTTCGTTTTGATGATAATGGGCTTTCCAAAGAAGAGAATCAAGTGCTCTACAGCAGATGCAGTATCGAGTCCAAAGATGGTGCTCAGTTTGTCTCTGATGATGCTATCCATCAAGATTGTAGTGGTTGTACAGTGCCACATCATGAAGATTATATCAAGAAGCATTTTTCCAGAGACTGGTTCTCCATCATGAGAAAGGTTAAACAAAATCAAGTATAATCGCTTTAAATTTATTCGATTTATAGGAGAGAGTTCAATGGCTATTGAAACAGTGACAAGTACAGACGCATTTAAACAATTGGTAACAGATGTTACTTCACAAGCAGGATACAAAGAGCCTATGGCATTTGGTATCGCAAGAGTGGATAGAGGTCAAAAAAATGCTGAGAAAATACTTCAGGCTAATTTTGGACTCATCAACTGGAAAGAGAACTTCGGAAGTGCTGCAGTATTTATCAAAGCACTGCAGGAAGCAAATTGTGATGTAGACTTTTCAGGAACTGAATTTGTAGCAACGATCAATGATAACTTTGTACACAATGCTATGGCAGCCTTTGCTCCGTATGTAGCAGAAGCAACAGGGGATGCACATAAAAACGTACAAGTGATCAAAGCATTATCAAACATGGCGGATATTGGTAAAAACTTTAGAATCGTATTTTTGTTCGAAGATGCAAACCCTGGATCTGTAGAAGCAGTCTATCTTAAACTCTATGCGCTTTCTCAGAGTAAAGCAGAACTTAGAAAGATCAACCTGAATGGTGCATTTGGTATCTTGTCAAATGTGGCATGGGTAGGGAATACACCGTATGAACTGGATTACCTCAGAGAAAATGAGATCGAAATGAAACTTAACGGTACCTATCCGGCTGTGGATGCTGTCGACAAATTCCCAAGATTCTTACAGCATGTGATCCCAGCGGATAATACACGTATCTTGGAAGCATCTAAAGTACGTATGGGTGCGCAACTTGCTGCAGGTACAACAGTGATGCCAGGTGCATCATATATCAACTTCAATGCAGGAACGCTCGGTCCAGTGATGGTTGAAGGTCGTATCTCTTCATCTGCTATCGTGGGTGCAGGCTCAGATGTTGGTGGTGGTGCAAGTATACTTGGTGTTCTTTCTGGTACAGATGGAAATCCTATCAGCATCGGAGAGAACACACTGCTTGGTGCAAACTCTGTAACGGGTCTTCCTTTGGGTGATGCATGTATTGTGGATGCAGGTATCACGATTTTGGCCGGCACGAAGATCAAGATCGCTCCAGAAGAGTTGGCTAAGATCGCTGAAGCGAATCCGGATGCAAATCTTGAGCATAAGACAACATTCAAGGGTGCAGAACTTCAAGGGCTTAACGGGATCCACTTTAGACAAGATTCTACTACAGGTGAGATCATTGCTCGTAGAAGTACGAGAGAAGTGAAGTTGAACGTGGAATTGCACTAAGCAATAGTACCTCTTGTCAAATAATGGCTGTTTGATAGTTTGGGTTTTCTTTCTACTTTTCTAGAAAAGTAGGCAAAAGTCGTCACGGTTCTCGAAACACTTCGTTTTTAAGGGCGTTCGCCGTGATAAGGCACACTTCATGTGATTAATAGGAGTTTTAGGGTGCGTGTAGATAAATGGTTGTCGGCTGTGAATGTGGTGAAGCGTCGTACTATTGCTACGGATATGCTTAAATCTGGTGTGGTTTATGTCAATGGAATGAAGGCTAAAGCGTCGAAGAATGTAGCCGTAGGGGATAAGGTGACCATAGAGTATCTTAAGGGTCCTAAGTCCTATGAAGTCCTGCAGATCCCTACAACCAAGACCATACCTAAGAGTCAAAAAGAAGAATATGTCAAAGAGCTGTCAAATTAAATAGGAGTGAGTGATGGGTATCAGGGAAGAGTTTGAAAGACTGTTTAACAATGAAATGGGTACAGAGGAAGCAAGAGATTTCCTTGTAGCACTGTATGAAAAAGGTGAAAGCGGCAGTGACATTGCTGCGGCTGCTTCAGTCATGCGTGAACACTCTATCAAACTCTCTTTATCTGATACTCTGAAAGAAAAAGCCATCGATGTAGTGGGAACTGGTGGAGATAAAAGCGGAAGCTTTAATATCTCTACCACTGTGTCGCTTCTTCTTGCTTCTATGGGTCGTGTTGTGGCTAAACATGGAAACCGCAGTGTGACCTCCAACTCAGGCTCCACCGATGTCCTCGAGGCCTTGGGCATTAACCTGGACCTCACCATAGAAA
The DNA here is from genome assembly GCF_000296775.1 of Sulfurovum sp. AR. Lineage (GTDB taxonomy): Bacteria > Campylobacterota > Campylobacteria > Campylobacterales > Sulfurovaceae > Sulfurovum > Sulfurovum xiamenensis. The sequence goes on along the minus strand of NZ_AJLE01000004.1, from coordinate 58,940 downwards.
ATAAGATCAAAATGCTTGAAGAGACAGGCTTTTGTTTTTTCCCTGCAACAGACCATCATCCTGCGATGAAGCATATCATGCCTATACGTAAGTCTATCGAACACAGGACTATCTTTAATATTCTTGGACCATTGACAAATCCTGCCGGTGCAGAGAAATACCTTTTAGGGGTATTTGACCCTTCTTTCATCAAGCGTATAGCCGATGCATTGGTTGAACTTGGTGCCAAACGTGCCTGTGTGGTCAGCAGTCATGACGGTATGGATGAGATCTCGATTGCAAGTCACTCCTCTTTTGCCTATGTGGAGTCAAACCGCATATTGGAAGGTGAGATCAATCCGGAGAGATTTGGATTTAAACTAGCCCCTAGAGAGGCCATTCTGGGCGGGGATGCAAACTTTAATGCGCAGATCACACGCGATATATTCTCTGGTAAAGAGAAAGGTGCAAAAAGAGACATTGTGCTGCTCAATGCAGCCTTTGCACTTTTTGTAGACGGTCATGTGCGTGACATAGAAGAGGCGATCGAGATGGCTAAAAGCGGACTTGACAGCGGTAAGGCCAGTGCACATCTAGAACGTATGGCCAAGATCAGTCAACAGCTCTCAGGAAGTAATGCCTAGTGAAAGAGATCATTGCATCCCTAGATGAACTGGATAAAGTGGTCAGTTACTTAGAAGAGACACTTCCTTCTGATTCGATCGTATTTTTAAGAGGTGATCTGGCTGCAGGAAAGACGACACTCACACAGGCCATAGCCAAAGCCAAAGGGATCGAAGGTGAAGTGACCTCTCCGACCTTTTCTTTACAGCAGTGTTATGGTGCAAAAGATGGCAGCAGTCTGTACCATTACGACCTCTACCGTTTAGACCATGAAGAGTTTATGCAGATGGGACTTTTTGAAGAGTTCGAAAAGCCGGGGTGGCATATGGTAGAGTGGGGTTCGGATGAGCTTAAAGCCTTTTTAGAAGGCGTAGGTTATAATGTTACAACCATAGAGATTGAGTCTCAAAAAAACAGTAGAATTTACAGGATAGACGTATAATGCATACATTAGAAGCCAAAAATCTGGCCAAAACCATTAAAAAAACAAAGTTGGTCCATGATATCTCTTTAGAGGTGAAGAGTAAAGAGATCGTAGGACTTCTTGGTCCCAACGGTGCGGGAAAGACCACTTCATTTTACATGGTATGCGGATTAACGGATGCGACAGAAGGGCAGGTTTTTTTGGATGGCGAAGATGTCACCAAACTGCCTTTAAGTGCCCGTGCACAGATGGGTATAGGATATCTTCCTCAGGAGTCCAGCATTTTTAAAGACCTTACGGTAGAAGAAAATCTGCTCATTGCGGCGGAAGCACTGAACCTTGATAAAAAGACGATCCAGCCCCGTATTGAAAAACTGCTGGAGATCTTCAACATTGAACCTATCCGTGCCCGTCTTGGGATTCGTCTGAGTGGGGGAGAGAGAAGAAGAGTGGAAATAGCAAGAGCATTGGTAGGGGAACCAAAGTTCCTGCTTCTGGATGAACCTTTTGCCGGTGTGGATCCTATAGCTGTGTTGGACATACAAAATATTATCAAACAGCTGGTTGATCTTGATATGGGTATTCTCATTACAGACCACAATGTACGTGAGACACTGGGCATCTGTGACAGGGCCTATGTGATGCGAAGTGGTGAAATGTTAGCGACAGGTACCAGTGATGAAGTAGCTAATGACGAGAATGTACGTAAACATTATCTTGGTGAACACTTTACATTTTAAATAGGAGACTATTTTTCTGTTATTCTCGGACTTGCACCCTTTCCAATTACATTTTCGATACAGATATCAGGACCCGGAAAACCGTAACATTCTTTGTTTTAACGGGCTTCCATAAAACTCAGACTGCGGTGATGTTTCTCTTTTCATTTTTTTAGAAAAAACGAAACAAAAAATCGTCACGGTTCTCGAATTGCTATGCTTACAAAGGCGTTCACCGTGACAAGTTGCGTACTTTGTACGATAAATGAATGAGATCATGATGGTATGTAGATCTACGGTATCAAGTGCCCGGAGATGACGTAAATATGGGAGTATATACTTGAAATTATCTGAGATCAAGATCCTTTTAGACAGAGAAGTGAAAGCCAGGAACAACAGTGCTGAACTTTCTTTTGAGAAGCCCGATCCTCTTTTTATCGCATCTCAGTACCAGGATGAATCCATAGCACTGATCTGTGCACTGTTCGGTTACGGTAATGCTAGGCTTATCGTCCAGTTTTTACAAAGTCTGGATTTTTCTTTATTGGACGCCAGTGAAGAAAAAATACAAAAAGCACTCTCTTCCCATTATTACCGTTTTCAAAAAAGTGAAGATGTCGCTGCTCTTTTCATCGCGTTAAAGCGTCTTAGATCGTTAGAGAGTATTGAAGATATTTTTTATACCGGATATAAAAATGAAGGAAATATTTTAGATGGTCTCTGGCATTTTATAGAGAGATTACAGTCGGTCTATCCCAGACAAACACGTGGGTACAATTTTTTGGTAGGTTCCATACCCAAGAAAGTACTTTCAGCAGGGACCTACAAGCGTTATATGATGTACTTACGCTGGATGGTACGAGAAGATGCTTTAGATATGGGTTTATGGTCTAAGATAGATAAAAAAGATCTACTTATGCCTCTAGACACACATACGTTCCAGGTCTCAAGACGTTTAGGCTTACTTAAACGTAAAACGTATGATATGAAGGCCAGTATTGAATTGACAGATACCTTGCGTACATTTGATGCAAAAGATCCTATTAAATACGATTTTGCACTTTATCGTCTGGGACAGGAAAAATTGGCATAGAATTTAGAGGTTTCCTAAGGTGAAAAAGGATATAATCCCGCAATATTAAACTTACAAGAGGATGTTTTATGGAAGGTGTATTTACTTACCTGGGCGCTATTTTCGGTCATGGACAAATGCTGTTTGTCTCACATTTGGTATTGGTAGCAATTATCGTACTGGCAATTGCAAAAATGGCAACAAAGAGTCTTAGAGCAGTACCGACAGGTACACAAAATGTTATGGAAGCGTACCTTGGCGGTGTGATCGCTATGGGTAAAGATGTGATCGGTGAAGAGCTTGCGAGAAAATACCTTCCACTTGTTGCTGCAGTGGGTCTATTTATCTTTGTTTCAAACGTGATCGGTATTATCCCTGGATTTGAAGCACCAACTTCAAACATCAACATTACATTGCCTTTAGCGCTTCTGGTATTTTTCTACTACAACTACGAAGGAATCAGAGAGAATGGTGTGATCAAATATTTTGCGCACTTTGCAGGGCCTGTGAAACTATTGGCACCTTTAATGTTCCCGATCGAGATCGTTTCTCACATTTCAAGAATCATTTCACTTTCATTCAGACTTTTTGGTAACATCAAAGGGGATGACCTTTTCTTATGGGTACTTCTTATGTTGGTACCTTTCATTGCACCACTTCCAGCATACTTACTACTTACGTTCTCAGCATTGCTTCAGACGTTTGTATTTATGATCCTTATCTATGTGTACCTTGCAGGTGCCGTAGCTATGGAAGATGATCACTAAGATCATTTCGGGGACTTCTAAACATGAGACTGCAAAACGGACCTTTGAGTTTTGTAGTTAACTTTCTCTTGGGCGTAGCATGGGCATCTGTCCTGCTAGGTGCCATCACTTCATTTCTTACTTTTTATCCAGAAAGTCTACTCTTAGCATTCATATCTGCTTTTATCGGTGCACTACCGGGGATGATATCCGTGCTTATACTTGAGCATATCATCACAGGCAAAGAGAGATATTTAGAATTGAAAAAACAGACAGCTCTCCTTGAAAAACTTCTCGAACAAAAAGAGAAACAAAACCACCAATGATCAGCTATGCTATCACTGACCCCTCTACCTTAGATTTCAACCATTTAGAACGTGACCTTAAAAGATTTTCTCAAAAAGCTTCTATGATCGTCTATCGGGACAAATCCAACGTCTCTAAGAACGAAGCTGCGTTCGTTCAAGCGGCTAAAATGTATGATTTTGAAAAAGTCGTCATTCACGGTAACCCTTCATTGGCAAAAGCGGCAGGGGCTGACGGCGTACATTTAAGCAGTCTGCAACTCGATGAAATAGCTGAGGCAAAAGCAATGGGTCTCTTTGTGGTGGTCAGTACCCATACGTTAGAAGAGCTTAAAAAAGCAGAAGTCTTAGGGGCAGATATGGCAACCTTCAGTCCTATCTTTGAAACGCCGAATAAAGGTGCACCGGTAGGCTTGGAAGTGTTGAGATCTGTGACGTCTCAGGTACATATACCTGTATTGGCCTTGGGAGGTATTTTGACAGAGGAGCAGATACGTGCATGTGAAAGATACGGTGCTAGCGGTTTTGCCTCTATCCGCTATTTTGGAGCATAGGAATGTTACGAAATAGTTTACTGCTTATTTCTCTCATTGGTGTCTTTTTTTCAGTGCTTCTGCAGGCCGAAGAGATTGCAGCGGATTACCGTGTGGAGTATGGCATATTTGGTCAAGTGGGTAAGGCACATGCGATTCTGAGAACTGATGACACATATTATATGATAGATGCAAATGTATCTACACTGGGTATAGCAAAAACTGTCACTGATGATCTTCAAGAGAGACATATCTCGAAAGGACACATTTCAAAAGGTTTTCTGGTGACAGATATGTATCAGATGATCAAATCTTTTGGTCCCTATACCAGTACAACGATCTACAGGGTGGATCATAAAAAAAAGAGACTCACACGTCAGTATAAGAAGTGGAAATATGATCAACAGATCATCAATGCTACAGAAAAACTGGATTATTATGCCAAAGATGATCTCATGACCTTTTTTTTGAATCTTCCAGTACATATCAAAGAGAAATACAGACCTGAAAAGTATCAATTTAAAGCCGTAGGCGAAGACCGTAAAAATGGGCGTGTTGACATAACGATACCTTCTGGAAAAGTCTTAAAAGAGATCATAGATTTTGTAGGTGAGGGTCAAGAGGGTGATTGGTACAGCAGGGTGGTCATGTATCGTAAACTCTACCATAGCAAACAGGGTGAATTGGATGTAAGGATCGGTAAAGAGGGGCTGGTAGAAAAAGCTGTCCTGAAAGACTTGATCTTCTTCGGGGATGTACGTATCATCAAGCAATAGTGGAGAATAAACTCTCTTAAATAAGCAAAACGCTATAATCTACCTTATTAAATACGCGTTATATTTATAAGGATACTTACTATGTTTGAAACCGTTATCGGTCTTGAAGTGCATGTGCAGCTTAACACTAAAACTAAACTCTTTTGCTCTTGTCCTACCTCTTTTGCAGAGCATCAAAATATCAATACCTGTCCTACCTGTTTAGCACTTCCGGGTGCTTTACCAGTGGTCAATAAAGAAGCTGCGATCAAGGCGATGAGATTTGGATATGCGATCAATGCAGATGTGAACCATGATTCTGTATTCGATAGAAAATCTTATTTTTATCCGGACAGTCCGTCGGCGTACCAGATCACACAGTTGACAAAGGCGATCGTACAAAATGGTGAGTTGTTCATAGACCTGGAAGATGGTACACAAAAACGCATAGGTATGACACAGGCGCATCTTGAAGCGGATGCAGGGAAGAACATGCATGAGGGAAACCACTCGAAGGTGGATCTCAACCGTGCGGGTACACCACTGCTTGAGATCGTATCTCAACCGGATATGAGAAGTGCAGATGAAGCGGTAGCATACTTGAAAAAACTTCACTCTACGGTACGCTATCTTGATATCTCTGATGCAAACATGCAAGAGGGATCGTTCAGATGTGATGTGAATGTTTCTATTCGTCCTAAAGGTCAAGAAGCGTTTGGTACCAGAGTAGAGATCAAAAACATCAACTCATTTAAATTTGTGTCTGCTGCGATCGCTTATGAGGTGCAAAGACAGACTGAAGCCTATGAAGATGGAGTGTATGAAGAGGAAGTCTATCAGGAAACACGTCTTTGGAATGTGGAAGAGAGTGTAACAAAATCGATGAGAGGGAAAGAGGAAGCTGCGGATTACCGCTACTTCCCTGACCCGGACTTGCGTCCGCTTATCGTGACGGATGAGATGGTAGCAGAAGCAAAGATCATGCCGGAACTTCCGGATGCAAAAGCAAAACGGTATATGGAAGAGCTTGGGATCAAGCCTTATGATGCCCATGTGATCACAGCAGATAAAGAATTGGCATACTACTTTGAAGAGATGTTAGAGCACGGTGCTGTGGCTAAAACAGCCGTAACCTGGTTGACCTCTGAACTTCTTGGCCGTCTGAATAAAGCAGGAGTCTCTATAGAAGATTCGCCGGTAGATGCCAAAACACTGGGTACCTTGGTATCTAAAATTACTGACAATACTATCTCCGGTAAAGGTGCTAAAGAGATCCTTGATCATATGATGGAAAATGAAGATCGTGATATCGATGGATTGATCGATAAGCTAGGACTTGCACAGGTCAGTGATGATAGCGCTATCTTGGCCATTATCGATGAGATACTGGCGGCGAACCCGGAAAAGGTAGAAGAGTATAAAGGTGGTAAAGAAAAACTCTTTGGTTTCTTTGTCGGACAGACGATGAAAGCCAGCAAAGGGACTGCAAATCCTGGTAAGGTCAATGAGTTACTGAAACAAAGACTGGGATAAAATAAAATTCATCCATGGTATAGTACCATGGGATGTGCATTTTGGGAGGTAGCAATATATGCATGATTTCATCGTTAAACTCTCGCACAAGATAGACAGTTCTGTACGCTATCAAAAGATAAAATCTTTTTTTCGTTCACTGCTTGAAGATATAAACTACCCCTATAAAAAGTACTTTGATGCATTTATGATTATGCTTATCGTACTATCGATCGCGATACTCATTTTGAGCAAAACAGGCAAGGTCCCTGAGTGGCTTGTAGAATTCGATCTCTATTTTGTCACAGCTATTTTTGCTGTGGAGTATCTGCTAAGATTATGGATCAGCCATGATATCCATAAATATCTTGTTGCTTCAGCCTCTGACACTAGTAGTTCTGAGAGATACTGGGCGGTTTTAAGATCGAAATTACGCTATATGATCTCCCTGCCTGCATTGATCGATCTTATAGCTATTTTCCCGAAATTCAGGATCTTGCGGCTCTTAAAACTCTATCATTACATGCATGGGGCATCGAGCCTGTTTAACGCATTGCTTAAAAAACGTTTTGAATTTGTTTTTTTAGGCTATATGCTTTTGGGCGTCACTTTTACTTTTGGTTCCATATTTTATCTGCTTGAATTCGGTATCAATCAAGCGTTGGGTTCTTATCTGGATGCTATCTATTGGGCCTTAGTGACCATCTCTACAGTAGGGTATGGTGATATCACTCCTGTGACTGAACTGGGTAAGATCGTATCGATGTTCGGTATTATATTTGGTATCGCGATGATCTCTTTTGTGACTTCTGTGATGGTTTCTGCTTTTTCTGAAAGATTTAGTGAACTGCGTAACCAGGACAGTATCAATCATGTGCATAAAATGCATAACGTGGTTATCATTAATGGATATGGGCATTTGGGAACAACAATCGCAAAGAAACTAAAAATACAGAAAAACTATGAACCTGTGATCATAGAAGATGATGAATCCAAAGCAAATAAAGCACAACAAGATGGCTATCAAGTGATACATGCAGATGGTTCCAGTGCTAAAATGGTAAAAACATTGTATGAAAGAGAGAATATCAGAGCGATGCTGACTTTAAGCAGTTCTGATATCAATAATATCTATTTTATCCTCAATGCAAAAAGTATCCAATCCGATTCTGTGGTGTATGCCCGTATGAATCAAGTGGAGTTACGTCCACAGTATGAAGCGACAAAAGTAGATGGCTTGGTCGAACCCTATGATGTGATAGATACAAGAGCTTTTCATTATTTGAAGAAGCACAGTGAAGAGGAGAAGAAAAGTATTTCCTTTTTCGGTTATACGCATAAGAGTGACCATATCTGTAAAATGCTTAAAGAAGAGGGGATAGAAGTGACGATCTATGAGATCGGAAATGAGAGTTATGAAGCAGCTAAAGATGACGGTTTTACCAACGTGATCCTCATCGATAAAAAAAACAGTGAAACTCCTGATATCAAGGATGGAATCGCAGTGTGTGCAATGAATGATGAAGCGTTGAATGTCTACTACAGCATTACACTGCGTGCCAATGGATTTAAAGATGAAATCGTGGCACTCTCTGATACGAAAGAAGACAATAGAAAATTGCTTTTGGCAGGTGTAAGCAAAATATTTGATATGTATGATGAGAGTGCTTCACAGTTTGTTGAAATGATCGATAATAATGTAAAAAGGGTAGAAAGATGAAAATGGCAATTATTGGCGCAGGGAAATGGGGACAGGCCTTGTATCATGCCTATAGTCAAAAGAATGATGTGGTGATCTCTTCTCGGCATACGAAAGCGATAGAGAATTTTGTGCCTATGAGTGAAGCGTTAAAGTGTGAGTATCTGGTGATAGCTATCCCTGCACAGTTTGTTCGCGGATGGATGGAAGAGAATTTTGTGGATCATGGACAGAAGATCCTGGTTGCAGCCAAAGGGATAGAGACAAGTACTGGAGCTTTTTTGAATGAAGTGTACGGTGACTTTGTCTCTGCGGATAGACTGGCTTTCATCTCCGGTCCGTCCTTCGCAGCAGAAGTGCAAAAATCGCTTCCAACCGCATTGATCATTAGTTCTACAAATCATGAATTGGCACAAACCTATGCAGATGCACTACCAAAATTTATCAAAGGGTATGTAAGCAGCGATGTTGTTGGTGCAGAAGTCTCGGGAGCCTATAAAAATGTTATTGCCATTGCCGGTGGCGTGTGTGATGGTTTGGGGCTTGGAAATAATGCGCGGGCAGCACTCATCTCCAGAGGCTTAGTGGAAATGACACGTTTTGGAGAAGCGTTTGGTGCAAAGACTGAAACGTTTCTTTCCTTGGGCGGGGCAGGCGACCTTTTTCTTACAGCAAGTTCGACACTCTCAAGGAATTACAGAGTAGGGTTAGGACTGGCAAAGGGTAAGGATATGGATGAGATACTCAGTGAGCTTGGAGAAGTGGCCGAGGGAGTACCTACAGCCAAAGCCTTGCATAAAATAGCCAAAGAGAAAGAGATCTATCTTCCTATCGCTGAAGAAGTATATGCCATGATAGAAGAGGGTAAAGATCCTTTGGAGAGTGTGAAAGACTTACTGGATTAAAGAGAAGTTAACTATAGTATTTTAGGAGAGTAAAATATGCGGCACACGTTTACATTTTGTCTTATCATATGCATATCTACACTTCTTTTTGCTGATGAAATACAATTACCGACCCATGAGATTCACTTTAGTGGTCAAAAATATTTTGAAGAATCTGATCTGCAAGATGCCTTAGGTGTGACGACACCAGGTTTTTTCCAATTTTGGAAAGATAATACCCCTCGTATCAAAGATAAACTCATACCTTCTCTAGCAGCCTCATTAAAAAGCTTTTACGACTCTGAAGGGTTTTATGATGCCAATTTTACTATTCAAGAGACTAACACAACCGTCTTTGTAACCATTAGTGAGAATGAACCTGTCAGGGTGAGAGATATCAATATCTCCAGTGACTATAACATCTCTACCATGGTCACTATGAAAAAAGATGATATTTTTAGAGCTGAAACCTTTATAGCAATAAAAAGTAAAATGATTGCAGGGTTACTCAAAGAGGGATATTGCAGTTATGATCTGGACACGAAAGCCTATGTAGATCTGGATCTGCACACTGTTGATCTGCGCTACATCCTGCGTAAAGGTGGCATATGTAGCTTCGGGAAATTAACAACTTCAGGACTGGAAACCATAGATGAGGATGTCATCAGGTCACGTGTCAAAGCCAAAGAGGGGCAAAGGTATAGTACGGATCTGATACAGGATACATCCAACAAACTTTACGGATTGAATGCTTTTGACAGTGTGCTTATCGATGTAGATAGGAAGTTTTACAATGTGGTACCGGTAGATATCACCTTTACAGAGATGGAAAAACCCTACCATTTGGAAGCGGGTGCAGGCTATGACACATATGTAGGAATGCGGGTGCTTGGAGAAATCACCAAACATAACTTTATGGGCAATGCGCAGGAATTAAAGCTTCAAACATCTTGGTCTCAAAGAGAACAGTTGATCAAGTTGGGTTATTTTAAACCGGCATTTTTAGATATTTTTGGGTATTACACGGATCTAGGTGGGAATACAGGATATTCAAATTTGGAGTTTGATGGATTTAAAGAGGAAAAAGCATTTTTAAAAGCCTATTTGGAACATGAGCATAAAAGACTAAGATTAAGAGCAGGTATTGCTTTGGAAAATATTGTTATCACTGCATTAGAAAACGTTGATTCGAGTGCTGAATTGTCTCAGGCATTCACAGAGGGTACTTTTCCACTCTTATATCCCTATGTTGATCTTGTCTATGACGCTAGAGATTCCAAACTCAATCCAAAATATGGGTATTACCTTTCTGCTTACGGTGAATTTGGCCTCTCCTATGATGAGGAAGCCAGTGTCTATATGAAAACACTGTTCGAAGGCAGGTTCATCCATACATTTGCCGATCTTACGCTTGCAGCTGTAGGAAAGGTAGGTATAGTGGATGTCTCAACCGAGAATGGACTGCCAGAATCAAAGTATTTTTTTGGGGGAGGTGCCTACTCTAACCGTGCATACGGATTTAGAGAACTGGGGGTGATCATTTCTCCTAAAGAAGATAGTATCTATGGTGCTTCAACCATGGCCAATCTCTCTTTGGAAGCAAATTATCCTGTATGGGGTGATATCTATGGGGCACTCTTTACGGACAATACCATGCTTACAGAGGAAAGCTACAATTTTAAAGGAGAGATCATCTCTGCTGTGGGTGTAGGAGCTCGCTATATGACACCTATAGGCCCTTTTAAACTGGATATAGGTTTCAATGTCAATGATTTCTCACAGTATGGCATTTCATTTCAGATAGGACAATCGTTTTGAAAAAGATATTACTTTACAGGCCGTTGTTATGGATGAGAAAAATCATTGTATACCTACTCATACTGGCTATTGTCATGGGACTGGCTCTTTATTTTATCGTCAATTCAGCCTATGTTGTCAGGAAAGTGGCTGATCACTTTGCACCTGATTATAACATCTCTTACAGCCGTATCCATGGAAATGTACTGACGGGAGTGATGATAGAAGATTTGGCATATAATGAAGATCCGCTTGTTAAACATATTACGCTGAAATGGAACCCTGCCGGACTTTTCAAAAAAACACTTATCATCAATACCCTGCAGATCGAAAAAGCCAATGTGGGTACGGTCAAAACACTGATGGCGTCTTTCTCTTCCAGCGAAAATAATACAAGCAATGAGAGCAGCAGTACGGATGCGCCTTTGGAGATAGATGTAAGTGTACAGCATGCTTCACTCAGTCTTGAACCTTTTGATGAACAGGGGATAGGTATCTCAAAGCTGATGTTGGATGTAAGGGATTTGCAGTATTCAAGTGAGAGTGTGGATGTACGTGCCTTGGATCTGAAAGTGGATTCTAATGTGACTAAGATCACTTTGAAGGCAGGGTTGAAAGATAGGTATCTGAATGTAAGAGAATTGACCATCAAAGAGCTTGATGCACTTGCACTGCAAACACTTTTTATTCCAGACAGTAATGAGAGTAATGAAAGTGATGCAGTCGTTACAGGAAATGATAATAGAAGTAAAGATAAAACGGTGAATCCATTAATGCCAAAATGGGTACATCTAGGCAGATTAAAGATTAATACACTTCCTTTTATCTATGGTCCTGTAGATGCGAAAGCGTTTAATGTAAGTGGAAGGGACGCCGTTTTTGAAGTAGAAAAGCTTCTACTTCAAAAAGCTGATCTGAATGTGTACAGCAGTACAAATCTCAGTGATATATATTATAAGACAAAAGTGAAGAACAATAAACTGATTGGAAAGGTGGATTTCAAACCTAAAAAAGCACTCTTTACACTCTATGAACTGCCTATAAGAAGAGAAGCCGTGGGGGACATCGTTGTTGATCTCAATGTCTCTCGATCAATGGTAAATTCAGATCTGAAAATAAAGATGGAACAGGTCCTGAAGGCTGATGTCAATGATTTTAATCTTGATATCGATGATCTACATATCAATGTGGAGTATGATATCAAAAAAAGCACTCTAAAGGCTAAGAGTGATCTACTGCTGACAACACCGTATGCAAAAGATGTTTTGGTGACCAATCTTTTTACGATGGATAAGCATATCAGTTACAGTGGAGAGATCTATGCTGCAAAGATCATTGGCGTTGATCCAAAATTTGTAAAACCTCTTGATCACTTACGCGTCACATACAAAGGTGACGGACACAGTGTGAAAACAGAGATAGAGTCAGATAATCTACAAGGAACATTTATCTCCCCTGATTTTAAAAAGGCTGATTTACATTTAGAGAACAAGCATCCATTGGTGCTTAATGAATTTATAGCACTTCCTGTAGAACTGAACCAAACAAAAGCCAATATGGTCATAGATGCACCTATCAGCTTTGAGAAGAATGCTTCGCTGATGGCCTATGCGAAAATAGATTCTAATGTGGTGAATATCGATGTGAACATGAGTTTGAAAGAGAGATTACAAGTACAAACAGTGATGCATATACCTAAAGAGTCACTTTTGCGCACTTACAATACCTCTATAAAGTGGGATCATCTGGATCCTCTCAAAAATGACGTAACCGTACTAGGAAATAGTATAGATGTTGTAGTTACAGCAGGCAGGCTGAATGCAAATGCACAATATGATATGAACAGTAGCCAATTAAAAGGGAAGGTCACATTAGGTGGTTTAACTGCCAATCTATCTGGCGTGCCTCAAGAAAAACTCACAGTAGATACACAGATCACTTCTATGAATGCTTTGATAAAAAGTATTAAAGATGTCTATACCCTTGGAGAGGTTCCTGTAGTCAAAGGGAGTGCAGAACTCTCTGTAGCACTCAGTGAGTTAAAAAATATCGACATTGCACTGAGATCACCGCAGATCAGCTATCAAGCAGAGCGGAAAACAGAACATATTGTCAATGATATAGATCTGGCAGTGCATTTGCAGGATGAAAAAATTGTATTGAACCATTACAGGTTTACCTATAGAGGGCAAAAACTTTTTTCTACAAAATCCTCAACGATATTTTTGAACGATCAAAATGTGACCATGGAACCTATTTGGTTGAATGACGGATTAAAGGTTCTGGGTACCTATGACCTTAAGGCTAGAAAAGGAACGATAACGGCAGAAGCTGATACCTTTCCTATAGTACATGAGATCGTTGACCTGGAGAGTGCTATAGATATCAAAACGGTGCTGGACGGGAATAAAACATCGGTCAATGGTGAGATCACGCTTTTGGGTGGTGATATACACTATGACCTGGGTCAAAAGACTTACGCATCTGACAGTGATATTATCATCGTGCAAGATATTAAAGAGAAAGAACCCAATCCATTTATGGATGGACTCAGTGCCTCTGTACAGATAAAGACAAAAAAACCATTGATCTATAAAAAAGGCAATGTTGATATACAAGCTGCAGTGGATCTGAGTGTCTATAAGGCAGAAGAGTCAGAACTCATGCTCTTGGGTTCTGTAGAGATACTAAAAGGGGGAAGCTATACTTTCGAGGGTAAGAAGTTTATTTTGGATAAGAGTTATGTGCATTTTACAGGTAATCCAAATAAACCGCTTCTTGAAGCGAGTGTCACCTATCAATCCCTGAATCATCTTATCACTATCAGGATCACGGGTTCAGCGGATGCACCGAATATCCATTTCACCTCCAAACCTTCATTGACCAAAGAACAGATACTATCGATCATCCTATTTGATTCAGAAGCGGGTGCGGGTACAAACAGTGGTGAAGAGATGATGAAGATGATGGGAGGTGCTATGGCAAAGTCAGCACTTTCAGATCTGGGCGTACAGTTGGACCATCTTGTACTTGGAGAGGGGAAGAGTGTAGAGGTAGGTAAAAAGTTGACAGACAAGATCACGATCATCTATGTCAATGATGAGGTTTCAAGTGTAAAACTCAAATATGAACATGGAAAACGTACGGAGAGTGTGATAGGTGTGAGTGAAGAATCACAATCCTATGACATACTCTATAAAAAAGATTTTTAAACCTCTTGGTCTATGAAAGTCTCTGTTTAAAATCCTCATAGCCGAAGTTACGTACCACATCTACAGTACCATCCACTCTTTGAATGGCTATAGAAGGAAGCTTCACTCCATTAAAGGTCGTAGCTTTGACCATGGTATAGTGCATTTGGTCTTCAAAGATGATTTTATCCCCTATCTGAAGGGGTGCATCAAAACTATAGTCTCCCATAATATCTCCAGCGAGACAGGTATTGCCCGCCAGACGATAGGTGTGTGCCTTTTCCCCGGCCACTCCTGAATAACGTACATCAGCACGGTAAGGCATGATGATGGTATCAGGCATGTGTGCTTCGGCAGAAGAGTCAAGGATCGCTATATCCATGCCATTGTGCACGATGTCAAGTACCGTTGTGATCAGTGGTCCGGTCTGCCATCCTATCGCTTCACCAGGTTCAAGATAGACTTCTACATCATATCTCTTTTTAAACTCCCTGATAAGCCCGATGAGCTTCTGTGTATCATATCCTTCACGCGTAATATGATGCCCTCCGCCAAAGTTTATCCATTTCATTTTCGGTATATATGCAGCAAACTTTTCTTCAAAGTTTTTGAGTACATTTTCAAGGGCATCACTCCCTTGCTCACACAGTGCATGAAAATGCAAGCCATCGCACTCTTCTAAAATGGCATCATCCATATTTTGTACTGTTGTCCCGAGTCTGGAGTAGAGTCCACAAGGATTGTATATCTCTTTGGGAGACTCTGAATACTCCGGATTCACACGCAGTCCCAATGAGAGTTTCGGATTGATCTTCTTCGCTTGTGAGGCGAACCGGCGGAACTGGGCAGGGGAGTTAAATACCAGATGATGTGATATCCTGGCTATCTCATCGATCTCCTCTTCTTTAAAGGCAGGAGAGTAGGTATGGACTTCTTTAGAAAATGTTTCATCCGCAAGCTTTGCTTCATGTAGACCACTGGCACAGCATCCCTCAAGATAGGGTTTGATCAGTGGAAAACTTTTCCACAAAGCATACCCTTTGAGTGCAAGCAATACTTTGGCGCCACTCTCTTTTTTGATCTCTGAGATGACATTAAGATTTTTAAGCAGTTTCGCTTCTTCTAAAAGCCAACATGGGGAAGGTAAATTATCGTATATATTCTTCATGAGAAATTATAACAATAGAATCCAAAATATTTTGTTATAATGGAGCAAATATTTTGTTTAGAGAAGAAGGAGATCTATTAGTATGGGTGCAAGGGAAAATGACAATCGTAGTGAAGGCTTAAGATTTAACGGTAAGGATATCCAGCTAGCTGTGAAGATGTTAGATAAATTAGAAGCTACGATCGATATTATTTATTATCTTATGGAGAATGAGAATCAACAGGCTTTTGTACTGATGCTATTGACAGCGAAAGATGTAGATCTAAATACATTATTGGACAGAGAGAAACGCGAAACTGATATATTATTTGAAATTGATAAAGAAGAACCGCTCTACGTAATGCTTTGTCAAGATACCAAGGTGGATGGAGGATATCGCTTTGCAGAGAGACTGATTAGAAATATCCAGTTAGATAAGGGATCGGATATCTTTTGTACGGAACTGGAAGTAAGAGCGACACATTACACGCCGAAACAAGTGATACTAAAACTACTCGAAACGTTTGCAAAAAGTAAACTGTCGAACAAGTCTAATGAAATTGTTTTTAGAAGTCTGCAATAATTAGTAGGTTTTAAGGGATTTTACAGTAGAATCCCGTCCAACTATAACAACTGCAGGAATGCGGGTAAAAATTTATTAAGGATGATTCAGAATGAAAAGAACATACCAACCTCATAGCACACCAAGAAAAAGAACGCACGGATTCAGAACAAGAATGAAAACGAAGAATGGTAGAAAAGTGATTTCTGCAAGAAGAGCTAAGGGTAGAAAAAGACTAGCAGTATAATACTTCTGGTATACAACCATCAGTTCAATCAAACATTTTACTAGGATCAAAACCAGTAAAGAGTTTAACAGCGTGTATAAACACGCGACAAAAACATGGCATACACCTTATTTTGTACTTTTCTTCAAAAAGAGTGATGAGTATAAAGTAGGTTTTGTTGCCTCTAAGAAAATTGGAAATGCAGTTCATCGAAACAGAGCAAAACGTTTGTTAAGAGCACATTTCATCGAAAATATAGACCTCTTATCTCAAGGTAGTTACGTATTAGTTGCAAAACCTGCGCTTATTGAAGAAAACTATTCTGTGACCCGTAAGGCGTATCTACATGCACTAAAAAAGTGTACTGCAACATAATTTAACACATTTAACACTATACTATCATTGATATATTATTAAAGGCATAATTTTGGAACAACAAGATTTAAATAAACGACTTCTTCTGGCACTGGCACTTTCTTTCTTTGTATTTATTGGATATAGCTATTTCTTCCCACCTGAAAAACCTACACAAACTACATCACAAACAACCAATACAGCGCATCAAACGCCTACAGTAGATAAAACAAACGTAGCAACACCAAGTGCTTCAGCAGCAACAGCAGCCAGTGCACCGGTTCAAACGGTATCAGCAGCCTTGATCACTGTAAAATCTGATCACTTTATTATTACCCTGGATGCATATGGACGTATCTCTCAAGTTGAACTTTTAGAAGCAAAGTATCATGATGAAGATGGTAACAATCTGAAAATTTTAGGTGCGAATGAAGTGAAGCCATTGGAAGTAAGGTTTTCAGATACAAAGTTGAATGAAGAAGCATTTAAAACGCCTTATGTAACCAGTGGAAGTAAAACAGTAGATGTGAGCAAAGGCCCTCAAGCAGTGACTTTGACACAAACACTCTCTTCTGTGACAGTGACAAAAAAGATCACTTTTAAGCCTACAGGAGAGTATCATGTGACAGTGGAAACTTCTGCACCAACACCATACTTCATCACACCGGGACACAGACCGGTTGCGGATGAGTCTATGTATATGCTTGTAAGAGGAGCATTGGTGAAAGGAGCGGATAATATTATCAATACGATCGAAGATGGAGATGCTGAAGGGTATGAAAAGTTCCAAAATGCCAAAATAGCTTCTGCTTTTGACAGATATGTCGCTTCCATGTTCTTCGATTTTGAAAAAGGGATGAACGTTTCTATCTTAAAAGAAGCAAATGGTGATCCTCTTATCTTTGTACAGGGAGATGAGTCATTAGCCTTAAAGGCATATATCGGACCAAAAGAGGACAAAATACTAAGAGCGATCCATCCTGAACTGACAGATGCCATAGAATTTGGATGGTTCTCATTCCTTGCTAAACCGTTCTTTAAAGTATTACTTTGGATCAACGATTATGTGGGTAACTGGGGTTGGGCGATAATCCTCTTTACATTACTGGTAAAGTTTGTGTTATTCCCACTTTCATACAAAGGTATGATGTCTATGAATAAACTAAAAGACCTGGCACCTAAAATGAAAGAGATCAAAGAGAAGTATAAAGGTGACCCTGCAAAAATGAATGTGCAGATGATGGAAATGTATAAGAAACATGGTGCAAACCCTATGGGTGGATGTCTACCGCTTCTTTTACAGATCCCTGTTTTCTTTGCGCTTTACCGTGTGCTTTTAAATGCAGATGAATTGCAAGGTGCAGGATGGATACTCTGGATAGACAATCTTGCCGTGATGGACCCTTATTTTGTTCTGCCTGTTTTAATGGGTGCATCTATGTGGTTCCAGCAAAAGATCACGCCAAGTAACTTTACCGATCCGTTACAGGAGAAGATCTTTAAGTGGTTCCCTGTGATCATGACAGTATTCTTTATCTATTTCCCATCTGGTCTTGTATTGTACTGGTTAGTAAACAACTTGTTTACAATCGCGCAACAATACTTTATCAACCATATGTATGCAAAACAAAAAGCGTTGGCAGTCGCTGCGCACAAGAAAACAAAGGACTAGGTGATGAAAAAGGTAGAAGCATCAACACTGGAAGGAGCTTATGAAAAAGCTTCTCAAATGTTGGGCTGCTCTGTTTCTGAACTTCAATCTGAAGTGATACAGTATCCTTCCAAAGGTATCTTCGGCCTTTTGAAAAAAAATGCGATCATCGTAGCAACATGTAAAGCATCTGCTCCCAAGTATGAAAAAAATAAAGTAAACAAAGAAGCACCTACCGTGCAAACTGCGGAAGAGAGTGTTGCCTCTGAGATTATTGCAACCGTCAAAGAAGAACAGACTACCCCTACTGAACCTGAAATTGAAAAAAATGCCATTGTCGATAGCTTTTTTGAAGTAGATCATTATGAAGCTGACCTTGAAACATTTGAAGATGAAGCGCTTGTCTATGATGAGTTGGCCTTGATGATAGAAGATCAACTCAAAGAGCTGCTTTCTCACTCTTGTTTTGATATAGATGTCGTTGAAGTGGATGTCAGAGACAATACTGCATTGATCTTTATTGATGGTGAGGATGCGGCACTTCTTATAGGTAAAGAGGGGTATCGTTACAATGCTCTCTCTTATATGCTGTTTAACTGGTTACATACAAAATATGAACTCTTCATAAAACTTGAGATCGCAGAGTTCTTGACGACACAACAGGAGATGATACGTAATTATATTAAACCGGTCATTGAACATGTTGAAAAGCAGGGGAAAGGTAAAACACGTTTCCTCGATGGTATTTTGGTACAGATTGCACTGGAACAGCTGCGTGAAAGATTTCCCGATAAGTATGTGGCAGTCAAGACAGGTAAAGAGGGTAAAAAATTTGTTGTCATAAACGAATTTAACAGCAATAAGAGCCATGTATAATACGATAACCGCTATCGCCACTGCACATGGTGTCTCTTCTATCTCTATTATTAGAGTGAGCGGAGATGCTGCATTGGAGATAGCACATAAGATATCCCATTTAGAAAACATCATTCCAAGACACGCACACCTTACTTCCCTGTATAATTTTAACAATGAACTGATAGACCATGCGATCATGATATATTTTGCTGCACCGCATAGCTTTACAGGTGAAGAGATCGTAGAGTTTCAGTGTCATGGAGGGATGATCGTCGCGCAGGAGATACTTGACACCATCACTTCTTATGGTGTAAGACTTGCAGAACCCGGTGAATTCTCTAAACGTGCATTTCTCAATGGCAAGATCGACCTTACCGAGGCAGAGGCTATTTCAAAACTGATAGAAGCCAAAAGTGTCGATGCCGCGAAGATATTGGCGAAGCAGATGAAAGGTGAACTTAAAACCTTTGTGGATGAGAGCAGGGATGCACTTTTAAGATCTTTGGCGTACTCAGAGGTGATGATCGATTATGCGGAAGAGGATATTCCTGATGACATCATGAACAGTATATCTACACAGCTGGATGCACTCACAGAGCAGATAGAACAGATCGTTGAAGCAAGTCACAGGCGAAGAGGATTGATAGAAGGTTTCAAAGTAGCGATCGTAGGGAAACCAAATGTGGGTAAAAGTTCTCTGTTGAATGCCTTGCTTTCGTATGACAGGGCCATTGTCAGTGATATCGCAGGAACGACTAGAGACACGATCGAGGAGCAGGTACGTATCGGTTCTCATATTATACGATTGGTAGATACCGCAGGGATACGTGAATCGGATGATACAATAGAAAAAATAGGGATAGAACGTTCACTTTCATCCGTGAAGGATGCGGATGTCATTGTTGCACTTTTTGACAGTTCAAGACCCTTTGACGGTGAAGATGCAAAAATACTTTCTATTCTTGAAGCAGTAGAAGATAAACATATCGTGGTTGCCCTCAACAAATCTGATCTTGATAGGGTCTTTGATATCACGAAACTTGATGCCTATGAGGTATTGGAGGTCAGTGCCAAAAAAGCTTTTGTAAAACTGACAGAAAGACTTGAACGCCTCTTTGATAGTATTGGAGAGGGAGAAGAACTTATGCTGATCTCTTCCAGACAGATTGAAGCTGTCAATAAAGCAAAAATCTCTATAGAAGAAGCGAAAGTACCTTTAATGAATGGCGAATTGGAATTTTTTTCTTACCATTTGCAAGAAGCAGTCAAGTCTATCTCCTCGATCTCCAAACCTTATGACAGTGAAGAGATACTGGATAAAATGTTCGGTGAGTTCTGTTTAGGAAAATAAGATGCTGGGTATTGAGTATTTGAATGACTTGGAGAATATAGAGCTTTATATGATCTTGGTTTTATGTATCTTTACGATCTGGTTCATCTTGAATACGGTCAAGTATTATAGGGGTGAGAAGAGAAAGGTAAAGAACCTACACCGATTTGCCAAAGCGGGTGAAATGGATGCACAACACTCTTTAGCACACCGATACCGTAAGGGGTATGCTGTCAAAAAAAGTTGTCAAAAAGCAGCATTTTGGTACCAAAAAGCCGCCTTCTCCGGTGATAATGATGCGAAAAACCTTCTAGAAAAGATACGTGAGAAGAAACATTGTTCATAGATGATAGTAAAGTTAATTGTGTATAATACCGAAATTATAAATGAAGGTATAAAATGTTTAAACTAGGCACTATGATCATAATGTCACTGATGGCAATGTCTTTATTTACAGGATGTGTACAAAGAGATATCCAATTTAATAAAAATAGAAATTTTTGGGCTCACTCAAGTAGTGTAGATGATGTCAATATCTCTGATGAGAATCTTACAGAATCTGAAATGATGATTACGGAAGATGGTGAAGAGAATAAAATGGCACGTATTGAATTCCCTGAATCAGAATATTATCGTTTGCCTAGAACAGGTAAAGGAACAGTTAAGGGTACCATTTATGTGAAGGATTATTATGACAGACGTGTGTTGGGAGCAAGTACACGCCTCTACCTAAATCCGATCACAAGTTATTCTGAGCAGTGGTATGAAGAGAGTTACCTCGGTGGGTACAAGATGCAAGAGGCAGACCCTAGACTCTTTAACTATTTAAAGTTCACAGCATCAGACCAAAATGGAAAATTTGCATTTTATGGTGTGCCTTCGGGAAGTTATTATCTTATCGGTACTGTGAAATGTGGAGAAGAGTGCGGGTATGAGAGTATGAAAAATATACGTATAGCTACGAAAGTAAGTGTACGTGGAAATCAAGTCGTGGAACAAGACTTGACAAGGGCAGTCGAGTAATACTTCTCTCGCTTATCCTTTCGGATAAGCTTCTTTTAATGCTTGGTAAAGGTCATCTGGCGTTACATCTTTGTTTTCTTCAAGCACACGTTGCATGACAACATTATCTTCCTCACCATTCCATATTTTGATATAGGTACCTTCTTTATAGCCGTGGTCCTGTCTGAACTGGTTTAAGATATTTTTTCCTACATAAAGTGTATACAAGGCATCTAGGTTGAGTCCAGACTGTACGGCCACATCGATAAATGCTTCCATGAATTTTTCTGTAGGCTCATCACAGAAAATAGTTCTCATCAAGTGCTCAACGACTTCTATCTGTTCATAATGATCTTTTGTAGTAGGCGTGATCTCTGCAGAAAACGTTTGAAAATTAGGTAACTTGGAAATTGCTCTTGACAATGTATCAATACTTCCTAGGTTTTTAATTTTATAGTCTTCGAGCCCTTGTGACATAATGAAGTGCCAAATATCAACCGCTTCTATCTGAATGTTCGCATAATCAGGTTCGGCATCTATATTTTTCCAGTGTTTCCACGGGTAAGATTCTATAAGCTCCGCACATTCCAAATAGGTACAACGTTTCCAGTCAATCTGTTTCCCATTTTTAGTGATACCTTTTTCCCAACCTTCACCATTGGTTGCATCATTGAGTTGTTGTTGAAGCATCAGCATCTGTAAAATCTTGTCCATTTATAACCTTTATCCTTAATTTGAATCATAAAATGAACAAAGTCCATTTTATGAGCTTAGTGCTAAGTTTTCTTCATCAGAAAGCTCAAGTGACCAGTCACTTTTTATAGTAAAACATTCTACCTTTTTATCACTTATTTAGTACTTTTTGAGTAAAATATAACCCTTATTTCACCCCCTAAAAGGACACTATCTATGTCACAACCTATAGAGAATCTAGATGAAGTTTTAAAGAATCACAAACTCAGCAAAGAAGAGTACCAGGATATTTTACGTATCTTAGACGGTCGTCACCCAAATATCGTAGAGATTGGTATTTTTTCTGCTATGTGGTCAGAGCACTGTTCATACAAATCAAGTACAAAATACCTTAGAGGTTTCCCGACAAAAGCACCATGGGTCATCCAGGGACCAGGTGAAAATGCAGGTGTTATCGATATAGGTGAGGGTATGGCAGCTGTCTTTAAAATGGAGAGTCATAATCACCCGTCATTCATTGAACCTTTCCAGGGTGCAGCGACAGGTGTAGGTGGGATACTTAGAGATATCTTTACCATGGGAGCAAGACCAGTGGCAAACCTTAACGCATTGCGTTTTGGTACAGTAAATGGTGACAGTGACACTGCAAAATACCAAAGACACCTCGTACGTGGTGTTGTAGATGGTATCGGATCTTATGGTAACTGTATGGGTGTTCCTACGATCGGTGGGGAAGTGAGCTTTGATGAGAGTTATAACGGGAACATTCTTGTGAATGCCTTTTCCTTGGGACTGGTCAAAGCAGATGAGATTTTCTTGGGTGTTGCCTCAGGTATAGGTAACTCTGTGATGTATGTAGGTTCAAAAACAGGCCGTGATGGTCTTGGTGGTGCGGTGATGAGTTCTGATAGTTTTACTGAGGAGTCAAAATCACTTCGTCCTACAGTACAGGTAGGTGATCCATTTACAGAGAAACTGCTTCTTGAAGCATGTTTGGAACTCTTCAAAACGGATCATGTAGTAGGTATCCAGGATATGGGTGCAGCTGGACTTACCTCTTCAGCATTTGAAATGGCTGGTAAAACAGGTGCAGGCCTTATCATGCACTTGGATAAAGTGCCGGCAAGAGAAGAGGGTATGACACCGTATGACTTTATGCTTTCTGAGTCTCAGGAGCGTATGCTTATTTGTGCGAAAAAGGGAAGTGAACAGGCTATTATCGACATTTTTGAAAAATGGGAATTGGATGTAGCAGTGATCGGTGAAGTAACCGATACAGCACGTATGGAATTGATGTGGCATGGTGAAAAATGTGCAGATATGCCTATCGCTCCGGTGAGTGAAGAAGCGCCGGTACTGGACAGACCAGTGGCAAGACCTGCATATTTGGATGAAGTGAATGCAAAAACTGTTGAGAGCTATCCAGCAGTGGATGACCAAGAAGCCTATGAAACACTGCTTTCAAATATCGAAGTATCAGACAAAGCTTGGGTCTACAATCAGTATGATTCTATGGTACAGACCAACACAACGAAAGGACCAGGAAGCCTAGATGCCTCATCGATCCGTATCAAAGAGAACGGAAAAGCATTGGCAATGAGTTCTGACTGTAACCCTCGTTACTGTTACATCGATCCTAAAAAGGGTGCGGCACTTGCAGTGGTTGAATCTGGACGTAATGTGGCAATGTCTGGAGCTAGACCACTCTCTATCACGGATTGTCTGAACTACGGTAACCCG
The DNA here is from genome assembly GCF_000296775.1 of Sulfurovum sp. AR. Classification (GTDB taxonomy): domain Bacteria; phylum Campylobacterota; class Campylobacteria; order Campylobacterales; family Sulfurovaceae; genus Sulfurovum; species Sulfurovum xiamenensis. The sequence continues at coordinate 35,137 of NZ_AJLE01000004.1, read as the reverse complement.
GAAAACCCGGAAGTGATGTGGCAGTTCGCACAGGGTTGTGAAGGTATCAAAGAAGCATGTTTGGAACTCAATACACCGGTGGTTAGTGGAAACGTATCTCTTTATAATGAAACCAACGGTGTATCTGTATTTCCTACACCTGCTATAGCTATGGTAGGACTCAACGATGATCAAAATAAAGTACTCCCTTCATCATTCCAGGAAGAGGGAAGTCAAATCCTTCTTGTAGGTGAAACCAAAGGTGAATTCGGTGGATCACTCTATATTAAAGCATTGCATGGTGAAACAGCTGGGTCTTTACCGACATTTGACTATAAAACAGAACTCGCACTTTGGGAACTTGTCATCGAAGCGAACAAACAGGGACTTTTAAAGTCTGCAAAAGATGTGAATGTGGGTGGGTTAGCCATCGCACTCTCTAAAATGGCAGCAGTCTCTAACAAAGGTGTAAGCGCTGAGATCGCGTTGGATGACAGTAAAAATATTTTTGATGAATCACAAAGTAGAGCACTTTTAGAAGTTTCTGAAGAGTATGTAGAAGCAGTTGTTCGTATGGCTATGGACCTTGGTATTAAAGTGACGAACATTGGTACAGTTGGTGGAGAGAGCGTGAAGGTAAATGATGTGGCACTTTCTTTGGAGAAAGTAAAAGATATTTACTTTAATACGTTTGCTCGTACCATTGAGCAGGACCTGTAATAGTATAATTTCCTCTTGTTCCCACTCTTCTGAGTGGGAATGTATACTTGAGTTTATTATTTGAATTGATGTATGCATTTCCAGTTTTATTTTGGGGATGAGAGTTTTATTTCTACTTTTTTTATAAAAAGTAGGCAAAAAAGCGTTACGGCTCTCGAAACGCTTCGCTTTCAAGGGCGTTCGCCGTAACATTTATTATTAATTATTGAGAAAGAGAGAAGAATGAGAGCACTAATATCAGTAAGTGACAAAAGCGGTGTAGAGAACTTTGCCAAAGAGTTGGTAGCATTAGGTTATGAGATCATCTCAACGGGTGGTACCTATAAAAAACTTCAAGATGCAGGTATTGCGGTGATTGAAGCCAATGAAGTGACAAAATTTCCTGAGTGTTTTGAGGGAAGAGTGAAGACGCTTAACCCATATATCCACGGTGGTATTTTACATAGAAGGGACAAACAGTCTCACTTAGATCAGGCAAAAGAGCTCGGTGTTGAAGGGATTGATCTTGTATGTGTGAATCTTTATCCGTTTAAAGCAACGATTGAAAAGACCGATGATTTTGATGAGATCATTGAGAACATTGACATCGGTGGACCAGCAATGGTAAGAAGTGCAGCGAAGAACTTTGACAGTGTGATCATTGTGACCGATGTCGCAGACTATGACACAGTACTCAATAACCTGAAAAACAATACAAACACGGTTGAGTTCAGAAGAGATATGATGATCAAAGCATTTGAGCATACAGCTGCGTATGATTCAATGATCGCAAACTATATGAACGGTCGTTTTAACGATGGATTCGGTGATTATCAGTTCATTACAGGTAAAAAATCATTTCAGACACGTTATGGTGAGAACCCGCACCAAAAAGGTGCACTCTATGAGTTTGACAATCACTTCACGAACAACTTCAAGCAAGTTAAAGGTGAAGCAAGTTTCAACAACATCAATGATGTGAACGGTGCATTGAAGATCGCTTCAAGTTTTGGTGATGAAAATGCCGTATGTATCGTAAAACATGGAAACCCTTGCGGTTTTGCCATCAAAGAGTCGCTTTTGGAATCCTATACAGAAGCACTGAAATGTGATCCTGTCTCTGCATTCGGTGGTGTGGTTGCAGTCAATGGTGTGGTAACAAAAGAGCTTGCAGAGAAAATGAATGAGATCTTCCTTGAAGTTGTTATGGCAGCGGATTTTGATGCAGAGGCATTAGAAGTGTTTGAGAAGAAAAAACGTCTTAAACTCTTTGCCCAGGGTGGAACAAAACTTGTGATGTCAAATGATAGCCATGATTTCAAACATGTAGACGGCGGATTTGTCTATCAGAATGCAGACTGTATCTGTGATGGTGAAGTACATAATGCTCAACAAAAATCAGAACTGACTGCTACAGCGCAAGAGATGAAAGACTTGGAGATCGCATGGAAAGTCGCCGGTCTGACGAAGTCTAACTGCGTAGTGTATGTAAAAGACTCAGCAATGGTCGCTGTAGGTATGGGGATGACAAGCCGTGTGGATGCTGCACAGTGTGCCCTTAAAAAAGCCAAAGAGATGGATCTGGATGTATCTGGTGCAGCGATGGCATCTGAAGCCTTCTTCCCGTTCCGTGACAGTATCGATGCAGCAGCAGCTGCAGGTGTAAAAGCGATCATCGAGCCTGGCGGAAGCATCAGAGATGATGAAGTCATTGAAGCTGCCAATGAACATGGTATCTCTCTTTACTTTACTACTGTAAGACACTTTTTACACTAAGATCTTTTGGCAGTATATGATTGATGTACTGCCTTTTTTATTCATTTTCTTCCTTTTTTAATCTTCCCAAAAATACTATAATACATCATTAATTTATTAGGAATAACTATGGACAAACTACTTATTGTATGGAGTACTGCCGAGATAGAAGTGGCAAAAAAGATGGTACTACTCTACTCAAGTGTCATCCTTCCAAGAGGCTACTGGGATCAAGCCCATTTAATGATATGGGGACCTTCGGCAAAACTTTTGGCAGAAAATAAAGTATTGCAAGAGATAGTAGCTCAGGTCAAAGCTACAGGTGTTGCACTCTCATGCTGTGTCGTATGCAGTGATGAATATGGAGTGACTGAGAAGCTGGCTTCATTAGGGATAGATATGATCCATACCGGGGAACTACTTACAGGGGCACTCAAAGAAGATTGGAAGGTAATTACCTTTTAGGTAGCTTCTTCCTAATTTTATTTTGAAAGAAAAATATATCTGACATCAGAAAAGACAGAAAGAAACTGTATTATAGTTTCTTTCTGGAAGCTGTTATTGAGGTTTAATACAACGTATTGGTAGACCATAAGCTCTTTTATGATCTGAAGCTCTACCATCACCTATTAAATCATAAGGAATTGATCCTCTTCCATTGGTATCATTAGTATCACTTGTCCAATAAATTGCCATAGTATCAACACCACCTAATGAACTATCGGGCGATCTATATCCTGCATATGCTAATTTAAAGTCATTCGAAACATTGGTATCAGTAATATTGAGATCTTTAAAATCATTTTCCGTAGCTACAACATAACCACATGGACACACTTGATTATCATCATAAGGTGTGTTCCAAGATGCAGATCTTAAACTACCATTATCATCAACATCAGCAGCTACCCAATCATGAGGACCTGAAGGAGGTACAATGAATTGTGCATACCAATCGGAAGTATTACTATCGTTTAGGTCTGTGGCTAAAAACGCATCGCATACTTCTGAATCGTTTTTCTCATGACCATCTGCATACCGTCCCCACTGATAGTAATCACCGTATGCTAGAGAATCATTTGTTTCAGTTGCAGCTTGACTGGCACCAAGGTTTCTATCCAACCAGGTTCAACCATTGATCTCAATGGCTACATATCCTCCTGCATTCAATAGACATTCTGCCTCTGTCTCACCAGCAGGTTGTCCTGGAGAGCTAGAAGAGTCACATCCACTAAAAGTTAACAAGGCAAAAATTGAGATTAAAAGAGAGTATATTTTGAGGTTCATTGTTTTCATTATCGATCCTTTTTTACATTATAAGGTAAGCCAACAGTTTATGTGTCGGCATCTATATTTAACTCCGCTATTACCATATTCGCTTTAAAGACATAACACTTTTTATCATCTTTACTCCTTCAAATATTTTTTTATTACAATCAATAATATCATATAATATATTAAATATTATCTTAATAGATAACTCTCAAATTGAATATATTGGCAAAAAATATTTCTTACAATGTTATGTAGAGTGAAAAAAAGTGAAAAGATGAGTGAAATATAAATGTTTGAGAAAATAATAATTTAGGAAGTATTCAATGTTATCAATGCTTGAACTGTAAAAGCAAAACTAGAAGCTTCATAGGAGTTTAAAAAGTTTGTTTTTATAATATCCTGTGTGTTGGGGATAGATAACGATGATGAATTACTCATATCATCATCGTCATAATAAATTCTTTATTATTTTAATTTCCAACTATTACGCCAGAAGCGATTGGATCTATCGTCCCATTATATACGGCTTCATAATTATCTTTGTAATTATACGCCTTGAGTTGAAAACTACTATCTGGAATCACTTCGAGTTCAAATAAACCATTTGCATCCGTAGAGAGATCGCTGCTTACCCAGTTATCTCCTATGGCGTAGACTCTTACGTCACTCATAGGTAATCCGTCTACATTGAGAATATAACCACGATAGATACCAGGAGTGTTCTCAATCGGCTGACTTAAACTCCATGTTCCCGGGTGTGATATTTCACCATGGTATGTACCATCTGCCTGCAATTCAGCATAACCTTCTTCGATCCATAACCCCTGATCATAATCATAATACCAAAGTGGAATGATATTCGCTCCATCCATAGAAGATACTGCATCAAATGTCAATGTTGCACTGCTGCCTTCAGCAAAATTGAGTAGATTACCATTCGCATCTTTACATAATAAACTGATAAGACCATGAGAAACAAACTGTTGTATCTCACCATATGTGTTTTGACCTTCAAATGAGCCAGAAAAGATTCTTTTTCCTAGATCTGTTGTAACATCTTGTATTTCTAACGCAACTGAAACTACACCACTGTAGGGATTACCATCTGTAGTTGTATAGACTGAAGCAGGTATGTTAATATGAGTATCATCAACACTAGTTTGACTATCAAAACTCCATTCAGTATCATAAGTATCAAGAGCATACTCTAGATAATTCGTAGAAGGTGTACTGTCTCCAGATAACTCTTTGATCTGGATTTTAGTACTTCCGAGGAGATATCCCTCTTTTTCAAAAGTCACAACTGCATTCTGATTTTCAACTATATTATTTAGTCTATAGAACCCATTTGCATCGGTTTTAGTAGAACAACCAGCGATCGTTACTGTAACATCTACTAAACCAGTATCGGAAGTAGTGTCTTTAACTTGTCCTAAATGTTGAGCTGGTCCACTCTGACAACTAGACAGTGTTTTAAAAGTTTGGTCATCACTTATAACAGTATTACCATTTTCATCTGTTGAGATGACTCTATAATGATAGGTAGTGTCAGGTTTAAGATTAGAGAGTAGTTGGATATGTTTATTATAATTGAAACTCGTTTCTTTTGTAGAAAAATTACCATAATTATTAGTAATTCCGTATTCTACTTGTCCTGTTGCATAGTTGCTTAGTTCCCAGGTAATAAGTGTTGAATTTTCTGTTGTACTACTATCCGAAATAGAATTAATTGTTAAAGGTATTGGCGCTGGTTCAGTTACGATCGGTTCGCTTGGTACTGGTTCTGTTACGATCGGTTCCGTTATGATTGGTTCACTTGGCGCTGGCTCAGTTACAATCGGTTCGGTTGGTGCTGGTAGTGTTTGAAAGGTTTGGTCGTCACTTATAACAGTATTACCATTTTCATCTGTTGAGATGACTCTATAATGATAGGTAGTGTCAGGTTTAAGATTAGAGAGTAGTTGGATATGTTTATTATAATTGAAACTCGTTTCTTTTGTAGAAAAATTACCATAATTATTAGTAATTCCGTATTCTACTTGTCCTGTTGCATAGTTGCTTAGTTCCCAGGTAATAAGTGTTGAATTTTCTGTTGTACTACTATCCGAAATAGAATTAATTGTTAACGGTATTGGCGCCGGTTCTGTTTGTAGTGCTGGTTTAGTTGTAAAAGTGAGAATATCTTCTTTATTTGAAATCTTTTTACCGTTGTTGTCAACACCTATTATTTGATAATGATATGTTGTACTAGATTCTAAATTAACTAAGGTAACCGTACTTTCAGTATCATTTATGGTAATAGATGAACCATAGTTATTGTTAGTAATATAATCATATTTTACTTCTGTTACAGTATAGCTCTTCTCTAACCAATTTGTGAGATCTATAGTTGCAGAATTTTCTGTTACATCTATTGTATCAGCAGGAACAGACACGGGTTTTAGGTTGATAGTTGAATCTATTGTAGAATCTGTTGATCCACCACCTCCACAACCTGTTAGCAAAGCTGCAATAGCTACTATAAGTATGTTTTGTTTGATATTGTTAAGTCTAAACATTGTTTAAATTTTCCTTCTTTTATGAACGTGTTGTTGTGAAGAAAATTTGTTATGAAGTAAATAGAAAATATTTTTCTTTGAAGAACGGTATAAACCACTATAATATAGCATTACTTTGTATGTTACAAAGGCAACTAGGCTATCTCAGTATTATTATGAGACCCTTGGCTTTCCGTCCCTGCTTCACAACAGGTTTGGCTTTTCTCCCTAACTTGATGGGCATTATATTAAAAGAGTATTACTTCAATATTACCCACTGGACTGTATATAAGATTAGGATTATAAACTTTAGTTAAAAGTTATAATTTATTTAAATTGATCATAAGAGATACGACTATTTTAAATAAATGCAACCCAGCTATCTTCTTTTCAAAAGACCTGAAGCTTTCCGTCCCTGCTTCACAACAGGTTTGGCCTAATACTTTTATTTCTGAAACTTATGATTAAGTAATACCTTAAATCATAGTCGTATCGGAATAATACATAATTAAACTGAAAATAATATAAAATTAAAATATATGTTTATAATCAATTAAATTGATGAATTATCATCTTAGACTTTGAGATCAATGTTAAATGATAGTGAATATAGAAGAATTAAACTACGGAGAAACTATGTGTGCTTCTCCATATTAAATGTTTATTGTATGTAAAGAAAAGACTATTTTATCCTTCGACAATATTTCCAGAAGCGATTATTGGCATTATACCATTGTATGTAGCTTCATATTGATCTTTATAGTTATAAGCTGAAAGCTGAAAATTGTTACCAGGTATCACTTCAAGCTCAAATTGTCCATTCTGATCCGTAGAGAGGTCACTGCTGATCCAGTTATCTCCTACTGCATAAACTCTTGCGTCACTCATCGGAGATCCGTCTACATTGAGAATATAACCACGATAGATACCGACTTCTACTTCAATGGGTTGGCTCAGGCTCCATGTTCCAGGGTGTGAGATTTCCCCAAGATATGTTCCGTCTGACTGCCGTTCAGCAAAACCGTCTTCAATCCATAACCCCTGATCATAATCATAGTACCAAAGTGAAAGGATATTTTCAGTTGTTCCTGTGACTGAAGGAAGTGCTAAAGTTATATTTTCTGATAAGCTTAGTGAAGCACCATTTTCATCTTTTAATTCTACTGACATAAGTCCATAGGAGACAAATGGAACAACAATACCATTGTTGTTCATTCCTTCAAAAGCACCAGGAAAAGCATCTCGTCCTTCAGCTGTCATTGTATCTTTAAAGAGCCAACGACTATAGACAACCCCATTATAGACATTCTCTGATTCATCTGTATGGATAGTACCTGCAGGTATTTCAACTGCAGCACTAGTAGATCCATCTTGGCTATCATAACTCCATTGGGTATTATAAGTATCAAGCGTATACTCTAGGTAATTCGTAGAAGGTGTATTGTCTCCAGATAATGCTTTTATCTGGACCTTAGTACTACCGAAGAGATAGCCATCTTTTTCAAAGTTTACTACCGCATTGTCATTTACAGCTATATTATTTAGTCTATAGAATCCATTTGCATCAGTTGTTGTCGTATGTGATTCGATATTTACTTCGACATTTGCTAGACCTCTTCCTGTAGCTCTATCTATCACCTGTCCTTCTTGTATAGCTTTCGAACTTAAAGCTGGTGTAGATGCTATTCCTTCTGAAGTAGTTGTCGAACCACCACCACAACCTGAAATAAATGTTGCTAAAGCTACGATAAGTAAATTTTGTTTGATATTGTTAAGTCTAAACATTGGTTTGAATTTCCTTCTTCGATTGATGACGTGTTTGTTGTGAAGAAAGATTTATTGTGAAGGCATAGAAGAGTTTTATATAAAAACAGTACTCTATAGTATTACTTTGTATTGAACAAAGGCAACTTGGCTATCTCATTAAAATTGAGACCCTTGGCTTTCCGTCCCTACTTCACAACAGGTTTGGCTTTTTTCACTAACTTGATGAAAATTATATTGTAAGAGCATTACTTAAACATTACTCATAGAACTGTATGAATATCTTAAGAATAAATTCACTAGTATGAATATTGCTTGATATGTCTATTTTATAGTATTATTAGGAGTAGCATTAATTGTAAAGGATGTGTTTATGAATGAACTGTTATTAGTTTATATTTTTTTATCTTCTTTAGCAGGTATAGCTATATTTATGTTTTTTGCTCAGAAAGTAGGATTGATAGATATTCCAAATGAAAGAAGTGTACACAAAAAACCGATACCAAGAGGTGCAGGTATTGCTTTTATTCTGGCTATATTTATTACTTTATTACTATTTGATCTTGAATATTTGAAAACATACTATTATATCTATCTGGCTATTGTTATGGTCTTTATAGCAGGGGTGTGGGATGATCTAAAAAATATTTCACCGATAATAAAATTTATCTTTATTTTTGTTTCTTCAATCATATTATATATCAATGATGTTGCGATATATTCTTTAGGGACTTATTTTGAATATGAAATCATCTTGCCAGCTTGGATGGTTTTTCCTTTTAGCTTTTTTGCCATAGCAGGCTACACTAATGCCTTGAATTTAATGGATGGTTTAGATGGGTTGGCTGCATCTATCTCTATGGTGATACTTGTTACTTTCTTAGCTATAGGTTTACTACATCATGATGAACTTATCATTTCCTTATCGTCATTCTTCATTGTAACTCTTTTCGCATTTTTGTTGTTTAATTGGTACCCTGCAAAAGTATTTATGGGTGATAGCGGTTCACTCTCGTTAGGAATGGTAATATCTATTTTAGGTATATACTCGACTCAGTACATTACGCCTATATCTATTTTGTTTATTGTAGCACTGCCTGTCTTGGATACATTTATCGTAATGATACGGCGCATGCAACGTCATATATCACCATTTCATGCAGATAAAAATCACATGCATCATTTCTTATTCAATGTGAAAGGGGATATCCGTTATACGGTCATCATCTTGACCATGATGCAAATGATATTTTCTATTATAGGATATCAGGTAAGTCATGCAGGTGATTTTCTTTCTTTGATTCTGTTTATATTGTTGTTCTCTATCTACTTAAATTTATTTGATCAGCGCCTTAAAAGACGTTAAAGCAAGAGCTGAGGCTAATCGGGCTATCTTTGATACATAGAGGTGTTTTATAATAGATAGAGGCTTCATTCGTCCAATGGATATATGTCTCCAGTCAATTATGAGGCTAAGATGCTACAATTTTCTTATTTGATATTCTATCATTTGGAATAAGAAAGTTGTTTTAAGTGGTATGGTTTTTGGGGTTCATTATACTCCTAACTTTTTCCTTTAATGATGATCTAACTCTAATATACTTAGATAAAACCAGAGGTAATTTATCGACTCATTGATGCTCCATTCCTATAAATTTTCTATAAACTTCCCCTCTGAAAAAACCAATAATCTCTCCAATAATCTACTTTTTGCCCATATACTATATTTACTATCTCTTACTCTGCCATCAAGCTCCCAACTCTTTCCTTCATTATCACTCTTATAAATTTCATAGCCTTTAGCTACATACATCACGTTGTTTTGAATATTCAGAACATTATAACGCGATATAATTTTTTTAACTCCAGCCATTACTTGTCTTTTCTATTAAGTTTAATTGTTTTGACTTGTGACCAATCTATATTCTTATTTGCTTCACGTAAATCCACAAAATCAAAATCATTAAGTAATCTATCAAGTTTATTGGATGTAGTTTTTAGTCCAACATAAGATTTAAATCTTCTAAATGCTGAAAGCCCTTCTATCATTGGCTGATCATAATCAAAATCTCTTGGGTGAAGATAGACCATGACATAATCGGATGTTTTCATGAAGAATTTAATGAGTGGATATGGGATCAATCTAAAATATCCACCGCCGGAAAAAATAATATTTTTCCCGAATAACGAGTAAAGATTAATTGGAAATTCTTTAATTCTAGCACCATCTATTTCAACATATGCCGGTTCTGCATGACCAAATTCTTTAAAACCACCATGTGCTCTTCGTGCAGGAAATACCGAACAGTCTATTTCAATACCATGCTTGCTGAGCTCCTCAAGCATCCAACTATTTTGATGTTTGAGAGAAAAACCAGGAGCTCTATATGCTCTTACCTTTTTACCGACTACATCTTCAATGGACTTGATCGATTGTTCAAGATCCTGCCTGAACTCTTCTCTATTGAACTCATAGGCGAGCTGATGCATGTCTGAATGACTGCCGATTTCATGCCCGTAATTGTCAATCTTTTTAACAATGGTAGGATACCTTCTTGCCACCCATCCAATACAGAAAAAAGTGGCTTTTTGATTGTGCTTTTTTAAAATATCTAAAATTCTATCCAAATTCTGGTGGATTCTACACTCAAGTTGTACCCACTGCTTTTCAGTTTTTGTTGATGGGTTATCCAAAACATGGAACCAATCTTCTATATCAAATGTCAATACATTCATTTTAGTTCCTTTGTGTAATTTTCTTTGCTGGTACACCACCGATAATAATATTTTTCTCATCAAAACTTTTCGTTACTGTAGAACCAGCTGCCACAATAATACCATCCGCCAATGTAACTCCAGCCGTAATCACACTATTACCCCCGATCCAAACATCATTCCCAAGTATGATATCTTTTTCCATTTTCTCCTGGTAAGTCATAGGTCCTTTATCTAGTGCATATCCGTGATTTGATGCATGAAGTTGTACTCCTGGTCCGATCAATACATTGTTACCGATAGTAATTTTAGATGTTTTACCTGCCCATATAATGCAATTCGTCGTAATTCGTGTATCAAAGCCAAGAGAAATATTTTTTGCATTGCGTATAGAAGTTGTAGCATGAACCCTATAAACTCCCCTAGTAGTAATATCAAACTTCCAGTAAACATGTTCAAATAGATAATAAGCAAATGATGATATAAGTGATTTTATAAAATGCAATGAAAATATTGATTTGATTATAATACCCAATTTTTCGTGATTACTCATCTGTGTTTTTTGTACTAATTCTAAATTTTTATCATTTATACTTTCTGACATGACCTGTACTCCTGTAAATCATTATTTGAAGATTTTCTCTTAAATGAGAGCTTAGACTTCCGAAATTTTGGATTAAGGTATTTTTTTATTCCAAGGATAAACCCCGCAAACATAGGCAGTGGGTCATCCCATGCTCCGTCCTCATAGCAGATGTTATTTCCCCAGAATTTGAACCAACTTGGTTTAGTTGCAAACCTTTCTTTGTTTGAGCTGAATAAAAACCATAAGATGTCCAAGGACATAAAACGCAAGATCATACCGGGAGTTGATTGATAAGATGTAACATTTTTTCCTAAAGCTTGCTGGACAATCATTTCTGCAAAATCAGTTCCCGACTCAAAACAGGACCGAATACAGGCTGGCACCCGAGGATTAATTTCCATGATTTTATATTTATTGTCACGCGGATCTTGAATATAGTCAAAATCAGCAAAACCAGTCCACTTAATCTCATCAAGTATTTGCTTTGAATATTCAACAATCTCAAGCCTATCTACAATCTCACTGCAACTTGTACTACCTCCAGTTATAGGAAAAAAACGATATTTTTTTTGTACAGTTGATGCCTTTAAACTGCCGTCATTGTCTCTAAACATCTGGCATTTAAACTGAAATCCAGTTTGTGGTATAAATTCCTGGAGAGTTGATGGTCCAAATTCAGTTCGTATCTCCTGATAAATTGATTTTAATTCATCCAAAGAATCTACTCTTGTGATACCTCTTGCGCCGGCTGCGATATTTGGCTTAATTAATGAGGGAAGGCCGCAATATGCTACAGCATCTTCAAGAGAGTTTTTTTCCAAATCCATTGTTCTTGGATGCGGAATATTCAATTTCCTGGCAATACTCATAGTCAAGTTTTTATCATGCCCCTGGATTAAAATATGATAATCAGGTATGGCAACCTTTGTATATACGCTAAACCTCTTTTTATTTTCACTCATAAGTTCAGCAGTATCATTAAAAAGAGGTATTGTTACATCATATCTGTTTTTTTTGAGAAATTTTTCCAGAAAATTCAGATAGGTATCCGTCTCATTGATAGCACTTGGGCACAGTACTTTTTCATGAGGGTATCTTGATGCCCAACCAAAAGATAATTTCTCTTCACAAAATGCTGTAACATGATAGTTCTTTTTTCGCAGTGCTTTTGCCAATGGCAGAACCTGAATAGTATGGCCATCAAGCAATAAGACTTTGATTTTGTGATTCATTTTTTTAATTCCTTATAAATTAATATAGGAACAGACCGAATTTGTTTTAATAATCGTGGAAATGATTTAGAGGGATTTTTTAAATTCCTGTATACCCATTCTATGTGCATTTTTCTCATAATTATAGGTGCTCGTTTAAAATTATCATCACCATAAAAAGTAAATGCTGCTCCGACACCAACCATTATGCCTTGTTTGAGGTATGGTTTTAACCTATACATAAATTCTTCCTGCTTAGGTGCTCCCAGTGAAACCCAAATAATATCTACATTGCTTTCATTGATCATTTTCGCAATCGATCCATAATTATAATTATCAAGTGGAATAAAGGGTGGTGAATAAAATAGCATATCTGAAATTTTAGGATCATATTTTACTAATTTTTGTTTCAATGACTTTAATAACTCATCAGTAGAACCTAAAAAAAAGGACTTATACCTTCCTTTACTTAGATAATCTATAAAAAAATCTGGACCAGGATAAGAAGAAACCGGTTCTTTGTATATTTTTCTGTAAAACAACGCCAACAAAGAACCATCACATAAATTAAATCCTGAATTATTTATAATCTTTTTATATTCTGGATTATTGTTTGCCACAGTAACAGTATTGGCGTTCACTGCACAGACATATGTCACCTTTCTGTCAGCAATGAAGTCTTCTATTTTTCTTTCGATCTCTTCTTTTTCAAACAAAAAGTTAATACCTAAAAAATTTGACATTTATACCCCTCTCATCATATACATTTCAACTAATAATTTCTGAGTGGCTTGGCGATCTACTTGAGCCCCATTGCTTTCCGTCCTATCTCTACAGATAGTTTGGCTTTATTAAAGTAATAATTAGTATATGTCAGAATATTTAAAAACAAACTGAATTTAAAATAGTAATGATCAAGAAAGCAAAATTAAAAATATTAGTTATTGAAAAATTTTAATATAATATCTAATCTAATTTATAGGACTTTCTAAAAGGCATTTGTATCACTTTATAAATTTTGAATACACTTTATTGCCATCTTTTTTAAGGTGCCCCTATGTTAATCAATCCAAAAACTTAAGTCTTTCATCCCTTCAAAAAATTTTAATATAAAACTGATACAATAGATAAGATTGAGTCTAAGTATGCACCTAAATATCTTAAATATATAGGTAATGCAGTGGTAATAGTTTGATGATACAATGATGCAGTAAAAAGCCAAACTTGTTGTGAAGCAGGGACGGAAAGCTACGGATCTTATTTTATGTAGATGAGATAGCCGGGTTACCTTAATACTTTTGTTTTGTATACTAAAATAAAGTCTTATGTGATACTTCAAGATTCTACCGAAAGAATTGAAAAAGTAGTTTTCTGTATTTTAATTTTCACAATTGTAAGTTTTATTACTAAAATAGTTTGTTAAATTAAAAAAGGAAAAATAATGCAAAATAGAACAAAGATTCCAACTCCTTTTGGAATAAAAAACAGTATGGTTAAATATCTCATTGTCATAATATCACTCTTTTTTATCCTACCATCTTCTTCCTCTGCCGTAGAAGGTTCATGGGTAGAACTGAATGGTAAAGTGTATGGAGCCAAACCTGACTACCGAGGTCCAATAGGCGGAGGAGCTGGCTACTTCGATATTAAAACATCAGGTGATTACACAGTTACATCATACTCTGAATTGGTATCCGCTATTTCTTCTGCCTCAACAGACGATGTGATATATATCCCTGAAAGCGCGACTATCGACTTTACAGGACAACCCTCGCTTTATATCAGTAAAAAGCTTACGTTTGCAAGCAACAGGGGAATTGGCGGTTCCACTGGAGGTGTAATCAAAAACGACAGTCTTTCCAACAATTATCATAAAACAATAGTGGTAAACATTGACGGCGTTAGATTCACCGGACTTGACATACAGGGTCCTTCCGGTACCGAAGCCTCAGTAAACATGGTAACAGGGATATCCACAGAGAAGAACAATATCGAAGTAGATAACTGTCTTATACACGGATGGACTTATGCGGGTATCAGGTCAGACAGGAGCGGCAATAACCTAAACGTACACCACTGCGACATCTATGATAATAAACGCCCTGGATACGGCTACGGTGTATCTGTTTTCGTAGGACATGCTGAAATAAATTACAACAAGTTTGGAAACAATCGTCATAATATAGCTTCAAGCGGAGATGCAGGAACAAGCTATACTGCCAGGAACAACATAACTTATGGAGCAGGAACTAACATCCTCTTTGATATGCATGGTGGAGATGGTGATGGTACTACGGCAGGTAATGTTATTTTTGAAAACAACTATGTTGGTGTGCGTGATCGTGAAGGTTGGGGCGCCAATAACGTAAGAGGCGAGCCTCGTGACCGATCTGATTATCACTATAACTGGTATGTCGGCTATGTTGATGGCCCAGATGCGATGTGGGTATGTTCTACTTGTGATATGACCAATGTTTATATGAGTGACAACATTTATGGTGATGGGTATTCTCCGGCACCAACAGAAGAACCCGCAAAAGAAAATATTTTTATTTTAGACCCAAATACTAAAACTCTTCGCCGATAGGACTGAGTCCAAACTTTGGGTTTGGCTTAGTGTCGATAATCCTTCCATTTTCAAACCCCTCCAAAAGTAGAGGTTAAGCTACAAGAGCCAACTTTTGCCCGGGAGTGATCCCGCCTATTGCCATATTATTAAGGCGTTCGTTATTATACAGCCAAAGCCATTTGGTTGCAAATTTTTGTACCTCTTCAATTGATTCAAAGAGATATTGATTAAGCCAGTCATATCGGACAGTCAGGTGATATCTTTCGATATAGGCATTTTTCTGCGGTTTTCCAGGTTTAATATACTCTATCCGCCCCTTCATTAATTATCTTTTCATAGATTTTGTTTAATTTAATAGAGTAATATTGACAATTATATTTTTCTTTGATAGTTGCTCTAGCTTTTTCTTGCAAGATATCTATAGAACTTTTATTAAACTTTTCTATTAATTCATCCATAAGATTACATAATTGTGAACTATTATTCTTATCTACTATAAAACCATTTATTCCATTCTCAACCACAGTTGCCATAGATCCATCATCAGTCACAACAGGAATCACACCATAAGACATAGATTCTAATAACGCCATTGGCAATCCTTCACCATAAAGAGACGGCAATAAAAAGATATCTGCTTCTAAGTATGCTCCGAATTTTGATTCACCCGCAACAATACCTTTATATTGAAAATTCTCACCAATTGTAGCAGTTAGTTGTTTAATTACATCATCTTGATCAGGGCCTGTGCCATATAAATTAAATTCAAAATCTGATCTTCTTACGCTTAATTGTGATAGAGCTTCAACAATATTAAAAACACCCTTGCTTTCTACAATCCTTCCTAAAAAAATAATTCGTGCTGTTTCATGACTTTTTTTATATTTAATATCAGGTACAGTAACACAATTTTCTATCGGTGTAATATCTTCTTCTTTAAGTTTGTATTTTTGCAATAGCAAATCTTTTTCTAGATGGCTCAACACAACAATATGATCTGCACTATTGAAATAGTGTTCCAAATACTTATAGAGCCATTTGTTTTTCGGAGTTGTTTTAAGATATGTTCCGCCATGTAAATGTAAAAGTACTTTAATCCCCATTAACTTGGCAATATTCAAGAATATAAAATCTCTCATAATAGCTAAGGTATTTAAAGGAGCATTAAGATGGAAAATGTCTATTTTATTTTTTGAAAGACTGTACATAAATTTAAACGGTAATATAAACTGATCCAAAAACCACATCATATTACGCTTTTGTTGATCTTTTTTACCTACTAAAAAATGTATATAATTTTGATCTGTTTCAGTTAAAATATTATTTACAACTGATGAAATACCACTTACATTATACTTTGTATCTAATGATGGTGCTGTAATAAGAATATTCATAAATTATTTTCCTTGCTCAAAAAAATTTTCAAAATTTCCAGCTACAATATTGTTAGCAGGAAAACTTTTTGTTACTGTTTTTTCATTAATCACTAGTACTAATGTAAACAATAGCTTAATCCTTTTATTTTATGCTTAAAATTACCGCGCCAATTCAATCTCACTGCACCTACTTCTCACCTAACATATCAGTTGCTTTACGACCAGAAGATGTAGTTTTATACTTGTAAAACAATAAATAATTATAGGTTATAACTAGCGGCAAAATTGATCTGATTTCACCAACTGTTTTAAACAATAGAATTTCAATAAAAAAATATGAAAAAACTACAGTCGCAATAAAATATGCCTTATCACCGCTGTTTGTTGAAACTATTACATACAATCCGTGTACTAATAGTACTATTAATAATAAAAATACTATTATCCCATAGTTTTGAAGAAAAGAAAGTATATTATGTATATAAGAACCTTTTTCTCCAAACACTAACGTGTCAGATCTTAACCCTCCAGTTATAAAATTATTTTTTATATATTCCCAATTCTGCTCTAATTGAATCAAACGTCCCTGCCCAGATGGATCATCTTCAATACCATAAAATAAAAAATACATACCTGGGTTTGCTTCCATTAATAAATTTTGAAATTCTTGAGAATTTCCCAAAACAAATAAAATAGCTAATAGTAATAAAGTAATGATCTTAGCTTTTTTACTAAGAAAAAAAATAGTGAACACAGTCAAATAAGCCAATAAGGTACCTCTACCGGAAGCTAAATAAAGTATATAAATTGATAAAAGGGAGACGAATAAGAACATGCTGTTTCTTTTTATATATGATAAAACAAAAAAGAAAAAATGGCAAAATAAGAGGAGAAAAAAAGATGAAAACCCACCTCGTAACCATAATATAATGATCTTTTGCTATATGGAATGCCTGCACCTCTAATAAGTGCTTGAATATAATCAGTTGGATAAATATGTATTAGATATATAAAAAAAAGAAATATGAGTGAAAAATAAATAATATATAAATATAAAATATTTTTAAATTTGAATAGATATGGGTATGTCATAATCATTGCCAGTGAAATAATGTACCATGATATTGTGTCAAAAAATATACTCAACTTTTCATCGAAAGGCAAATAGTTTGCATAATCATAAATTATAATATATGTAATTTGAAATAAAATCAATGATATAAATAATAAATGATACAAATATCCTTGAGAAAATACATATTTTATTTTATTTGAAAAAATGATTAATACTAATGAAATAAGTAAAAGAAATGCTTGCTGAACGGGCCAATAAAAAAATCCGAATCCATATTGCTTATGAATCATTACACCAAAAATCTGATATAGAAACATTATGGAGTACAGTGCTATAGCAAAACATTCCATAATGTTTAATTCTTTACTATCTGTCATTTTCTAATAAAACCTCTTCGAAAAAATCTAATCGTTTGTTTTCCTTTTTCTCAAGATCAAAAATCCTACGTGCTTCCTTGATGATATCATCAGATGTGTATTTGGATGCCGAATCAAAAAACTGTTTTATATGTACAATATTATCTCGGACATTATTCTCATTGTTTCCAATATTCAATACGAATGGCAAAGTGTCGATCTCGAAGTCTGTATCCTGATAACCGGTAATAATTGGTAATCCTTGGGCCAAATACATCCTGCTTTTTAGAGGTGATGCCTCATTCATTCCTTTTCTATGTAGTGCCAAGCTTGAAATACCAATATCACATTTTGAAATAATGTGCTGAGCTTTATCTGCCTCAAGATACCCGTAAACGACCATATTACTTAATTCCTGGAAATCGGGAAAAGCATCTAATTCTGCCTGATCAGGACCTATAATATGAAAAGTTATGTTTGGGAATTTGTTCGCCATGTAAATACACTTATCGATGCCATGCCATATTTGCTTGGGGGTACCTATAAATACGACATTTTCCACACAAGAAGTGTTGTTTTTGTGGTATCTAATTTGATCGATATCAATACTATTTCCCAAAACCAGCGTTTTTTTATTGAATTTTGTAAAGTTATCATCATTGCTTAATTCAACGCTTACGGAAACAAAAGCGGATGCATTACCATAAAAAAGTGTTCTTCCAATTGTATTGAAAGTACTGTACAGTATGCTCCTTTGTTTATACTCATTGACATCATTGGAATTAAGCTCTACGATATAGGGTGCAGCACTTTTCAATACACTTACAAGATTGGGCGAATATCTCATATATCTGCTATAGATTATGTCAGGCGAGTACTTTTGTAATTCTAAATCTAGTAATAAAGTATTTGCATAGTTTCTTTTTATTTTTTGAAAAAAATTAATTTTTCCCCTGGAAACAGATATCACTGTTCCATTTTTGATAATACTATTTTGATTTTTAGATATCAATGAAAAAATATGCACCTTATGTCCAAGAGATTCCCATACTTTTATTTTTGCCATAATCTTTTGTACAACACCGGTATTCGTTGAGATATCCTCGTCTAAAACATAAGCGATTTTCATTTTGTCAGTACCTTCTCATAGATATATTGATGTTCTTTCCATCTATTTACATTAAAACTTGAATTATGCCAGATAAAAACAAATTCACCATTGTATTTTTTAACTACTTTCATTAATTTAGTTATTTTTTCTTCCATTTTAATTGCTTCATATTCTGGAGAATAATTCAAAAAGCTTGCTTCCATCACAATTAGTGGTCGCTCCTTTAATCTTAGTTTTTTTCTTGTAAGAATATTAAAAACACTATATTCAAAACATACACCACATCTAAAGCCTTCTTTATCAGCATAACCAAGTGTGCTGTCCCACTTCATATCGTTATCCTCCCATATTTGCCAAGTAACAGGCACTTCAAATCTTAGAAAATGTTCCCTTCCAAATGCTATGCTGGTTTTGAACTCTTTCTCCAATTCCTCTTTTTCTTTTTTAAATTGGTCACTGTCATTATAGGCATTAAATGTAGGATGAATGCCTATCTCATGACCTCTGTTTTTTATATTTTTAACTAATTTTTTTATAAAAATATTTGAACTTTGATATGCATTGTCAAAACTAGTAACACCTTCTCCCATAAAAAAAAAGTAAGATTTGACTCCCACTTTTTCACTTATATCCATCAAATAATCAAAAGTATCAAAGGGGTCTTTTTGCAATCCTAAATGTACCAATAACTTCTCGATAATTTTTTTTATGGCCAAAATAGGATCTTTCCTTTTTAATATATCTCCACAGATTTCAGGTAAACAACTTTTCCAATCAGTGTACCTTAACGGAACATCCACATCATGCGTTAAATATAGTTGGTATTCTTTAGTTTTCCGTTTTTGATTTATGCCTAAATGGGCAAGCATATTCCAAAGCATCTCTACATACTCATTGACGATTGGTCTATCTAAAAAGTTGTTTTTAAAAGCTAGACTTTCATATGCCGGAAATCTGTTATGGGAATCTCTATTTTTATTTACATATTCTTCCCATCTTGTAAGCATAAAAAAAGATGAGGCAAAGATATCTAGACCACATATAATGGTTTTTTGTTTATGGCTTATGGTTTTTAGTTTATGCCCTCCATAAATGATTGGTGCATCATTTTCTACTATAAAATCATTTTCTGTAAATCCTATTTTATTAGGAATATTTTCCAGTTTCAGATATTCTAAATCTTCTGGAAATTTATTAAAAAAATGATCTTCAAAGATCAATTTATTTTTATTTTCAAGCTCAATAATCCAACTGTCATCCTCCTCCTTCTTCCTTCTACTTTTTACCTTGTATTCTAGCCCTAAAAACTCATTGAAAATAATATCTATTATATATTTTCTTTCATTTATATTATTGTTTGGTATAAAGATTTGTATCATTTAATAATCTCTTTAATTAATTGTCTTATTTTTAAAATTTTAGAGTTCTTTTTAGTTATCTGGAAATAAGGTTTTTGAATAGCGCCAAATTTTCTAAATGAACTCTCTACATTCTCGATCATACTTCCTTCAAAATCATATTTTTTTGTTTTTGTTGAAACAAATTTGATTATCTCTCTAGTCAGTAAACTGGCAGTGCCACTATTTCGAAAATCTGGGTCAACGGTATTTAATAAATGATAAGCACTGTTTTGATCCCAAACAACAAAAAGTGCCGCATGTATATTTCCAACTTTGTCAATGGCATATATTGTTTTTGCGGAATTATGCTTATAGCCACTATTGTAGATAGATTCAAACAACTCAAAGCTGTAGGTGATAGTATCATTCTGTTTTAAAAGTGTCATTTTATGATTTTCATAAAAATCTCTAGCTGACAAATCAAATTTAATATCAACAATCTTTTCTGCTTTTTTTATATTTTGTTTTTTAGATAGATCAAAATTATTAAAGACATTCTCTAAATTACTTAAATCTTCTATTACATAAGTATACCTAGTAGTCTGTTCAAAATTATTCCAATAAAAAGGCAACCAATTAGTTATATTATAATGAAAGGTTTGAGAAAACTTATCAAACTTAGGTAGTTTTTCGATAAGCTCATTCGTAATCTTTTTTTCCAAAGAAAGCTTGTTATGATATTTTTGTCCTTCTGGATATTTGATATACGGTCCCATCGTCTGAGTTAATTGTGGCATAGAAATCAGATCAAAGCCAACCTTTTTTATTTTATAATACGGCATAGATGCAATAATATTTTTATTTTTTTCTATTAACACCACATCCCAGTTTTCTTCACCGCATACAGCGTCAAGCCACCAGTCTTTGCTAAAAATTGGTATATCTTCTTCTATTTTACAAAATTCTTTGTATTTTTGTTTAAATATCATATTTATCCTCCATAAAAGTTGATCTTATAATTTTTTTTAAATAATAATTAATATAAATATAATGCAAACTTCCGAAAATAGACATAATAAATATGGAAATTTCAAAATCAAAATAGAGGCTACTGATATATAAAGAACTTATTTGAGATATAAAAAAACTAACTTTCCAATAAAGTTCAAATTTTTGTTCCCCTAAGACATGGACAAGTGAGCTTATCGGAATAAAGATACTGCCGAAAAAGATCAGTGGCAAAAAATACCTTAGATATTCACCGGCTTTTTCCCACTCTTCGCCAAAAATAACTTTAAAAAAAATTGGTGAGAATATAAACATAAAGATTACAAAAGGCAATAAAAACAGTATCATCTTTTTTTGAATAGTTTGTGTAAAAACAAGCAATTCTAAATTATTTTTGGCATGAAGGACAACTGCCTTTTGATGGTATACTTGAGCCAAAGAAGAAAAAAGTAAATTAATAGGAGCCCTGACTATAGTATTAGCAAAATAATATAATCCCACTACTGTTGTATTAAAAAATATATTTATAAGTAATGGCAGACTGCTTGTGGCTACTGTTTGTAAAAAAACTCCGGGAGTAGAATATTTGGGAAAGTTGATATATTTTTTTGATAATGCAATAACTTTTAATTTTTTAACCCTACTAAAAAGAGCTTTATCCTCTTTCCAAACCATTCCGAACAATACAATTGCAGCAATAACTTGCCCGGCAATTGTACCCATAATCAATCCACCTTTTGTCAGTCCACTGAACCCCATACCCAATTTACTACCACCGGCTGTACTATTTTGAATGACTCTACTTACAGCTAACCTCTTATATTGTTTTTTCCTATTACTCCAAAAGTTAACACTTTGGTAAACTCCTGAAAAAAAGGTTGTTAACGGTACAAAATATAACCACATTGATATCTTTTCGTTTTGTAGCAACTGAGTAATCTGACTATTGAATAGAAAAATAACAATCGAAATAAATAGGCTAAATACAAAGGCAATACCAATAGATAAAATCACAATATGTGCTGCATCTGAATCTTTTTTTGGCAGCATTACTGCTGCTTCATATTTTACAGTTGCAACAATAGATAAAATTGCTGCAATACTCATATAAAGTGCAAATACTCCGAAGTCATCTGGCGAATATAATCTGGTTAAAATAGGACTTATTGCTATAGGTATAGCCTGTGCGATAGCCGTGCCGCTGATAAGTGTCGCAATATTACGACTAAACTCACTCTTTGGTATAAATTTTTTTATCATTACTTACAAGTTCTTACAAATGTATTTAATTTCATCTTCCATTAAGAAAGGATTCATAGGCAAACTCATAATTTCATTTGCAATCTTTTCGGAGATAGGAAAATCACTTTTTTTGTATCCAAGATATACAAACGCTTCCTGTAGGTGCAAAGGTTTAGGATAGTGAACAGCTGTCGGAATGCCTTCCTCTTTCAATTTCATTTGAATTTTATCTCTATTCTGTACTCTAATAGAATACTGAGCAAAAGTAGAAGTCCTATCGTTTTTAACAACAGGGAGTGTTAGATGATCGTTTTTAGTTGATAGTATTTTATTATATTTTTCTGCCACCTCTTGTCTAAGCTTTAGATCTTTTGGATAATGTTTTAGTTTGATATTAAGTACGGCTGCTTGAATAGTGTCTAGTCTGCCACCCATGCCAATGTATTTATGATGATAGCGTTTTGTCTGGCCATGAAGACGCAGA
The DNA here is from genome assembly GCF_000296775.1 of Sulfurovum sp. AR. Taxonomy (GTDB): domain Bacteria; phylum Campylobacterota; class Campylobacteria; order Campylobacterales; family Sulfurovaceae; genus Sulfurovum; species Sulfurovum xiamenensis. Next base: position 12,055 of record NZ_AJLE01000004.1, on the reverse strand, counting down.
CTTTTTATCTTTTCTGCAAGTACATCATCATTGGTAAACACCGCTCCACCATCACCAAAACATCCCAATGGTTTTGCTGGGAAAAAGCTTGTGGTCGAGATATCCCCTAAGTTGCTGTCGGTTTTTCCTTTATAGGTGGATCCAAAGCTTTGTGCACCATCGATGATGATGTGTAGTTTTTGGTTGTTAGTTTTTAGTTGTCGGTCGGCTATGGTTTGGATGGCATCCATATCTGATGGTTGACCGTATAGAGAAACTGGGATAATGGCTTTCGTTTTGGGTGTGATAGCAGCTTTTATTTTAGATGGGTCGATATTGTATGTTTCTTCGTCAATGTCTACAAAGACTGGTATGGCTTTTAAAAAAGCTATGGTCTCAGCCGTAGCTATAAATGTAAAAGGTGTCGTGATGATCTCATCTCCAGGTTGTATATTTATAGCCATCATAGCAAGAAGCAAAGCATCTGTACCATTGCTACATGTAATAGCATGTTTAACACCAGTAAATTCCTGAAGGGATTCTTCCAATTCAGATATTTCTTCGCCCATAATGTAGTTGGATTTGTCAAGTACAGCTTGAATTGCTGTATCTATCTCATCTTTGTAGCATTGATAATGTTTTTGTAGGTTTGCAAAATCGATTTTCACGTCTTACTCCTTAATTACCTTTAACTGTTCATCTATAATTTGATATTTACTGTTATCAAATTCATCTATGGCTATGTTGTTATCATTGAACTTCAAAGTATTTCCAGCTTTACTTACCCATCCAATTTGCCTGGCTGGAACTCCTACCATAAGTGCATAAGGTTTGACATCTTTATTTATTAGTGCCGAAGAACCAATCAGAGCATATTCTCCTATAGTAACCCCACAGACTATAGTAGCATTCGCACCAATTGAACAACCTCTTTTAAGAAGTGTTTTTTTAAACTCTTCTCGTCTTACAATAAAAGCTCTAGGGTTGATAACATTGGTAAATACCATGGATGGACCCAAAAATACATCATCTTCAACTTCAACACCTTCGTATATCGAGATATTGTTTTGTACTTTAACGCCATTACCTATTTTAACTTTTGGACCAACAACACAATTTTGTCCAAAAGAACAATTATCTCCAATGGTAGTATGTGACATAATATGAGAGAAATGCCATATTTTTGTATTTTTACCAATATGCACATTCTCATCGATATATGCAGATTCATGAGCAAAAAAATCAGTCATTAGTCAAGTACTTTCTTACAAAATGGATGATATTTTCCTGTTAAGCCAATAGGGTCTAAATTTCTAATGGTTGAAACAATATTAATAGGGGCGTATACTTCATCTAGGCCAAATCCGTTTCCTTTTAAGATCTCTTCATAGCTTCTTGTGTGAAGATCCGTAAAACCTCCACTAAACTCCATCTCTTCATCATTAACCGTAATAGATCTAAATGTAGTTTGACCTTGTGCTTTAATCTCTTCAGGAATGTAGTCACTATTAACGGACAAGAACCAACGAACATTGGCATTTTTCAGTTTTAAAAATCCTGCATTGGCATCAGGAGTCTTTAGATGCAGTATATTCTCTTCTGCTTCTCCAAATATCCAGGTTAACATATCGAAAAAGTGCACACCTATGTTCGTAGAGACTCCCCCTGATTTAGATTGATCACCTTTCCATGAAATGAAATACCATTTGCCTCTTGAAGTCAGGTATGTTAAGTCAATATCATATATCTTATCTGGATTAGCAGTTAGATCTTTTTCTATTTTTTCTTTTAAAGCAATTATAGATGGGTGAAGTCTGAGCTGCAAGATGTTGTAAACTTTTTTCCCAGTTTCCTCTTCGATAACCTTTAACTGATCAATATTCCAAGGGTTAAGCACCAGTGGTTTTTCACAGATTGCATCTGCTCCATTTTTAAGAGCAAATCTAATATGTGCATCATGTAGATAATTTGGAGAACAGATAGATACATAGTCAATTCTTTTATGGGTATCCCTATGCCACTTATCTACAAATCTCTCAAACCTCTCAAACTCTGTAAAAAAGTCAGCTTGCGGGAAATTACTATCCATAATTCCTATACCATCATAAGGATCCAATGCTGCGACAAGAGTGTTTCCAGTCTCTTTAATAGCTTTCATGTGTCTTGGAGCGATATAACCAGCCGCTCCTATCAGCGCAAAATTTTTCATATCCAATCCTTTTCTCTATTTTATCAATTTCAAACTTGTCTTATAATCTCCAACTAGGGTTTTTGACAATGCCTTTAATATCCATAATTACAGGTGTAACATTGGAAATCTTTTCATAATCAGCTCGTGTAAGTTCTTTAAACTGCTTATGTGCTACAGCTACGACAATAGCATCATATTTTTTATCATTTAAAAATGGATCATCAATAATCCCATGTTTATAATGCTGTTTCTCTTCTTCAGGATCAACCCAAGGATCATATACATCGACATTACATGCATACGTTTTAAGTTCTTCAATGATATCTATGACTTTCGTATTTCTCATATCAGGACAATCCTCTTTGAATGTCGCTCCCAAGACTAGAACATTTGAACCTTTGATTTTCTTATCATTGGCAATCATTGTTTTTATTGTCTGCTGGGCAATATATTTACCCATACCATTATTTATCTGTCTAGCTCCAAGGATAAGATTTGGCTTATAACCAAGTTCTTCAGCCTTGTAAGTCAAATAGTATGGATCTACACCGATACAGTGTCCACCTACAAGGCCCGGAGCGAGTTTTATGAAGTTCCATTTCGTTGCTGCAGCTTCGATGACTTCATTCGTATCAATTCCCATTGTGTCAAATATCAGTGCAAGTTCATTGATGAGGGCAATATTTACATCTCTTTGGGTATTTTCTATGACTTTGGATGCTTCAGCCACTTTAATGCTTGATGCTAAGTGAGTTCCGGCTGTGATGATACTTCTATAAAGATCATCCACCTTTTTGGCGATCTCAGGTGTGGAACCAGAAGTGACTTTTAGAATTTTCGTTACCGTATGTTCCTTGTCGCCTGGATTGATTCTCTCAGGACTGTATCCACAAAAGAAGTCTTCATTAAAGATAAGTTCACTTGCTTTCTCAAGCTCTGGAACGCACACTTCTTCTGTAACACCGGGATAGACTGTTGATTCATAGATAACAATGTCACCTTTTTTGAGTACTTTTCCAACGCTCTCAGAGGATTTAATCAATGGATTTAGATCTGGACGATTGCGTGAATCAATGGGAGTAGGTACTGTTACAATATAAATATTGCAATCTTTAATATCTTCGAGTTTCGTTGTATAAAATATCTTGTCTTTTATGTTAGCCAATTGTTTTTCATTGAGCTCCAATGTTCGATCATAGCCATTGTTTAATTCATCTACTCTTGATTGATTAATGTCAAAACCAACTACTTTATATTGTTCTGAAAAGGCATGGGCCAATGGAAGTCCAACATAGCCTAAACCGATAACACAAATTTTATTAGCACTCATTGTTTTTACCTTTCTTGATTACAATGAATATACTCAGTTTGAATATTGTTGATGAAACTAACAATTTTTCACATGTATTCATTGCTATCACCCGTAGATTGTTGTTTAGCGATTTTAATTTTATTAATGGGTTACCTGTATTCCTCATATTACTATTCATTCGTATAGTGGTCAACATTTTAGTCCTTCCCCTCATAGCCATAACCATAACCATAACCATAACCATATGAACCTGAAGATATATCTGCAGAATTAATCACAATACCCATGTGTTTAAGATCATGTTTCTCCACTATATTATTCAGATCCGTAACAAATGATTTCTTGGCATGGTTCTCTCGGAAAACAATAAGACTTGTATCGGCATATTGCATGAGATGCATGGTATCCGTCACAAGTCCCAGTGGTGCACTGTCTATAAAGATATAATCATAGATTTCTTTCAAATCATTTAGTAGCATATCTAATTTATCTGTAAGAATAAGTTCTGAAGGATTAGGAGGGATAGGACCTGAGGTAATGACGTCTAAGTTATTATATTGGGTTGACTGAATGATCTCATTCATATTGCTTTTCCCGCTTAAATATGTACTCATTCCACTCTTATTACTTACATTAAAATAATGATGAATGGTAGGCTTTCTCAAGTCCAGGTTAATTACAATAGATTTATAATTTGCCATCTGAAAAATTGCACCTAAATTAGCTGCAGTGGTACTTTTTCCTTCTCCTGAAACAATTGAAGTTACTAAAACAACATTGGCTTTGTCACCTTTTTGTGAAAATTGTAAATTCGTACGTAAACTTCGATAACTCTCTGCAAAAGGTGATTTTGGATCTTTGAGGACCTCGAGTTTAAGTACTTTTTGTTTTAATGCAGGGAGGATACCATAGATCGGTATCGTAGTAAGGTTTTTGATATCTTCTACACTCTTAATGGTGTTATCCAAGTAGCTGCGCAACTTCGCCTGCATAATTCCCAAAATAAAACCCAGTAAAATCCCTCCTAAAAGAATGAGTACACGTTTTGGGTAAATCGGTTTATCCGCAATAGCTGCAGATTCAAAGATATTTATTTCGGAGACCGATGAAGATTCGATAATAGCTGTTTGAGCTCTTTTTTCTAATAAAAAAGAGTAGATCTTTTCATTGACTCTAAAATTTCGGGTAAGCCGTGTCAATTCTCGTTCTTGCACTGGAAGTGTCTGCATCTTGGCTTTGCTTTCTTGGATAATATAGCTTAATGACTGTTTATGTTTTTTAAATCCATTTAGCGAATTTAGTATGGCTTCCTTTAACGAATTTCGTAGAGATATAAGCTGGCGATCAACTTTGATGACGTTTGGATGACGTGTTGTAAACTCAGTTAGTAGATCAATCCGTTGGGCTGTTACTTTTTGAATTTCGAGAATGATATTTTGTATTGCAGAACCTGCTAGTGTCGCATTTCTAAAAGCAGAGTCGATGTTGATGCCTTTAATATCCTTGTGAGTTTCAATGTAGTTGAGGATATTTTCCATTACATCAATACGCATGTTGATATCATCAAGCTGAGTTTCAAGCTGATTCATCTTTTCGGACGTTATTTGTACTTTTGAACCTAAATCTACGACAATATTGGTCGCTTTATATTGCTCAAGATTTTGGGCAGAGCTTTTAAGTGTCTTATCAATGGCTTCGAGCTGCATATCGATGAAATGCAACTTTCTATTGGCGCTTTTTGACCTGTTTTCCATAGTCTCCTGGATATAGACGCTTGAGAGCATATCAAGGACTTCTTTTGCGCGAAGTGGGACATTGTCCTGAAAAGTTAGGACAATGATAGCACTATCTTTTGAATGTTGAGATACCGATATATTTTCTTGTATGAATTTAGTGATCAATTTCTTTGGTAGCATTGTGAAGAAGTAGTCATCATTTTCGAATTCAAATACCTTTTGAATAGTAATCGTAAACCATTGCGTCTCAATTTTTTCGCCAAATTTATGAACTTTATCATAGACGATAGGTTGTTCGTCAGCTGGAAGTGGCTTAATGAAAGAGCGTATAGTATTTACGATCTTCTTTTTCAGTGTCGGTTCTGTAACGAGTCTAAAAGACTGACCATCTTTGGTAGGAATAAGACGGAACGGTAGATTCATAGCATTTTTTGAAAGATACTCGAACGTAACGATAAAGGGGGAGTCTTTGTAAAGTTCATAGCTCTTTAGATTTTTTTTCGTAAAATATCGTATACTAAGATTTAGGTTTTCAAGTGCTCTTCCGATCAGACGCCGTGTACTAAAGGAAGCCATCTCATCTTCGAAACGGCTGTTTACGTTTCCTTCAGCCGTTGCCATAAAATCAGCCTTCATCGTCTTATTCTCATTTCCTCCGAGTTGCACAAGTGTTTGAGACTGATAGATATTCGTAGCAAAATAGGCATATGTAGAGGACAAGAACATTACTAAGATAGTTATAGAGATCAACGACTTATAGTAACGTTTGAGGATGGAAAAAATTTCTTTAAAATCTATATCTTTATTCATAGAGGTTTTCTGAATATATTTTTCTTTGTCCATCTAGCTAATCTCCCTTGTACAAGGTATTAATTAAAGCAAGAAAAAATTGCCTTGAGTTCTACATTAAGAGTTAAAGTGACTCACAAGACAGTGTTATTTACTGTCTTGTAATATCGTATTAACTACTACTTCTATTTCAAAATAGTATTCAGGAACTATTAACGATCTCTTAAATATTCAACATTCACTATAGGCTGAGTAATTTTTCCTGCTAAGTCAAAGACTGGCGTTACTTCATTTACACCAATGTTAAATGCTCTTACTCCATTCGGCGCCACATAAATGGTATCACCAGGGTAAATCATTAAGTTGGCCATTTTAATAGAGTTTGCACCTGTAAGGTCTACAGTTTGTGTCTCCACTGTATTCTTTCTCGGTTTCATAATCACAATAGCATGTCTATTGGCATAATTTGTTAAATCTCCTGCTCCGGCTAGGACTTGTAAGAGAGTGGCTCTTTCATTATAGAGATTTACTTCTCCCGGCTTGTTTACTTCTCCAAGAACATAGGCTCTTTTGTTGAGCACTTGCAAGTTTAGCTCTGCATTTTCAAGATACGCTTTATATGCTCTCTCTATTTTAGCTTGTGCCGCTGGCTGTGTGAGCCCTGCAATATGGATAGACTTGACCAGTGGCAGTCTCACATACCCTTTAGAATCCACTAAGACTCCTGTAGTATCTTCCCTTTGGCTATTAACACTTGTTGTACCAAGCTCTGGATGATTATACATTGTAATAGAGATCCTGTCATGTGGACGGATCCTATATTCGTACACACCCTCACTACCTATTACTGTTACACTTTTCGGTGCCTCTTCACTACTTACATTTGTGTCATGAAATAAGACTAAATCGGATTTCGTCGAACACCCTGCCATTGCAAGAGCTGCTACTATAAACAATACTACACGTTTCATGATATACCCCTTTTAAAAATTTAATATGTTTTGAGTATATCACAAATAGAATGAACTTGCAATAGCATTTTTTAATTTTATTGAAAACTATTATTATTAGTTATTATTATGTTATGTTTGAATTGATACATCATAATGGAAGCTGCCACACCTACATTAAAACTTTTTACACCCTCTGTCATCTATATGGTGACCACTTCATCACAGAGATCCAATATCTCATTGGATAAGCCTGAACCTTCATGCCCCATAATCAGTACCCATTTGTTTGCGACTTTGACAGATGCAAGAGGGGGTGGAGTCATCCGTAACTTCTGCAGCATAGATACGGTAGCCATTATCTTTAAGCGTTCTGATGGTCTGATGTATATCATCATAGAGGTGTGTTTTAAGCATACTGATATGTCCCATCGAGACCCTAAGTGCCCGTCTAGAGTAGGGTGTGATCCATGTATAGGCAGGTATGAGTGCATTCCTATGGCAGCAGAGCGTGCGATGGAGCCTATGTTTTGTGTTGAACTGATCTCCTCCAGCATAATGATCTGGTCATTCAGCTCATTTAGTGATACTGGTTCCGGATGTATACCATGCATCATAACATTATGGTGTATCTTGTGTCCCACTATCTCTTGCATAAGGACCTTACTTACGACAAAGAGTTGAGGAATGTTTTTCTCTTTTATGAGATGTATTCCGGATGCATTGATGATTTTGTTATTATTTGGATAAACTTTAAGTTATGAAAGTTAAGTTAATATCTTAATATTAGAAATTATAAAGGGGTATAAAATGAAAATTATAGGCACTAATTTTTTTGGTCATGACAGTGCTATTTTCTATATTGATACAATCAAGAAGGAAATCTTTGCTATTAGTACAGAACGTGTCACTCGGATAAAACATGATTGGCTAGATATAAGTCCTATATTAGAAAAATATGCATTTTCTGATATTGACTATGTTTGTCATGGTTATGGTGATTTTGATGAACCTATTAAAGGTGACTTGAGAATAGAAAGACTTATAGCTCTATATCAAGGAAAAGCTCATCGCAAACTTCTTCGTCCAACATATGTAAAAGATTTATCACCTTCTAGAACCAAAAAACTTTCTATTCTTTTATCTGCTCTCTTTACTCGCCCAAAAGATGTAAAAAATTATATGGAAATGAAAAATAAAAAATATACTGATAAGTTTATAAAACAATCAGCACATTTAACACAGCGTGAAATAATGGATAACTATATTTTAGGTGTACTTGAATCTTCCAATATTAAACCTAAAAAAATAGATTATTTTGATCATCACTTAACGCATGCGGTAGGAGCCTATTATTTTTCTCCTTTTGCTTTCCAACATAAGGCACTGAGTCTTACTATCGATGGTTGGGGTGATGGTTTTTTCAGTAAAGTTTTTGTTTTTGACGGTAATCAATTTGATCAGATCGGTCAATCAAAAATTGCTAAAGTAGACTCTTCTAATCTTGGATTTTCACATAATCTTTCATCAATTGGCGTTCTTTATGGTAATTTTACTGAAGCATTGGGACTGCGTCGCGCTAGTGATGAGGGAAAAGTTGAAGCATTGGCTGCTTTTGCAGAAAAAGATGAGGTACTTTATGATGAGCTGGTGGCGGCTACCAGAATTTCAGCAGAAGGAATCGGTTATGATGTTGAGGCAATTAAGCCATTTTACAATATGGAGTATCTTAAAAATCAGATCCAAAAGATAGGAGAAAAATCTTTTGCTGCAGTCATTCAAAGTTATCTTGAAGATACGGTTGTAGATTACCTCAATATGCTAGCTGAACATCAAGATATTGAATATCTTTGCCTCTCAGGGGGTACTGCAGCTAATATCATCATGAGTTTAAATATATATGAACGCACGAAATTTAAGCATATCTTCGTCATGCCTCCAATGGGAGATGAAGGTATTGCAGTAGGATCAGCGCTACTTAAAGCTTTGGAAATGGGAGAAGACATCAGCTGGGTCAATCAGCATTATATGCCTTATTTTGGTAATGTTTTAACGGGTGATGAGATAGAGGAGGCGATCACTTTTTACGATGATCGTATTACCTCCGAATATATCGGTGAGGCATGGTACAAAGACGCTGCTAAAACGATATCGGAAGATAAGATAATTGCTGTAGTGCACGGGCGTATGGAGTTTGGTCCAAGAGCTTTGGGGAACCGCTCCATTCTGGCCAATCCTGTCAACCCTGATATAAGAGCACTTATCAATCTAAAAGTAAAAAAGAGACCGGAATATCAACCTTTCTGTCCTTCAATCCTTGAAGAGGAGAGAGAACGTCTATTTGAGAACAGTTTTCCTCATAAACATATGGCTATTGCCTTCAGAGCAAAAGAAGAGTTTTACGACCAAATCCCATCAGCCATTCATGTCGATGGCACTGCACGTCCTCAATTTATAGAACGTCAGGATAATCCAGCTTATTATGAACTACTTAAAGAGGTAAAAAGATATACAGGTTTTGGAGTTGTTATAAATACTTCATTCAATCTGCATGGCCGAACCATTGTACATACGGCAAAAGATGCCATCCTGGATTTCCTTGATTGTAATATTGATGAACTTTATATCGAGGGCTTTCGTATAACTCGAAAATAGCTTTGATGATTTTAGTTTGATTATCATAGATATCATCAATTGGTAATAATTACACCTCCTGTAAGCACGGAGTACAATTTGATTTAAATTCATCATCGAGACAAAACTCTCGATAAATTACTATTTAATGGACCCCAAACGATGAAAGTATCGGGGGAAATCTTTCAGATTATAAGATTGTAATATTTTGAGAAAGGAATATAATGTATGTTGATGATCTAATATCTCTTGTTTTTCTTCTTACAGGAAAACGTTCAGAAAATAAAAAGATATTTTTTAAAATCAATAACATAGACTATTTAAAAGTTGTAAATATAGCAAATAGTGAATTTTGAACATCTGCATTGTATTATTATGAAATGAATAAATACAAATTTCTTAAAATTATTGAAGATAAGGAGCTACATGCATTTTTACATGATATCTTTATTACTTAACACTAAGCGAAATGAACAAATCTTACAGCAGTATTAGTATGATAAATATTGTTTTGTACATATCAGGTAGATGCATAAACAATTAGTAGGTCTTACAAGTTACTCACTAACTTAAATAGTCTTGCAGTGCTTTTGGTTCCGAAATACCACTCAATTTGATGAGCTCATTAGTGGCAATTGCAGTAGCTCTTGCAGCTGCAATCGTTGTCAAATAGGCAACATTGTTGCATATAATTGATTCCCGGATTTTTCTAGCATCTGCTTCGATAACTTTTTTATCAATTGTAATGACTACAATAGCAATCTCATCGTTATCAATCATATCATTGATATTAGGATGGCCTGCAGAGGATTTCAGTACTTTGGAGGAATTGATACCTGCAGCTTTAAGTGCTCGATATGTTCCAGAAGTTGCAATAATACTAAATCCTAGTTCTTCAAACATTTTGCCAATCTCACCTGCATACTTCTTATCTACCTCTGTTAAGGAAAGCAAGAGTATACCTTCAAGTGGTATATTATCTTCATATTTACCATTCATTGTTTTGAGCTTTTTGATTCTCAGTGCGGTTGATCGTGCAGCTTCAACGCTAGTAAAATAAGGTACATGGTGATTTAAAACTTTTTCTCTAATTGTTCTGACATTAGCTTTAGTTGCTACGTTATCACCAGTATTGATCGCTAAAGAAATCTCACCATTATTTATCATGTCATCAATATTTGGTCGACCTTCAGAGATCTTGAGTACTTTTGTTGAGTTGACTCCTGCATCTTTAAGTGCTCGATATGTTCCAGAAGTTGCGACAATACTAAATCCTAGCTTTTCAAATATTTTTCCAATCTCTCCTGCATACTGTTTATCTGTATCCATCAACGATATGAAGATTGTTCCTTTGAGAGGGATATTGTTTTTGCCGGCAAACTGACTCTTAGCAAAACTCATAGCGAAGTTGTCAGAAATACCCATAACTTCTCCTGTAGATTTCATCTCAGGTCCGAGGATAAGGTCCGATCCTGGGAGTTTATTGAAAGAGAAAACCGCTTCCTTAACTGCTACATGTCCTTTAAGGTTTGGTTCCATGATCTTTTTATCGAAGTTGACGACATTAAATGTATCGTAGAACTTGAGTGCTTCTCTGAGGTCACCCTGTAGCATAACCCTTGTTGCCACTTTTGCCAAAGGTACACCTGTAGCCTTTGATACAAACGGCACGGTTCTTGATGCTCTTGGATTGACTTCGATCAAGTAGATCTCACCTTTATGGATGGCATACTGTATATTCATCAGACCCACGACACCAAGACCAAGTGCGATCTGTGCAGTCTGCTCTTTTACTTTCTCTTGAAGTTCATCTGAGATAGATACCGGAGGAAGTGAACATGCAGAATCCCCAGAGTGGATACCTGCCTCTTCAATGTGTTGCATGATCGATCCGATATACACCTCTTCTCCGTCGCAGATCGCATCTACATCAAGTTCGACAGCACTGTCCAGGAATTTATCGATAAGGACTGGCGCATCATTAGAGACACTTACCGCTTCATCCATGTATTGTCTTAGTTCTGCATCGTTATATACGGTTTTCATACCACGTCCACCAAGTACGAAACTAGGGCGTACAAGCACAGGATAACCAATACGGTTTGCGATAGCCATCGCTTCATCTTTGGCAAATGCAGTACCGTTGTCAGGCTGTTTGAGTCCAAGTTCATTGATGAAAGTAGAGAACTGTTCTCTATCTTCGGCAAGGTCGATCACTTTCGCAGTCGTTCCTGAAATGTTCGCGCCGATTGCTGTAAGGTTCTTAGCCAGTTTGAGCGGTGTCTGTCCACCAAAGTGTACGATCACGCCATCCGGTTTTTCAAGTTCGATAACACTTCTGACATGTTCAAAATCAATCGGTTCAAAGTAGAGAACATCAGACGTATCATAGTCAGTTGAAACGGTCTCTGGGTTACAGTTATACATGATCGATTTCATTCCCATATCCTCAATGGCAAATGAC
>NZ_AJLE01000005.1 GCF_000296775.1 Sulfurovum sp. AR | reverse complement strand
TCTAAATAAATATCAATAAAAAATTTAGGGGTATTTAAAAGGGTATATATTTATTAGGAATGATTTAAATACCAGTTTATAGTCTCATATGAATCCTTATATCGGATTTGTATATCTCCATTCTCACAAATATAAGTTTCGTTTTTTCTACACTATAACTAAAGTGTAATCATTCTATATTATTTCCTATGAAGCTCTAACCGCCCTTTTGATACAATACATGCAATTTAATATCAGGATATTTTTCTATGGCTCATAAGATTGCAGTGATCGGACTTGGTTATGTTGGATTGCCTTTGGCGCATGCATTTTCGGAGAAGTACGAGGTAGTCGGTTTTGATATTGCTCAGTGGCGTATTGATGAGCTTAATTCTGGTGTGGACCGTACGCTTGAACTGAGTAACGAACAAGTCAAAGAAGCTTTGGCTCAAGGTATGAAATTTACTGCAAATCTTGATGAGATTTCTGATTGTAATGTGTACATTTTGACTGTGCCTACGCCTATAGATAGTTCAAACCGTCCTGACCTTACGCCGCTTATCAAATCTTCTGAATCTGTTGGAAAAGTACTGAAAAAAGATGACATTGTTATCTATGAGTCTACTGTTTATCCTGGTGTAACAGAAGAGGTTTGTGTTCCGGTACTTGAGAAGATGAGTGGGTTGAAGTTCAATGAAGACTTCTACTGTGGATACTCTCCAGAACGTATCAACCCGGGAGATAAAGAACATACAGTGACTAAGATCCTAAAGGTTACTGCTGGTTCTACACCTGAGATCGCAAAAGTAGTGGATGATCTTTATAAAAGTATCATTACAGCGGGTACACACTTAGCATCTTCTATCAAAGTGGCTGAAGCTTCAAAGGTGATCGAAAATACGCAAAGAGATGTCAACATTGCTCTTATCAATGAGCTTGCACTTATATTTGATACGATGGGTATCGATACAACTGAGGTCATCAATGCGGCTGCAACAAAATGGAACTTCATTAAACTGACTCCTGGTTTAGTAGGTGGTCACTGTATCGGTGTAGATCCTTACTATCTTACACATAAGGCACAAGAGCTTGGGTACAAACCAAATCTTATTCTTGGAGCACGCCAGATCAATAATGGCATGAGTAAGTATATCGCTGAACGTACGATCAAAGAGATGATATCACATGATAAGAAGATCAAAGGTGCAAATATATTGGTCATGGGCTTAACTTTTAAAGAAGACTGCCCTGACATTAGAAACTCAAAAGTCTTTGACATCATCGATGAACTAGAAGATTATGGATGCAGTGTGGATGCTTATGATCCATGGATCGATCAGAAGGATGTAGATCAGAAAAACTTTGTGTTTATCACAGATCCTTTCCAAGCGGATAAAAAATATGATGCTATCATTGTAGCGGTAGGTCATAAGGAATTCAAGGTACTGAATCGTAGTGTATTTGAAGGTATTAGTACAACTGAACCGGTATTGATAGACATCAAAGGGATCGTAGAAAATCCTACATGGAGATTATAAATAAAAATGTTTTTGTTTGAATGTTACATTAATATGACATTCAAATGATACACTTTTACTTTTATTTTTATATATAGATAAAATATTTATATAAAAATAATTGGATAAGTTAAAAGGGGAAAACAAGTTATGCATATTCTTGTAACAGGTGGAGCAGGTTACATTGGTAGTCATGTGGTCAAGTTATTACTTGAAAACAGTGATCATGAAATTACCATTCTTGATAACCTTGTAACAGGATTTAAAGAAACCGTTGATACGTTAATGGTGATTGCCAACGAAAATAATCTCACCCTGAACTTCATTCAAGAAGATCTTTCCAATTTTGACAAGATCGAAACTGTCATGAAAGAAAATAGTTTTGATGCAATTATCCATTTTGCTGCTTCTCTTGTGGTACCAGAAAGTGTTGAGAACCCTTTAAAGTATTATCTGAACAACACTGCCAATACTGCTAACCTCATAAAATGTGCTACAGAAAATGGGGTAAATAAATTTATCTTCTCATCAACAGCAGCCACGTATGGAGAACCTGATGCAACTGTAGTGAACTTGGAGAGTGGGCTTAAAGAGAGTGATCCCACAGATCCTATTAACCCTTACGGGATGAGTAAACTCATGAGTGAAAGAGTACTCAAAGATACAGCATTTGCCTATGATGATTTTAAGTATGCAGCACTGCGTTATTTTAATGTAGCAGGTTCTGATCCTGATGGTCGTATCGGTCAGTCCACGAAAAATGCTACACTGCTCATAAAAGTAGCTGCAGAAACTGCCACAGGTAAGCGTGAAAAGATGTATATCTTTGGAGAAGATTATCCTACACATGACGGTACGGGTATCCGTGACTATATACACGTAGTAGATCTTGCTCAGGCACATATAGAGGCTTTAGAGTATCTTGAAGATCACGATAGTGATGTGTTTAATGTAGGGTATAGTAGAGGCTTTTCGGTTAAAGAGGTTATTGATACCATGAAAAAAGTCTCTGGCGTTGATTTCAGTGTGGAGACAAAAGAACGACGTGCAGGAGATCCTGCCATCCTTATCTCAGATAATACAAAGATCAAAAATGCCATGCATTGGGAACCAAAATATGATGATCTTGAAGTCATCTGTCAAACAACATTAGAATGGGAGAAAAAAATTTGAGAATCAGAAAATGTCTATTTCCCGCAGCAGGATACGGTACCCGTTTTCTACCAGCGACCAAAGCCACACCAAAAGAGATGCTACCGGTCCTCACCAAGCCACTCATTCAGTATGGGGTGGAAGAAGCACTGGAAGCAGGTCTCAACACGATGGCTATCATTACAGGACGTGGTAAACGTGCCATAGAGGACCATTTTGATATCTCATATGAACTTGAACAGCAGATAAAAGGTACGAGCAAAGAGCCCCTTCTTGATGAAATACGTTCTCTGATAGACCAATGTACTTTCTCCTATACAAGACAAGTAGAGATGAAAGGTCTTGGACATGCTATCCTCACAGGAGAAACACTTATAGGAAATGAACCGTTTGCCGTTGTTCTAGCAGATGATCTCTGTACCAATGGAAATGACGGTGTACTCAAACAGATGATAGATGTGTATGAAAAATACCAATGTTCTGTTGTAGCCATCGAAGAAGTACCGATGGATCAGACCTATAAGTATGGTGTCATAGCTGGAAAACTGGTTGATAATACAGAGAATATCTATAGAGTGACCAATATGGTTGAAAAACCAGACCCAAAAGATGCACCGACGAATATGGCTATAATAGGACGCTACATCCTTACACCGGATATCTTTGATATCCTCAGAGAAACAAAACCAGGTAAGAATGGCGAGATCCAGGTCACCGATGCTATTCTTAAGCAGGCAAAAAACGGAAAAGTGATCGCTTATAAATTTGATGGTCAACGGTTTGACTGTGGTTCTATAGATGGGTTTGTTGAAGCTACTAATTATTTTTATAATAGAGTTGAAGCATAATGCAAAAAATACTCATCGTTTTTGGTACTCGTCCAGAAGCCATTAAAATGGCACCACTTGTCAAAGAGTTTCAAAAGTTTCCGCATATGTTTGATACAAAAGTATGTGTGACGGCACAACATAGAGAAATGCTTGACCAGGTTTTAGAGCTTTTTGAAATCATCCCTGAGTATGATCTTGACATTATGAAGCCGGGACAAGATCTTTATGATGTAACGTCTAATGTGCTTCTTGGCATGAAGCCTGTACTTACAGATTTTAAACCGGATGTGGTATTTGTACATGGTGACACATCAACAACTTTTGCTGCCTCTATGGCAGCATTTTACCAGCAGATCAAAGTGGCGCACATCGAAGCAGGTTTGAGAACCGGTGACATCTATTCTCCTTGGCCTGAAGAGGCAAACCGTCAGCTTACTTCGCAGATCACAGCGTATCACTTTGCACCAACTCAAACAAGTAAAGAGAATCTTTTACGTGAAAATGTCAATGCAAAAAGTATTGTCGTAACGGGTAATACGGTCATTGATGCACTGTTCCTAGCGTTAGAGAAGATAAAATCCAATAAGCAACTTGAAACAGAAATCGTTCAGCATTTAGAAACGCTTGATTATCATTTATCAGAGGATCAAAAGATCATTCTGGTCACAGGACATAGAAGAGAAAATCATGGTCAAGGTTTTATCAATATTTGTACTGCTCTTAAAGAGATCGCTGTTTCTAATCCGGATATCGATATTGTGTATCCTGTACATCTTAATCCAAATGTGCAAAAACCTGTAAAGGAACTTCTCTCAGATGTAGCAAATATTTACCTCATTGAACCGCTACAGTATGAACAATTTATCTATATGATGGATAAGTCTTACTTTATTATCACTGATAGTGGAGGAGTACAGGAAGAGGCACCATCTCTTGGAAAACCGGTACTTGTCATGAGAGAAACTACAGAACGCCCGGAAGCCTTGGAAGCAGTTACAGTTAAGCTGGTAGGTACAGATATTGAACTGATCAGAAATGAAGCACAAAAGTTGATCGATGATCAAGATGTGTATAGCCGTATGTCCCATGCGAGTAATCCTTATGGAGACGGTACTGCTTGTAGACAGGTCGTTGAATTTATGAAGGAAAGATAAATGGATAAAATGGATAAAAAAGTATGTGTGGTTGGCCTAGGATATATAGGACTACCAACTGCAGCACTGTTAGCAAATAGGGGTTATGAGGTACATGGTGTTGATGTCGTACAGAGAACGGTTGATATTATCAACCGTGGTGAAATTCACATCGTTGAACCTGAACTTGATACGTTTGTTCACGCAGCAGTCAACAGTGGTAAGCTCAAAGCAGATCTAAAACCTACACAGGCAGATATATTTATCATCGCTGTTCCTACACCGTTTCATGATGGGTATGTGCCAAATATCGACTATGTTGTCTCTGCGACAGAAGCGATAGCTCCTTATGTACAAGAAGGAAATATAGTCATACTGGAGTCTACCTCACCGGTCGGTACGACAGATAAGGTGGCAGAAGTACTGGCATCACATGGTATAGACACAAGTAAAGTGCATATTGCACACTGTCCTGAGCGTGTTCTTCCGGGACACATTATGCGTGAACTGGTAGAAAATGACCGTATCGTAGGAGGGATTACTCCAGAAGCGACTGAGGCAACTGTAGTCTTTTACCAAACCTTTGTAGAGGGTGAAGTACTTTCAACCGATGCTAAAACAGCAGAAATGGCAAAGCTGACCGAAAACAGCTTTAGAGACACCAATATCGCCTTCGCCAATGAACTCTCCATCCTTTGTGATAAATTCGGTATTGATGTTTGGGAACTCATCAGGTTAGCCAACAGACATCCAAGAGTCAATATACTTCAGCCAAGTGCAGGTGTTGGTGGACACTGTATTGCTGTAGATCCTTGGTTCATCGTCCATGCAGGTGGTGAAGATGCCAAGATGATACGAACTGCCAGAGAAGTAAATACTTATAAAACAGAGTGGGCTATAGAGAAGATCAAAAACGCAGCGTTAACATTTGAAAATAAACATGGAAGAAAAGCGAAGGTCGCTTGTATGGGATTGGCATTTAAGCCAGATATTGATGACCTTAGAGAGTCTCCGGCACTCTACATCACAAGACGTCTTATCGCAGATGGATTTGATGTTTTAGCAGTAGAGCCAAATATCGAGAGTTTTAAAGAGTTTGAGATAGTAGGGTATCAAGAAGCACTTGAAAAAGCAGATATTATTACTTTTCTTGTCGCACATAAAGAGTTTAAAAATTTAGAAATCGAGACAGATTTAGATTTTTGTGGGGTTTAATAAGTAATGAAAGGGATTATATT